>NZ_JACIGI010000001.1:0-112119 GCF_014197795.1 Roseospira goensis
ATTGCCAAGTACGGCCGCGAGGTCATCGATCGGGTTCGTGTCGACGAGGCGAACCGGCTCCGCCACGACAAGAAAGCACGCAAAGTCGTCAAGACGGCGCGTTGGCTCCTCCTGCGGAATCGTGAAACCATAGGGCGCGAGGAGGATCATGTCCGGCTCAATGAACTACTGGCCGCCAATCAATCCCTCATGACGGTCTATGTCCTCAGGGACGAACTCAAGGGCCTGTGGCGACTGTCCTCGCCTGAAGCCGCCCGTACCGCCTGGAACGACTGGGCCAGAAAGGCGCGTGACAGCGCCATTCCGGCCCTGATGCGCTTCGCCACGCGCCTTGAGCCTTACCTCGCAGGCATCGCGGCCGCAACCGTCTGGCGCCTCAACACCAGCGTCCTCGAAGGCATCAACAACCGCATCAAGGTCATCAAGCGGATGGCCTACGGCTTCCGCGATGACGCCTACTTCTTCCTCAAGATCCGCGCCGCCTTCCCCGGAATTCCGTGATGAACCTGATTTTGAGCCCCCCTTTTGCGCCGCTCGCCTTCTGGTGAGCGCTGACGATGGTGCCATCGATGATCGCGTATTCGAAATCCGGCTCTCCAGAGAGTTCCTCGAACACCCGCTCGAAAACACCCGCCTTCGCCCACCGTCGGAAACGCTGGAACGTACTGTTCCAATTGCCGAAAACAGCCGGTAGATCGCGCCAAGGGGACCCCGTGCGCACCCGCCACATGACGGCTTCCAGAAACAAGCGGTTATCCGCCGCCGTCACGCCACAGTCCGTCGCCTTGCCAGGCAGCAGCGGCGCAACCCTCTCCCAAACCCTGTCCGTGATGACGAAACGCTCCGCATCCATTCTCAAGACCCCCGGTAAAAAGGATCTTGAATCATTTTTCGGTGCGGATGGGAATCCCCTGATTGTCAACGGGCCCTAGTGCTCGCGGTCATCGTTGGAATCGGCTCGACCATCTTCGGCGAGTTCACCGCCGGTTTCAGCGGCGAGCCGACCATCGAAGATGCCATGGCCGTGGTGCTCGCGGCGTTGTCACTCTTGGCCCTCGGGATCTTCGGCCCCGGCATTGCCAACGGCATCGTCTCGGGCGGACCGCAGCTTGGCGCCGGCGCCGCAGTGGGCACGGGTCTCGCAGCGGGCGGTCTCGCTGTGGGCGGCGCCATGGCGGGCGGCATCGCCGCCGGAGCCGTTGGAGCCAGCGCGCGTGGGGCGGCTTCCGTCGCCGGCGGCGCTTCGACCGCCTATCGCCTTGGCAGTTCCAGCGCTGGCGGCGGCGCATCCAGTGTCGCCGCCGGTCTCGCGAATGTCGGCAAGGCCGGGATGAGCGCTGCGGGAAGTCCCCTGCGCAAGGCTGCTGGCGCGATGAAGGAGAGCTATGAAAGCGGATCGCGGGCTGCGTTCACCGCGACCGGCGGCAAGTTCTCGAATGCGGCGGACATGCCGGCGTCCGCCCCAGGATCGTCAAATGGCGGCCCGCCCGCTTGGGCGCAGCGCCTCCGGCGACAGCAGACCCTCAATCACGGCGTCGCCACGGCTGCCCATGTCGTTCGCTCTGGCGACCATGGCGGAGCGGGCACGTCGGTCAGCCTCTCGGAGAAACCATGAGCCTCTTCAAACGCCCCAGCGTTCGCTACGCCACGAGCCCCGAGCCGGTCACGCCCTATCAGAAGGCAGCGCAAGCCTGGGACGAGCGCATCGGCTCGGCGCGGGTCCAGGCGCGCAACTGGCGGCTCATGGCCTTCTGCTGCCTCGCGCTCTCCGGCGGACTGGCCGGCGCGCTCGCCTGGCAATCGACGCAAGGGACGATCGTGCCCTACGTGGTCGAGGTGGATGACCTCGGGCAGGCCCAGGCTGTGGCGCCGGCGACCGCAGACTATCGGCCGACCGATCCCCAGATCGCTTTCCACCTGGCGCGCTTCATCGAAAACGTCCGGCAAGTCCCGGCCGATCCGATCGTGCTGCGCCAGAGTTGGCTGCGCGCCTACGACTTCACCACCGATCGCGGCGCGCTGGCGCTCAACGACTATGCGCGGGTCAACGATCCCTTCGCGCGGGTCGGTCAGACGCAGATCTCCGTCGAGGTCTCCAGCGTCATCCGCGCCTCCGACAACAGCTTCCGCGTCGCCTGGATCGAGCGGCGTTACCAGAACGGCCAACTCAGCCAGACCGAGCGCTGGACGGCGATCCTCACCATCGCGATCCAGCCGCCGCGCGACGCCGAGCGGCTGCGCAGCAATCCACTCGGCATTTTCGTTCACGCCATCAACTGGTCACGGGAGAGCGCACAATGAAAATCAAGACCCTTCACTCAGCGGCGCTTCCGGCGATCCTGCTTGCAGCAACAGTGCTGTCCGGATGTTCCACGTTCCGGCCGCCCCAGATCGACTATGACGAGCCACCCATCGAGGCGACGCTTCTGCCAGAACCCGCCCGTCCGGTCGAAGTGGTCGAGCGGCCCGTGCCTTTGCCGCTGCCGGGCCAGCTCATGCCCGTCGAGGACGGCGGACCGGTGCCCGAAGCCGGAGAGCCGCCCGAACGGATCGAGGAGGCCAACGCCGCCGCCCGCATCGAACCCGTCCGCGACGGTTTCATCAACGCGGTCCAGCTCTATCCCTACAGCGCCGGGGCGCTCTACCAGGTCTATTCCTCGCCTGGACAGGTCACCGACATCGCCTTGCAACCGGGCGAGAGCTTGGTCGGCAACGGCCCGATCGCGGCAGGCGACACGGCCCGCTGGATCATTGGCGACACGATCAGCGGCGCGGGCGACACGCAGCGCACGCACATCCTGGTCAAGCCGACCCGGCCCGATATCTTCACCAACCTCGTCATCAACACCGACCGGCGGACCTATCATCTGGAGCTTCGCGCGCATCCGAGCGCCTATATGGCGTCGGTCTCCTGGCGCTATCCGCAAGACGAGCTGATCGCGCTCCGGCGCGGCAACGCCGACGCCGAGGCCGCGCTGCCGATCGGGCGCGACGTCGCGCTCGACAATCTTCGCTTCCGCTACCGTATCGAAGGCGACCGACCACCCTGGCGGCCCCGCGGCGCCTTCGATGACGGCCGGCAGGTCTTCATCGAGTTCCCGCGCGGCATCGGCCAGGGCGAGATGCCGCCGCTCTTCATCATCGGACCGGAAGGCGAAGGCCAGCTCGTCAACTACCGCATCCGCCGCAATTACATCATCGTCGACCGGCTCGTCGCCGCCGCCGAACTGCGTCTCGGCGATCGTCAACAGGTGGTGCGCATCGTCCGCACCGATGGCGTTAGGCGCGCGCCAGCACGCCATGTCGGAGCGGACTCATGAGCGACCCAGGCGACGGCCGAGAGGAGAAGGAGATCCGGCCCGGTCCGCGTCCCGAGGCTGAGATCGCCGCCGAGCTGCGCCTGCGGCCCGATCCGCCGCGGGTCATGCGCCTCTCCCGCAGGACGCTCGGCATCCTCGCCGCGGCCGGCTGCTTGAGCCTCGGCGCGATCCTGATCGTCGCTCTGCAGGACCCGGAGCGCGGCGATGGACCGGCGGAGCTGTTCAACACCGAGCGCGTGCCGACCGCCGACGAGCTCTTGTCGCTGCCGGAGGATTACAGCCAGGTCCCGCAACTCGGCCCGCCACTCCCCGGCGAACTCGGACGCCCGGTTCTGGCGGCGCGCGAGCGCGGCGAGCCTGTGCCGGTCGCGCCCGTCGCACCCGGTCCCGCCATGGACCCGGAACAGCAGATACGCTTGCAGGAGCAGGAGGCGGCGCGCCTCAGTCGGCTGTTCCATGATGCGACCACCGCCGAGAGCGGAGGCCTTCTGGACGTCACAGCCCCGACAGGCCCGCAGATCGATCCGCAGACGGTGTTTCCGGCGCTCGCGCAGCCTGGGTCAGAACCGGATGCCGTGGAGAGGCGTCAAGCGTTTCTCGACCAGCCTGTCGATCGTCGCACCACAAGCGGCGAACGTCTCGTGGACCCAGCAAGCCCTTACGTGCTTCAGGCCGGCGCGGTGATCCCCGCCGCACTGGTGACCGGCCTGCGCTCCGATCTACCCGGTCAGATTACCGCCCAAGTGACGGAGCATATCTATGACAGCCCGACCGGGCGTTTCCTGTTGGTCCCGCAAGGCGCGCGGCTCATCGGCGAGTATGACAGCCGCGTCGCCTTCGGCCAGCGTCGCGTGCTCTTGGTCTGGACCCGGATGGTCCTGCCGAACGGGCGCTCAATCGTGCTCGAACGCCAGCCCGGCGCCGACGAAGCCGGCTACGGCGGTCTCGAAGACGGCGTCGACTATCATTGGGGTCAGCTTCTCCGCGCCGCCGGCCTCGCGACCATCCTCAACATCGGTCTGGAGTTTGGCCAGGACAATGACGACGAGATCGCCGAGGCGATCCGCGATGGCGCCCAGGACACGGTCGGCCGCGCCGGGGACGAGATCGTCCGCCGCCAACTCACCGTGCCGCCGACCCTGACCATCCGACCCGGATTCCCGGTGCGGGTCATGGTCACCCGCGACCTCATCCTCGAACCCTACGAAAGCTGATCGATGACGAAACTGAAGCTCGGACCCATTCCCGACGACAAACCGGTGAAGGTGGCCCTGGAACTGCCCGCCGACGTCCACCGCGACCTTGTCGCCTATGCCGACGCGCTCGCTCGCGAGACCGGCCAGACCCACGAGCCTGCAAAGCTGATAGCGCCCATGCTGGCGCGGTTCATGGCAACGGATCGGGCCTTTGCGAAGCGGCGGAAAGAGAAGCGGCAGCCTTCCGCGCCTCGATCCGCGCCAGGCTCACAAACCGCCTGAGCGCCGGGTTGTCATTGTCAGCGCGCCAGACGAGCGAAAACGGGATACGCTCATCCTCCTCACCGATCTCTCGGAACACGACCCCCGGATAGGTGACGCCGCACCAGTGTTCGGCTACGAGGCTGACGCCCAACCCGAGACCGACGAGATTGATTATCCCTTCTCGTCCAAGCCCGTGGCGCGTCACATTTGGGCGACGACCAAGGCCCGCCAGTCTCCGAATGATATAGTCATGGATTTCCGGGCCGGGATCAGCCGAACTCACCAAGAATGGAACGCTCTGAACGCTGTCCCATGACAGGCGTCCTTTTCTTGCCAGATCACTCTCCTCCGAAACGGCGACAAAGATCTTCTCTTTACTTATTTCAAGGCTCTCACCCACATCCGGAGAAAAGCCGCCTGCCGCCATCATTGCATCCAACCGGCGATCATTTAACAGCGTGAGCAGTTTACTTCTTTCGGTCTCAACGGCTCTGATATCAACGCGGGGGTGCTGCGCCACGAATTCCGCAAGGATGTCTCGCATGACGCCGCATGACAGCGAGGCGACCAACCCTAGTCTCAGTACACCCTTGCACCCTGCGCCTGCCGAGCGCGCCATTTCCACAACGGAGTACAATTCCTGGAGAATGAAGTGGGCGTGCTCAGCAAACGCCCACCCTGTTGCGGTGAGCCGGACACCGGAAGAGTGCCTCTCGAACAGCGAGACTCCAAGATGATCTTCGAGGTATCCGATGCGGCGTGATACGGCGGGTTGTCCGACAGCGAGCCCTATTGCGGCTTTTCTCAAACTCCGGCATTCCGCAACACGAAGAAACGTTTCCAGTTCAACTGGACTGGGCGCGATACACGTCCGAGAACGTACAGGACCTCTCGATCTCGAAGAACCGTCTTCTTCAGCCATGCAAGCGTTCCGATCGCATCTCACTGACAAGCACTGTAAGTTGCCAAACGTGAGCAGAATGGTGATTCAGCATCGTGCACTCCCTTTGAGAGCCGCCGGGCCGGCTTGATGAAATGGATCGGCAGTCGCCAATGCCCGCCTGCGCCTACCGGGTGATCTCCCTGCGCTGGTGCGGCCTGTCCTTCTTCGCCCGTCTCGCGCCTTCGAGCGCCAGCCCCGCCAACAGCCCCCAGAAGGCGGCGCCGATGCCCAGCAGCGTCAGTCCCGATGCCGTCACGACGAAGGTGGCGACGGCGGCAAAGGCCTCGTCACCGTGTGATACGGCCACCGACAGCGCGCCGATGAAGGGCCCCGTCAGGGCAAGGCCGGCCAGGATCAGGATCAGCTCGGCCGGAAAGGCGGCGAAGAGCGCGACCACCGACGCGGCAATGGCCGCCAGCACGAGATAACCTCCGGCATAGACGATCCCGCCGAGCCATCGCTTGGCTGGATCGGGATGGGCGTCGGGACCGGTGCAGATCGAGGCGGTGATCGCGGCCAGTGACGTGGTGTGGGCGCCGAACGGGGCGCTCACAAGCGAGGCAAGCCCGGTGGCGCCAAGGATCGACTGGACGGGCGGATCGTAGCCGTCCGCGCGCAGCACTGCGAAGCCCGGCAGGTTCTGCGAGGCCATGGTGACGATGTAGAGCGGCAGGGCGAGCCCGATCAGGGCCGCCGCGTCGAAGCGCGGCGTGGTCCAGACGAGCTCAGACAGGACCGGCGCGGGCAGCGGGTCGTTGAGACCGAAGGCGAGCGCCGTTCCGAAGCCAATGACAAGCGCGCCGATCACCGCCCAGCTTGGCGACCACAGCCGCGCGCTCACGAAGACCAGGATCATCGGCACGCCGATCAGCGGCAGGTCGACCGACCGGGTCACAGCACCCATGACGAAGTCGAACAGCACGCCCGCCAGCACGGCGGTCGCAAGCGACGTCGGGATGCGGCGCACAAGTTCGCCCAAAGGGCGGACCAGCGCCGTCAGGACGATCAGCACGGCACAGGCGGCAAACGCACCGACCGCTTCGGCGAAGCCGATGCCTGACGAGGTGGCGACCAGTGCTGCACCCGGGGTCGACCAGGCCAGCACGATCGGCATCCGGTGGCGGGTGCTGAGATAGCCCGACGCGATGGCCTTCGCCAGACAGACCGCCGCAAGCCACGACGAGGTGGCGGCCGCCGATGCCCCGACGGCCTCGGCGGCGGCGATGACGATGGCGACCGACCCGCCGAAACCGACGATGACGGCGACAAGGGCCGAGACGATAAGAGACAGGCGCATGACGCTCCTTTGCATCCATCCATGTATTTTGGATACATTTTTCTGATATGGATGTTAAGTCAACCATGCTTTATGTCTGGAAGGCAAAGCGAAGGGCGAAACACGGCATGAGCGACAGGCAGCAGCGCGGCGCGCAGGCCGCCGAGATCGCCGAGCGCCTGCGCGACGAGATCGTCTCGGGCGCGATCGAGGGCGGCGCGCGGCTCGGTCAGGACGCGCTCGCCGCGCGGTTCGGCGTCAGCCGCATGCCGGTGCGCGAGGCCTTGCGCCTTCTGGAGGCGCAGGGGCTTGTCGATGTGCCGCCGAACCGTTCGGCCATCGTCGCGCGGCTGAGCAAGGACGATCTGCTCGATATTTTCGACATGCGCGCGGCGGCCGAACCGCTGGCGCTCGGGCTCGCCCTGCCGCATCTCACCAATGCCCGGATCGACCGCGCCGCCGAGATCCAGCGCGACATCGAGAACGCGCCGCTCGACCGGTTCGGCGATCTCAATGCCGCCTTCCACCGAACGCTGCATGCGCCCTGCGGCCGACCGCGCCTTCTGGCCCATATCGAGAGCCTCAATGCGCTCGCCGACCGCTATCTGCGGCTCGCCATCGGCACGATGGACCATCAGGGCCCGTCCGACGCCGAACACCGCGATCTGCTGGAAGCCTGCCGCGCCCGCGACGAGGCCAGGGCCCGCGCGATCCTGACCGCCCACATCGTGCGGGCGCGTGACGCGCTCGCCGCGGCTTTCGAGGACGCATCCTCGTGACGGATTTCGACGATCAAGACACTCAGACCTCGTTCCGACCCCTCACGCTGCCCTGCGGCGCGGTTCTGAAGACGCGCATCGCCAAGGCGGCGATGTCGGATTCGCTCGGCGACGGGCGCGGCGCGCCGACGAACGCGCAGATACGCCTCTATGAGCGCTGGGCCGAAGGTGGCGCGGCGCTGTCGATCGTCGGCGAGGTGCAGGGCGATCCGCGCTTCGCCGAAAGACCGGGCAATCTCGTGCTGGCGCCGGACATGGACGACGCGCGTCTTGCCGAACTCGCCCGGCGCGGCGGCGGCAATGGGTGCGCCTTGTTCGTCCAACTCGGCCATGCCGGCGCCATGGCGCATCCGCCGATCTCCACCCCGAAGGGACCCTCGGCGCTCGACCTGCCGGGCCTGACGTGCGAAGCCATGACGCCGGCCGAGATAGAAGCCCTGCCGGCCGGCTTCGCGCGCGCCGCCGCCTTGGCGCGAAGCGTTGGGTTTGCCGGCGTGCAGATCCATGCCGCGCACGGCTTCCTCTTCAGCCAGTTCCTGTCGCCGCTGTTCAACCGGCGCACGGACGGCTGGGGCGGATCGCTCGCCAATCGCATGCGCGTGCTTGTTGAGACCATCGCCGCGGTGCGCGCGGCGGTGGGGCCGGACTTTCCCGTCGCGCTCAAGCTCAACGCCACAGACCAGCTCGACGGCGGGCTGACCGAGGCCGAGGCGCTCGACATCATCGCCGCGCTAAACGGCGCAGGCCTCGATCTGATCGATATCAGCGGCGGCACCTATTTCCCCGGCGCGCCGTCGGCCTCGGATCGGCGCACGAGCGGCCCCTATTTCATCGATTTCGCCAGGCGGGCACGGGCCAGGACGACCGTGCCGCTGATGGTCACCGGCGGCTTCAAGCGCCGTGCCGAGGCCGTCGCGGCGGTGACAAGCGGGGCGGCCGACATGGTCGGCCTCGCCCGCGCGCTGGTTCTCGACCCGGACCTGCCGAACCGGTGGCGCACGGCGGCCGGCGGTGATCCGGCCTTCCCGCGTTTCGCCTCGCCCCCCGAGGGCGGCGTCACCGCCTGGTACACGATGCGGCTGACGGCGCTCGGCGAGGATCGCGCGCCAGACGACACGCCAGACGCGCATGCCGCACTCGCCGCCTACGAGACCCGCGATGCGGAACGGGTGGCGGTCTGGAACGCTCGGTTTGCCCGATGAGGCAGGGGCGCCGCTCTCCGTTGCCGGGCGGACGCGATCACGTGCAGCGTCGCGCCCAGTTGTGCAGGCGCTTGATCGGCGGTGCGGCCCGGTCCGTTCGGCGCGACAGCAAATGATAGGTGGCGCCGCCCGGCGCGGGTCGTCGGGCCAGGACGCGCAGCGCCGGCCGGTCGCCGACATTGCAGGCGCGCACGCTGGCGATACCGTGGCCGAGTTCGGCCGCCCGCAGGCTGGCCGCATCATCGCTCACGCGCGGGCCCCAGGTGACGTCATCGGGCGGGACGCCCAGCGCGTCGAGCCAGACCGGCCACTCGTCGAGGCCCGGCTGACGGATCAGCGGCTGGCTGCGCAGCAATGCGGCCGTGTCGTCTGTTGCATGAGCGGTCGCCACGACCAGCGCGATCTGAGAGGGCACCAGCGGCGTCGCCATCAGCTCGTCGCCAAACGATGCGCCGTAGCGAATGGCGATGTCGGACGCCCTCCAGCCGCGCGTCTCCTCGAAGGGCGTCGCCGCCGTGACGAGGTCGAGTGTGAACGGCTCGGCCAGCGCCCGAATCGTCTTCAGCCTTGGCATCAGCCAGGCATCGGCGAAGGCGGGCGTGGCATGCAGGCGCAAGGCCCGATCGCGCCGGCCGGGCGCCAGCACGTCCTCGATCGCGTCGAGATGCGCACCCACCTGCTCAAACAGGGCAAGGCCGTCGCTCGTCGGCACGAGCTTGCGGCCGCGCCGGGTCACAAGCCTGCGCCCGAGATGCGTCTCAAGGGCGGCGATGCGCTGGCTGACCGCGCCGGGCGTCACGTTCAGCCGCTCGGCGGCCTCGGCCGCGCTCGCCCCCCGCGCGATCTCCGCAAAGGTCCTGAGGGCGTCGAAGGGCAGGCGCGAGGTCATGGTGGCGATTTAGTTCCGCTAAATCCGGCGTCGAGCCCTATCGCTTGTCCGGGGCCGGATCGCAGCCGAGATGGGACGCATGTCCGATCCGCGCACACCGCTCACCCTGTCTTCGGCCTTCCTGCTTGTCGGCATCTTCGCCGCCTTCGGCGCGCAGCAGACAGCCGTCAAGCTCGCCGTCGCCGATATCGGGCCGATCGCGCAGGCGGCGCTTCGTTCGGCCGGCGGCGCGGCGCTGCTCGCCCTCTGGTTCGTCCTGCGTCGGACGAATCCCTTCGCCGCACCCTTCGCGCTGTCGGTCCTGCTCGGCGTGCTTTTCGCCGTGGATTTCGGCCTGCTCTATGTCGGCATCGCGCTGACGTCTGCCAGCCACGCGACGGTGCTCTATTACACCGCGCCGATGATGATCGCGCTCGCGGCCATGACAGCGATTGCCGACGAGCCCTTCGATGGCGGCAAGATCGCCGGCATCGCCATCGCCTTTGTGGGCGTCGCCATCGTCGCGCTGGTGCGCCCGGCCGGCGGTGCGGGCGGCGCGTCGCTTGTCGGCGATCTGTTGTGCCTTGGCGCCGCGGCGGCCTGGGCGCTGACCGTGCTGGTCATCCGGGCCACGCGGCTCAAGACCGTCGACGCCTCGGTCGTGCTGTTTCATCAACTCTTCTGGTCAGTGCCGCTGCTGGCGGCGACGGCTTTTGTCTGGGGCGATGCGACCCTCCGCTGGAGCGCCACGGCGCTCGGATCGCTCGCCTTCCAGACCATCGCCGTGGCCTTCATCGGCTATCTCGTCTTCTTCCGGCTGATCCAGCTTCATCCGGCCTCGCAGGTCTCGGCGATGAGCTTCCTGGCGCCGCTGTTCGGCGTTCTCAGCGCCTGGGCGATCCTCGGCGAGAGGCTGACGCCGGGCTTTGCGATCGGCGCCGGCGCGATCCTGGTCGGGCTTTACCTGACGAACCGCGCTCGTCGGAACGTGCCTTGCCCACGCTCCCCATGAAGGGGATTCAGCCGCAATAGCCCAGGCATGACACACCGCCACAGCCCAATCCTTGCCGCTTGTCCACGACCGCAAGCCCTTGCAGCGCGCGACATGCACCGCACGGAATACGGGTTGCAATAATAAGGCAATTCATGGGTTTATCCTTCGATAGGAAGGCTTGTGATATCCAGCGTGTCGGCTTGCCTCTTTAAGAAACGCCGGTTTGTCTTCATGCTGCCAGCTATGGAAAATAAGAAGACCGAATTCTCGCCGTCATCATTATCTGCTCTCAACGGCGGCGTAACGGCCCTGCCTCTTCACGCTTCGCGCGGTGTCGGCGCAGGCGCCAAGTCTCTGCCACCTTGCGCGGCAGCGAGCAGGTCCTCGGCGAGGATCAGCGGTGCATGGCGCTCGCACTGTCGATGAGTTCACCCAGCCGCACCGAGCACGTCCCGTCCGTCCCTGCTCTCGGCGCCGTGCTGTTGGTCGCGGTGGCGGCCGCGCTGTGGGGCACGGTCGGCGTCGCCTCGAAGCTGCTCTACGGCACCACCGAGATCTCGCCGGTCTTCGTCGGCTTCGTGCGGCTGGCGCTCGCCTCGCCGCTGCTCCTGATCCTGTCGCTTGCCACCGTCGGCCGGCGCACCTTCGCCTTCGCCGGCCGGGAACTGGGCGCGATCGTCATGATCGGCGTCTCGATGGCGCTCTATCAGCTGTTCTACTTCACCGCCGTGGCGACCACCGGGGTCGCCATCGCAACCCTCGTGACGATCTGCACCGCGCCGCTGATGGTGGCGCTGCTTGCCGGCCTTTTTCTGGGCGAGCGGCTGACCGCGCCGGTGATCGGCGCGCTCGCGATCGGCATCGCCGGCACCGCGATGCTGGTCGGCGTGCCGTCCGATGTCGGGGTTACGCAGGCGGCCGTCCTTGCCGGCACCGGCTGGGCGCTCGGCTCGGCCGTCAGTTTCGCGGTCTTCA
The DNA here is from genome assembly GCF_014197795.1 of Roseospira goensis. Lineage (GTDB taxonomy): Bacteria > Pseudomonadota > Alphaproteobacteria > Rhodospirillales > Rhodospirillaceae > Rhodospira > Rhodospira goensis. The sequence continues at coordinate 11,818 of NZ_JACIGI010000001.1, forward strand.
CCCTGTTCAGCCGCGTGCTGGCGCCGCGCCATCACCCGTTCACGCTGATCGGCATCGGCCTCGGCGCCGGCGCGCTGATGTTGCTGCCCGTTGCCCTGATCCATCTGCCCGCATCGGTCCCGGCGGAGGGGCTGTGGCTGCTGCTCTATATCGGGCTGGTGCCGACGGGCTTTGCCTATGTCGTCTTCTTTGCCGGCATGAAGCGGACCGGCGCGACGGTCGCCAGTATCGCCGCGCTGACCGAGCCGCTGACGGCGACGCTTCTGGCCTGGCTCATGTTCGACGAGCGGCTCGGCGCCCTCGGCCTGATCGGCGCGGCCCTGCTGGTCGGCGCCATGGTGCTGCTGACGCGGACCACGCGCCGCACAGCCGCTCAGGCCGCGAAATAGAACACGCTGAGCCCGAGGCCGGTCAGCACCACCACCGTTTTGAGCGCGTGCGCCGGAATGTGGCGGGCCGCGCGGGCGCCGAAATAGCCGCCCGCAAGGGCCCCCGCAAGCACGGCGAGGGTCTGCGGCCAGGCAACGATCCCGGCGGCGGAAAAGGTGACGACGGAAAGCGTCGTGACGAGGGTGGCGAGCAGGTTCTTCTGGGCGTTGGCCATCTGCATGTCGCGCACGCCGACAATCGTCAGCGCCGCCATCAGCAGGATCCCGAGCCCGGCGCCGAAATAGCCGCCATAGACCGCGAAGACGAACTCGACGAGAAGCCCCCGCGCGGGCCGGTCGTGAAGGTCCCGGGCAAGGCTCTGGAGCCGGCCGGCACAGGCGAAGAGCACGGTCGCGAACAAGAGAAGCCACGGCACCAGCCCCTCAAACAGCGCGCGCCCGGTGCCGAGCAGGAGCAGCGCCCCAGCGAGGCCACCGACGCCCACCACGAGACAGCGCCCGATCAGCGCCCGGCCGCTTGCGCGCAGTTCCGCGCGATAGGCGGGCACGGCGGCGGCATGGCCGGGATAGATCGCCACCGCGTTCGACGCATTGGCGACGAGCGGATCGAGCCCCGAGGCGATCAGCGCCGGGAAGGTGAAGAACGTCCCGCCCCCGGCAATGGCGTTGGCGCCACCCCCGAGCAGGCCCGCAGCAAAAAGCATGAGAACGATCGACAGGTCCACGCACGGCCTCCTTTCGGGACCGATCGATGGGCCGAACGAAGAGCGGCTGTCTTGAACGAAAGTGACGGGGTACGGGGTGCGGTCGGAGTCTCAGGCGACCATGGCGCGCCGATAGGCGGCGGGCGTCGTGCCGAAGCAGAGGCGGAACTGGCGCGTCAGGTGGGCCTGATCGGCAAAGCCGAGGGCGGCGGCAACATCGGCCGGCGCATGGCCCGCGCACAGCATCCGGCGGGCGCGGTTCGCCCGCGCCGTGACCTCGGCCGCATAGGGCGTGATCCCCGTGGCGCGCTTGGTCCGGCGGATATGCCAGGCGGCCGAGCGCGCGGCCTCCGTCCCGGAATCCGGCGCGCCGCACGCCGGCTGGCGCAGGCCTATGCGACCGTTTGCCATGGCGTGCGCGAGGAGGCCCGAAGCATCGATGGCGCGACCGGGCCCGCCGGCGCACCCGATCAGCCCGTCCGGGAGGGGGGCGACGAGGACATCCTCGGGTTCCGCGCCGATGGCGCCCGTCGGAAGATAGAGGTTGAAGCCCGCCCAGTCCCCCGTCTCTCCGGCACGGCCGCCGCGATCGCGATGGGCGACGCGGGCCGGCACGACCAGCATCGCGCCGGCCGGCACGTCGACGGGCGCCCCCGCGACCTCGAACGACCGGCAGCCGCGCGTGACGACGGCGATCTGCACCTCGTCATGGAAATGCGCGCGGCCGATGCCCCGTGCCCCGCCATCGGGCCGGCCGAGTTCGAGCCCGGCCCATCGCCGATAGAGCCAGGCGCCTCGCGTCTTCGTTTCCGCCATGCACGCTCCTTGCATGCTCAGGGCAACCGACCGTCCACACGATCACAGGACGATCGTCTTCCCATCCTCGGCTGTCTCATATGGCAGATCGGCCAGACGGGCGAGCATGTCCTCGCTCATATGCGTCAGGATCAAGCACTTCGGCGCGATTCGCGGCAGGTTGTCCTCCAGCGTCCTGAGATCGAGATGCAGCGGCACCTTCTTGTCGAAGGTATAGGCCTCGGCGATCAGAAGGTCGGCCTCCCGGCCGATTTCGATGAGGGCCTCCGTCCACTCGGTATCGCCCGTATAGGCGAGCACGCGGTCGCCCACCGCGAACCGGTAGGCCAGGAACGGCCCCTCCGGCCGGCCGTGGCGGACGAGCTCGGCCCGCGCGACGATGCCGCCGAATGCCGTCTCTTGTCCGGGTGCGATCTCGATCAGGTCGATCCCGAACGCGCGCCGCGCCCCGAACGAGCCGGGAAAGGTCGTCTCCATGACCCGCTCGACCCAGGCCTTGAGGCCCGGCGGCCCGACGATCGTCAGCGGCTCCCTCCGCTTCGAAAAGAACTGCGCATCCAGGATGAAATAGGGAATGCCGCCGAAATGATCGCCGTGGAAATGGGTGATGAAGATCGTCCCGATCGCGTTGCGGTCGATGCCGGCGCGCTTGAGCGCGATCATCGACGATGCGCCGCAATCGATGAGAAAGCTGCCTGCCGCCGTCTCGACATGGAAACAGGTCTGGAAGCGGCCGCCGCTGCCGAAGGCATCTCCGGATCCGACAAAGGTGAGCTTCATGACAGGGCCCTCGTGCTCCGGTCGCGCCCGGCCGCTGCCGTTGTCTCTCGCCCGCTCATGGCCCTCTCCGGACCCGAGCCTTCAGGCACACCATCATCGCCGCGAAGACGATGACGGCTGAGGCGAGCGCGGTCGTCGTGATCTCCTCGCCGAGAAAGAGCGCCAGAAGCAGGGCGAAGGAGGCGCGCGGCAGCCGCGCCATGGCGAGCTGGTCGCAAACATAGGGGATGACGGACGAGGTGACGCCGATCCCGGCCAGGACGATCAACGGCATGCCGAAGGCGCGGGCAGCTTCCAGAAAACCGATCGGCATCAGAAGGACGAAGGCGATCGCCATGGCCGCGCCGAGCCGCTCGATGCCGCCGCCCGCGCCCGTTTCGGCCGCTCTGTGCCCGAGGACGATATAGCCGGTGAAAAGGGCGGCGTTCAGCGCCGCCCAGAACAGGCCGAGCGGGTCGGCCGCCCATGCGACGTCGATCAGCAGGACGATGCCGAGCGCGGCAAGTGCGAGCGCCAGAAGGTTCCGCCCGGTTCTGAGGCCGTAAAGCGCGACGATGAGCGTTCCGAGGAACTCGATCGCCGCAACGAGGCTCATGGGCAGCCGGTCGAGCGCAAGATAGAAGGCGGTGTTCATAGCGGCGAGGCAGACGCCGAGACCGAGCAGCAGGAGCCGCGTGCGTCCGTCCGCGTCGCGCAGGGTCCGCCATGGCCGGGTCAGAGGCGCGAGGACAAGCGCCGCGGTCGCGATCCGGAACCAGGCGATGCCGAGCACGCCGACGACGGGGAACAGAAGCACGGCGAAAGCAGGACCGAGATAGCGCGAGACCGCGCTGACGCCGAACCATGCGTGCGGCGGCACCGCATTGGCGGCGCGGTCGAGCCCGGGGGACATTGACAGCGCGGATACCGCTCGCGAGCCTTTCATTCCATCGAGTATGAAGGGCGACCGTACCTTTTCACAGTATCGAACGATGCTATGATGAGCTTGAATCGAATTAATCAAAGGCAAAAACCATGAAGCGCCTTAGATATCAAAACGGTCCACTCGACGCGATCGACCAGAAGATCCTGACCCTGCTTGTCGAAAACGCCCGCACCACCACCGCCGACCTGGCGCGCGCGGTGGGGCTTTCCGCGCCGAGCGTCGCCGAGCGGGTCCGGCGGCTGGAAGAGGCCGGCGTGATCGGCGGCTACACCGCCGAGATCGCACCGGGCGCCATCGGCCTGCCGATCTCGGTCTGGCTGCGCATCCGCCCCGTACCCGGCCAGTTGGAGAAAGTCGTCGAGATCATCCGGGGCATCCCGGAAATCACCGAGTGCGACCGGGTGACGGGCGAGGATTGCTTTCTGGCCCGCGCGCATCTTGCCTCCGTCGCCGAGATGGAGCGGATCATCGACCGGATCATCCCGCACGCGATGACCAACACTTCGGTCATCCAGTCCTCGCCGGTGAAGCGCCGCCTTCCGCCTTTGCCGAACGGGCCGACCCGATGACGGCCGGGCGAGACAGTCGGCGGTTCGTTGCGTGGACATTCTCAAGCGGCGACCAGCGCCAGCCCGACCGAGGCCAGCAGCATCGCCGCGAACGCGGCGAGCCAGAGCAGGGCGAGCGCGTTTGCAAGATGCGGCAAATCCTCCATCATCGGGCCACGATCGCCGCATTGCGTCGCCCTGTCTTGAACGATCGTGCGCCATGACCCGTCCCGACGACGGCCTGATCCGGTCCCGCCCCATCGCGGCCGGGCTGGAGATCGTCGAGACGGCGGGGCTAAGAACCGGCTACAGGCCCCACGGCCATGACAACTATGTCATCGGGACGACATCGCACGGCGTGCAACGCTTCCGCTACCGGGGCGAGTAGCGCCACGCCCTCGCCGGCCAGGCCTTCATCCTCCATCCCGACGAGCGGCATGACGGACGGCCCGGAACGGAGGATGGCTATGGCTACCGCGCGATCCACATCGCGTCCCGGCTTATCGCGGAAGCCAACGGGTTGAGCCCGCTGCCTTTCGCCAGCCCCGTCCTGACCGATGCCGGGCTGATCGACGCGATCGGCGCCCTGATCAAGGCGCGGGCCGATGCACCATCGGACATGGCCCTCGTCAGCGCGCTCGCCGATCTGGCCGGTGCTCTGGAGCGCCTTGCCGGCCGGCCGCGGCGCAGGACACCCATCGCCGACGAGACCCTGCGTGGCGTCAAGGCCGAGCTCGACGACGCGCCCCGCTCCGCCCTCTCGATGTCGGCCCTCAAGGCCGCATACGGTCTCAGCCGCTTTGCGATCGCGCGCCGGATCCTTGCGGGCGAAAGCCTGGCCGATGCGGCGCTCGCCGCCGGGTTCAGCGACCAGAGCCACATGACGCGGCACTTCCTGCGGGCCTTCGGCATGACGCCAGGCCGCTGGCAGGCGCTCCGCGAGAGGCGTTGAATTCGCTTGGAACCGAGCCGCGTCGCTGCAACAGATCCGGCGGAGCATGGGTCATCACGATCACAACTCCAGTGGGCTCCGGAGCGCCGGTAATGCCCGCGCAAATCGGGCTCGCCATCATAAGCCGAATAGGGATCCGATTCCGCGCATCGGAGTTACTGGGTTTTCGCTTGCGCCATCCCGCTTGACTTGGGTTTGGAGCCGGGCGTCCACCTCACCATCTCGGCCCAGGCCGGGCGGAAGCCGGCACTGGCATAAAGGCGAATGGCCCCTGCATTTCCGGCAATCGCCCCAACGCAGCAATCGCTGACGCCGCGTGCTTCCAGAAGCCGTCCCGCCGCCGCCAGAAGCGCCTTGCCGATACCGCGGCCACGCGCGTCTGCGCGCACGGCCATGACGTCGATCTCCGCGACCGCGTTCCCGGTGGGCCAAGTGTCAGCGAAGTCGTCCCGCCCCACAGCAATGTCCAACACTGCAATGCAGAGTGGTGCGGCTGCCGGACCTGCACGTAAAAGCAGCTCCTCGCGTGCGGCAGCCTCGAAAATCGGCAGGAATACTGAGGTGGTCCCAAGAATCTGGACAGGTGGGTTGGCTCTGAGGTGAGCTCCCTGGAGACACAGGAGAGCGCACGATGCCGAAGCAGACCCGCCGCAACCACAGCGCTGCCTTCAAGGCCAAGGTGGCCCTGGAGGCCCTGCGGGGTGAGAAGACCGTCGCCGAATTGAGCGCGAAGTATGAAATTCATCAGACGCTGATCAACCAGTGGAAACGGACGCTGACCGATCAGGCGTCGGCGGCGTTCGAGAAGGGTGGCGGCCAGGACGGGAAAGAGAACGAGCGCCTGGTGGATGATCTCTACAAACAGATCGGGCGCCTGAAGGTCGAGAACGATTTTTTGGCCGTCAGGCTCAAGCGCTGACCCGGGAGGAGCGCAGAGCCATGATCGATCCCTCCCACAAGGACTTGAGCCGAACCCGCCAGTGCCAATTGGTCGGCATCAGCCGGTCGTCCCTGTACTACAGGCCGGTCAACGACAACAGCCCGAAATACCAGGAAGACCTGGACCTGATGGCCGACATCGACCGCCAGTTTCTGGAGATGCCCTACCTGGGCAGCCGCCGCATGGCGGAGGTCCTGCGGCGCCAGGGCTGGTCGGTGGGCCGCAAGCGGGTGGCCCGGCTGATGCGGCTGATGGGCCTGGAGGCGATCTACCGCCGCCCGCGCACCACCGAGCCGCACCCGGAGCACCGGGTCTACCCGTACCTGCTGCGCGGCCTGACCATCGACCGGCCGAACCAAGTCTGGGCGGCAGACATAACGTATATCCCGATGCCGAAAGGGTTCCTGTACATGGTCGCGATCATGGACTGGCACAGCCGAAAGGTTCTGTCCTGGAAGCTATCCAATACCATGGACGCCGACTTCTGTGTCGAGGCCTTGAAAGAGGCACTGGAGATTTACGGAAAGCCCGAGATCTTCAACACCGACCAGGGCAGTCAGTTCACCAGCCTGGACTTCACCGGCGTTCTCCAGGATGCCGGCGTGCGCATCAGCATGGACGGCAAGGGGCGCTGCATGGACAATGTGTTCGTCGAACGCCTGTGGCGCAGCCTGAAGTACGAGGACGTCTACCTGAAGGCCTACGCCACCGGATCCGAGGCCCGGGCCGGAATCGGCGCGTGGATCAAGACCTACAACACCCGGCGTCCACACCAGGGGCTGGCATATCGAACGCCCGACGAAGTGTATTGGCCAGGCCCGCCGTCCTCCGGGCTCCGCTGCCGCTCCGCCCTGCAGACGGCGGGCCTGGCCGCCTGAACCGTCACCCACCAACCCGCCAAGGAGCCCCTCAGAGCTTACGAACCCACCGAACCTGTCCAAACAATCGGGATCACCTCAGGACCCCGGTTCCCTGTCGGCTAAACTCACGGCCAGGGTCAGCAGCAGCGCGCCGTGGTTGCGGCTGGACCCCGGTTCCCTGTCGGCTAAACTATGCTGACCCACGTCAAGGAACTCATCGCAGTTGCGGCTGGACCCCGGTTCCCTGTCGGCTAAACTTGTCTGCGACAGCGGATCGATGGCCGACTGGTTGCGGCTGGACCCCGGTTCCCTGTCGGCTAAACTGGGAGAGAGAGCATGTATGTAATAACAATGGTTGCGGCTGGACCCCGGTTCCCTGTCGGCTAAACTAGGTAGGATTGTCGCAGTCCTCATAATAGGGTTGCGGCTGGACCCCGGTTCCCTGTCGGCTAAACTTAGTCGTGCAGGGCCCGCCAGACCGTGGCGGTTGCGGCTGGACCCCGGTTCCCTGTCGGCTAAACTGTGGTTCAGGAACGGCCGCTCGTTCAGCGGGTTGCGGCTGGACCCCGGTTCCCTGTCGGCTAAACTGCATGTCCCCCTAGCGCCCTGTGTTCAGGGCGTTTTTTTGTGCCGGACACCCCCAGATGCAAGATCGCGGCCCCTCAGAACAGCACGAGCTGGGCCGGTTTTCCGGCCTGGGGTTGGCGCGAGACCCCGGTGTACGTTCGGCAGGTTTCGTATTGCTTGTCGGTGAAGTAGAGAATCGAGACCTTTCCCGCCTTGGGCAGGTTGCGCTCGATCTCCCGGGTCTGCGCTTCCGCCAGCTCCCGAGTCGCGCAGAACCGGGCGTAGACCGAGAACTGCACCATCTCGAACCCCGCATCGAGCAGGTAGGTCCGAAAGGTGGTCGCGCGTTTGCGTTCTGCCTTCGTGCCAACCGGCAGGTCGAACAGGATCATCATCCATGTCATGCGATATCCCGACAGGTGGGTCATTGCGCCCGCTCGCATCCGACAAGGTCGAGCGCCGTCGGCGTGGTCGGTAGGTCTAGGGCCGCCGAGCCAGCCTCGAAGCTGGTTGCCAGGGAATGGGTCAGGGCGTCCAGGGCCGTCGCCAGGGGGCTCGTCCCCTTCGGCCCCGGAAGATCCAGGGTGGTGACCGCCACCAGGGCCTGTTTCACCGGCGGTGTCAGGTCCTCGAGACCGTCCCGCACCAGCGTCCTGACCGTCAGGTCCACGAACGGCCGGAACGGTTCCATGACGTCGTCCACGAGGCACATGGGATTGCCGCGATTGTGGTGATGCAGACCCAGGGTGGGATGGAGACCGGCGCCCATGACCGAGCGGGCGGTCGCGGCCCGAAGAACGGTGTAGCCGTAGTTGAGGAGCGCGTTGGCGCCGGGGGCCTCGGGATCGCGTCGGAAATCCGGCCCCATCACCAAGGGCCAGTAGCGCCGCGCGGCCTGGGCTTCCACGTTGTCCGGATCACCGGACCGCACGGTGCGTGCCAGCCGAGCAAAGGCGGCCTCCGGTCCGCCGAGGGCCCCCACAACGCTCCCCTGCATCCGGATCTTGGCTTGCACCAGCTGCTGCCACAGGCGTTTGCGCAGCGGCAGGCGGGCCTCGGCCTGGCACCGCATGCGATGCGCCTGAACGTGGTGGCCGTCGACCGGCCACAGGACCGCCTCGGGCCGATGTTGCGGTCCGCACAGGACCACGGGAACACCCCGTCGCGTCAACGCGATCATCAGGGCATTCGACCAGGTCGTCCCGTGGGCGTTGACGATCACCGCCCCGATGCTGTCGAGGGCGACCCGACCGATCTCCTCGTGTCCGGTGCCGACGACGAGGAAGCCGCGCCGCAGACTCAGGTGCCGCCCGTCCTCGGCGATCTCGACAATCCGGCCGACCATCCTGCGGTCCCCGGCGCGGCTCAGAGGGGCGGGGGGACGGGCCGAATCCGGCCGATCGGATCGACACGCACCCGGCGGGTGGCCGTCTGCTGCATGCGCGCGAACGTCAGCAGGCGCCAGCCGCGCCAGCCGAAGTCGTCCTCCGGGTCCCGGTCCCGGGCGCCGAAGTCCCCCGCTTCCGTGTGCCCGACGACCCGAACCCGTCGCGCCGAGACCTCCAGCCGCACCACACGAACGATCGCACGCCTGCCCTCCACCTCGGTCTCGAGCAGATCGCCCTTGTGCAGCACCATGACCGGGCGCGCGTCCGGGTGGCGCGACCGCCACGGGGCAGGCTCGGCCTGGTTGGCCGCAAGGACGGTGACCCCTTCGCCATGCCACCGGCCAGCCCGTTCATAGATCTCGATCCTGTGGTTCTTGTCCGGGATCAGCGCCTTGTATGGGTGGCCGGACTTGTCCAAGATCGAATGCACGGCGGCTTCGGTTTTCAGCAGCCGGACCCGCCGGACAGGGTTCGCCTCGCCGTACCGCGTGACACTCTCCTCTGGGAAGCGGGCCATCGCCTGCATGTGCGAGAGGCCCAGGGCCTTGGCCTCCTCCAGCCAGGCCAGCACCTTCGCGCGGATGGCGCGGTCCCGGATCCGGCCCACCTCGGACGTCGTCAGGCTGGCGACCGGTTTGCGGAAGACCAGATTGCAGCCTCCTTCCGAGGCCGGATCGCGCACGTGTCCATAGGCGGTGTCCTCGTGCAGGCGCCCCTGCGTGCCATGGTCCGGCTTGTGCGAGGCGACGACGGTGGACAACCGGGCCTGAAGGGACTCGCGGAACGCCGGCCAGGGTGCGGGCATGTCCTCGATCAGACGGGGGCGGGTTTCGTCGGCCGCGCGCGCCACGCGGTTCAGAAGACCGCGGTCGGTACAGCCGACGACAAAGGCGTCGATCGCGTGGTGGCGGTGGTCGGTGCGGGTCTTCCGATTGTGATCCGAAAGCAGGCCGTCCAGTCCCCATTTTCCGCGCAGCATGGCGGTCAATCGTCCTGGCGTCACCCAGACCCGGACCCCTTCGTCTTTCGCATACAGGCAGCCCAGGTATTCCGCCGTCCGACGGGCGAGGTATTGTGTGTCGGTGAGCTGGCGCGCCAGGAAATCCTGCTCGCCCTCGAAGCGGTCCATGGCGTCGGGCTCGAACCGCCAGCGCTTGTTGCCCGGCAGGTCCTGGGCGCGGGCCAGGATGGCGGACCAGTCCGGGTGACCGTGGAAGGCTTCCCAAGGGGACCGGTTGCCCTTGAGGCGGTTCCATTCGCGCAGGCTGACCGTCTTGTTGGCGGCGCCGTTGTCGAGGGTGCGACGGAACGGCAGGATGTGCTCGACCTCCACCTCGGGCGAGAACAGCAGGGCCCGCGAGATCGGCCGACCCGAGTACACGCAGCAGCGCCGGGTGGGGTCGCGCGACAGTTCCTCCCAGAGACGCAGCCGGAGGCGGTTCTCGCCCGTGTCCTCCAGGCCCAGTTCCGCCAGTTCCCTGCGGTGCCGGTCATTCCGCGCCTGGTTCTCCCCCTGGCGCCGGGTCTCCAGGTCGCGGTCCCGTCTGGACTGCTTCAACTCCCGCGCCAGCTCCACGATGATCTGGTCGGGCCGCCCGTAGGCCTTGATCAGGGCGTTAACCACCGTGCGGAGCTGGTTCAGGCCGATGTGGACCGTCGGATTGGGGACACGGCCCCAGCGATCCTCCTTGCGGGCGCGGGCGTCGCCGCTGCCGGCAAGATGCCGGGACAGAACCTCGCCGTAGTAGGGCAGGAATGGGCGGGCGGAGTGGTCGCTCAGATCGGAATGGTGTCGGCCGAGGCGCGCCAGTGCGGTGCTCTCGTGCAGCGGAGCGGCGCAGCCATGCCCCTCCGCGTCCACGATGGCCTCGGCCTCGGCCTGCATCACCGGCACGAGGTCCGACAGCACGATGCGGCCGAACCGGCTGTGTCCAGCCGGCAAGGCGGTGCGCGCGACCCTGACCGCGGCCGCTTGGTCGAGGCCGTGGTGCGCTATCAGCCATGCGACGAGCGTCGGTTCGTCCGCCTCCGCGAGCAGGCGCTCGACCACGGCCGTCTGATCGGTCAGCGACAGTGAATGCCACGCTTTGCCGAAGGCGGTCTTGTGCGCCAGCCGGGCCGCCGTCTCGTCGCCGGACAGGCCGGTCCGCTTCTCGCTTTCCAGATTGAAGCGGTGGTCGGCATCGAGGCCCAGCGTCCTTCGCATGCTGTCGAACGTCACCGTCTTCGAGCGCCGGAGCCGCTCCAGCAGCCGGTCGCGCTCGTCGACCGTCAGGCGGCGGCGGGGCTGCCCGGGTACGCCGACCTCCAGGGTGGCCAGTTCTTTCAGAATCCGGAACCGCTGGGTCAGCGGCAGGGCCCACGGGGCGCGTGGGTCTCCATGCTCCAGGGTACAGAACCCCACGATCGGGGGCCGCAGGTCACGCTGCCGCAACAGGATATCGCGCAGGGTGAGCCGAGTCGTCTCGTCCAGGTTCAGTTGGTCGCCCTGTGCCTGCCAGAGGGCATCGAACTCCTCAGCCACCAGATCGCGGGACGCATAGAACACGTACCCTGCGCGCGCCCCCTCGCCGCGGAGGCGGGCGCGCACCCACTCGCGTCTCTCGTGCCGCCAGTCGAGCAGTTCACCGAGTGTGCGTGCGCCCTCCGCCTCCATGGCTTGCCGGGTTGCATCGATGGCCGTGCGGATCCTGCCCTGGTCCTCGTCCTCGCCAGGGTTGGCTTTGCGGTTGGACCGGAAGCCCCGACGTTGCGACAGGTGAAACAGGGCTCGTCCCAGTTCGTGAGCCGTCAGGGCCTGGTCCAGGCCTTTCCGCCGCAGCGCGTAAGGGTCCAAAGACTCCAAGGCCTTGCGCGCCGTCTCGTCGGCCGGCATGAGGCTGGAGTCGATCAAGGCGGCCATGAAATCGGCCTTGCGCCGGAGCAGCCGGTCCCGCCGGCGGCGGGCGCCCCGGGCCAGCCTGCGGCCCTCGTTGAGGGACGTCTTCTTCTGCGGCTCGCGCCCATCGTCGAACACGCGGACGCCGAGGTCGATCAGGTCGCTGGGCTGCTGACGGTCATCTAGCGCGAGCACCGCCCATCCCAGACTGTTTGTCCCGATGTCGAAGGCGAAGCGTTTACCCATGTGACCTCCGGCAAGAAGTGCAACATAAATGATTGCATTGCCGACGCGCGTACGCTACCTTTTCGTTCGGATGGGTTGCGTTGCCGTTTTAGCCGACAGGGAACCGGGGTCCATCCGTTAACAAGCCTAAATGGCACAAAATGGGGGTCTCCTACGGGAGGCCCCTTCTTGTGTGTGCGCCAGGCAGGGCGCGGAGCGCCGTGACTGGCGCTGCCTGGACCGCTGTGGTGGCGGTCCGGGTGATTTGGGGGTGGAAGTCCCCTGCGGGCCCTGGTGACGGGAACCGCTAGCCGAACAGCAAGGGCGTCCCCGCGAGGCGGGGTCTGAAGGAAGCTGGAGGCAAAGTCCTGGCCCGACGAACAGGAACCGCATACGAGGCGCCGAGACCCTGGGCGAGGGGGCATGGAGACCCGAAGCCCGATGTCACCCGGAGGGCCTGGGCGTAGATGCGGCGGGCGCTGTCCAACGCCGCCGTCGCGCCCGGCGCGGCCGCGGTCGAATCCCGGCTGCGCGCGGGGTATCGGGGCTTGATCGCGCCGCTTCTGGACCACCTCGCGGCCGTGGACACGCTGTTCATCGCCCCGGACGGCCCGCTGCATGCCGTCCCCTTCGGCGCCCTCACCGACGACCGCGACCGCCGCCTGCTGGAGCGGTTTGCCGGCGTCCGCCTGCTGCAGACCGGGCGCGACCTGGTCGCCCGGGAGCGCCCCGCGACCGGCACCGGGCTGGTCGCGCTGGGCGGCGTGGACTTCGGTCCGCCACCCGACACCGAGCCGGCCGCGGCCGCCCCGGCGACCGACGGCGATGCGGTGCCGCTGACCGGCCTGTCCGCCTGCAACACCGGCCAGGGGGTGTTCGACGACTCCGAGGGGCTGGAGGGGCTGCCGCGGGCGTTCTACGTCGCCGGGGCCAAGGCCGTGCTGGTCGCCCTGTGGCCGATCGGGGACGCGGCCACGGCAACGTTCATGGCCCGGTTCTACGAGACATGGCTGGCCGACCCGACCCTGTCGCCGGCCGCCGCGCTGCAGCGGACGAAGCGGGTGCACGACATCGGCAGCGCCAACCCGGCCGCGCGCGACCCGGCCGTCTGGGCGCCGTTCGTGCTGTACGAGGGGTGAGGCGCGCCACACAAGGGCGGGATGGCGGTGGTGGCGCGGGCGGTTCTGTGCTGTCATTGCGGGCGGTGCTCCGCCCCCACCGCCAGCGATGTGCGACCCGGCCGATGCGAGACTCCCACCGCGCCCTCATCAAACGCGCCCTGCCCGGGCTGGGGCTGGCCGCCGCGGGAGTCGTGGTGGCCAGCCTCGCCCCGTTGCAGGCGATGATCGACCGGCTCATCGACGCGCTCGATCTCACCAAGTGGCTCGGAGTGGTGCTGGCGCCGCCCCTGGTGGAGGCCCTCACCACCGACTGGCGGGCGGCGGTCCTGGGCGGCGTCGGACTCTTCGCGGGGGTGTCGGGCGCCGGCCTCGCCCCGGTGCGCGCGGCGACCGACCGGCTGCTGCCGGACCCGCCGCCGTTCCTGGACCGGACGCTGTTCCGGGACAGGGCGGACGTGTTCAGCCCCTACGCCCGGCCCGACCTGTTCGTCGGCCGCGACCTGTCGCCGCTGATGCGGTTCGCGGGCGGGGATGTCACCGGCCTTGCGTGGTGGGCGCTGCACGGCCCGCCGGGCTGCGGCAAGTCGCGCCTCGCCCTGGAATGGCTGCGCCGGCTTGCCACCCTGGAGCGCGGCCGGCGCTGGGATGCCGGCGTCCTGCGCCCGGAGGCCTTGCGCGATCCGGACGTGCTGGCGCGCTGGCGCTTCCGCCGCCACACCGCGATCGTCCTGGACGACGCCGGCGAACACCCGGCCCGCTGGGCGAGGCTGGCCCGGCTGGCGGCGAACCCGAGCACCCGCAAGGTCCGGGTGCGGGTCCTGTTCGTCGAACGGACGCGGCCGCGTCCGCAGGTCGGTGGTCCTGGGGATCTGAGCCCGGACCTGCGGCCGCACTGGACGGCGGTCCTGGCGGCCTGTCACGGGGGCGGGACCGACCCGTCGCTGCCGGTGGCGGACCTGGGCACACAGGCGGTCGCGGCCCTGGCCGCGCGTGTCCAGGGGACCCCCCTGGCCGAGGCCGATCTGCACACCCTGCTCGACCGCAGCGGGGGCCGGCCCCTGTCGGTGGTCGCCGGTGCGCTGGCCGGGACGGACCGCGACGCGGCGGCGGTGTTCCGGGCGCGCGCCGAGGCCCTGGTGACGCCGGACGATCCGGTGCGGGCGCGGGTGCTGGTGCTGGCCGCCCTGGCGGGACCGGTCGAGCGGACGGCCGTGCGCGCGGCCCTCGGCGATGCGTCGCGGACCCTGCTGGAGACGCTGTTCCCGACCCATGAGGCCCGCCGCCTGCGCCGGGAGATCCCGGTGCTGCGCCCCGAGACGGTGGCGCAGGCGGTGCTGCTCCAATGCCTGATCGAGTACCCCGAGGCCGCCCGGGACAGCGCCGCCGCCGCCTTCACGGCCGCCCCGGCGGTGGCGGCGCATCGGTTCGCCCGGCTGTGGCTCGACGGTCCGGACGCCGAGGCGGCGCTCGACCTGGCCGCGGCGCCAGTGGAGGACGCGCCCGGGGACGACGCCGCGATGGCGCGCGCCCGGGCGATGCTGGACCTGGCGCGGGTCCACGCGCGGGCGACCGGCCATGATGCGCTTGCGCCGGTCGACATCGAGACCCTGTCCGCGGAACAGCACGCCCACGGGGCGGCGGGCCGGCTGTGGGACATGCTGGCGGTGCACACGGAGGTCATGCTCGCGCTGGCCGGCCGGCCGGACGACCCGGCGGCGGAACACGGACGGATCCAGGCCCTTCTGTGCGCCTTGCGCCATGTCGCGGAGCACGCGCCCGCGCGCGCGGACATCGATCCGGCGGCGCTGGAGACCGCCCTCGGCGACCGCCTGAGCCGCGCGCTGCGCCGGCCGTCGGCCCGGGCCGAGGACGCGCGGGCGGCCGCCGGCCATTACACCAACGCGATCTGGGCGTACGGTGACGGCGCGCTGTCCGAACCCGACCCGGGGCGCGCCGAACGCCTGTGGGCCGCGCTGGCGGCGGCCCGCCGCCGCCTGGCGGAGATCGACGCCGGGTGGCCCGACGACGCCGCGGTCGCTCGCGAGGTCGCGCGGGGCGCATTCAACCTCATCACAGCGTACGGCGACGGGGCCCTGGCCGCGACGACGCCCGCCCAGGCCAAGCGGTTGTGGGACCGTGTCCGTGAGGCGGACGACTGGCAGGCGGCGCTCCTGGCGCGTTGGCCCGACGATGCCGCCCTCGCGGTGTTGGTCGCCCGGGGCGCGACCAACCTGATTTGCCGCTGCGGCCCTGGGTCCGTGGCCGCGACCACGCCTGCGGAGGCCGACCGACTATGGGATCGCGTTGGCGCAGCGCAAGACCGACAGGCGGTGCTCCTGGCGCGCTGGCCGGATGACGCCACGGTCGCGCATGCGGTCGCTCGTAGCGCGACGATGCTGATCACAGCGTGCGGCGAGGGGGCACGGGCCTCCGCCGAACCGGAGAAGGCCGAGCGGTTCTGGGGCTGGGTCTTTGTGGCATACGACAGGCAGACCGGGCTCCTGGCCCGCTGGCCGGACGACGCAGCGGTCGCCGTGGAGGTCGCCCAGGGCGCGACCAACCTGATTGCCGTCTGCGGCCAAGGGACTGTTGCCGCCACCACGCCGACAGAGGCCGAGCGGTTCTGGGGCTGGGTCGTCGCGGCCCACGACAGGCAAGACGCGCTCCTGGCGCGCTGGCCGGACGACGCGGCGGTCGCCGTGGAGGTCGCCCAGGGCGCGAACAACCTGATTAACCGCTTCGGAGAAGGGGCCTTGGCCACGACCATGCCGCAGGAGGCCGATCGGTTCTGGGGCTGGGTCGTCGCGGCCCACGACAGGCAAGACGCGCTCCTGGCACGCTGGCCCGACAACGTGGCGGTCGCCGAGGCTGTCGCCAATTGCGCGACAAACCTGATTCACTACTGCGGCAAAGGGGCCTTGGACGCGACCAAGCTGGCGGAGGCCGAACGATTGTGGAGCCTTGTTGTCGCGGCGGAGCAACAGCAGGCCGCGCTCCTGGCGCGCTGGCCCAAGGATAGCACGGTTGCCGGTGCGGTCGCCGGCGGCGCTCTCAACATGCTCATCACGGTCACGGGCGGTGCATGCCTCGAAGCCGTGCAGGACTGGATGGCCGAGGCCCGCGCCGCGCTCACGACGACGGAACACCGCGTGGCCCGGATCATCGAGCGGTGGATTGACGAGCCGGAGATCGCGTTTCGGATCGCGTGCTGCGCCGTACTCTTTATTCGCGAAAGACTAGGTGCTCGCGACACTTGGTTCGCGATCGCGCGCCGGATCCGGGAGCGCCATCCCTATGACGACCGGATCGCCGCGGAACTGCAGTACCTCGACCTCTGAGCGGTCGGCCGCGTGCCGACCCGCGCGACCGACCGCGCCCGCCCCCGCGTGTGCCGGAAGACGGCGGCGACCGGGTCGGTCCGCAACGCGGCGCGCCGACGGCCGCCGGCGTGGCGAAGACACCGAGACGCGGCCCTACGTCCGGCAGTACGACGGCAGCGGACCGAGATCGAGACCCGGGGGCTCCAGGGTCTCTTACCAACCTCCCGCTCTGGCGCCGCAGGCGGCGGCCAGGCCGGCGCGGATCAGGGGGGGCGGCGATGTCCTCGCCCCCGAGGTGGCAGACGCCGACTAGAGCCGATTGTTCGAAATCGGAACCGCAGATGCGGTCCGATTTCGAACGTGAATCGGCTCTATATTATTGATTTTACAGCCGATTATCGCGACAAACCGAAGTCGTGCCGCGATTCCGGTTTGTCGCAATCGGCTGTAAGCGCGCGAACGACCGCGCACCGGTGAGATAGCAGGTGACCGTCCGCCCCTCGACCCGGGCGCGCAGGAAAGCGGTCGCCGCGGCCCCGCCGGGCTCGGACCGCTCCGCCAGTTTTGCTAGAAAACGCGCTCTCCAAACCCGGCTCCGGCCGGGTTTTTGCGTTGGGTCAAAGGGATATGGGGGGCGGCTGTTCACCGGCGGTGGGCGCCGGCGCCTGGCGCGCCTCCAGATCCTCGCGGACCGAGATCCGCGCCCCCCGACCCATGATACCGGCCGCCGGACGGACGGACGGACTTCTCCGTCGGCCGGGCGGCGCGACTCTGGCATCGCTCTGCGATGCCAGCGTGACCAGATGAGGGGCCGGCGACGGTCGGGGGCCGGGTCTGGCCGCCCGGTCTCGCCGGTTCCCTTCGCCGCCCAACCCTATTAGTCTGCCCCCCGACACGTCACATGACAGACCGATGATCGCGTTCTTCGCCGCCCTCACCGCCCTGGCCGGCGGCCCGGCCCTGTTCCGCGCCCTGGTTGGCCTGGGCCGTGGCACCCCCGCGCCCGGCGACGACGAGCGCCGCCTGGCCCTGGCCGTGCGCGGCGCCAGCCTGATCGCCATCGGGGTCTTGGTGGCGGCGCCGCTGGGGCTGTTCGGCGCCTGGGCCGGCGCGCTCGGCCTGGCCGCCCTGCTGGCGCTGCTGCGGCCGCGCTGGATGGTGCCGGTGCCGCGTCCCGACCGCTGGCGCGGGGCCGCCGGCTACGGTGTCATGGCGGCGATCATGGCGCTGTTGTGGGCGGTGATGCCGAACCTCGGTCCCGGCTTCGGCCCGGGCTTTGGCGGGGGCTTTGGCGGGGGCTTCGGCGGGGGGCGGGCCGTGGCCCAGGACCCGTTCCTGATGGACCTGATGGCGGGGACGCTGCTGCTGCTGGGGCGGGCGTGGCTGTGGTTCGTGCGCGACGGCGCCCCCTTCGCCTCTGGCACCGATCCGGGCACCGATCCGGGCCCCGACCCGGGCGTCGACGCCGGCCGCGCGGATGCCACAGGCGGGCGCGGAGCGTGGTGGGACCGCGCCTGGCGTCGCCGCGCCGCGGGCGACGCCAGCTTCGCCGATGCCGCGGCCGCGGACCCGCCGCCGCGCCCGGAGCCGGACCCCGCGTCCGACCCCGAGGGGCCAAAGGCGCGGGCCGCCGCCCGCGACCCGGCGGCCGCCGACGCCGCCCTGGAGGTGCCCGGCTACGATCCCGAACTGCTGCGCGAGGAGCTGGCCGCGTTCCGGGAGCGCGCCCGCCTGATCGACCGCGTCGCGGTGACCTGGCCCAGCCATCCGGTTTCGGAGGCGCTGATCCACGTCTCGGTGATCCTCAACGAGACCCGCCGCTTCCTCCAGGACCATCCGGACAAGTACCGCGATCTGCGCCCGATCCTGGTCACCCACGCCGCCACCGCCGCCGACATCGCCCGCCTCGTGGACCGCATCAAGGGCACCGGGGAGGCGCTGGACGACGCCGAGGCCGTGGCCCACCGGTTGTTCGCCCTGGCCGGCATGATGCGCGAGGCGCGCCGGCGCTCGACCCAGGCCGAGCGCGACCGGCTGAAGGCCAGCATGGCGGTGATCGACGATGAACTGAGCGCGCTGTCGGCGGTGCAGGACCTGCGCGCCCGCATGGCCGACGCCCCCCGCGACCCGGCGTGAGCCGGCCGACGCGTGGTGAGGTCAGGGCCGCGGGCTCGCCGCGTCCAGGGACGGACGACCCCAGCCGTCGGCCAGCGCCGCCTCGTCGCTGCAATAGCGCGCCTCGACGGCGCCATCGGGCAGGTCGGCATAGCCGGCGTCGAGCGGCACCAGGAACACCCGCCGGCCGTCGGCGTCGACCGTTGCCTTGATCGGGCACGGCGGCGGGTCGATCACGGGATCGTCGGGCAGGCGGGCGCCGCGGCGCCAGTCCGCCGGCCGCACGAAGTCGGTCCGCCACAGGCCGAGACCGCCGGTGCGGGCGCCGGCCTCGGCCTCGCGGTAGCGCAGCGGTGCGTCCGCCAGCGCCAGCGCCAGCCCCTGGGACAGCAGCACCAGCGCGATGTCCTTCTGCCCCCCCAGGGCGCAGGTGGCGCGATCCACGCCGGTCTCCGGATCCGGCGCGCCGGCGGGTGTGCACACCAGGGGCACCAGCGACAACCCGAGGCTGCGGTGCAATGCGAAGGCCGCGTTCTGACCGCAGGCGATCCAGCGCCCGGCCTGCTGGCAGCGCTGCCCCAGTTCCGGTGCGTCGATCCCCGACAGCGTGAACAGGCCGGTCTCGGTCTGTACCGTGTCGCCGTCGATCACGATCGGGCGCGGGGCTGGGCCGGCGGTCTCCGCGGCGGCGGCGGGGCCGGCCTCCATGGCGGCCGCGACGGCCAGCGTCATGAGCGCGCGGACGACGCCGCGGGGGCGCGCCCGCCACCGGCGAGCCCGCCGGCCCGGCCCGCGCGGTCCGCGACCGCCGGTCGAGCCGCCGAGCTGTTGTGCGCCTCCGTGCGTTCCTGGTCTCACACCGCGTCTCCGCATCCTGGGACCGGATGCGCGCCCCGCGCCGAACCTTCGGGCGAAACGACCCCTGGACCCCGCCAACTTTAGGACGCCGGCCGCCCGGCGTCCATGTGGATCGCACCCCCACAGGCGCCTGCCGCCGGGTGCCGCCGGGGCCCTTCCCAGCGGCGCGACGGTCGTCTACACCGGACCCGGCGCCCGCTCCGCGCCGTCCCTCGCGTCCCGGGAGAGCCTGCGTCCTCATGTCGTCCGCCGCCTCCGACTCGTCCGCCCCGCGCCGACGCGGTTTGCTGCGCACCCTGGCCTGGCAACTCGCCCTGGGCGCCGGTCTGTGCGCCGGCCTTGCCCTCTGGCTGCTGCCGGACGGCGCGCTGGCCCCGCTGGGGACGGCGCTGGCGACCACCGAGCCGGGGCCGGTGCTGCTGGCCGGCGCGCTCTATCCGCTGGTGATGCTCAGCCGAGCGCGCCGGCTGGCGGTGGCGGTGCCGCACCTGGCCGGCGCGGCCGCGACGACCACAGCCGCGCCGCCGCCGCTGGGACGGATGGCGCGGGTGGCGGCGCTGCATTCCATGCTGGCCTCGTTCGCCCCGATGCGCCTCGGTGAACTGTCGCTGGTCTGGCTGCTGCACCGGGCCGCGGGCACACCGCTGGCCGCCGGTTCGGCGCTGCTGCTGGTGCTGCGGCTGCTCGACCTGGCCGTGGTGCTGGGGGCCGGGTTGCTGGCCCTGGCGTTGCTGCCGGCGGCGCGGGCCGCGCTGCCGCAGGGTGGCGCCATCGCCGCCGCGCTGCTGGCCCTGCTGGCGGTGGGGCTGCTGCTGGCCCCCTGGCTGGCCCAGCGCCTGCGGCGGCTGCGGCCGCCGGGGGCGGCGACGGGTCGGCTGGCGCGGCTCTGGACCACCCTGCTGGGGGCGCTGGCGGCCCAGACCCCGGCCCGTCTGGGTCACCTTCTGGGGTGGACGCTGGTCATCTGGGGCCTGATCTTCGCCATGGCGTGGCTGTGCGCCAACGCCACCGCGACGCCTGTCGGGCTGGCGGGCGGGATCGCCGGCGGCAGCGCCACCGCGCTGGCCTCGGTGCTGCCGGTCAACACCTTCGCCAACGCCGGCACCTTCGAGGCGGCCTGGGTGCTGGCGCTGATCCCGGCCGGCCTGGACGAGGCCACCGCGCTGGCGACCGGCCTGGTGTTCCACGGCATCAGCCTGCTCGGCTCGGCCCTGCTGGGGGGGCTGGCGCTGCTGGGCGGCGGCCGCCGGCTGCTGTATGGCGCGCCGCCGCAATGAGGGCACACTGTTCGGGTATGGAGAGCGGGTGCGGGCCTCGGGCCCGCCGGAGAGGAGGAGTTGCGATGCGCGCGATCATCCTGGCGATGCTGGTGTGCGGCGGCCTGCTGGCGGGCGGCGCGACGGCGCCCGGTCTCGCCGCCGGGACGGCGGAGGACGAGGCCGACGCCCCCGGCCTGGCCTACTGCGCCGCGCTGTCCCGCCAGTGCGGCCTGGCCTGCAACGAGAGCACCGAGCCGGGCAGCGCCGCCGCCGCCGCCTGCGAGGCCCGCTGCGCGGTCGAGCGGGCGGCCTGCGAGGCCCGCGACGGTCTGGCGCGGCTGGAGCCCTGGCTGGCCGACAAGGCCGACAAGGTGGACCGCTTCATGCAGGGCTTCCACGGCGACGGCGACGGCGACGGCGACGGCGCGGGCGAGGGCGGCCCCGGCGGCCCCGGCGGTATTGACGAGGCACCCGGACAGGCGGCGCCGCAGGAGGACGAGGACGCGGACGAGACGGCCGGGGCGTGCCGGGCCGGGCACGAGGCCTGCGAGGCGCGCTGCGCGGCCCGATACGGCGACGACGACTACGCCCGCGCCGGCTGCAAGAGCGTGTGCGCGCTGGACCGCGCCACCTGCGAGGCCAACGCCGGCGTGGAAGCCGCCAAGCCGTTCATCGAACGCGAGACGAAGCGGCTGCGGGACTTCTTCGACGGGTTCCTGGGCGACGACGACGCGCCGCCGCCGCCGCCCGAATGGCCGCCGACCAACCCCGACGGCACGGTGGACCTGTGACGGGGGGTGTGTCGGGACGCGCTCCCCGGGCCGAATCGTCCGGCCGGCCTCACAGCAGGGCGTGGTCGAGGGCGGCGAGGGTGGCGGTGTCGGCGCCGTCGAGCGTGAACACGCCGGCCAGCGCGGTCGCGGCCTCCTCCGTCAGGGCGGCCGCGGCGGCATCGAAGGCGGCATCGCGGCGGCCGTCGTCCAGCAGGTAGCCGACGGCCTCGACGAACACCTGGTCGGTCGCCATCCCGCCGGCGGTCAGCGCCCAGGCGAACCAGGCGTTGGCCTCGGCATGGGCGGCGCCGCCGGCGCTCAGGCCCATGTGGTCCAGCGTGATGACGTCGATCTTGCGGTCGAGCGCCCAGGCGGGCGCGAACTGGTCCTGGAACAGCGGTTCGGCCAGCACGGTGGCGGCGACGCTGCGCAGGCTGCCGCCGGCGACCACCACGGCGTCGACGGCATCAGCCACCGCGGCCGTCCCCGTGGGACCGAGCATCAGGCGCGCCACCGCCATCGCCTCCGCCGCCGTGGCGGCCGTCCCGCCACCCCCCGGCGCGCCGCCGTCGCCCTCGGGCACGGCGGCGTCCAGCTTGACGTTGGCGCCCGCGACCGACGCCGTGGCCGAGGCGAGCACGCTGCCAGTCGCGGATTCCAGCCGCAGGTCATAGACCCCGTCCGGGACCCGCAGCTGGTAGCCGCCGCTGTCCCAGGTCGCGGTGGTGAAGCGCCCGGCCACGCCTTCGGCCACCACCGTCAGCCCGCCCCGGCCCTCGCCCACGGAGTAGAAGGCGTCGCCGTCGCGGTCGGTGTAGGCCACCCCCAGGATCCAGGCCGCGGCGTCGGCCGGCGCGCCGGCCTGGGCGGTGCCGCCGGTGGGGCAGGTGGCGAAGTCCTGGGTGATGACCAGCGGCCCGACCTGGGTCGCGGCGTTGCCCTCGGCCTGCACCGACAGGCCCGCGACCGCGTAGTCCGGGTTCATCAGGTTGACCCGGTGCGCCGCCGGCTCCTGAAGGCCGGTGGCGGTGGCGCCCCAGTCGATGGCGAAGGCGGCGTGGCCCTCCAGGACATCGCTGGCGTAGGCGAACACGTTCTCGGCATAGCCGCACCCGGCCGGCATGCCGGCGGCCTCGGCGCGGGTGCGCAGGGCATCCTCGCCGGGCAGGATGTGCCCCTGCATGTCCAAGGCGATCATTGCCTGTGAATGCGCGTCGGCCGCGCTGCCCAGCGCCGACGACCAGGCCAGCGGCGCGCTCGGCGTCAGGGTCGCCCACTGCGCCCGCAGCAGCCCCATGTCGACGCCGAAGTAGTCGAGCGCCGTCGCCACGCCGGGGTTGTTGGCCGCCAGCAGGCGATCCAGTTCCGCGGCCGGCGCGGTGCGCAGGCGGTTGACGTATTCGAGGAGGAGTTGCTCCTCGCCGGTCGGCAGGCCCATGGTGCGATATCCCTGCGGCGGGGTCCGGTGTTGGCCGCGGCCTCCGACCCCCGATCGGCTTCAGCATGGCCCCGAACGGCATAACCAGCGGTTAACACGCCCCGAGACGTGGTGGTCGTGCCTTGCAGTCGTGCCGATCAGTGGCGCGTGATCCAGGTCAGCAGCAGGGCGTGTTCCAGGTCGCGGGCCCGGCGCAGGGCGTCGCGGGCGCGCGCCACCGGGCCGCCGGCATAGTGCAGATAGCCGGCGTCGAAGGCGCGCCGCGCCGCCAGGTCCGAGGTGAACACCGCGAACACCAGTCGGTGCCCGCTGGCCCCCCGGGCGAACCCGGCCAGCCCGCGCCCGTGGTACATGGTGCCGCTCTTGGCCCACACCCGGGGCGTGACGTCGCCGGCGTGGACCGCCGCCGCCAGCCGTGTGGCGTCGCTGTCGGGGAAGCGGCGCGGCGGCAGCAGGGCGTCGTAGGTGCGCGGCGCCAGCGCGGCGCCCTGGTCCTCGGCGAAGCGCAGCAGGGCGACGACCTGTTCCGGGCTGGCGCGGCTGTCCGGGGACAGGCCGGAATGGTTGGCCATGCGGAAGCCGGTCCAGTCCACCCACGGCAGCGTCTGGGCCAGCCACCGTTCCAGGCGCGCGGCCGATCCGGCCAGATCGTGGGGGCGGCCGTCCAGGCGCGCGGTGGTGGCCAGGCCCAGCAGCTCGGCCAGCAGGTTGTTGCTGTACTTCAGGCCATTCGCGGCGATGGCCGACAGCGGCGGGCTGAAGTGGCGGGCCACGATCGGCCCGCGCGCCGGGCCGGGGGCCGGCTCCGGTTCCGGCAGCGTGATGCCGGCCTCCGCCGCCAGGGCCCGGAACACGGCGGCGACGAACGGTCCCGGCGCCTTCACCGGCAGCCAGGCCGCGCCGCGCTCGGGTGCGTAGGGCGACAGGCGCCACACCTCGGTCACCAGCCCCCGGGCGTCGCGGGTGCCCGGCGCCGGGAAGGCGTGGCGCAGCGGCGGGCCGGCGCGCGACCAGCCGGCCGGATCGCTGGCCCGGGTCAGGCGCACCGGGGCCACCGGGGGCGTGTCGTGGGTCTCGACCACGCGCACGCGGTCGCCGTCCCACCGCACCCGGATGCGGTTGAAGTCCAGCGACAGCGCCGACAGGCCGGGATTGTAGGCGTGCTCGGCCGGCTGCGACGGCTCCAGCGCCGGGGTGGCGACCAGGGCGGAATCGTCATAGACGAAGCGCCCCTCCAGGCGGGTCAGCCCGGCCGCCTTGAGGGCCCCGACCAGTGCGCGCAGGGCCTCGGAGTCGAGCACCGGGTCGCCGCCGCCGACCAGCGCCAGCGTGCCCGTCCACAGGCCGTCGCGCCCGAGCCGGTCGCCGTCGAAGCGCACCAGGGTGGGGAAGCGGTGGTCCGGCCCGAGCACCGCCAGCGCGGCCACAGTGGTGGGAATCTTGAGCACGGAGGCCGGCAGGAAGGCGGCGCGGGTCGCGTTGTGACCGCCCAGATACGCGCCGGTGTCGAGGTCATAGACGAGGTAGCCGACCTGGTCGGGCTGGAACCCGGCGGCGGCGATCAGCTCGGCCTCTGTGGGACGCGGGATGGCCGGCTTGGGGCCCGGGGGGCGCGGCGGACCGGCCAGCGGGCGCATGGCCAGCGCGACGTCGCTCTCGGAAGACGCGCCCCCGCCGGCGGCGATCTGTGCCGGCGGCGCGGCGGCCTGAAGCCCTGGAACCGGCTTCGCGGGCGGGGGCAGCGGACGCTCCGCCGCCTGGCCGCTCCCGGCTCCGGCGGCCGCCCCGACCGCCATGATGACCAACAGCACGACGGCCAGGGCCGTCGGCCAGGGTCGTCGCGTCCTGGTCTCCCGGGTTCCGCCACTCTTCAACGCCGCGCGCGTCATGGGCGCTCTCCCCGCCGGTCGCGCCGGCCCGATCCCGCACGGACGGGATCATGGCCGAATCATGGCGGGATCATACGGGATCGCGCGGCGAAACGGAACGGGGAGGATGCGCGGATGGTCGCGCCGCTCAGGCGACTTCGCGTTCAGGCACCGACGCGGTCTCGTGGCGGGGCAGGGTCGCGGTCTCGGCGGCGCGGACGATGAGGTTGCCGTGGGCGGCGAGGAACGCCTCGCCCGCCTCGGTGCGCTGCACCAGGACGCTGCGGCGGTCGGCGTCGTCCACCTGGCGGCTCAGGAGGCCGTACTCGCCCAGCCGGTCGAGCGCCCGGGTGATGGCCGGCTTGGAGATGTCGAGGGCGCGCGCCAGGCCGCGCACCGTGTGCGGCGCCGGCGTGAGATAGACAGTCAGCAGCACGGCCATCTGTCGCGACGACAGGTCGGGCGTGTCGCGACGGACGCTTTCGACGACGGTGAGTCGCCAGAGATTGAGCGCTTGCTCGACGGTCAGTGCAGTGGAGTTCAGACCCATTCCAGACCCAGTACGTTGAAGTCACTACGTTGACGAATGTCCGGACATGCCTCGGGAGCATGCTTCTACGACGCGGACTGTCCCGAGAACAAGCTACCTAGACGACATAATCCCGACGCGTCCCACGCCCATCTTTCGGACGAAGGCGTGATGGTTTCGAAGCTTTCGAACAGACGCGGGAACCGCAAGAACCGGGACTATGGCGCCCCGGTAACGATCCGGCATTGACGTGCGTCAAACGGCGTTGTGGCCGCATTGGCGCGGCGGGGCCGGCCGGCCCGGCCGGCGCGCGCGGCGAAAGCCCCAGAGGATCGGGTCCGCGCACAGCGTTGACAAAGAGACGCGTCCGGATCGCTCAAGTCGCCGCGATCTCAAGCGAAAGGATGTCGCACAGAGGGCGGAGTGGTTTCATCGGATCGGGGCGAGACCGGTTCGAACACGCCTATCGCAAATCGCCCTTTCGTGGAACATAACCTTTAGACGCACTCTAAGACCCGCATCGCCGTCTTGTGGGTCCGCAGACCGTGCCGGTGCATCACCCGCACCAGCGGGGGGCATCCTGATCCATCTGGTGCGCCAGTGCGTGGGAAGGTCCGCGCCCTGGTCCGGGCCGCCCTGCACGAAACGCAAGTCCCGACCGGCGCGGGGTGCATGGCGGCGGCGACCTGCGCCGACGCACGTCGCCGGGGCGGCGGCACGCCCCGCACCGAGGCGCGAGAGCGCACCCAGGGCCACGGGATCGGCGCGATCGGCCCTACCGGAACCGCACCGGCGCCCGGCGTGCCCCCCAGGTTCCCGGCGGTCCCACGAAAACACCCGCCAGCCGCGTGCCGCAGGTGTGGCAGTGGCCGGTGTCATCCAGGTGCCAGGCCCCCAACTCGTACCAGTCGCGCTCGATCACCCGGGTGCCGCACCCGGGGCAGTCGGTGCTGCCGCCGTCCGCGTCGTGCACGTTGCCGGTGTAGACATGGTGCAGCCCCTCCGCCCGTGCGAGGCGGCGCGCCCGGGTCAGCGTCTGCGCCGGGGTCGCCGGCAGGTCGCGCATCTTGTGGTCCGGATGGAAGGCCGAGACATGCAGCGGCACGTCCGGCCCCAACTCGTGCGCCACCCAGCCGGCCAGCGCCTTCAGTTCGTCGTCGCTGTCGTTCTGGCCGGGGATCACCAGGGTGGTGATCTCGACCCAGACGTCGGTGTCGTGCACCAGCCAGCGCAGGGTCTCCAGCACCGGCGCCAGATGGGCGCTACAGAGCCGATGGTAGAACCCCTCGGTGAAACCCTTCAGATCCACGTTGGCGGCGTCCATGTGGCGGAAGAAGTCGGCCCGCGCCGCCGGCTCGACGTAGCCGGCGGTGACCGCGACCGTCTTCACGCCGCGGTCGTGGCAGGCGCGGGCGGTATCGGCGGCGTATTCGAGGAAGATCACCGGATCGTTGTAGGTGAAGGCGACCGAGCGGCAGTCCAGCTCAACCGCCGCCGCGGCGATCCGCTCGGGCGGGGCCTCGGCGTTCAGGCGCTCCCATGCGCGCGCCTTGCTGATCTCCCAGTTCTGGCAGAACTTGCAGGTCAGGTTGCAGCCGGCGGTGCCGAAGGACAGCACCGGCGTGCCCGGCAGGAAGTGGTTGAGCGGCTTCTTCTCGATCGGGTCGATGCAGAAGCCGGAGGAGCGGCCGTAGGTGGTCAGGACCATGGCGCCGTCCTGGACGCCGCGCACGAAGCACAGGCCGCGCCCGCCCTCGGGCACGCGGCAGCGGCGCGGGCACACCTGGCACTCGACGCGGCCGTCGTCCAGGCGCGTCCAGTGCCGCCCGGGATGGGCGATGGGGAAGCGGTCGGCGGCGTCACCGGCCGGCGGTGAGGAGGTCGACGGCGGGGAGACTGCGGTCATGGGTCGAGGCCCGGTCGCGCCGGGCCGAGCTGTTCACGATCGTTCCAACATGGGACCAAACGCCGATGCGCGAAAGGGTCGTCGGCGCTCAGCCCGTCAGTGGATCCCCCGCCAGCCAGCCCAGCACCAGCCGGCGGGCGATGGAATCGGGGCGCGGCAGCAGCCAGCCGC
This sequence comes from Roseospira goensis, assembly GCF_014197795.1. GTDB lineage: Bacteria > Pseudomonadota > Alphaproteobacteria > Rhodospirillales > Rhodospirillaceae > Rhodospira > Rhodospira goensis. Next base: position 39,148 of record NZ_JACIGI010000001.1, read on the forward strand.
CGCCGGCGACCGGCGCCGGGTCGCCCACCTCGCCGAAGCCGGCCACCTCGGCCCGGCTGTACCAGGCCGCATGCTCCAGCTCGCGCGGATCCAGGGTGATCTCCGTGGTCTCGGCCAGGCAGTGGAACCCCAGCATGAGCGAGGACGGGAACGGCCACGGCTGCGAGGCGGCGTAGACCACCGCGCCGACGCGCACTCCGGTCTCTTCGTGCACCTCGCGGCGCACCGCCTCCTCCAGGCTCTCGCCGGGCTCGACGAAGCCGGCCAGGGTGGAGACCATGCCGGCCGGCAGCCGCGGGCCGCGCCCCAGCAGGCAGCGCGCGCCGTCGCCGCGGCCGTGATGCACCAGCATGATGACCGCCGGGTCGGTGCGCGGGAAGTGCTGCGCGCCGCAGGCCGGATCGGTGCAGCGCCGGCGCCAGCCGCCCTCCTCGGGCCGCGACGGCGCCCCGCAGGCGGCGCAGAAGCGGTGCCGGCGGTGCCAGGCCAGCACCCCCAGCGCCTGCGCCAGGATCGCCGCCTCGGCCGCCGGCAGCGCCGGCCCGACCGTGCGCAGCGGCAGGAAGCGCCCGCCCAGCCCGGTCTCCGGGCCGCGCTCGTCGTCCTCGCCGGCGCCGGCCGGAAGCTGCACCCCGAACCAGGCCGCCCCGTCGCCGTCCAGGCCCAGGAACACCTCCTCCTCCGGGGTCAGCGCCGCATCGTCGGGGCGCCAGTCGCCGCCGGCCACGCGGGCGCGCGGCGCGCTCCGGCCGCCTCTCGTGTCCACCAGCACCCGGTTGCGCCACAGCAGCACGCGCCGGCTCGCCGGATCGCCGGCCCGCCCCGCCAGCGCCGCCGGATCGCTGCGCAGCGGCTCGGCCCGGTCCAGCGGGGCCCCGGTGTAGGTCAGGTGCTCCAGCGCGGGCCGGGCCGACGCGGCCAGGATCGGCGCCGCCGGTCCCGTCGCCGGTCCCGTCGCGGGGTCCGTCACGGCGCCCACCGCAGGCCCCGGGCGGCCTCTTCTGACTTGTACAGGTAGAGCGTGAAGTCGTTGGGGTCGTAATCCTCGCGCAGCACGGCGCGCGGCACCCGCTCGCGCGCCCAGGCCAGCGTGGTGTCGGGGTCGGCGTGATAGAGGGTCCAGCGGTGGGCGTACTCGGCCTTGAGGCTGAGCGAATTGACCGCCACCCCCTTGTCGGCGATCGCCAGCATGGCCTCGATCATGGCCCGCATGTAGGCATCCGGCCGGTCCCGACGGTGCGCGAAGATGCCGCTCGCCACCACCCAGTCGAAGCGTGGCCGGGGCAGCGCCACGCCGTTCAGCAGACAGCCCTGAAGGAACGCCCGGTCCGGGAACCGCGCCTGCGCCGTCTCCACCATCAGCGGCGTCAGGTCGACCCCGGTGTAGTCGAGGGCCAGGCCGGCGCGCTCCAGCCAGGCCACCAGGTCGCCGATGCCGCAGCCGACGTCGAGCAGGGTATCGCCCGCGCCCAGCCCCACGTCGGCGAGCGCGGCGAACCGGCGCTCCTGACTCTCGCGGCTGTTCCACTCCAGCGCGGCGTGGCTGTGGCCGTGGCGGCTGAGCAGGCGGCTGAAGTGGGTGATGGTGTGGCGGTCGTCGTCGTGGGACACCCGCTGCACCGCCTCGCGCACGGCCGGGGCCGCGGCCCGCGCGGTTGATCCAAGTCGCAGCGACAGGCGTAGATCGGCGAACAGCGATCGCAAGGAGGAGGAGGTCATGGCGCGGGCAACTCGACTGGGGGTATGGGCGGCGTCGGCGGTCCTGGCGCTCGCGGCCCTGGTGGGGCCGAGCGGGGGCGCGGCGGCAACGGAGGCCGCATCGTCGCAAACCGACGGGTCGTTCGCCAAGACCCAACTGGCGGCGCGGGCATCGGCCCTGGAGGCCTTGTATCCCAACGGCCTGCGCTTCGACGTGGTGCGCAAGGGCGACGTGGTCGGCAGCCACCGCACGCGGTTCCGCCGCGACGGCTCGGATCTGGTGGCGGAGTCGCGCATGGACCTGGCGATCACGCTGCTGGGGTTCACGGTGTTCCGCTATGACTACCGCTCCACCGGAACCTGGCGCGACGGCGTGCCGGTGGCCCTCACGGCCGAGACCAACGAGGATGGCGATGTGCGGGCCGTGCAGGCCCGCTGGACCGGCGATACCCTGACCGTGCACGGCAGCAAGGGCCGCCTGACCGCCGACCGGCCGCTGTTCCCCACCAACCACTGGAACCCGGCGGTGCTGACCGAGGACCGGGTCCTGAACTCGATCACCGGCGGGCTCAACGCCGTGACCATCACGCCCGGGCCGATCGAGCGGGTGCGCACCGGCACCGGCCCGCGCGAGGCGCGGCGCTTCGATTACACCGGTGACCTGCGCGTCAGTGCCTGGTACGACGCCCGCGGCCGCTGGGTGAAGCTGCGCTTCGAGGGGCGCGACGGCACCCCGGTGGAGTATGTCTGCCGCGAGTGCGGCGGCGACCAGGCGGCCCGCGCGCGCTGATCCGGCCGGACCGGCGCGTTCCGATCCCGTCTCGAAGGTCTGTGAAGGGCGCGCGACCGCGCCCCTGCTGGAGGATGTATGCCGAAACTGATCTGGATCACCGGCGCCGGGCGCGGAATCGGTCGCGCGCTCGCCGTTCGTCTGGCCCGCCAGGGCGCCACCGTGGTGGCCAGCGCCCGCAACGCCACCGACCTGGAGGACCTGGCGCGCGAGTCCGTCGGCCTCAAGGGCCGCATCGTGCCGAAGCCTCTGGACGTCACCGACCGCGCCGCCGTGGGGCGGGTGCTGGACGAGATCGACCGGTCCGAGGGCCTGCCCGACGTGGTGGTGTTCAACGCGGGCACCCACGAGCCGATGCCGGCGTCCGCGTTCAAGGCGGAGGTGTTCGACCGCCTGCTCGCGGTCAACGTCACTGGCGCGGTCAACGGCCTGGAGGCGGTCATTCCCCGCTTCATCGCCCGGCGGCGCGGGCGCATCGCCGTCGTCGCCTCGGTCGCCGGCTACTTCGGGTTGCCGACGGCGGCGGCCTACGGCGCCAGCAAGTCCGCCGTCATCACCATGTGCGAGGCGCTGCGGCCCGATTTGGCGCAGTACGGTGTCCGGCTCCAGGTCATCAACCCGGGCTTCGTCCGCACCCCGCTGACCGACCGCAACGACTTCCCGATGCCGTTCCTGATGGAGGTCGACGCAGCCGCCGACCGGATCGCCCGCGGTCTCCAGTCCAATGCCTTCGAGATCACGTTCCCGCGCCGTTTCGCGTGGCTGCTGAAGGCGATGCGGCTGCTGCCGTATCCGGTGTTCTTCGCCCTGACCAAGCGGGCCATTCCGGACTCGGCCAAGCCACCGGCGCGGCGCCGGCTGAAGGCCGGGGCGCCGCCCGCGAGCGCCGAGAACGAGGGCGGCCGGTGACGGAGCCGGCCGCGCCACAGCCCCCGTCACAGCATGCCCTGGCGGGGGCCGCCCGGTACGTCGCGTTCTTCGAGACGATGACGCCGGCGGCCCTCGATGACGGGCTGGATGCGGTGGCGAGCCCCGACATCCACTTCGTTGATCCGTTCAACGACGTGACCGGGGTTGCGGCGCTGCGGCGCATCCTGCGCGCGATGTATGGGGACACGCGGGACCCGCGCTTCGTGGTGACTCACCGGGCGTTCGACGGTGACGTCTGCTTTTTGCGCTGGCGGTTCACCGCCGGCGTCCCGGCGTTGCGCGCCGACCTGGAGATCGTCGGCATGACGGAACTCCGCTTCGCGGCCGACGGCCGGGTGTGCGAGCATGTCGACCACTGGGACGCCGCGGGGCAGATGTACGAGCGGGTCCCGGGGCTGGGCTGGGTGCTGCGGCGCTTGCGCCGCCGCCTCGGCCACGGCTGACGCGGCGGGCATCCGTCGTCGCCGGGCGGCGCGCTGGTCACCGGTCAGTGGACGGGCTTGCCCACCAGTTCTGCGTTGACCTGGGCCTCGGCCTCGTGCAGCAGCTTGGCGAGGCGCAGCTCCAGGCGGTGGCGGGACATCTCGATGCCCTTCCGCGACAGGTCGGACTGGGCCTTGGCGATCAGGTCGGGCGCCGCGGCGCCGGCGTGCACCAGGTCGTACTCGATCAGATCGTGGGCATAGGCATCCGCGTCCGGGCCGGACAAGCCGGTCTCGCCGGCGATCCACAGGCCGAAGAGCTTGTTTCGCCGCGTCAACACCCGGAAACGGAGGGCCTCGTCATGTTCGTACTTGGCTTCGAACGCCCTCTCGCGTTCGCGGATCGGATCGCTCATGGTCCTCCCTTTCTGTGCTCTGACGGCGGCCCGGCGCGGCCGCCGTTATACCCTTTGGCGAACACCGGGCCTACCCTCTTGTTCCCTCCGGTCTCCGCCCCTCTCGCGGGCGGGTGCGTACCCTCCCTTTGCCGAAGTGACCCCCTTATCCTACCATGACGCGGGTGCCCCGCGCATCCCGAGGAGACCGCAAACCCCATGTGTACCGTCGTTTTGCTGCGCCGATCCGGGCATGCCTGGCCGCTGCTGCTGGCCGGGAACCGCGACGAGATGCGCGACCGGCCGTGGACGCCGCCGGGCCGGCACTGGCCGGACCGGCCGGAGGTGGTCGCCGGGCGCGACGACCTCGCCGGCGGCTCGTGGCTGGGCCTGAACGATCACGGTGTTGTGGCGGTGATGCTCAACCGGCCCGGCACGCTCGGGCCGGAGGCCGGCAAGCGCAGCCGCGGCGAGCTGGTGCTGGAGGCGCTGGACCACGCCGACGCCGGGGCGGCCGCCGAGGCGCTGGCCGACCTCAACCCGCACGCCTACCGCCCGTTCAACATGGTCGTGGCCGACAATCGCGATGCCCTGTGGCTGCGCCACGCCGGCGACGGCGGCATCGGCGTGCGCCCGCTGGGGGACGGCCTGTGGATGCTGACCGCCCACGACGCCAACGACACCGCGGACCCCCGCATCCGCGCCAACCTGCCGCGCTTCCAGGCCGTGCCGGCCCCCGACCCGACGGCCCCCGACGGCTGGGACGGCTGGTCGGCGCTCCAGGGCCTGGGAGCGGATCCGGAGGCGCCCGGCCCGACCGCCGGCCTGTGCTTCGCCCTGGACAGCGGCTTCGCCACCGTCAACGCGACCCAGGTGGCGCTGCCGGCGCCGGCCCTAGAGCCACCGCCGCCGGTGCTGCGCTTCGCCGCCGGCCCGCCGGACCGGACCCCGTTTCGGCCGGTCGATCTCGCGCAAGAAGGGCACAAGGCGCCTTGATGTTTGCGCATGACCGGGCGGACCGGGCCATGGTATCGGAGTTCCCGTGGCGACGCTTCCGGCGAGAGGCGAGACGGTAAGGCCGTGACCCCGAAAGACTTCAAGACCTGGCGCAAGGGCGTCATGCGCATGTCGCAGAAGGAAGCGGCGGAGGCGCTCGGCCTCAAGCGGCGGGTCGTCCAGTATTACGAGAAGGGGGAGCGCGACGGCGACTCTCTGGAGATTCCGAAGTCGGTACGCCTGGCCTGCTTCGCGCTGGCCCAGGGGGTGACGGACTACCACGGTCCCGGACAGGTGCCGGAGGGCGCGCCCCCCGACCCGGCGGCTGGATCGCAGCCGGCGCCGGACGAGATCGCCGGCTCCAAGAAACGCAAGAAGGCGGCCAAGGTCCGGCGCAAGGCCGCCGGGACCCCCGACGGCGGAGCGGGCGGGGACGGCGCCGGCGGACCGGACACCGAGGCCGCCGACTAGAGCCGATTTCGAACGTGAATCGGCTCTACATTATTGATTGTACAGCCGATTATCGCGACAAACCGCAGTCGTGCCGCGAGTCCGGTTTGTCACAATCGGCTGTAAGGCTGCCGACTGAGGCCGCCGCCCCGGATGCTGGGCGATGCGGCGGCCTTGAAGCCGGGCCTGCCGATTCGTACAGTCCCGCCTTCCCCGCCGCCCGCGGCCGCCCGTTGCCGCCGAGAGAACCGCCATGGATGACCTGTCGCCGCCGACCCCCGACGTGCTGGTCGCCCGTCTGGGCGATCTGGCCCAAGCCGCGCTGCCGCTGTGGGATCTGCCGCCGGGCTGCACGACGCGCCTCATCAACCTGTCGGAAAACGCCACCTTCCTGGTCGAGGCCCCCGACGGCGGGCGCACCGTGCTGCGCGTCCATCGCCTGGGCTACCACAGCCGCGCCGCCATCCAGAGCGAACTGGACTGGATGGCGGCCCTGTACCGCGACGCCGGGGTCATCACGCCCCAGGCCATCCCGGGCCGGGACGGCGCGTTGATCCAGCGCATGGCCACCCCGGACCTGTCGCAGCCGCGCCACATGGTGCTGTTCCATTTCATCGAGGGCTACGAGCCCAGCGAGGACGACGACCTGATCGAACCGTTCGAGCGCCTGGGCGCGGTCTCGGCCCGGCTGCACCAGCACGCGATGGGCTGGCACCGCCCGCCGGGGTTCGAGCGGCTGGTGTGGGACGATGACAGCATCCTGGGCCCGAACCCGCTCTGGGGTGACTGGCGCCGGGCGGTGGGCATGGATGCCGCCGCCGTCGCGCTGCTGGAGCGCCAGGCGGCGGTGATCCGCCGCCGGCTGGCCCGCTTCGGCCGCGCCCGGGACCGCTACACCCTGATCCATGCCGACATCCGCCTCGCCAATCTGCTGATCGTCGACGACAGCACCCGCGTCATCGACTTCGACGACAGCGGCTTCGGCTGGCTGCTGTACGACGTCGCCACCGCCCTGTCGTTCTTCGAGCACAGCCCGAAGGTGCCCGACCTGGTGGACGCCTGGTTGCGCGGCTATCGCACGGTGCGCGCGCTGCCCGCCGACGACGAGGCCGAGATCCCCACCTTCATCATGCTGCGACGCATGGCCCTGCTGGCGTGGAGCGGGACCCATGCGGAGACCGAGCTGGCGCAGTCCCTGGGGCCGGCCTACACGCGGGGATCCTGCGACCTGGCCGAGGACTACCTGCGCCGCTTCGGCTAGGGGCGTCCGCGATGGCCCCAATGCGGCCAACGGGCGGCCGGGCACCCGCCATGGGCGCGGGGACGGCGCGTCCCCCTGACCGCAGTGGCGCCATCGAGCGCGCACGGGACAGCCGGCAATTCCACTCCCGCCCGATCTGCTCTAGGCTCCCCGCCTTTCGATCACAACCAACAACGGGACAGGCGGGGAGTCCATGGAACCACATCTTTCCTTCGACGCCTTGAAGCAGGCGGTGAGCGCCGGCGAGATCGACACCCTTCTGGTCGCGTTTCCGGACATGCAGGGCCGGCTCATCGGCAAGCGGTTTCACGCCGCCTTCTTCCTGGAGAGCGGCCACAGCGAGACCCACGCCTGCGACTACCTGCTGGCCGACGACATCGACATGGAGCCGGTCCCCGGCTATGCCGCCCATAGCTGGGCGCGGGGCTACGGCGATTTCGTGCTCAAGCCGGACCTCGCCACGCTGCGCCGCTGCACCTGGCTGGAGGGGACGGCACTGGTGCTGTGCGACGTGCTCGACCACCACCACCACGACCCGCTGCCGCACGCCCCGCGCCAGATGCTGAAACGCCAGGTGGCGCGGCTGGAGGCGCTGGGGCTGTCGGCCATGGCGGCCTCGGAGCTGGAGTTCTACCTCTTCGACGAGGACTACCGGTCCCTGCGCGACCGCCGCTACCGCGACGCCCGCACCGCCGGCGCCTACATCGAGGACTACCACATCTTCCAGACCACCAAGGAGGAGGGGGTGGTGCGCGCCATGCGCAATCACCTGCACGACTCCGGCATCCCGGTGGAGAATTCCAAGGGCGAGTGGGGACCGGGGCAGGAGGAACTGAACATCCGCTACGCGGACGCGCTCACCATGGCCGACCGTCACGTGGTGATGAAAAATGCCATGAAGGAGATCGCCCACGCCCACGGCCAGGCGATCACCTTCATGGCCAAGTGGGACTACGATCTGGCCGGCAACTCCTGCCACGTCCACATGTCGCTGTGGGACCGGGAGGCCCGCACCCCGCTGTTCTACGACGCCGACGCCCCGCACGGCATGTCCGACACCATGCGCCGTTTCACGGCCGGGCTGCTGAAATACGCCCCGGACATCACCTGGCTCCTGGCGCCCTACATCAACTCCTACAAACGGTTCCAGGACGGCACCTTCGCGCCGACCAAGATCGTCTGGAGCCGCGACAACCGCACCGCCGGCTTCCGCCTGTGCGGCGAGGGCACCAAGGCGGTGCGCATCGAATGCCGCATCCCGGGCGCGGACGTGAACCCCTACCTCGCCTACACCGGGTTGCTGGCGGCCGGCCTCGCCGGCCTCGAGGAGGGGCTGGAACTGCCGGCGCCCTTCGTGGGCGATGCCTACGGCAAGGGTGACCTGACCAACATCCCCACCACGCTGCGCGACGCCACGGCCCACCTGGACGGGTCGGCGATGCTGCGGGCCGCGCTCGGCGACGCCGTGGTCGACCACTACGTCCACACCGCGCGCTGGGAGCAGCGGGAGTACGACCGCCGGGTGACCGACTGGGAGCTGATGCGCGGCTTCGAGCGGTATTGACCGACGCGCGATGACGCAAGGCCGTCCCTACAGGACGATCCTGTCTTTGTCTCTTCGCCGGTCCCTGAGGAGGGGCCGCGATTGCTGGAAACAGGCCCCATGACCCAGACTCTCAAACTCGTCTCCCCCGTCGACGGCTCGGTCTACGCCGAGCGTCCCGTCGTCTCCCCGGACGCGGCCGCCGCCGCCGTCGCCCGCGCCCGCGCCGCCCAGCCGGCGTGGGCCGCGCGCCCGCTCGACGAGCGCATCGCCCTGGTGCGGGCCGGCGTCGCCCGCCTGGGCGCGATGAACGACGAGATCGTGCCCGAGCTGGCCTGGATGATGGGCCGCCCGGTGCGCTACGGCGGCGAGTTCGGCGGCGTGAAGGAGCGCGCCGACCATATGGCCGCCATCGCCGCCGAGGCGCTGGCGCCCCTGGTGGTCGAGGACAGCGACCGCTTCCGCCGCACCATCAAGCGCGCCCCCCAGGGGGTGGTGTTCGTCATCGCGCCCTGGAACTACCCCTACATGACCGCCATCAACACCGTCGCCCCGGCCCTGATCGCCGGCAACGCGGTGGTGCTCAAGCACGCCACCCAGACCCTGCTGGTGGGCGAGCGGATGGTCCGGGCCTTCGTCGAGGCCGGGGTGCCCGAGGACGTGTTCCTGAACCTGGTCCTCGACCACGCCACCACCGAGCGGCTGATCGCGGACCGGTCCTTCAACTTCGTCAACTTCACCGGCTCGGTGGCCGGCGGCCAGGCCATCGAGCGCGCCGCCGCCGGCACCTTCACCGGCCTGGGGCTGGAGCTGGGCGGCAAGGACCCGGGCTATGTGATGGAGGACGCCGACCTGGACGCCGCCGTGGCGGTGCTGATGGACGGCGCCATGTACAACGCCGGGCAGTGCTGCTGCGGCATCGAGCGCCTCTACGTCACCGCGTCGCTCTACGACGCCTTCGTCGAGAAGGCCGTGGCCGAGGTCAACAAACTCACCCTGGGCAACCCGCTGGAGGAGGCGACCACGCTCGGCCCGATGGCCAACGCCCGCTTCGCCGCCACGGTGCGGGGCCAGATCGCCGAGGCGGTGGCCGCCGGCGCGACCCCGATGATCGACCCGGCCGGATTCCCGGCCGACGACGGCGGCACCTATCTGGCGCCGCAGATCCTGACCGACGTCACCCACGATATGCGGGTGATGCGCGAGGAAAGCTTTGGTCCGGTTGTTGGGATCATGAAGGTCGAGAGTGACGACGAGGCCATCGCCCTGATGAACGACAGTCCGTTCGGCCTGACCGCCTCGCTGTGGACCCGCGACGCGGCGCGCGCCGAGCCCCTGGGCGACCGCATCGAGACCGGCACGGTGTTCCTGAACCGCGCCGACTACCTGGACCCGGCCCTGTGCTGGACCGGCTGCAAGGACACCGGGCGGGGCGGGGCGCTGTCCGTGATCGGCTACCACGCGCTCACGCGGCCGAAGTCCTACCACCTGAAGAAGGCCCCCTGAACAGGGTTTGAGAGCCCCCTTGAAGAAGGCTTTTGAGACATGAGCCCGACCGCGAACTGGAGCTATCCCACCGCCATCCGCTTCGGCGCCGGCCGCATCGAGGAACTGGCCGAGGCGTGCCGCAGCCTGGGCATGACCCGGCCGCTGCTGGTCACCGACGCCGGCCTGGCGGCCCTGCCGATCACCCAGGGCGCCCTCGATGTGCTGGACGCCGCCGGCCTCAAGCCCGGCCTGTTCAGCGAGGTGCAGCCCAACCCGACCGAGGCCAACCTCGCCGCCGGCGTTGCCGCCTTCAAGGCCGGCGGTCACGACGGCGTGGTGGCCTTCGGCGGCGGCTCGGGCCTGGACCTGGGCAAGCTGGTCGCCTTCATGCACGGCCAGACCCGGGCGGTGTGGGACTTCGAGGACATCGGCGACTGGTGGACCCGCGCCGACGCCGACGCCATCGCCCCCATCGTGGCGGTGCCGACCACGGCCGGCACCGGCTCCGAATTCGGCCGCGCCGGCGTGGTCACCAACAGCGAAACCCACGTCAAGAAGATCATCTTCCATCCGAAGATGTTGCCCGGGATCGTGATCTGCGACCCTGCGCTGACCGTCGGCCTGCCGCCGGCCCTCACCGCCGGCACCGGCATGGACGCCTTCGCGCACAGCCTGGAAGCCTACTGCTCGCCGCATTTCCACCCCATGTCCCAGGGCATCGCGCTGGAGGCCATGCGGCTGGTCAAGGACTACCTGCCGCGGGCGCATGCGGACGGCAAGGACATCGAGGCCCGCGCCCACATGATGGCCGCGTCCGGCATGGGGGCGGTGGCGTTCCAGAAGGGCCTGGGGGCGATCCACGCGCTGTCGCACCCGGTGGGGGCGCTCTACAACACCCACCACGGCACCACCAACGCCTGCGTCATGCCGGCGGTGCTGCGCTTCAACCGGCCGGCGATCGAAGCCCGGATCGACCGCCTGGCCGCCTACCTGGGGCTGGCCGGCGGCTTCGACGGCTTCCTGACCTATGTCCTGGGGCTGCGCGCGGCGCTGCACATCCCCGAACGCCTGAGCGACATGGGGGTGACGGCCGACCGCCTGGACGAGATGGCCGCCATGGCCGCCGAGGATCCGAGCTGCGGTGGCAACCCGGTGCCGCTCAGCGCGGAGACGCTGATGACGCTCTACAAGGCCTGCCTGTAGAGCCGGCTTTGGGGGGGTGCGGGGCCGGGGCCGGGTGACAGAACGCTGACGGGTCCTCTCAGGCGGGCATCAGCGGGTCCCTGGTAAAGGTCGGGTGTCGTTGAACACACCGTCCAGTCAAGGGACCCCACGCCATGAACACGCCGGAAACCGTGACCAGCATTCTCTCCGTCGCCCACCTGCTTGCCATCGGGACCGGCGACAACGCCCTCGATCTGGCGCGCCGCCGGACCTGGCTCGACGGCCGCGGCCAGCCCACCCCCGCCGGCCGCGACGTGGTCGCGGCGATGCGGACCCAGCGCGGCACCCGCAGCGTCTTCTTCGGCGCCGCGTGAGCCGGCACCGTCACTCGGCGGCGGTTCGCGCCGCCCCCGCGCGGGTGGGACTGCGCGGCTTCAGCACCTGCGCCAGGGCGCGCAGGAACACCGCCCGGTCGTCCGAGCGCAAGGCGTCCGCCACCTCGCCCAGGACGGCCGCGATCAGGGTCTTCTGGACCGCGCAGAACCAGGCCGGCGGCTTGTCGATGCGCTGGTCCAGCAGGAACGACGATCCCAGGCAGGACTGGCAGATCTCGTTGGCCCAGCACTCCCGGCACGGCGCGTGGTGGGACTTGCCGTTGGCCCGGAAGCGGTCCGAGACGGCGGCGTAGCGGTCCTGCGACCAGTCCCCGCCGAGGACGCCGTAGCGCGTCTCCGCCGACTGCAGCAGGTAGCAGGGATAGGCCGTGCCGTCGGCGTTCACCGCCATGAAGGTGCGCCCGGCGCCGCAAACGTGGCCGCGCCGCTCGCGCTTGACCAGGCCGTCGAGCACGAAGTGGATGCCGCGCAACAGGAACGGATCCGCCGTGCGCAGGGACCGCACGCAGGCCCGGGCGACCGCGACGAACGACTCGGTGACCGCCTCCAGTTCGGCGCGGCAGTCCTCGCCGTGCCAGGTCCCGAGGGCGAGGGTGATCTGCATCTCCGTCACCCCCAGCGAGCGGATGTGATCGGCCAGATCCCGCACCGACAGGCCGGCCTGGGCATGGGTGCGGGTGTAGACCGCCTCCACCGCCCCGTCGACGCCGGCCGCGCGCAGGCGCCGAACGGTCTCGCTGGCCCGGTGGTACGAGCCGCGCCCGCCGGCGAACGGGCGCAGGGTGTCGTGGACCGCCGGCGGGCCGTCCAGACTCACCAGGACGTAGAAGTCGTGCTCCCGGAAGAAGGCGATCATGGCATCCGTGACCGCCGTGCCGTTGGTGACCACCACGAACACCGGGAGCGGCCAGCCGGCGGCCGGCCAGCGCCGCTCCACCGCCGCCACGACGTGGCGGATGGTCTCGAACGCCAGCGTGGGTTCGCCCCCCAGGAACTTGATGCTGCCGATGCCCGACCGCGACAGCGCCATGGCCGCGTCCAGGATGGTGTCGGCGGTGTCGGGCCGCATGCGGGTACCGGCGCTGTTGAGATCCTCGGCGTAGCAGTAGGCACAGGCCAGGTTGCAGAGCTGGCTGACGTTCAGCACCAGGTCCTTGAGGTCGGGCACCGGGTCGGGATCGGCGGGCGGCAGCGGGGCGGCGGTGTCGGCATGCGCGGCGATCACCGCCCGCATGGCCGCGCGGACGCCGGCCTCTCCGGGCCGCAGGCCGGGCAGGTTGTCCGAGACGGTGCCGGCCCCGAAATCCGACAGGGCCTCCCGGACCGCGTCCGGGATGTCGAACAGCCGGTAGAGCTCGGGCAGGAACAGGAAGGAGCGATCGCCCCCGTCGACGACGGCGAAGCGGCCGGGCGTGGGCGGGGCGGCGGCGCCCGAACAGCCCGTGCAGGCGGTGGACGCGGGTGCGGGTGCGGGTGCGGGTGCGGTGGCCATGCCTCGTGTCCTCCCCGAGGGATCCTGGTGGCCGGAGGCCGGCGCCGCCATCGGCGCATCCGGGCCGGCCGCGCCCGGATGCGCCCGCGCCGGGGCCTCAGCCGCAGCCGATGCCGCCGCAATTGGCACGCGAGGCGGCGGCCAACTCGGCCAGCTTGTTGACGTCCTCCACGGCCAGGGCGGCAATGGCGTCCTTGTTGGCCATCAGGGCGCGGATCGGGCCGGCGCCGATGGCTTCCGCCACCTTCTCCATGTCGCGTCCGGACAGGTGGGACAGGTCGGGGGTCTCACGGCTTGGCATGGTGATGCTCCTCGCAGGGGAGAGGGAAGGGTGGGACGGATCCTGAACGGGCCGGACCGCGCGACGGTCCCGGGATCCGCGGCGGCGCGGGGCCCGTGGCGTCCGGGGCGGCTCCCGGTCGGGAGTGCAGGCCCGGACGTTGCTTAACCGTAATGGAGTCGGCGGGGGATGTAAAGCTGGTGCGTGCAATGGGCGTTACAAGACTTTTTTGGTTGTATTTGACGCGATTTCGCAGTCAACCGCACGGACCGTCCCTCGCCCCCCCGGTTCGGGTCCCGGCCCCAGCGGCGCGAGTCGCCCGCCGCCGCCGGCGGACCACCCGGCGGACCACATTGCCGCGCCCTGTCGACATCGTGGCCGACGTCATCATCGACATCATCCGCGGCGTGGTCTAAACGCGGAGGGATCGCATCGCGTCTTCCGTCAACCACTCCCGTCCGCGTCGCCGCTCATGGTCCCTCCGCCGTCCGACTCCCCGCCGTCCGCCCCCACCGCGCCCGCCGGCGACCGCGTCGCCAAGGTGCTGGCGCGCGCCGGCGTCTGCTCGCGCCGCGACGCCGAGCGCCTGATCGCCGCCGGCCGGGTGGCCGTGAACGGCCAGGTGCTGGACAGTCCGGCGCGCAACGTCGCTCCCCGCGACCACGTGACCGTCGACGGCGCCCCCATTCCCGAGCCCGAGGACACCCGGCTGTGGCGCTTCCACAAGCCGCCGGGACTGGTGACCACCACCCGCGATCCGCAAGGGCGCCCGACGATCTTCGAGCATCTGCCGGACACGCTGCCGCGGGTGATCACCGTGGGCCGACTGGATCTGAACAGCGAAGGGTTGCTGCTGCTGACCAACGACGGCGCCCTGGCCCGCCACCTGGAACACCCGGAGACCGGCTGGGTGCGGCGCTACCGGGTGCGGGTGCACGGGCGGGTGGTGCCCGAGCGCCTGGCCGAACTGGACCAGGGGGTGACGGTCGAGGGGGTGCGCTACGGCCCCATCAAGGCCGCCCTGGAGCGCCAGCAGGGCAGCAACGCGTGGCTCACGGTGGCCCTGCGCGAGGGCCGTAACCGCGAGGTCCGGCGCGTCATGGAGCATCTGGGCCTGCCGGTCACGCGGCTGATCCGCGTCGGCTACGGACCGTTCATCCTGGGGGCGCTGCCGCGTACCGGGGTCGAGGAGGTGCCGCGGCGCCAGATGCGCGATACCCTGGGCACGGCCTGGCGCCAGGGCGGCGGCACCGACGGCCGCAAGACCGGCAAACAGGGCGGCGGGCGCCGCCGTCACCGGGGCGGCACGGCCGCCCCCGACACCACGACGACAGGAGGGGCCGCATGAAGCTGATTGCCCTGCCGCCGGATGTCGCGGCCCGGGTCGCCGGGGGCGACCTCTCGGTCCTGCCGACGGATATCATGCTCGGCGGCGTCGCCGACCTGGTGTCGGCCATGGCCGCCGGCCACACCGCCCTGTACGCGGCCACCGGGGCCGTCGCGCCCTGGATCGGGTATCTCGCGGCCGAGCCGCGCGGCGCCCAGGTGGTCGGCGCCTGCGGGTTCAAGGGGCCGTGCCGGGGCGGCGTGGTCGAGATCGCCTACTTCACCTTCCCGCCGTTCGAGGGCCGGGGCCACGCCAGCGCGATGGCCGGCGCCCTGCTCGACCTGGTCGCCGGACGGCCGGAGGTGCGGGAGGTGATCGCCCACACCCTGCGCCAGGACGGCCCGTCGGTGCGGGTGCTGGTGGCGCATGGCTTCCGGCGCCTGGGCGAGATCGACGACCCGGAGGACGGGCGGGTCTGGCGCTGGACCCGCCCGTGCACCGAAAGCGCCGACCGCGCCGCCGATTGAAGCCCGATGCCTACAGCCCGGCGTCGGCGGCGGCACGGGTCACGGTCGGGATGGCGTCCGGGGTGGCCGCCGATTCGGCCGCCTTGTCGCCCATGTCGTAGACCCGGTCCTCGTCCAGGGGAACCCGTTCCAGGTGGATCATGGTTTCGCCGTCGGCGATCTCCACCACCGCATAGCCGGGCGAATCGAAACAGCCCAGGACGGTGGGATCGGAACTCAGGCGCAACGCCACCTGGTGGTTGGGGGACGGCACGCTGGACAGCGGGATGCCGCGCCAGGTGCCCCAGAGCGGCCGGTGCACGTGGCCGTGGAACAGGTGGCGCACGCGGCCGTGCCCCGCCAGCAGCTCGCCGAGCAGATGGTCGCCCTGGGTCAGGCGCTGGCGGTCCATGGCGCGCAGGCCGCAGCCGCGCGGCGGATGGTGCAGGCCGATGTAGACGTCGCGGTCGGCATGCTCGCCCAGCCGGGCCTCCAGCCAGGCCAGCCGGGTGGCGTCGAGGCGGCCGCTGCTCAGGCCCGGTTCCAGGGTGTCGAGCATGAGGAACACCCCCTCGGGCGTGTCGACCGCGTACTGAAGGTAGTCCGGATCGCCCATCGGGGCTTCCGGGAACACGCGGTGGAACGGCGCCCGGGCATCGTGGTTGCCCAGGCCGGGGTGGACGGTGACCCGGCAGCCGGCGAGGATGTCCTTCAGGGCCTGATAGTCGTCGTCATCGCCGTCGTGGGTCAGGTCGCCGGTCAGCCACACGAACGCCGCGTCGGCGTGATGCCGGTTGATGTGGGCGACGGCCAGGGCCAGACGCCGGCGCGGGTCGGTGCCGTACAGGGCGCGGGGGGCGGCTACGATGTGCGGGTCGCTCAGGTGGATGATTTTCATGGCACGGTCCGGTTGCTGCGGGTCGGACGGCGCGGGCGCCCAGCCGGGCGCCCGGGTCGCCGGGTCAGGGGTGGTGCGGCGCGCCGCCCGTCCAGCGACCGTTTCGCGACCGCCGCTTCAGGGCGTGCCGGTCGCGGGCACGATGACGTCGCCGGCCCAGAACAGCGCCAGGTCGTCGCGCTCCAGGGCCAGCGGCGGTGCCGGGCCGCGATCGGCCGCGCCGTCATCGCGCAGCAGCACCCGCGCCGGCGGCGTGCCGGGGGGCGGGACGGCCGGCTCCAGTCCGTCCAGAATGGCGGTGGCGCCATCGCGGAAGATCAGCAGCGCCGGCAGGTGGTCGGCGAGCCCCGCCAGCCCGGCCCAGGAGAGTCGCGTGTGACGGGCGGCGAGACCCAGATCGTCCGCCACCGCGAGCACCGTGTCCAGGGTGAAGCCGTCGCCGCGCACCCCGTGGGCGCTGGCCAGCCGGTCGCGGTCGCCGCCCAGGCCGCGCTCGGCCGCGAGGCGCAGCAGGCGGTCCAGGAAGCAGCCGTTGACCAGGGGCACGGCGGCCGCCGCGGCGGCAGTGTCGGGTCCAGGCATCATCATGGCGCCGATATGGACGCATCCTGACCGGCGGGCAAGGCCGGTGTGGACCCGGCTGCGCCCGCGCCCGCCCTGGAGAGCCCACGGGGAGACCACGGGGAGACCACGGGGAGACCACGGGGAGACCACGGGGAGACCGCATCCATGATCGTGTCCGCCAGCTACCGCACCGACATCCCCGCCTTCTACGCCCGCTGGTTCGGCGCCCGGCTGGCGGCCGGCGAGGCCTGGGTCGCCAATCCCTACGGCGGCCGGCCGACCCGGGTGGCGCTGACGCCGGGGGCGGTGGACGGCTGGGTGTTCTGGACCCGCAACCCGCTGCCGTTCCGCGACGCGCTGGCGGCGGTGGCGGCGCGCGGCGAGCCGTTCGTGGTGCAGATGACCGCGCTGGGCTATCCGCGCGCGCTCGACCGGGCGGTGATGGCGCCGGAGCGGGCGCTGGCGGCGATGGCGGATCTGCGCCGGCGCTATGGGCCGAAGGCGGTGGTGTGGCGCCACGACCCCATTGTGGTCAGTTCCCTGACGCCGCCGGCCTGGCACCGCGAGACCTTCGCCCGCCACGCCCGGGCGCTGCGCGGGGTGGTCGACGAGGTGGTGGTCTCCCTGTTGCAGGTCTACGCCAAGAGCCGGCGCACCCTGGACGCCCGCGCGCGCGACCATGGGTTCACCTGGCGCGACCCGCCGGAGGACGAGAAGCGCGCGCTGCTGGCCGATCTGGCCGGGATCGCGGCCGAGGCGGGCCTGCGGCTTTCGCTGTGCGGCCAGGCGGCACTGGGCGCCGGGCTGCCCGGGGTGGGGGCGGCCGCCTGCGTGGACGCGGCCCGGCTGTCCGCCGTCGCCGGCCGCCCGATCGCGGCCCGGCCCAAGCCGCACCGGTCCTGCGGCTGCGCCGAGAGCCGCGACATCGGCGCCTACGACACCTGCCCGCACGGCTGCGCCTACTGCTACGCGGTGCGCGACCGCGACCGGGCCCGGCGGCGCCACGGGGCGCACGACCCGGCGGCCCCATTCCTGGCCCGCCCGGACGCCCCGCCGACGGCCCCGACGCCGGCGCCCGCCCAGGGCCGGCTGCTGTGACCGCCGGATCCGGCGCGGCGGGCGGGTCTACTTGTCCACCCCGCCCATGCACAGGTATTTGATCTCGACGAAGTCGTCGATGCCGTACTTGGAGCCCTCGCGGCCCAGGCCGGATTCCTTGACCCCGCCGAAGGGGGCGACCTCGGTGGAGATGATGCCCTCGTTGATGCCGACGATGCCGTACTCCAGCCCTTCGGAGACGCGCCAGACGCGCCCGATGTCGCGGGCATAGAAGTAGGCGGCCAGGCCGTACTCGGTGTTGTTGGCCATCTCGATCGCCTCGGCTTCGGTCGAGAACCGGTACAGCGGGGCGACGGGGCCGAAGATCTCCTCCGAGAACAGCCGCATGGACTCGCTGACGTCGGCCAGGATCGTGGGCTCGTAGAAGGTCCCGCCCAGGGCGTGCGGCTTGCCGCCCAGGACCACCCGCGCCCCCTTGCCGACGGCGTCGCCGACCAGCTCCTGCACCTTGTCCAGCGCGGCCGTGTCGATCAGCGGCCCCTGTTGGGTGTCGCCGGCCAGGCCGTCGCCCACCGTGAGCGCCTGCACGGCCGCCGCGAGCTTCTCGGCGAAGGCGTCGTAAACGCCGTCCTGCACCAGCAGGCGGTTGGCGCACACACAGGTCTGGCCGGTGTTGCGGTACTTGGAGGCGATGGCGCCTGCCACCGCGGCGTCCAGATCGGCGTCGTCGAACACGATGAAGGGCGCGTTGCCGCCCAGCTCCAGCGAAATCTTGGTGACGTGCTCGGCGCACTGGGCCATCAGTTTCTTGCCGATCTCGGTCGAGCCCGTGAACGAGAGCTTGCGCACCAGCGGGTTGCGCGTCATCTCCGCGCCCATGGCCGACGACCGCTTGGTGGTCAGCACGTTCAGGACCCCGCGCGGCAGACCCGCCTGTTCGGCCAGTTCGGCCAGCGCCAGCGCCGACAGCGGGGTCAGCGCCGCCGGCTTGATCACCACCGGGCAGCCGGCGGCCAGCGCGGGCGCGCACTTGCGGGTGATCATGGCGCTGGGGAAGTTCCACGGCGTGATGGCGGCCACGACGCCGATCGGCTGCTTGATGACCACGATGCGCTTGTCGGGGCCGTGCGCCGGGATGACGTCGCCGTAGATGCGCTTGCCCTCCTCGGCAAACCACTCGATGAAGCTGGCGCCGTAGGCGATCTCGCCCCGGGCCTCGGCCAGCGGCTTGCCCTGCTCGGCGGTCATCAGGACCGCGAGGTCCTCCTGGTGTGCCATGATGAGCGAAAACCACTGGCGCAGGATGGTGGCGCGCTCCTTGGCGGTCTTGGCGCGCCAGGCCGGCCAGGCGGCGTGGGCGGCCTCGATGGCGCGGCGGGTCTCCTCCACGCCCATGTCGGGCACGCGCGCGATTTCGGCCCCGGTGGCCGGGTTGGTCACTGCGACGGTGCCGCCGGCGTCGGCGTCGCACCACTGGCCGTCGATGTAGCCCTGCTGGCGCAGCAGGCGGTTCTCGGTCAGTTTCATCGGTCGAGTCCTCTGGTCGGACGAAGCAAGTGGTCGGACGAAACGAGGGCGGGCCGCGTGAACGGCACGCGATGATGCGGACTCTACCCGTTCGCCCCGGCGGCGTCATCCCGGGGCGCGACGAGGCCCGTTCGCGCGGCGCGGCGGTCGGCTCCCGCGTCCCGGCCCGCGGGTGGTTGCGGCGCCCGCGGACAGGGTCTCGGCCCCCGCGACGCAGCCATGCACGCGGCCCCTGTCGCCGGCCGCCGGCTTCGGTATACTGCCCGCCATGACGACCCTCTCTTCCGCACGCGCCGCCGCCCCCGCTTCCGCGACCCCCGAGACGCCGCCCGAGACGCCGCCCGAGACGCCGCCCGAGACGCTCCCCGGGGCGGACCGTCCCGCCCTGCTGGACCGGGGCGAGCCGGGGCCGTTCGAGGTGCTCAACCCCGACGCCACCCGGCCCGTTCTGCTGATCTGCGACCATGCCAGCCGCCGCATCCCGCGTGCCCTGGGCAGCCTCGGCCTCGACAACGCCGACCTGCACCGGCATATCGCCTGGGACATCGGCGCCGCCGCTGTGACCCGCCATCTGGCGCACCGGCTCGGCGCCTGTGCCGTGCTGGGGACCTATTCGCGGCTGGTCATCGACCTCAACCGGGCGCCCGGGGCGCCGGAGTCGATCCCGCCGGTCAGCGACGGCACCCCGGTGCCCGGCAACACGGACCTGGCCGAGGCCGACGAGGATGCTCGCATCGCCGCCCTGTTCGAGCCCTACCACGCCGAGGTGACGCGCCGCCTGCACCATCTGTGGCGCATCAGCGGACAGGCGCCGGTGCTGTTCTCGGTGCACTCCTTCACCCCCACCATGCGCGACGGCGGCCAGCCGCGGCCCTGGCACGTGGGCGTGCTGTGGGACCGCGACGGGCGCGTGGCCGAGCCCCTGATGGCCCGTCTGGCGGCCGAAGACGGCCTCGTGGTGGGGGACAACGAGCCGTATTCGGGCTGGGTCGTGGGCTACTCCGTGGCGGCGCACGCCGGCAGCGCCGGCCTGCCCCGGGCCGCGGTGGAGATCCGTCAGGACCTGATCGCCGGCGACGCCGGCGCGGCCGCCTGGGCCGGGCGCCTCGCCGAAGCCCTGGACGGCATCCTGGCCGACCCGGCACTCTATACGGTCGAACCGGCGGCCCTGTCCGACGGACAGGAGTAACACCACCGCCGGACGGACAAGGGGGAGGGGTCCGCCATGGCGTGCGCCAGCAATACCGAACCGGCCTTCACCATCGGGGTGGAGGAGGAGTACCTGCTGGTCCACCCGGAGACCGGCGACCTGGTCGGCGACGTGCCCGAGACCCTGATGGCGCGCTTCGACGACATGGCGACGGGCACCGCCAGCCCCGAGTTCCTGCGCAGCCAGATCGAGGTCGGCACCCGCAAATGCGAGACCGTCGCCGAGCTGGGCCAGTGCCTGCGCGACCTGCGGCGCACGGTGCGCGACGTGGTGGCCGAATACGGCATGGCCCCGATCGCGGCCTCGACCCATCCCTTCGCCCAATGGGATGTCCAGAAGACCACCCTCAAGGACCGTTACACCGCCCTGGCCAAGGACTACCAGGCGGTGGCCCGGCGCCTGCTCATCGGCGGCATGCACGTGCACGTGGGCATCGAGGACCCCGACCTGCGCATCGACCTGATGAACCAGTGCGCCTACTTCCTGCCGCACCTGCTGTCGCTGTCGACCTCCTCGCCGTTCTGGCGCGGCCTCGACACCGGTCTGAAGAGCTACCGGATCAGCGTGTTCAACGAACTGCCGCGCACCGGCCTGCCGGGGCGGTTCGACTCCTATGCCGATTACCAGCGCCATATGGACATCATCGTCCAGGCCGGGTTGATCGAGGACGCCAGCAAGATCTGGTGGGACCTGCGGCCGTCGGCGACGTTTCCGACGCTGGAGATGCGCATCACCGACATCTGCACCCGGGTCGAGGACACCATCGCCCTGGCCGCGGTCTATGTGTGCATCCTGCGCATGCTGTGGCGGCTGCGCCGCTCCAACCAGCGCTGGCGCATCTATGCCCGCATGCTGGTCGAGGAGAACCGCTGGCGGGCACAGCGCTACGGCTACGACGACGGCCTGGTGGACTTCGGCGTCGGCCGGGTGGTGCCCATGGCCGACCTGATCGAGGAACTGATCGACCTGACGCGCGAAGACCAGAAGGTGCTGGGCTGCCGCCACGAGGTGGAGCACCTGCGCGAGATCATCCGCCGCGGCACCAGCGCCCACAGTCAATTGCGGGTCTACCACGAGTCCCTGGCCGCCGGGGCCACCTCGGAGGAGGCTCTGCGCGCGGTCGTCGCCATGCTGCGCGAGGAGACCATGGCGGGGGTGTGACGGTGGTGGCGGGAGCGCCCACGCAGGAGCGTGGGCGCGAGATCCCCTCGCTTCTCGGTCCCACGCTCCCGCGTGGGACCGGTCCACACCGCGCGGCGCCCACGCAGGAGCGTGGGCGCGAGATCCCCTCGCTTCTCGGTCCCACGCTCCCGCGCGGAACCGGCCCGCCCCGCGCGGCGCCCACGCAGGAGCGTGGGCGCGAGACCCCTGAACCGTCTCTCTCGGTCCCACGCTCCCGCGGGGGACCGGTCCGCCCCGCACGGCGCCCACGCAGGAGCGTGGGCGCAAGATCCCCTCGCTTCTCGGTCCCACGCTCCGGCGTGGGACCGGTCCGCCCCGCACGGCGCCCACGCAGGAGCGTGGGCGCGAGATCCCCTCGCTTCTCGGTCCCACGCTCCGGCGTGGGACCGGCCCACACCGCGCGGCGCCCACGCAGGAGCGTGGGCGCGAGATCCCCTCGCTTCTCGGTCCCACGCTCCCGCGTGGGACCGGCCCGCCCCGCATCCCGGTGGTAGGCGCCGGCGGGTCGGTGGCGTATGCTGCTGCCGGTTTCCCCCAGATACCCGCACCACCCGCCGGCCCTGTCCGGCGGTCGGTCCCTCTCGCGCCGAGGCCCCCGTGTCCACCCCTGGCCGCCCCTACGACCACCGCCTGAGCCACCACGTTCGCCGCACCGTCGTTCTGGCCGGCCCGGTCGTGCTGGCGCGCCTCGGCTTCATGGCCTTCACCAGCGTCGACGTCATCGTGCTGGGTCGGGCCGGCGCCGAGCCCCTGGCCGAGTACGTGCTGGGCGCCGCGGTGGTCGACGGTCTGCTGGCGACTCTGGCCGGGCTGCTGATGGGCGTGCCGGTCTTGGCGGCGCAGGCCGACGGGGCGGGCGCCCGGGGCGGTGTGGGCCGGATCTGGCGCCAGGGCGTGGCCTACGGCCTGGTGGTGGGCGCTCTGCTGGGCGTGCTGCTGGCGCTCTGCGCCGAACCCCTGTTCCTGCTGGCCGGCCAGGACCCGGACCTCGCGGCGCGGGCGGCGACGGTGGCGGCGATCATGGCCCTGGGCCTGCCGTCGCTGGCGGTGGTCCTGGTCGGCGCGACCTTCCTGGAGGCGCTGAGCCGGCCTCTGCCGGGCATGTTGGCGGTGCTGCTGGCGAACCTGTCCAACCTGGGGCTCAACATCGTCCTGGTGTTCGGCTGGGGGCCGATCCCGGCCCTGGGTGCCCTTGGCTGCGCGCTGGCGACCGCGATCAACGCGCTGCTGCTGGCGGTCGGGATCAGCCTTTACGTGCGCTACGGCCTGCGTGACCGCGTCCACCTGGGATTGGCCGGGGACGCCGCCGCGGGCGCGCCGCTGTGGAGCCCGGCCCCGTGGCGCGGGGCCGGCCGCCTGCGCGGCATCGGCTATGCCGCCGGCGTGGCGCAGGGCCTGGAGGCGGGGTCCTTCACCGTGCTGACGCTGCTGGTGGGCCTGCTGGGGTCGCTGGCGCTGGCGGTCCACGGGGTCATGTTCCAGTTCGTCGGCCTGACCTTCATGATCGCCTTCGGGCTCGCCACCGCGACCCAGGTCCGGGTGGGCAACGCAGTCGGGCGCCGCGATCCGCGCGGGGTGGCGCTGGCCGGATGGGTCGGCCTGGGGCTGTCCACCGTGGTCACCGGCGCCGCCGCGGTCGCCTACCTGCTGTGGCCGGAGGCGCTGCTGCGCGTCTTCACCACCGACGAGGCGGTGCTGGCGGCGGCCGTGCCGGTGATGCTGTGGGCGGCGCTGGCGCTGGTCTGCGACGGCGGCCAGTCGGTGATGAACCACGCCTGCCGTGGCTGCGGCGATACCTGGACGCCGACCGGGCTGCACGTGCTCAGCTACTGGGTGGTGATGGTCCCGGTGGCGGCGCTGCTGGCGCTGCCGCTGGGTCAGGGCGTGTCCGGCGTGTTCCAGGCCATCGCGCTGGCCAGTGTGGTATCCATGGCGGTGCTGATGGTGCGCTTCGCGGTGCTGGCCCGGCGGCCGCTGGCGGCCCCGCCGGGGTGACGCGGGCGCCGCGCGTCACCGAACCGCGGCTTGACAACACCCGCCCCCCCGCTCACGTTGACGTCGATTGGGGATGCAAAACGGGATGCCCGCGCGCCCGGCGGAGCGTGCGGCGGTCGCGCCGACGCCCGGGCATCCCGGACACGACTGAGGACGCGGTTGCGACCGCGCGAACGATTCGCCTTGGCGACGAAGAAGCTCTTTATCAAGACCTACGGCTGCCAGATGAACGTCTACGATTCCGCCCGCATGGCGGACGTCCTGGCGCCGCTCGGGTACGGTCCGACCGACGATCCGGCCGAGGCCGACATGGTCCTGCTCAACACCTGCCACATCCGCGAGAAGGCCGCCGAGAAGGTGTTCTCGGAGCTGGGCCGGCTGCGCCGGATCCGCGCCGCCCGCGAGGCCCGCGGCGAGGGCCGCACCGTGCTCGGCGTGGCCGGCTGCGTGGCCCAGGCGGAGGGCGCCGAGATCCTGGCCCGGGCGCCATTCGTCGACCTGGTGCTGGGGCCGCAGGCCTACCACCGGCTGCCCGAGATGGTGGCCCGCCTGGCCCGCGCCGGCGAAGCCCAGCTCGACACCGATTTCCCGGCCGATCCCAAGTTCGACCACCTGCCGGCCCCGGGGGTGCGTGGGCCGGCCGCCTTCCTGTCGGTGCAGGAGGGTTGCGACAAGTTCTGCACCTTCTGCGTCGTGCCCTACACGCGCGGGGCCGAGTACTCACGCCCGGTGACGGACATCCTGGCCGAGGCGCGCGCCCTGGTGGCGGCGGGGACGGTCGAGATCACCCTGCTGGGCCAGACCGTCAACGCCTATCACGGCGAGGGTCCGGACGGGTCCCCCTGGGGACTGGGCCGGCTGATCCGGGCGCTGGCGGAGATCGACGGCCTGGACCGCATCCGCTACACCACCAGCCACCCGCGCGACGTGGACGACGATCTGATCGCCGCCCACGCCGAGGTGCCGGCGCTGATGCCGTTCCTGCATCTGCCGGTGCAGGCGGGCTCGGACCGCATCCTGAAGGCCATGAACCGCGGCCACGACGCCGCCGCCTACCGCCGCATCGTCGAGCGGCTGCGGGCGGCGCGGCCGGATCTTGCGCTGTCGTCCGATTTCATCGTCGGCTTTCCGGGCGAGACCGAGGCCGATTTCGCCGACACCCTGGCCCTGGTGGACGAGATCGGGTTCATCCAGGCCTATTCCTTCAAGTACAGCGTCCGGCCGGGGACGCCCGCGGCGGGCCTGCCCGGGCAGGTGGCGGAGGACGTCAAGGCCGAGCGGCTGGCCCGCCTCCAGGCGCTGCTGAACGCCCAGCAGGTGGCGTTCAACCGGGCCTGCGTCGGCCTGGAGATGGACGTGCTGCTGGACCGCACCGGCAAGAAGCCGGGCCAGCTCGTCGGCCGCAGCCCGTTCATGCAGCCGGTGCACGTCAGCGCCCCGGCCGAGATGCTGGGGACGGTGCGGCGGGTGGTCATCGACGCCGGTCAGCCCAACAGCCTGGCGGGCCGCCTGGTGGCGTGCCCGGGGGGCGCTCCCCAGGGTCCGCAGAGGGTCCCCGCGTGACCGAGGATACCGTGCAGGAGGTCCGCACCTACGCGGACAACGGCGCCCTTCAGGTCGTGTTCGGGCCCGGCAGCGAGAACATGGAGCATCTGGAAGGCCGGCTCGGGGTGTCGCTGCCGACGCGCGGCAACGAGGTGACGCTGGTGGGCACGGCCGACGGCGTGGCGGTGGCAGCGCGGGCGCTGGACGCGCTCTATGCGCGCGCCCGCGCCGGTCAGGACGTCAGCAAGGCCGACGTCGACGCCGCCGTGCGCATGGGCCTGGAGCCGGACGCCCTGTCCGGTCCGGCGCCGGTGCTGCGCACCCGCAAGCGCGTCATCGAGGCGCGCTCGCCCGGTCAGGCGCGCTATCTGAACGCCCTGGCGCGCAACGAGCTGGTGTTCGGTCTCGGGCCGGCGGGCACCGGCAAGACCTACCTCGCCATCGCCCACGCGGTGATGCTGAAGATGACCGGCGTGGTCGATCGCCTGATCCTGTCGCGCCCGGCGGTGGAGGCGGGCGAGCGCCTGGGCTTCCTGCCCGGGGATCTGCGCGAGAAGGTGGACCCCTACCTGCGGCCGATGTACGACGCGCTCTATGAGATGCTGCCCGGCGACGAGGTCATGCGCCGCCTGGAGGCGGCCGAGATCGAGGTCGCGCCGCTGGCCTTCATGCGCGGGCGCACGCTGGCCAACGCCTGCATCATCCTGGACGAAGCCCAGAACACGACGCCGACCCAGATGAAGATGTTCCTGACCCGCATGGGCGAGCACTCGCGCATGGTGGTGACCGGCGACATGACGCAGATCGACCTGCCGCTGGGCGCGCGCTCCGGGCTGCGTGACGCCCTGGAGACCCTGGAGGGCATGGAGGGGGTGGCGGTGTGCCACTTCACCCACCGCGACGTGGTGCGCCACGACCTGGTCACCCGCATCGTGCGCGCCTACGAGGCGCGCGACCGCCAGCGCGCCTCCAAGACCCCGGCGGCGGCGGAGTCGGCCCCGAGCCCGGCCCAGACCGGGCGGGAGACGCGGCGATGAGCGTCCCCCCCGTGTCGGCCGCGGCCGACCTTGATGTGACGGTCGACGTGACGGTCGACGTGGTGGTCGAGGCGCCGGCCTGGCGCAAGGCGGTGCGCGGCCCGGTGGCCCTGAGCACGCGCGCAGCCCGGGCCGCGGTGGCGGCGGCGTTGCCGGACTCGCCGCTGGCGCCGCTGGCCGCCGCCGGGGTGCCGCTGGCGCTGTGTGTGGCGCTGGAGGACGACGCCGCGGTGCAGGCGCTCAACCGCGACTTCCGGGGGCGGGACGCGCCGACCAACGTGCTCGCCTTCGCCGCCCTGGAGGACGCGGCGGGCCGCGTGCTGGCGCCGCCCGCCGAGACCTGGGGCGGCGACCGCGACGACGACGACGAGCCGGAAACGCTGGGCGACGTGGTCGTCGCCCTGGAGACCACGCGGGATGAGGCCGCCCGCGCGGGCAAGACCCTGGCCGACCACCTCAGCCACCTGGTGGTGCATGGCGTGCTACACCTGCTCGGCCACGACCACCAGGACGACGCCGAGGCGGCGGTCATGGAAGGCCTCGAGACCCGCATTCTGGCCGGGCTCGGGATCGCGGATCCCTACGCCGAGTCCGATGCCGATGCCGATGCCGATGGCGCGGGCGAGGGGCGGGCCGCACGCCCGGCCATGCGGGACCCTGGGACTGGAGACGATGACGGACCCGACGCAGAGTAGCCGGCCGGGCGTCCCCCCCGCCTCCGGGGGTGGGGCCGCACGCGGTCCCGACGCGGACGACCCGGCGCCCGACCGACCCGATCGCGCCGCACCGCCCGATCGGTCCGAGCCCCATCCGCACACCGAGGCCCCGCCGCTGCCCGGCGACGGCGGCGCCGAGTCGCTTGGCGACTGGCTGCGGGCGCTGTTCCGCGGCCGCACCAACGGCGAGGGCTCGGTGCGCGACACGCTGGAAGAGATCATCGAGGAGCGCGACGAGGCCGAACTGCCCATCGACGCCCACGAACGGCTGCTCATCACCAACGTCCTGCATCAGCGCGACATGACCGCCGAGGACGTGATGGTGCCGCGGCCCGACATCGTGGCCCTGGGCGAGGACGCGACCCTGGCCGAAATCGCGGCGCTGATGGCCGAGAAGGGCCATTCGCGCATGCCGGTGTTCCGCGAGACCCTCGATACCATCATCGGCATGGTCCACATCAAGGACCTGATCCCGTACCTGCACCGCGGCGAACGCGCCGATCTGGCGGCGCTGGCGCGGGCGGTGCTGTTCGTCTCGCCGTCGATGCGGGTGCTCGACCTGCTGCTGGAGATGCGCCTGAAGCGGACCCATATGGCGCTGGTGGTGGACGAGTACGGCGGCATCGACGGCCTGGTGACCATCGAGGACCTGGTGGAACAGATCGTCGGCGAGATCGAGGACGAGCACGACGTCCAGACCGAACCCGAACTGGTCGTGCACGACGACGGATCGGTGGTCGCCGACGCCCGGCTCGACCTGGAGGACTTCGAGGGCCGCTTCGGGGCCTTTCTGTCCGACGCCGAGCGCGAGGAGACGGACACCCTG
The DNA here is from genome assembly GCF_014197795.1 of Roseospira goensis. Classification (GTDB taxonomy): domain Bacteria; phylum Pseudomonadota; class Alphaproteobacteria; order Rhodospirillales; family Rhodospirillaceae; genus Rhodospira; species Rhodospira goensis. Next base: position 66,844 of record NZ_JACIGI010000001.1, read on the forward strand.
GCCGGGCTGGTGTTCCGCCTGGCCGGGCGGGTGCCCGGGCGCGGCGAGCTGATCGTGCACGACAGCGGCATGGAGTTCGAGATCATGGAGGCCGACCCGCGGCGCATCAAAAGGTTGCGGTTGCGCAACCTGCCGACCGAGGCGGTGACCGGCACCGGGACCGGCGCCCCGTGACCGTCGCCGCGCGGGCGGCGGCCGCCCCCGGCCGGATCGCGGCGGCGGTCGCCGGCCTGCGCGGGGCGCGGCGCCACGGCGTCGCTTTGGGCCTGGGCATGCTGGCGGCCTTCGCGCTGCCGCCGGTCCATGCCGTGCCGCTGCTGCTGGTGGCGCTGGTCGGCCTGGTGTGGCTCCTGGACGGGGTGGTCCGGCGCCACCGCGGCAGCTTCGCGGTGGGCTGGTGGTTCGGCCTGGGCCATTTCGCCGTCGGCATCCACTGGATCGCCAACGCGTTGCTGGTGGACGCCGCCGCCTTCGGCTGGATGATTCCCTTCGCGGTGTTGGGGCTGGGCGGTGTGCTGGCCCTGTTCACCGGGGCCGCGACCTGGCTGGCGGGCCTGATCTGGCGGCCCGGACGGCCGGGGCGGGTGCTGGCGCTGGCCGTCGCCTGGCTGCTGGCCGAATGGCTGCGCATGTGGGTGGCCACCGGCTTTCCGTGGAACATGGCCGCCACCGTCTGGATGCCCTGGCCCGCGATGCTGCAAAGCGCCAGCGTGGTCGGCGCCCTGGGCCTGGGCGGTCTCACCGTCTACGCCCTGACGGCGCCGGCGGTGCTGGCCGATCCGGGGGGCGGCCGGGTGAAGACGGCGGTGCTGGTCCTGGCCGCTCTGGCCCTGGCGGTGCCGGCGGGCTGGGGGGCGTGGCGGCTGGCCACCGTCGACGTCGGGGTGGTCGAGGGGGTGCGGCTGCGCCTGGTCCAGCCCAACCTGAGTCAGGCCGAGAAGATCAACCCGGACCTGCGTCACGTGAACCTGATGGACCATGTGGCGCTGACCCGCGAGGCGGCGGGATTCGACGGCCTGACCGCCGTGATCTGGCCGGAGACCGCCTCGGCCTTCCCGCTCAACGCCGATCTGGGGCGCCGTGTCCTGGTGGCCGACGCCGCCCCCACCGGGGGTGTGCTGATCACCGGTGCCCCGCGCATCACCGCGCCCGGCGAGACGCCGTTCCAGGTCTGGAACAGCCTCTATGCCATCCGTCCCGACGGGTCGCTGGCCGGGCTCTACGACAAGGCGCACCTGGTGCCGTTCGGCGAATACGTGCCGTTCGGGGACATCCTGCCGATCCAGAAGATCACGCCGGGGCGGGTGGATTTCTCGTTCGGCGAGGGGCCGCGGACGCTGCGGCTGCCGGCGCTGCCGCCGGTCTCGCCGCTGATCTGCTACGAGGTGATTTTCCCGGGGGCGGTGGTCGACGCCGCCGACCGGCCGGCCTGGATGGTCAACCTGACCAACGACGGCTGGTACGGGTTGAGCCCCGGACCGTTCCAGCACTTCGCCACCGCCCGGCTGCGCGCGGTGGAGGAGGGGCTGCCGCTGGTGCGGGTCGCCAACACCGGCATTTCGGGGATCGTCGACCCCCTCGGCCGGGTCACGGGGCGGCTCGACCTGGGCACCCGCGGGGTGCTGGACGGCGCGCTGCCGGTGGCGTTGCCGCCGACGATCTTCGCGCAGACGGGGAATACCGGCGCGGTCGGTGCAGGTCTCGCCGTGTTCCTGCTGCTCGCCGTACAGCACTGGCGCGGGCGTCGCGAGACGAGAGCGGCCTCTTTTTCTCGAGACCGCCCGCAGTAGTGAGGGTCATCAGGGGTCCATCTTGTATAAACGTATAGGTTTTTTGTTGACCGACTGCCGAGCCGGCCCTAGAGTCGTCACAACGCAGCGCGCGTATTTTCTGAACGAGTGGGCGCCCGCTACGCGCACCGGTTCAGCCTCCCCCTCAAGGCGCCCATCATCAAGGCAATGCCCATGGCGGACAGGTCGGCCCCGCAGCCCCGACGCTCCAACCGTGGACGGACCGCGTCCGGAAAACCCAACCCCGTGGACGTCCACGTCGGCGGCCGCGTGCGGCTGCGGCGGACATTACTCGGTCTGAGTCAGGAGCGTCTGGGCGAGGCGATCGGGCTGACCTTTCAGCAGGTACAGAAGTACGAACGCGGCGCCAACAGGATCGGGGCCAGCCGGTTGTGGGACCTCAGCCGCGTCCTCGACGTGCCCATGAGCTATTTCTTCGAGGACATGGACGAGGACGTCTCCAACCTCAGTCCGCGCAACATCGCCGGGGCCGCGCTCGACGCCGAGGTGCCGGCCGTGTCCGATCCCCTGACGAAACGGGAAACCCTGGAACTGGTGCGGGCCTATTACCGCATCGCGGACCCGCAGGTCCGCCGCCGGGTGTTCGACCTGACCAAGACGCTGGGAGCGGCCAATCCGGCGAGCGAGGCCGGCGATGAGCCGCCCGCCTGACGCGGCCTGACGGGACCTGAGGGGGAGCAGGACGGTTTGCCGCGCTGCGGCTAATGGGCGTGCCGCCTTTATTGATGCGCGCCCGCAAACTGCCTATGCTGAATTGAATTGCCGACGGAACGGATCGCGGGCGATGCGAGGCGGCGTCGGCGATGCAGACGGCAACGATCGGTCAGGACGTGCGGCGGTTCGAGGGGGCTGTGCGCGAGTCCGGAGGCGCACGGCAGCGCGAGACCGTCCCACCTGGCCGGCATCAGGCAGGCGAGGCGGACATGATCCTGCGGATGATTCTCCAACAGGCCCTGCGTGACGGATCGCTGACGCTGATCGACCACGCCGGGCGTCGCCGCGTCTTTGGCGGGGCCCCCTTCGCCGAGACCGGCACCGGGCCGGCGCCCGACCCCGTCACGATTCGCATCTCCGACCCGACCTTCGGGCGCCGCTTCCTGGCCGGGCCGGAACTGGCGGTCGGCGAAGCCTACATGGACGGGACCCTCACCATCGAGGAGGGGACGCTCTACGACATGCTGGCCCTGATGGTGGCCAACATGCACCGGCACAGCCGGGGGGCGACGTTCTTCCGCCTGCACTGGTTCGTGAACTGGGGTTTGCGGTGGCTGCATCAGCACAATCCGGTCGGGCGCGCCCATAAGAACGTCGCCCACCACTACGACCTGTCCGAGGCGCTCTACCGCCTGTTTCTCGACGACGACATGCAGTACTCGTGTGCCTACTGGCCACCCGGGGTGACGGACCTGGAGGTGGCGCAACTCGCCAAGAAGCGCCACATCGCGGCCAAGCTGCGGCTCTCCCCGGGCCTGCGCGTGCTGGACATCGGATGCGGCTGGGGGGGGCTTGCGCTGCACCTCGCGCGCGAGCACGGCGTGCGGGTGGTCGGCGTGACGCTGTCGCAGGAGCAGCTTCGGGTGGCCCGCCAGCGCGCGGCCGAGGCCGGGCTGGAGGACCTGGTGGAGTTCCGCCTTCAGGACTATCGCCAGGTGCCGGAGACCTTCGACCGCATCGTCTCGGTCGGCATGTTCGAGCACGTGGGCGTCAACCACTACGTCGAGTTCTTCCGCAAGACCCGCGCGTTGTTGAATCCGGATGGCGTGTTCCTGCTGCACACCATCGGCCGCGCCGAGGCGCCCGGCGGCACCAACGCCTGGCTGCGCAAGTACATCTTCCCCGGCGGTTACACCCCGGCGCTGTCGGAGTTGACCGAGGCCGTGGAACACGCGGACTGGATCCTGACCGACCTGGAGGTGCTGCGCCTGCACTATGCCGAGACCCTGCGGCACTGGCGCGACCGCTTCCAGGCGCAGCGCGATCACGTCATCAACGACCTGTACGACGCGCGGTTCTATCGGATGTGGGAGTTCTACCTGGCCGGCTGCGAGGCGGTGTTCCGGTTCGACCGTCAGGTGGTGTTCCAGGCCCAGCTTGCCCGCTCCCTGGGGGCGCTGCCGGTCACCCGCGACTACATCACCGACGACGAGCGGGCGGCCGAGGACGTGGCCCGGCGGGCCGACGGCGATTGGGCGCCGGCCCCTATGCGCGAGGTCGGGTAGGGCAGATCGTGATCAATCTGACTCACAGCGTGGTTGTGATTGATTATGAGACTCTGCCCCAGATCAAAATCACATGGTTGGGGCGGAGTCTCGCACGGCATTGGACTCCAGGAGTGGGGCCAATGCCGTGCAATCCGCCCTAGGGGCCGGCGCCGGGCGCGGCGCCGGCTTCGGTCATCGGGGTGGGCGCCGCGGCCGGCCGGGCGGCCGCCTCCAGCGTCGGCGGGGACACGGTGTCGGCCTTCGGTCCGGTCTCGGACAGGGACGGGGCGGAGGCGGCGGGGTTGCCCTCGTCGTTGGCGATCGCGGCGCGGCGGGACTGGATGTAGAGGCTGCGCACCGCGGCGTAGAAGTCGATAGAGGTTTCGCGCAGCTCCTCCATGCGGTTCACGTTCCCGCCCACCTGGCTGGAGACCGAGGCGTAGGTGCGGGCGTTGACCGCGGCCTCCCCGCTGGGACCGGCGAGCCAGAACAGCGGGTCAGTGACCATGTCCACGGCGCGGCCGATGCCGTCGCGTGGGTTGCCCGGACCGAACAGCGGGAAGACGATGTACGGTCCGTCGCCCACGCCCCAGACCCCGAGGGTCTGGCCGAAGTCCTCGTCGTGCTTGGGCAGGCCCATGTCCTCCGCCGCGTCCCAGAACCCGAGGCCGCCGGCGGTGGAGTTGATGGCGAAGCGCTGGGTGGTGACCCAGGCCCGGTCCGTTTCGCCCTGGAGCAGATCGTTGAGCAGGATGACCGGTGTCGACAGGTTGTGCAGGAAGTTGTCGACGTTCTCCTTGCGCTCGTCGGGCAGCACCCCGTAGGGCGCAATCACGGGCTGGATGAACATGTAGATCAGGCTGTTCAGATCGAACACGAAGCGATTCCAGTCCTCCAGCGGATCGGCGACCAGGGTATCGTCCACGGAGTCGGGATCGTCGATATCGGGGGCGGACTGCGCCAGAGCGGCGAGTTGTGCCCCGTTGCCGGCCGAGGGCGGCGCGATCGCCGGGGCGGTGGTGGTGCGGGCGCCGGCGGACGGCGGGGCCGGATCGGTGTCCACCGTGCTGAGCGCGGCGCAGCCGGTCAGGGCCAGGCCTGCCACGGTGACCGCCACGGTGCCGGCCACGGCGCCCCTCACGGTCCGGGCCGCGCCCCGGCCGAACATGCGCGGGAGAGTCGGTGTCGCCTTGGTCGTCATGCTTCGCCTGCCGCCCCTTGTTCCGGTCGGGTCCCCGGGTCCGGAGCCCGTCGCTTGGTTTCTCGTCTGATCGTCCGCCTGTCTGTCCTTCGGTGGCCGCCCGACCGCGGAGCGCGCCCCATCCCGCATCCCGGCGGACCATGCCACCCCCGCCGGACCCGCCCCCATCCGAACCGAGGCGATCGAGGCGATCGACCACGGCGCGGCCGGCCCACCCATCGTACGCGTCGGCGCCGGTCCAGGCGAGCCCCCGTTTCGGGCCCCCGTTTCCGGCCCCCGTTTCCGGCCCCCGTTTCCGGCCCCGGTTTCGGAAACCGGTTTCAGACCCCGTCGCGGTTCCGGCCATGGGTCATGGCCGCCGCTGCCATGGCGCGTCGCCGCGGCCGGTCGCGCGCGGCGCGCGGGTCGGGGCGTGCCGGCGCACCGAACGCCCGGACGCCTGACCCGTGTATGGTGATACCCGGACCGGCGATCGCGCGCAACGGCGCCCGCAGCCGGGGCCTTCGCCCCGGCCGGCCCCGACCGAACCCCGGGTCGCGCCCCTGCCGCACAAAAAGGTCATTTAAAACAGTGGGTTACCGGGGCGCCCGCCCGCCGGTCGCGGGGCGGCCGGGGTCGCGCCTGGGGGCCTCCGGCCCGTCCCGGTGCGGCCGGGCTGCGTTTCGCGCGCGCGCGTGGCGACGCTGCAACAGGCGCCGAAAGTTGTTTTTCCTGAAGGGGTTTTGCATCGGCGCGGCGCTCGGAAAGGTCCCGGCGCGGGGTCCATGGGGTGCCAGCGGTGTCAAGCACGCTTGAAACATGTCGGAAATGAGACACACTGCCCCGGACACGATGTCAGGCTACGTTGACGCTTCGTCGGGCGCCGCCGGGCCGGCGCACCGGGACGGGGCGGACCAGAACAAAGGGGGGAAACACGATGACCATCCGTCAGTGCCGGGCCGGCGCGGCCGGGCTCGCGGTGACCCTGATGGCCGGCGTCGCGGCCGGGCCGGCCGTCGCGTCGGGCTTCCAGCTCAAGGAGCAGGGCGCGGAGGGGCTGGGCAACGCCTACGCTGGTGCCTCGGCGAAGGCCTACGACCCGAGCACGGCCTTCTTCAACCCGGCCGGCATGACGCGGCTGTCGGGGACCCACGTCGGGGCCAGCGGCGCATACATCATGCCGTCGGCCCGCTTCAGCGGCGGCGCCACCTCGGCCTTCGGGACCCCGATCGCGGGCGGCAGCGGCGGCGATGCGGCCGTCGACGCCTTCATCCCCTCGGTCTACGGCGTCACCGAACTGACCGACGACCTGCGGCTCGGGCTCGCCATCAATGTGCCGTTCGGGCTCAGCACCGAGTACGACGCCGGCTGGGTGGGCCGGTACCAGGCGCTGGACTCCTACCTGGAGTCGATCAGCCTGATGCCGAGCCTGGCCTACCGCATCACCGACGGCCTGTCGGTGGCCGCGGGCCCGGTGTTTCAGTACACGTCGGTGCGGTTGACGACGGCGATCAATAACCTGGGCCTGCTGCCGCACGATGGTCTCCAGAAGCTGACCGGTCAGGATCTGGGCTTCGGCTTCAATGTCGCCGCCCTCTACGAGTTCAACGACACCACCCGCATCGGCATCAACTACCGCTCTCGGGTGCATCACACCTTCGACGGCAAGAGCGAGTATGCGAACGTCCATCCGGTCCTGGCGGCGCGCGGCGGGCTGGTGGACAGCGACGCCGAGGCCGAACTGACCACCCCGGATACGCTCAGCGTCGGCGCCTATCACGAGGTCTCGCCCGAATGGGCGATCATGGGCGAGGTGGCGTGGACCAACTGGTCGCTGTTCGACGAGCTGGCGGTGGACGCCGAGGTCGGCGCCGACAGCCGCACCGTCGAGAACTGGCACGATACGGTGTTCGCGTCCATCGGCGCCCTGTGGCGGCCCAACGAGCACTGGACCTTCCGCGCCGGCGTGGCCTACGACATGTCGCCGATTCCGGACGAGCACCGCACCGCCCGCATCCCGGGCGAGGACCGCTATTGGCTGGCCGGCGGCGTGTCGTACAATTTCGAGGATTGGCTGACCGTCGACGTCGGGTACACCCACATCTTCGTCAACGAGTCCAGCATCGACGAGACGACCAGCCAGGGCCGGCTGGTGGGCGAGTACGAGAACGGCATCGACATCGTCTCGCTGGGCGGCACGCTGCGGTTCTGAGGGCTGCGGTTCTGAGGGCTGCGGTTCTGGGGAACGGCCGGCTTGGACCGCCGCGCGGTCACCCGCGCGGCGGTCATGCCTTACCAGACGGCCTTACGTACCAGACGGCCTTACGGCCTTACCGGCGGGTCTCGCGCCCGGCCCGGGCCGGGGGCGGCCGGCGCGCCAGCGTAGCGCCACGTCGACGCCGTGGCCGACCAGGGCCGCCACCAGCCACCCCCCGATCACCGGCCAGGCGGCGCCGCGCAGCGCCGCGCCCAGGGCCAGGACCAGCGCGGCGCCGGTGGCCAGGTTGACGAGGAGGCCCCAGGGCAGACCGGGCCGGCCGGCGCGGCGATGCAGCCACGCCAGCCCGAGGGCTTCGAGCGCGATCAGGGCCACCAGCAGGTCGGCGACCCGGCCGGAGGTGTACAGATCGGCCAGCAGGTCCGTCATCGGTCGCGCCGGCTCAGGCCGGGCTCGCGACGCCGGGGAAGGGCGCGTTCATCCACACCACGGCCGCATTCAGGGTCAGCGCGAAGGTCACCCAGGCGATGTAGGGCAGCAGCAGCCACGCCGCCAGGCGGTCGCACCGACGCGTGACCACGATCAGCCACGCCACCGAGGCCCACAGGACCACGTTCTCGATCAGCGACCAGTCCGGCCGCTGCAACACGAAGAACAGGTAGCTCCACCCGATGTTGATGGCGGCGCTGATCAGGTGCACGGTCAGCAGCCAGCCCTTGGCCGCGCGCGTCGGTCCGCGCTGCCAGGCCAGCACGCCCGAGGCCGCCGTGAACAGGTAGATCACGCTCCAGCCGATGGGAAAGGCCCAGTCGGGCGGCTTGAAGGCCGGCTGGTCGAGCGACTGATACCACGGTCCCAGGACCGTGAACTGATCACCCACCCCGCCGACGACGGCGACGATCAGGGCGGCGACGGCGATAGGTTTCCAGAGCGGCCCCGGGCGGGGCCGGACGTCTTCGGCGGTATCCGTCATGTTGCCTTCACCAGTCCGAGCAGATGCGCCATGTCCTTGAGGAAGATGCGCACGTGCGCCAGCGGGCTCGACCGGACCAGAGCCTTGTTCATGTACGCCTCCCACGTCAGCCGCTGGACGTCGGGGTCCTCGCACATGGAGACGAAGCGCTCGCGGCGCTTGTCGTTCTTGTACCAGAAGTCCTGCAGCAGGCCGAGGATCCAGAACACCCGGCCGTGCTCCTTCATGAACCGCTTGCGGGCGTCGGCCAGATGCGCGGCCTTGCCGGTGCGCAGCATGGCGTCGACCGCCTCGCCGGCCAGCCGGCCGCCGCACATGGCGTAGTAGATGCCTTCGCCGGAGGCCGGGGCGACCACCCCGGCGGCGTCGCCGGCCAGCACGATGTCCTTGCCGTTGTCCCACTTCTTCAGGGGTTTGAGCGGGATCGGGGCGCCCTCGTAGCGCAGCGTCTCGGCCTGGGCCAGGCCGCAGCGGCGGCGCAGCTCGGCGGTGGCGGCGCGCAGGTCGACGCCCTTCTTCTCGGTGCCCATGCCGATGCTGACGGTGTCGCCGTGCGGGAACACCCAGCCGTAGAAGTCGGGCGAGATGGTGCCGTCATACCAGACGTCGCAGCGTTCGGGGTCGTAACCGGGCACGGTGCCGGGCTCGGGGGCGCGCACGATCTCGTGGTAGGCCAGCACGACCGGGCGGTCCTCGCCGCCGGGCACCTGGGTCTTGGCGACGATGGAGCGGGCGCCGTCGGCGCCGATGATGGCGCGGGCGCGCAGGCGCACCGGCTCGGCGTCGTTGGCCGCGCCCTGGGGCTTGTAGACCACGACCGCGGTGCCGTCGGGGTCGCGCTCGATGCGCTGCACGGTGCCGATGCGGCGCTCGGCGCCGGCCTCGGCGGCGCGCTCGCGCAGCCAGGGGTCGAACGACTTGCGGTCGACCATGCCCACGTAGCCGCTCAGGATCGGCATGTCGACCATGCGGGCGGTCGGCGAGACGATGCGCGCGCCGCGCACCTTGCAGACCAGCCGGGACTCCGGGATGGCGAAGTCCCGCATGGCGCGCGGCGGGATGGCGCCGCCGCAGGGCTTGATGCGGTTCTCGCGGTCGAGCAGCACCACCGAGCGACCCTTGCGGGCCAGGTCCGTCGCCGCGGTGGCCCCGGCGGGCCCGCCGCCGACGACGACCACATCCACCGTGTCCATGGGTTCCACCAAGACCGTCTCCCCCGTTCGTGTTGACCGGACAGGCGCGGGCCCCTCCCAGCGGCGGGCGGCCCGCTCCCACTTGCTCGACCGCGCGCCGATGGCGTGCGGCCGGCTCTAACGCGTTCCCAACTGTTGCTCCGCCGTGGCCGCCAGCACGGGGGCGCCCCGCTCGGCGGGCGCGGTCTCGGGGTCGGCGGATCCGCGCACCGCCGCCACGCCACCGATGCGCGCGGCCAGGCCGGCGGCGACCAGGAACAGCACGGCCTCGACGGCGAACACCAGGCCATAGGCGTCGGCCTTGGCGTCCAGGACCAGATGCGAGGCGTCCGCCGCCAGGGTGCCGAAAAAGCCGCCCGCGGCGAAGGCGACGGCCTGGGCCGCGCCCCACACGCCCATGCGGATGCCCTCGCGGTTCCGGGTGCCGGCACCGGCCAGGCCCATCATCGAACTGATGGCGGCGACCGTGAAGGCGCCGGTGGCCACCCCCATCAGGATGACGTTCAGGCGCAGCGGCCAGACCTCGATGAACTGGCCCGACAGCGCCAGCCCGGCCAGGGTGAACGCGGAGGCGATGCAGCCGGCGACGGTCCACAGCTTGAGCGCGGCCGGGCGGCCGCCGCCGATGCGGCTGGCCAGGATGCCGACCACCAGCATGCCGACCAGGGCGCCGCTGTGCTGCTGGCTGGTCAGGCTGGTGGACTCGCCCACCGTGAACCCGAAGGCGGCGCCGGCGAACGGCTCCAGGATCAGGTCCTGCATGTTGTAGGCGAACATGGACACGAACACAAAGATGGCGAAGCGTCGCGCTTCGTCCTCGCGCCAGACCGCGACCAGGGTGTCGAGGAAGCGCGGCTTCGGGCCCGGATCGCCGCCGCCGGCCGAGGCGCCCGCGACGGCGGCCTGGGGGGCCGCGCCGGGCCGGCGCTCGACGCCGTACAGGGCCAGCACGGTCACCAGGAAGGCCACCGCGCACACACCGCCGGTCACCAGGATGAGGCGCTCTGGGTCGTACGCGCCGGCGGCCGCATCGGCAGCCCCGGCGGCGGGCGCGGTGTCGAGCAGGGCGCCGGCGACCGCCGAGGTGATGATGAAGCCGACGAACATCATCAGCCACACGATGGTCGCAGCCGGGGCGCGCCGGGCGGGGGCGACCTGCTTGGCCAGCAGCGCCAGCAGGTTGGTGCCGGCGGCGCCGACGCCGATGCCGATGACGACATAGGAGAGCACGGCCCCGGTCAGGCCGGCGGAGACGCTGGTGCTCATCCACGCCGTGGACACGCCGGCGCCGAACACGCCGAGCGCCAGCAGCGCCATGCCGCCGACGATCCAGGGGGTGCGCCGCCCGCCCACGTCGGAGCCGTGGCCCCAGCGCGGCCGCAGGAACTGCAACACCTCGCGCAGCATGACCAGGGCGCCGGGCACCATGGCGGCCAGCGCCAGTTCCACCACCATCACCCGGTTGAAGGTCGAGGTGGTCAGGATGACCATGGCGCCCAGCGACGCCTGCACCAGACCCAGGCGGACAATCGACAGCCAGCCCAGGTGCGACTCCGTCCTCGTCATGGCGCTCCTGCCAGCAGTGCGTCCGCGCGCAAGGCGAAGGCACTGATCATCATGCCCGACACGTAGAAGGGGACGCCGAGGCCGCTGTACCAGCGCGCATGCCGCACCGGGTCGCGCAGGAAGCGGATCATGAGCAGGCCCTGCACCACCAGCAGGCCGACCACCGCGAGCGCGTACCAGGGATGGCCCCACAGCAGCAGCAGGGCGATAACCACGACCTGCGGCACCGCCATGACCCAACAGGCCAGCCGGGCGGCGCCATCGGCGCCGAGTTGCACCGGCAGGGTGCGCACGCCCATCTGGGTGTCGCCCTCGATGGCCTTGAAGTCGTTCAGGGTCATGATGCCGTGGGCGCCGGCGCCGTACAGCAGCGCGAGGGCGATGATCGCCCCGTCCGGCAGGGCGGTGACCATGACGGCCGCGCCGGTGAACCAGGGCAGGCTCTCGTAGCACAGGCCGACCGCGCCGTTGCCCCACCATCCGTTGAGCTTGAGCCGGAACGGCGGCATGGAGTAGGCCCAGGCCAGCGCCAGCCCGAACACCGCGGCCCAGAACACCCAGATGCCCAGTGCCCAGGCCAGGGCCAGCGAGAGGCCGGTCATGATGAGGGCGATGTACAAGCCCCAGCGGCCGGGGATGCGGCCCGACGGGATCGGCCGGTCGGGCTCGTTGATGGCGTCCACGTGGCGGTCGAACCAGTCGTTGACCACCTGACTGGTGCCGCACACCAGCGGCCCGGCGAGCACGATGCCGCCCAGGATGACGAGCCAGTGGGACAGCACCGGCTGGCCCGACGAGACGATGCCGCAGGCGAACGCCCACATCGGGGCGAACCAGGTGACGGGGTGCATCACCTCCAGGAGGGCGGCCGGCTGGAAGCCCGGAGATTTGGTCTGCATGGGCGGACAGTAGGCGCGAGCGTCGGATGCGTCAATTGGAACTGACACATCCGCCATAGGGGTATCGGCGGCCGGTCGGCCAGAGGGTCGGCCAGAGGGCCTGACGGGGTGGCCGGCGGTCATGACGTGCCGGCCGAGGACAGGTCGCCGAGGTTGTAGCGGCGCAGCTTGACGTAGAGGCTCTGGCGGCTCAGGCCGAGCATCTCGGCGGCCGAGGCGCGGTTGTCCCCGGTCAGTTCCAGGGCGGCCTGAATGCACAGCTTCTCGATCATGTCGTTGGTCTCGCGGATGATCTCCTTGAGCGAGACGCGGCCCACCAGTTCGGTGAGCTGCTCCACCGAACGCGGCGCGGTGACCGCGGTCACGCCCGAGCCCTCGCCCTCGTCGCGTTCGCCGACGGCGCGCAGGATGAAGCCCAGGCAGGGCCGATCGGCATGCGGCACGGCGACCGCGGAGATCTCGACCGTCGTGCTGCCGCCGACGTCGCCGTGGATGACGGTGGTGAACTGGCGCACCGTCTCCAACTCGCGCAGGTTGGCGATCAGCGGCGTCATGTCGACGCCGGGCCGGCCGATGAACCGGCCCAGCGGGCGGCCGCGCACCTGGGCCTCGGTGGCCACCTGCACGAAGTCCAGGAAGGCGGTGTTGGCGGACAGGATGGTGCCGTCCATGTCGGTGACGACGACGCCGTCGGGGACGTTGTCCACCACCTCCAGCAGGCGGGCGCGGGTATGCGTCACCAGGGTGCCGTCGGCGTCGGCGCCGTGCGGCGACAGCCGCACCAGGAACTGGACGTTGCGTTCGAACCGGAACAGGGCGGCGGAGACCATCACCTCGCGCCGGGCCGGTCCCAGCCGGGCGGTGACGTCCTCGGCGCGGCCGATGGCGCGCACGCTGGCGAGCTGGGTCTCCAGCGCGTCGGCGTCCTCGGTTTCGAGGCCGTGGGGGAAGACGCGGCCGACCAGGGACTTGCCGGCGTCGCCGAACAGGGCGGTGGCGGCCGGGTTGGCCTCGACGATCTTGCGCGAGGCCGAGTCGATGAACAGCACCGCCTCGGACGACAGCTTGAACAGCAGGCGGTAGCGGGTCTCCAGGTGGCGCAGCCGGGCGTAGTCGCGCTCCACCGTCTGCTGCGCCAGCAGCAGGCGTTGCTGCATGCTGGCGACCGAGCGCAGGTCCCGGCCGACCGCCACCACGCGGCCGCCGGCGCCGACCTTGACGGCGGCGTACAGCACCGGGATGTCGGCCGCGCCCTCGGGGCCGGGGTAGCTGACCTGGCGCCATCCGGTGGGGATGTCGGCCAGGGCGTCGTGCATCAGGGCCTGGATCTTGGGCCGGCTGTCGTCGGTGACGGTCTCCGCCCAGGGGCGACCGAGCCACGCGCCCGCGCCGCCCAGGCCCAGGTCGGCCTTGGCCACGGCCACGTCGCGCACCACGCCATGCGCATCCAGGACCAACGCGATATCGGCCGCCGCGCAGATGACGCGGGCGGCCTGGTCGGCGTCGAGGTCCCCCAAGGAGGTTCTGGGTGCGCTGAACTGCTGCACAACTCCCCTCGCCCTAGCGGGCCCTCGACCAGGACCCGCCCGCTCAGTTGGGCTCCACCGGTCGGCCGAGCAGGCACTCCGCCCGCGCGACCGCCTCCGGAGCGGTTTCGGCCAATGCGTCGGCGCCGAGCGCCGCGCCATCCGACGCGGGCGCCGCACAGGGCGGCCCCGCGACCAGAATCCGGGCTTCCGGGTGGGCCGAGGCGCGGCGCAGGGCGTCGATGCCCGTGGCCACACCGGGCAGGCGGCAAGGACCGCCGACCCACAGCCCGATGAGGGGGAAGGGATCGTCGCGCACCTGCGCGACGAGATCCTCGAACGACTCGACCACCAGCGCGTCGGTGACGTGCCACCCGGCGCGCTGGAACAGGGCGGACAGCATGGACACCCCGAAGGTGTGCTGCTCGCCCGGCACCGCCGACACCAACACGCGATGGTTCAGGTCGCACAGCGCGCGCTCCGGTGCCACCTCGTGGTCGAGGTCGTGCAACAGGCGCTGCAGGCGGCCCAGCCCCACCGTCAGGTCGGTGAAGTCGCAGGCGTCCCCACTCCAATAGGCCTCCAACAAGCGCGCGGTCGGACCCAGCACGGAGGCGCATAACCCCTCGAACGTGGCCCCGCGCGCCCGCCGGTCGTCCAGCAAGGCGACGGCCCGGTCCATGTCGTTGCTGAGGATGAGATGGGCGAAGGTCTCGACGTCGGCATCGGGCCGCGCGGCCTCGAAGGCCGTCATCCCGTCCCCCGGTCTGTTCACCGGTCCGCCCCCTGGCCCGCCGGCATTCCCACCCAGCGCCCCGGAGCGGCCGTCCAGGTCGCATCGCGGGTCGCGCTGGCCATGCGGCCGGCCGGCGGCGACGACACCGCCCGCGGCGACCGCAGCCCGTCGGTGGGCCAGGACCAGCCGCGGGATCACGTCCCCCTCGATCACGCTCGCCAAGGCTTTGCCCTCCCGAGCTATCGGCGCCCGCCGCTGCCGTTGCAGATCGGCTTCGCCCGTTTCGGGCTCCCCCGTCTGCCGCGGTCCCCATCCGCGGTGGGCCTCCTGCATCGCAGCGGAGACGGTCGAGTCGGGCTGCCTGATCCCCCAGGTACCATCGGTGCGAGACCGCACCCTCGGCCATCCCGTCCCGGGTGTTTCCGACGGCTGCCAGACACCCGGGTCCACATCAACGCGCCTTGAACCAGCCATGGCGCAGCCCCTCCCTCGATGATACCCTTACGCCGCATCCGGTTATTGGGCGGGCGATGACGACCCCGTGCACGTGCGCGACGCGCTTGTCAATCGGTGTCGTTCCCCTTTGTCTGGACGTTGGATCGGCCTTCGAACCGGACGCCGGGTAGTTCATCAAGAAACGGGTCTGGACGCAACCGGATCGGACCCCGGAAGCCCGTCTACCTCATCGCAGGCCGCCGCCTTTGTCAATAGCAATTGACGTCTTGTTTGGTTGACACGTTCCCCCCATCCCCATAGAGTCAGCGAGGATGGAGAGGACAGGCGGGGATGGTCGGAACCGGTGGGAGGACTGGGCACGGCCGCGCAGGGTCAGCGTTTCGGACCCCACCCCCCTCGCAACACGTCTGACGGCGCCCGTCGCCGGCCGCGGCCCATCGTTCGACCGCCGGTCTGCGCGCGTGGCACTCACAGGAGGGTTGGCAGACCGATGCTCAACTTCAACATCGACCGCATGATCGCGACCGTGGACCACTGCCCGTGGTCGGCCCACGCCGGCCTGACCGTGCCCAACACCGCACGGCTGCACCGGGTCGCGCCCAATGCGGGGGCGCCGTCGTCCGGCGGGGCGGCGCGCGGGGCCGTGTCCCAAGCCCAGGCGCACGCGCACGCGCACACTACGTCTGATGCCTCGGTTGATGCTTCGGTCGCGTCGGGGGGGCGCGGTCCGTCGCGGCCGCTGTACACCCCGGCCGAGCGCCGCCGCCGCGACGAGTCGCCCTGGACCATCGTTCAGGGCATCCTGGCACCGACCCAGTTCGCCGTGTTCCTGGTCAGCCTCTACCTGGTGGTGGACTACCTGCTGACCGGCGAGGGCTATGCCCTGGCCACCGCCTCGGTCGTGGTCAAGACGCTGGTGCTCTACGTGATCATGATCACCGGGGCGATCTGGGAGAAGGAGGTCTTCGGCCGCTATCTGTTCGCGCCGGCCTTCTACTGGGAAGACGTGTTCAGCATGCTGGTCCTGGCCCTGCACACCGCCTATCTGGTGGCGCTGTTCGGCGACCTGCTGGGCGCCCAGGGGCTGATGGTCCTGGCCCTGGCGGCCTATGCCGCCTACGTCATCAATGCCGGCCAGTTCGTCCTCAAGCTGCGCGCGGCGCGGCTTCAGGCCGAGGCCGCCGGCGCCGAGGACGATCGCGCCGCCACTCCGGCGGGCGCCGCCCAATGACCTCTCGCGCCGCCCTTGCCAACCCTGCCTGCCCGGCGCCGGATGGCGCCGCCGACGGCGCGGCGCTCCCCGTCGTTCGGGAGCGCGGGCAGAACGAGGTGTTCTGTGGCCTCACCGGCATCATCTGGCTGCATCGCAAGATTCAGGACGCCTTCTTCCTCATCGTCGGCTCGCGCACCTGCGCCCATCTGATGCAGTCCGCGGCCGGCGTCATGATCTTTGCCGAGCCCCGGTTCGCGACCGCCATCCTGGAGGAGCGCGACCTGGCCGGGCTCGCCGACGCCAACGACGAACTGGACCGCGAGGTCGCCCGCCTGCTGGAGCGGCGCCCGGACATCAAGCTGCTGTTCCTGGTCGGCTCCTGCCCGTCCGAGGTCATCAAGCTCGACCTGAGCCGCGCCGCGGTGCGGCTGTCGCAGGCCTACGCGGGCCGCACCCGGGTGCTGAGCTACTCCGGCAGCGGACTCGACACCACCTTCACCGAGGGCGAGGACGCCGCCCTGGCCGCACTGGTCCCCGAGATGCCGGCCGCGGGCGACGCCGCGGCGCCCGAGCTGCTGGTGCTGGGCACCCTGGCCGACGTGGTCGAGGACCAGATGGCCCGGCTGTTCGCGGCCTTCGGGCTGGAGCGGGTGCGCTTCGTGCCGCCGCGCCACGCCGGCGATCTGCCGGCGGTGGGGCCGAACACCCGCCTGCTGCTGGCCCAGCCGTTCCTGGCCGAGACCGCGCGCCTGCTGGAGCGGCGCGGCGCCACCCGGCTGGCGGCGCCGTTCCCGTTGGGCGAGGAGGGCACCACACTGTGGCTGAAGGCCGCCGCCGACGCCTTCGGCGTGCCGGCCGAGCGGTTCGAGCAGGTCACCGCCGCCGCCCGCGCCCGCGCCCGCGCCGCGCTGGAGCCGCAGCGCGCGGCCCTCGCCGGCAAGCGCATCTTCTTCTTCCCCGACTCGCAGCTCGAACCGCCGCTGGCGCGCTTTCTGGCCCGCGAGCTGGGCATGGTGCCGGTCGAGGTGGCGACGCCGTACCTGCACCGCGGCCTGATGGCGCCGGAGCTGGCGCTGCTGCCGCCCGACACGCGACTGGTCGAGGGCCAGCACTTGGACAATCAGCTCGACCGCTGCCGGGACGCCCGGCCGGACCTGACCGTCTGCGGCCTGGGCCTCGCCAATCCGCTGGAGGCCGAGGGCCTGACCACCAAGTGGGCCATCGAGCTGGTCTTCACGCCCATCCAGGGCTATGAACAGGCCGGCGATCTGGCCGACCTGTTCGCCCGGCCGCTGCGGCGCGCCGGCCTGCTGAGGGTGTAGCGCCATGCGGCTGACGGTGTGGACATACGAGGGTCCGCCGCACGTGGGCGCCATGCGCGTCGCCACCGCCATGGAGGGTGTGCATTACGTCCTGCATGCGCCGCAGGGCGACACCTACGCCGACCTGCTGTTCACCATGATCGAGCGCCGTCCGGCCCGGCCGGCGGTCAGCTACACGACCTTCCAGGCGCGCGACCTGGGGCGCGACACCGCCGCCCTGTTCAAGGACGCGGTGCACGATGCCTACGACCGCTTCCGGCCGGACGCCCTGATGGTCGGTGCCTCCTGCACCGCCGAACTGATCCAGGACGATCCCGGCGGCCTGGCCGAGACCCTGGGCCTGCCGGTGCCGGTGGTGCCGCTGGAGCTGCCGTCCTACCAGCGCAAGGAGAGCTGGGGCGCGGCCGAGACGTTCTACCGGATCGCGCGCGCCCTGGCCGGCCCGCACGCGCCGCCGCCCGGGACCGCGCGCCCGCCGCGCGCCGCCGGGGCCGCGCCCACCTGTAACATCTTGGGGCCGACCGCGCTCGGCTTCCGCCACCGCGACGACGTGCAGGAGGTCACCCGCCTGCTGGCCGACCTCGGCGTGACCGTCACCGTGACCGCCCCGCTGGGCGCCACCCCGGCCGATCTGGCGCGGCTGGGCGAGGCCGACTTCAACGTGGTGCTGTATCCGGAGTTCGCCGAGACCACGGCGCGCTGGCTGGAGAAGACGTTCGGCCAGCCCGCGACCAAGACCGTTCCCATCGGGGTTGGCGCCACCCGCGACTTCGTGACCGAGGTGGCGGGCCTGGCCGGGGTCGACCCGGCGCCCGTGCTGACCCGGCTGGCGCCGCGGCTGCCGTGGTACTCGCGCTCGGTGGACAGCACCTACCTGACCGGCAAGCGCGTGTTCATCTTCGGCGACGCCACCCATGCCCTCGCGGCCGCCCGGGTGGCGGCCGAGGAAATGGGCTTCGAGGTGGTGGGCCTGGGCACCTACGCCCGCGAGTTCGCCCGCGACGTGCGCGCCGCGGCCAAGCACTACGGCGTCGAGCCGCTCATCACCGACGATTACCTGGAGGTGGAGGCCACCATCGCCGCGCTGCACCCCGACCTGGTGCTCGGCACGCAGATGGAGCGCCACATCGCCAAGCGCCTGGGTGTGCCCTGCGCCGTCATCTCGGCGCCCGTACACGTGCAGGACTTCCCGGCCCGCTACGCCCCGCAGATGGGGGTGGAGGGCGCCAACGTGCTGTTCGATACCTGGGTCCATCCGCTGATGATGGGCCTGGAGGAACACCTCCTGGGCATGTTCCGGGAGGACTTCGAGTTCCACGCCGAGGCCGGTCCCTCCCATCTGGCGTCGGCGTCCTCCGGCCGTCCGGCGGCGGCGGCCGTCCCGCCCTCCGATCCATCCCCCGCCCAGCGGGCCGGCGCCGAGGTGGCCGCCGGTGCCGCCCCCGCTGGCGATCCCGCCGTCCCTGCGTCCTCCTCCTCCCCGTCTCCGTCCGCGTCAGCGGGCCCGGTCTGGACCGCCGAGGCCGAACGCGAGTTGCACAAGATCCCGTTCTTCGTTCGGGGCAAGGCCCGCCGCAATACGGAGCGGTTCGCCGCCGAACGGGGTGTCTCCACGATCACCATCGAGACCTTGTACGATGCCAAAACATACTACAGCCGGTGAGGACACGCCCATCCGGGTCGTGATCGTGACCCTGGACGGTCATTTGTCGGGGGCCACGGAGCGGGCCGCGCGCACGTTGCGCGAGGATCTGCCCGGGCTGACCCTGACCCTGCATGCCGCCTCCGAGTGGGGCGACGACGACGACGCCCTCGGCCGCTGCCTGCACGACATCGAGCGCGGCGACATCATCATCGTCACGATGCTGTTCATGGAGGACCATATCCAGGCCGTGCTGCCGGCGTTGCAGGCGCGCCGGGAGTCCTGCGACGCCATGATCGGCGCCATGTGCGCCGGCGAGGTGGTGAAGCTGACCAAGCTCGGCCCGCTGCGCATGGACGCCAAGCAGGGCGGCGTCATGGCGCTGCTGAAGAAGCTGCGCGGCAGCATGAAGAAGAAGGACGACAAGGCCGCCGACTCCGGCGCCGGCCAGATGGCGATGCTGCGCCGCATCCCGCAGATCCTGCGCTTCATCCCGGGCAAGGCCCAGGACCTGCGCGCTTATTTCATGACGCTCCAGTACTGGCTCGCCGGCTCCGAGACCAACGTGGAGAACATGGTCCGCTTCCTGGTCGACCGCTACGCCGACGGCGAGCGCCGGGTGTTACGCGGCCAGACCCAGCCCGAGGCGCCGGCGGAATACCCCGAGGTCGGCCTCTACCATCCCCGCATGCCCGGCCGCATCGGCGAGGATCCGGCGCAGCTTCCGATGCCGGACGGCGCCATCCGCGGCACCGTCGGTGTGCTGGTGATGCGCTCCTACATCCTGGCCGGCAACACGGCGCACTACGACGCGGTCATCGGCGCCCTGGAGGCGCGCGGCCTGCGCGTCATCCCGGCCTTTTCCAGCGGCCTGGACGCGCGCCCGGCGATCGACACCTATTTCGTCAAGGGCGAGCGCCCGGTCATCGACACCCTGCTGTCCCTGACCGGCTTCTCGCTGGTCGGCGGTCCGGCCTACAACGACGCCCGCGCCGCCGAGGACCTGCTGGCGCGCCTCGACCTGCCGTACATGACCGCGCATGCGGTGGAGTTCCAGTCCCTCGACCAGTGGCGGACGTCCGACCGCGGACTGCTGCCGGTCGAATCGACCATGATGATCGCGATCCCCGAGCTGGACGGCGCCACCGCCCCGTTGCTGTTCGGCGGCCGCACCGACGACGCCGAGGGCGAGGCGGCCCGCGACATGTTCCCCGAGCCGGAGCGTGTCGAGGCCCTGGCCGCCCGGGTTCACCGCACCATCGCCCTGCGCCGCGCCGAGCGGGCCGAGCGCCGGGTGGCCCTGGTGGTCTTCAACTTCCCGCCCAACAGCGGCGCGGTCGGCACCGCGGCCTACCTGTCGGTGTTCGAGTCGCTGTTCAACACCCTGAAGGCCATGGCGGCCGCCGGCTACACCGTCGAGGTGCCGGACAGCGTCGAGGACCTGCGCGACCGCCTGCTGACCGGCAACGCCGCCCAGTATGGCGCCCAGGCCAACGTCCTGACCCGCATTTCCGTCGACGACCACGTCAAGGGTCAACGCTGGCTGAGCGAGATTGAGGCCCAGTGGGGGCCGGCCCCGGGCCGGCAGCAGAGCGACGGCCAGTCCATCCACGTGCTGGGCATCCAGCTCGGCAACGTGGTGATCGCGGTGCAGCCCGCCTTCGGCTACGAGGGCGACCCCATGCGGCTGCTGTTCGAGAAGGGCTTCACCCCGACGCACGCCTTCACGGCCTTCTACCGCTGGATCAGCGCCAGCTTCGGCGCCCACGCGGTGGTGCACTTCGGCACCCACGGTGCCTTGGAGTTCATGCCGGGCAAGCAGACCGGCCTGTCGGGCAAGTGCTGGCCCGAGCGGCTGATCGGCGACCTGCCGAACTACTATCTTTATGCCGCCAACAACCCCTCCGAGGGGGCCATCGCCAAGCGCCGCTCGGCCGCCACCCTGATCAGCTACATGACCCCGCCGGTGTCCCAGGCCGGGCTGTACAAGGGCCTGTCGGAGCTGAAGAGTTCGGTCGAGCGCTGGCGCGCCCTGCCGCCGGACGACGCCGCCGAGCGGGCCCGCCTGATCCCGCTGATCCAGGCCCAGGCCGCGGAACTGGAACTGGCGGAGGCCGAGCCGGCCTGGCAGGACAGCCTGGAGCCGAAGGCCCTCGACGACCGCATGGAGGAGCTGCGGGTCGCCCTGCTGGAGCTGGAGGAGACCCTGATCCCGCACGGCCTGCACGTCATCGGGCGCGGCCCCTCGATGGAGGAGCGGGTCGACCTGCTGGTGGCGCTGGCCGAGGCGACGCGCGAGGTGACCCTGGACCGCGTGGTGGTCGAGACCCTGCTGGAGACCGGCGACCCCAAGGCCGCGCTGACCCGGGCGCGCTACGCCGCCGGGATCGTGGACGAGGAGGCCGCGGCCGAGGCCGGCCTGGACATGGCGCTGTTCGAGGAGTTGGCCCGGATCGACGGCCTGCTGACCACGGATGCGGAGATTCCGGCGCTGCTGCACGCCCTCGACGGCGGCTTCGTGCGGCCGGCGCCGGGCGGTGACCTGCTGCGCACGCCGGCGGTGCTGCCGACCGGGCGCAACCTGCACGGCTTCGACCCGTTCCGGCTGCCGAGCCCGTTCGCGGTCAAGGACGGCGCCCTGCAGGCCCGGATGGTGCTGGACCGGCACGTGGCGGAGGGCAATCCGTACCCCGAAACCATCGCCATCGTGCTGTGGGGCACCGACAACCTGAAGACCGAGGGCGGCCCCATCGGCCAGGCCCTGGCACTGATGGGGGCGCGGCCGCGCTTCGACGGCTACGGCCGCCTGGCCGGGGCCGAGCTGATCCCGCTGGCGGAGCTGGGGCGGCCGCGCGTCGACGTCATCATGACGCTGTCCGGCATCTTCCGCGACCTGCTGCCGTTGCAGACCCGGCTGCTGGCCGAGGCCGCCTACCTGGCCGCCGCCGCCGAAGACGAGCCGGTGGAGCAGAACTTCATCCGCAAGCACGTGCTGGCCTACATGGCCGCGCACGGCTGCGATCTGGAGACGGCGGCGCTGCGGGTGTTCTCCAACGCCGACGGCGCCTACGGCTCCAACGTCAACATGCTGGTCGACTCCGGCGGCTGGACCGAGGAGGACGAGCTGGCCGAGACCTACACCCGGCGCAAGTGCTTCGCCTACGGCCGCGCCGGCACGCCGACCCCGCGCGCCGAGCAGTTGGGCGAGATCCTGTCGGGGGTCGACCTGGCCTATCAGAACCTCGAGTCGATGGAACTGGGTGTGACCACCGTCGATCACTACTTCGACACCCTGGGCGGCATCAGCCGCGCGGTGTCGCGGGCCAAGGGCGACGGGTCGGCGGTGCCGGTCTACATCGGCGACCAGACCATGGGCGAGGGCAAGGTGCGGACCCTGGCCGAGCAGGTGGCGTTGGAGACCCGCACCCGCATGCTGAACCCGAAGTGGTACGAGGGCATGCTGGAGCACGGCTACGAAGGCGTGCGCCAGATCGAGGCCGCCATCACCAATACCCTGGGCTGGTCGGCGACGACCGGTCAGGTGGCGCCTTGGGTCTATGATCAGCTCACCGAAACGTTCATGCTCGACGAGGAGATGCGCAAGCGCCTCGCCGACCTGAACCCGATGGCCTCGGCGCGGGTGGCGAACCGCCTGCTGGAGGCGCACGAGCGCAACTACTGGAGCCCTGACGAGTCCGTGCTCGAAACCCTGCGCAACGCGGGCGAGGAGCTGGAGGACCGGCTGGAGGGTGTGTCGGAGGGCGTCGCGGCCTGAGCGACGCCGTCCCCAGCTTAGAAGGGAGATGAGTCCGTGCTGGATACTGTGACTCCGCGATCCGGCAGTCCGGGTCGCCTGGACGGCGAGGGCAGCACGCAGGTGCACATGGACCCCGCGCTTCACATCGAGGGCGCGAAGGTGTTCGCTGTCTACGGCAAGGGCGGCATCGGCAAGAGCACGACCTCGTCCAACCTGGCGGTGGCGTTCTCGAAGCTCGGCAAGCGCGTGCTCCAGATCGGGTGCGACCCCAAGCACGACTCCACGTTCACGCTGACCAAGAGCCTGGTGCCGACGGTCATCGACGTGCTGGAGGAGGTGGACTTCCACACCGAGGAATTGCGGCCCGAGGACTTCGTGTTCGAGGGCTACAATGGGGTGCTGTGTGTCGAGGCCGGCGGCCCGCCCGCCGGCACCGGCTGCGGTGGCTACGTGGTGGGGCAGACGGTCAAGCTGCTCAAGGAACACCACCTGCTCGACGACACCGACGTGGTGCTGTTCGACGTGCTGGGCGACGTGGTGTGCGGCGGCTTCGCGGCCCCGCTCCAGCACGCCGAGCGGGCCGTGGTGGTCACCGCCAACGATTTCGATTCCATCTTCGCCATGAACCGCATCATTGCGGCCATCCGGGCGAAGACGAAGAACTACAAGGTCCGGGTGGGCGGCTGCATCGTCAACCGCAGCGCCGACACCGACCAGGTGGACAAGTTCAACGCCCGCTCCGGCATGCGCACGCTGGCCCATGTGCCGCTGCTCGACGACCTGCGGCGGTCGCGGTTGAAGAAGTGCACCCTGTTCGAGATGGAGGCGACGCCCGAGGTGGAACAGGTGCAGACCGAGTACCTGCGCTTGGCGGCCGCGCTGTACGCCGGGACGGATGCGCTGGACGCGCACTCGCTCAAGGACCGCGAGATCTTCGACCTGCTGGGATTCGACTGATGCCGACCGTTTCGTATCAGGATCGCCGCGGGGAGATCGAGACCTACTTCGACCGCACCGCGGTGGAGGCGTGGAAGCGCCTGACCTCCGATGCCCCCGTCAGCGGCATCCGCGCCACCGTGCGCGCTGGCCGCGACACCATGCGCGGGATTCTGCTGTCCTGGCTGCCCGAGGACCTGACCGGTCGGCGCGTGCTGGATGCCGGCTGCGGCACCGGCGCGCTGGCCACCGAGGTGGCCCGGCGCGGCGCCGAGGTGGTGGCCATCGACCTGTCGCCCAAGCTGGTGGATCTGGCGCGCGAGCGTCTGCCGGCGGACCTGGGGCCGGGCTCGGTCGACTTCCGCGTGGGCGACATGCTGGATCCGGCGCTCGGCACCTTCGACCATGTCGTGTCGATGGATTCCGTGATTCACTACGAACGCGACGATGCGGTCGGGGTGCTGGCCGGGCTGGCGGCGCGCACGCGCCACTCGATCGTGTTCACGTATGCGCCGCGCACGCCGATGCTGGCGACCATGCATGCCGTCGGCAAGCTGTTCCCGCGCGGCGACCGCTCGCCGGCCATCGTGCCGTTGCCGACGCGGCGCTTCACCAAGCGGCTGCGCAAGGACCCGGCCCTGAGCGGTTGGACCCCGGCGCGCACCGAGCGGGTGAGCAATGGGTTCTACATCTCCCAGGCCCTGGAGCTGGTCGCGACATGAGCGCAGGCGACGACAGACGGGCGGACAAACGGGCCGATGGGCGGGCCGACGGGCGGACCGGCGGGGCACCGTTGGCCACCGCAACGCAGGTGCTGATGCGGATCGCGCCGCGCTACCTGCCGTTCGCCGACGCGGCGTCCGACCAGTTGCCGTTGGGCCGCCTGCTGCGCCTGGCGCTGTTCCAGATCTCGGTCGGCATGGCGATGGTGCTGCTGACCGGCACCCTGAACCGGGTGATGATCGTCGAAATGAGCGTGCCGGCCTGGCTGGTGGCGGTGATGGTGTCGCTGCCGGTGCTGTTCGCGCCCTTCCGGGTGCTGATCGGCTACCGGTCCGATACCCACCGCTCGGTGCTGGGCTGGCGCCGCGTGCCCTACATCTGGTTCGGCTCGCTCATGCAATTCATGGGCCTGTCGTTCATGCCGTTCGCCCTCATGCTGCTGGCGAAGGGCGGCCCCGACCCGGCGATCGCCGGCCAGATCGGGGCCGCACTGGCCTTCCTGCTGGTGGGGGCCGGGCTGCACACCACCCAGACGGCCGGGCTGGCGCTCGCCAACGATTTGGCGCCGAACGAGTCGCGGCCGCGTGTGGTGGCGTTGCTGTACGTCATGCTGCTGCTGGGGATGGTCATCAGCGCGCTGCTGTTCGGGTGGCTGCTGGCCGACTTCAGCAACGAGCGCCTGATCCGCGTCATCCAGGGCGCCGCCGCCCTGACGATGATCCTGAACAGCGTGGCCCTGTGGAAGCAGGAACCGCGCAACAAGGCCCTGACCGCGCCGGACCGGGAGCGCCCGTCGTTCCGGGAGTCCTGGCAGGCGTTCGCCGGTGGCGGCCGCTACAGCCGGCTGCTGGTGGTGGTGGGCCTGGGAACCGCCGCGTTCACCATGCAGGACGTCCTGCTGGAGCCCTACGGCGGTGAAGTGCTGGGGCTGTCGGTGTCGCAGACGACGCTGCTGACCGCCCTGCTGGCCGGGGGCACCCTGGTCGGCTTTGCCCTGTCCGCGCGGTGGCTGTCGCGCGGACTGGATCCGTGCCGGATGGCGGCCGCGGGCCTGCTGGTGGGCCTGGTCGCCTTCTCGTGCGTCATCTTCGCCTCGCCCCTGGAGTCCGCGCTGTTGTTCCGCATCGGCGCGACCCTGATCGGGCTGGGCGGAGGCCTGTTCGTCGTGGGCACCCTGACCGCCGCCATGGATTTGGCTGACTCGGAGCATGGCGGTCTGGCGCTGGGGGCCTGGGGTGCGGTGCAGGCCACCGCGACTGGCGTCGCCATTGCCGCTGGCGGCGCCCTGCGCGACACGGTAGCGGCGCTGGCCGAGCAGGGCCTGTTGGGTCCGGCCCTGCGCGAGACCAGCGTCGGTTATACGGTCGTGTACCACCTCGAGATCGGACTGCTGTTCACGACCCTGGCCGTGATCGGTCCACTCGTTCGCCTGCGCAGGGAGAGTCGGTCGCGGCCCGACTCGCGGTTCGGCCTGGCCGAATTCCCTGGATAGTGCACTTGCCCGTGGAGGTTCCGCTATGCCTATTGGCGCTCTCACCTCTTACATGGACGTGGCCCAGGTCGCCATCTGGGTCTTCTGGTTCTTCTTCTTCGGCCTCATCTTCTACCTGCGCCGCGAGGATCGGCGTGAGGGCTACCCGCTCGAGGCCGACACCACCGGGAAGGTCAACAAGCTGAGCTGGATCTGGATGCCGCCGGCCAAGACCTTCAACCTGTTCCACGGTGGCGAAACCCAGGCCCCGAACTACAAGCGCGACACCCGCCCGGTGAAGGGCAAGCGCGTCGCGTCGTGGTCGGGCGCCCCCTACGAGCCGACCGGTCAGAACCCGCTGCTGGACTGCATTGGCCCGTCGGCCTACGCCGAGCGGCCGGACCGGCCGGAACTGGATCTGCACAACGGCCCGAAGATCGTGCCGATGCGCACCGACAAGGACTTCACGATGGAGAAGTCCAGCCCCGATCCGCGCGGCATGAAGGTCGTCGGCTCGGACGGCAAGGTCGCCGGCACGGTTTCCGACCTGTGGGTCGACCGTCCGGAGATCATGGTCCGCTACTACGAGGTCGAGCTGGGCGCCGCGGCCCCGGCAAAGCCGGCCCCGGCCGCCGGCACCGGCCAGGCGGGGGCGGCCCCGGCGCCGGCCCCGACCAAGAAGCGGGTGCTGCTGCCGGTGAACTACGCCCACGTCAGCAAGACCCGCAACCAGGTCGAGGTTGCGGCCATCCCGTCGACGCTGTTCGCCCAGATCCCGACCACCAAGAAGCCGGATCAGGTGACCATGCTCGAAGAGGAGAAGATCACGGCCTACTACGGCGGCGGGTTCCTGTACGCCCAGTAGACCCCAGGCGGCCGCGCGGGTCCGGTTGGCTGAACGGACCGGCGCACGGCCCCCGGGGTGGTCTGATCTGAGGAATTGCGGCATCATCTTCGCGGGACGGGCCTCCGCCGTCCCGCGAGGAGCCGTCTTACCCCCCATCCGAACGCATGCAGGGTCGGTATCGTGCACGACGATTTCGCCGTCGAACCCATCCCCGGACTGCCGGAGCGCCCGCCGGAAGGCGAGCGGGTTCTGTGGCAGGGTCGCCCGCGCTGGTGGAGCCTGTCGAAACGCCTGTTCCTGGTGCCGGTGATCGGCACCTATTTCGGCATTCTGGCCATCTGGTCCGGGGTGTCCGCCGCCTACGACGGGGCGCCCGCGGGCGCCGTGGCGATGGCGGTCGTCACGCCCCTTCTCATCGGCGGTGTCGCCGCCGGGCTGCTGATGCTGGTCGCGCTCTGGATCCAGCGCAGCACCATCTACACCATCACCAGTGAGCGGGTGATCGTGCGCTTCGGTCTCGCCTTCCAGATGACCGTGAACCTGCCGTTCCGCGTCATCAAGGAGGCCCAGCTTCGCGTCTTCCGCGACGGGACCGGCAACATTCCCCTGGTCCTGATGCCGGGGCAGAGCGTCTCCGGCCTGATGCTGTGGCCGCACGTGCGGCCGTGGCAGTGGGTGCGCCCGCAGCCCATGCTGCGCGCCATCCCGGTGCCCGAGGCGGTGGCCCGCACCCTGGCCGGGGCGCTCAGCGACCATGCCGCGCGCACCGGCGCCGAAGCGCCCGAGGCGCCCGACGCGGCCTCGAGGTCCGCAGAGGACGCGGCCGCCGCCCCATCCGTGCGCCCGGCCGGCGCGGCCCCGCTGGCCGACGCCGCCCCATGAGGGGCGGACCGGTCCGACGGGGCGCCAAAGTCCCGGGCGCGCAACACCATGTCCCTTGGCCCGTAAAGCCCTCCAGGAAGGGAGCCGGTGCGTGAGCCACACCCGCAATCCCCACGATCTGAGCCCACCCAAGCCGCTGTTGTATGCCATCTTCGCGATGGTGCTGATCACCGTGTCCCTGGTGGCGGTCTATCGCTTCCTCGGCCTGGAGCCGGAGGGGGCGTCGCACGGGGCCGTGGTCGAGAGCCTGGACATGCGGCTGGTCACGACGCCGGACGGCGCCGTCGAGGTGCGCCGGCCCGCAGACGGCGGTCTGATCGCGGTCGTCCCCGAAGCCGAGAGCGGGTTCCTGCGCGGTATGATGCGCAGCCTGGGCCGGCAGCGCCAGGTTGCCGGCGTGCCCGACGACGCGCCGTATCGCGTCGTGCTGTGGGACAGCGGCCGGCTGACGCTGGGCGATCCCGCCACCGGCGAGGACATCGCCCTGCGCGCCTACGGGGCCGACAACCGAGACCAGATGTTCGCGCTGATGCGCCGGGTCGCGGATGCGGCCCCGGCGGCCGGCGCGGCCCCGCCGCCCACCCAGTGATCCGAGGCCGGCGGCACGCCCCCGCCGCCGGCGCCTCCTGGCCCCCGCCGTCCGCCGCTCGCCGACGGCCCCAGCGGAGACGGAGCCCTTGGCCGACTACGCCCTTCCCATCCTCCACGCCGTGTTCGTCTGGTGGTTCAGCACCGGGGTGATCCTCTACCTCGATGGACTGCCGACCCGCACCTTCAAGTGGAGCATGCTGGGGGCGACCGCCATCTTCGGCGTGGCCTTGTACGGCCTGTACACCAACGCCGGCGACGCCACGGTCTCGGGCGCCTATGCCGCCTTCACCTACGGCCTGCTGGCCTGGGGCTGGCAGGAGATCAGCTTTTACATGGGCTACGTCACCGGCCCGCGGGCGCGTCCGTGCGGCGCGGACTGTCGCGGCTGGCGTCACTTCTGGCACGCCCTCGAGACCAGCCTGTACCACGAGATCTCGATCGTCGTGACGCTGGCGGTGATCGTCGCCCTGACCTGGGGAGAGCCCAACCAGGTGGGGCTGTGGACCTTCGTCACGCTGTGGTGGATGCACGAGAGCGCGCGGCTGAACGTGTTCCTGGGCGTGCGCAATGTGAACGAGGAGTTCCTCCCCGATCACATGGAGTTCCTCAAGAGCTTCCTGAACAACAGCCGGCCGATCAACCTGTTGTTCCCGGTGTCGGTGACGATCTCGACCATCGTCACCGTGCTGGTGGCGCAGGCCGCCCTGGCCCCGGCGGCGACCGCGTTCGAGGTGGTCGGGTACACCTTCGTGGCCACCATGATGGCGCTGGCGATCCTGGAACACTGGTTCCTGGTGCTGCCCCTGCCGGGGGCGGCGCTGTGGAACTGGTCGCTGCGCTCGCGCACCCCGCAGGCCCCGGCGGTCGATGTCGAGATCGTGGCCGGGTTCCTGGGCGCGGGCAAGACCACCGTGCTGCGTCGTCGGCTGGCCGCCGCCGGGCCGGACCTGCGCTGTGTCGCCCTCGCCCACGACTGTGCGGCCCTGGCGCCGCCCGGTGTGCCGGTGACCCAGACCGCCAGTGGTGCGCGGGTCGAGCGGCCGGACGGCCAGCTTTGCCTGGGGCTGCGCGATGATCTGGCGCACCAGCTCAAGGAGGTGATCGCCAGCGAGCGGCCCGACCGCATCGTGATTGAACCGAACGGCATCGCCGACATCAGCGTGCTGATGCGGGTCCTGAACCGCGCCGACATCAAGCCCTCGATCAAGGCGGTGCGGCTGACGGTGGTGATCGACGCCGGGGCCTTCATGGCGGACTACGCCCGTCTGCCCGAGTTCCTGAAGGCCCAGGTGCAGACCCACGGCCGCGCCGAGGACCCCAAGGCGGACGCCCCGCCGCCGGTGTTCATCATCAACAAGGCCGATCAGGTGGCGGCCGCCGACCTGGCCACGGTGACTCATACCCTGCGGGCGCTGAACCCGTCGGCACGGATTGTCACTGCCATCCACGGCGTTCCCGAGGGCGCCGCCGCGCCGCCCGCGAGCGAGCGCGCGGCCGCCGCGAGAGACGGCGCGACGCCGGGAGAGCCGCCGGCGCCGGGGGCGGTCGGGGCGCCGGGGGTGGTTGGGGCGGCCGGCAGCGTCCACCATACCCACCATCACCATCATCACCACCACCATTATCATGGGCCGGTGCCGGCCGGGGCCGCGACGGGGGGCGGCCCCCAGCCCGGGACGCGCGCCGCCGATGGCGGCGGCGAGGTGATCGTGCTCGACCTGCGCGCCTGGAGCGCGGACCTGACCGGACGCCTGGATCCGGAGGGCCTGCGCGCGGTGCTGGACGACGTCGCACGCGGGACCTACGGCGAGGTGGACCGGCTGCGCGGCGTGGCCCGCAGCGGCGACGGCTGGATGCGGTTCGAGGTCGCCGACGGCCGCACCAGTCTGACCGACGGCGGCCCGGCGGACGCGGCCGAGGCGCGCGTGGTCGCCGTCGGGCGCGCCCTGGACGGGGTCGGCCTGCGCCAGGCGTTCGAAGGCTGCGCGGCGCTCACCCAGCCCGCCTGACGCGGACGCGGCGCGCCCCGCCGCCCGCCGGCCCTTGACGGACCGGCCGCCTCCGGCCATCACTCCGGTCCGCGTCCCCGCCGTGCCCGAACCACAGGATCCCCGCCCGATGTGCGACCTCCGCGACCGCGCCGCCGATGCCGACACCTGCCCCGACTGCGCCGCCGCGGGAACCCCGCCGGACGAGGACGCCCGCATCGGCCCCAACAGCATCACCCGCATTGCCGACGCCCTGCGCGATCGCCGCGGCCCGGTCGAGACGGCCGCCCTGTTCGCCGCCGCCGGCCTGGCCCACCATGCCGCCCGGCCGCCCGAGAGCATGGTGCCGGCCGCCGACGTCACGGCCCTGCATGGGGTGTTGCGGGCGCGCCTGGATCACGACACCGTGGTGGCGGTGAGCCGCGCGGCCGGGGTCGCGACGGCCGATTACCTGCTGGCCCACCGCATCCCCAAGCCGGCCCAGGCGGTCCTCAGGCTGCTGCCGCCGGTTCCCGCGGCCCGGGTTCTCATCGGGGCCATGGGCCGCCACGCCTGGACCTTCGCCGGCGGCGGCCGCTTCGAGGGCCACGCCGGCCGGCCGACCCGCCTGGTCATCGCCGACGGCCCCATCCAGGCGGCGGTTGCGGACGCGGAGGCGCCGGTGTGCGACTACTACGCCGCCACCTTCGAGCGGCTGTTCCGCGTTCTGGTGGCGCGCCGCACGCGGGTGCGCGAGGTGGCCTGCCAGGCGATGGGCGCCCCGGCCTGCGTGTTCGAGGCCGACTGGACGCGGTCCGGCGACGCCCGCTCTTGACGCTGCGGCCGGGACCCCGACATGGTTGGAACTGGAAGCAGTCCAATCAGGAGGGCGCGCCATGAGCGAAGCGGCCGCGATCGTCTTCATCGAGGTGTTCATGTGGGCTGGCGGGGCCTTCTTCCTGCTCTGGCTCGACCGCCGCAACCTCAACAAGGCCAAGGCCGAGACCGCCCGCCGCAAGGCGCTGGAGGCACAGGCGCGCGCCGCGCCGTCACCGGCCCTGGTGCCGACGGGCGCCACGGCCGCCGGCAGCGAAGGGGAGGCGGCGGTCCGCCCTACGGCACCAGCCACACCAGGACGGTGAGGGTGACGACCGACAGCAGGGTCTGGGTCGTGATGATGCCCGCCACCAGCGGCGCGTCCCCGCCCATACGCCGGGCCAGCACGTAGGACGAGGCCGAGCAGGGCAGGCCGCCGTACAGCACGGCGACCGTGGTCGTGACCGCGTCCAGGCCGGCCAGGGCGCACCCGGCCCAGACCAGCAGCGGCACCACCGCCAGCTTGGCCACGCCCGAGACCGCCACCGGCGCGCCAGCGTGTCGCAGATGCGCGAACGACAACCCAGCCCCCACCGCCAGCAACGCCACCGGCAGGGCGGCGCGGCCCAGGATCTCCAGCGTCGGCCCGATCACCGGCGGCAGCCCGAGGCCGGTCGCGTTCAAGGCGATGCCCAGCGCGCAGGCCAGGATCAGCGGATTGGTGACGATGCCGCGCGCCACGCCCCAGGGGCTGGCCGACTGGCCGGCGCCGAAGCGCGCCATGCAGGTCACCGACAGGACGTTGACCAGCGGCACCACGACGGCGACGCCGATCGCGGTGAGCGTGACGCCGGTGTCGCCGAACAGCGCCGCCGCCACCGCCAGCCCGATGTAGGTGTTGGGCCGGATCGCGCCTTGAAAGACGCTGGTGAAGGCCGGACCGTCGACGCCCAACCGCGCTCCGAGTGTCCGGCGGGCCGCCACCGTCACCGCCGCCACCAGCAGCACCGCCGCCGCCTGGATCGTCATCAGCGGCGCCCAGGCGACCGCGGTCATGTCGGCCTTGGCGAGGTTGGCGGTCAGCAGGGCGGGGAAGGTGACGGTGTAGGTCAGCGTCTCCGCCGGCCCCCAGAACGCGTCCGGCAGCCAACGCCCGCGCTTCAGTCCGAAGCCGAGCAGGATGACGAGGAACACGGGCAGCACGGCGGCGAGGGTGTCGGTCATGACGGCGTCATTCTACCCACGAGGCGCCGTCACGGGCAAAGGGCGCGCCCTGGTCGCGCCCTGCGCCGACGACTACACTCGGAAGCGCAGCCATCGCGCGTTCGGCGCCGCCACGCCGGAGCCCGCCGCGTCACCCAGGGTCCACTCTTATGGGGGCAATGTCACATGTCGGATGGCCCGCAGACCGTTTCCTTTGCCGTCCTGCCGCTTCCGAGCGACGCGGCAGGCAGCGGGACCGAGTTCGCCCGCACGCTGGCGGCACACCCCCTCGTCCACCAGGAACTTCCCTACGATCCCCAATACACGGTCTACAATCGGCGGCTGACCGCGCTCCGCATGACCAGCGGATCGGCCGAAGACGCCTACTGGCGGCTGCGCCGTCACGTGATCCTGCGTCACACCGGGGAACTGCCGATCGAGGTCCGGGGGCCGGATGCGGTCCGGCTGCTCGATCTCGTCTTTACCCGCGACGTGGCCAAGACCCGGGTCGGACGGTGCAGTTATCAGATCGCCTGTCTGGACGACGGCGGCATGATCATGGATGGCGTCCTCGTGCGTCTGGCCGAGGATCGGTTCTGGTACGGGCAGGCGGATGGTGACCTGACGCTCTGGCTCAAGGCGCAGGCCCGTGGCCTGGACGTCGCGGTCGTGGACCCGGGTGTCTGGGTCAGTCAGGTGCAGGGTCCCGACTCGCTGAGGGTCCTGGAGGCCGCGGTGGACGGGCCGTATCCCGACCCGTTCCGCTACTTCGATGCCGCCCGGGTTCGGATCGCCGGGCAGGACGTGGTCATCACCCGGACCGGGTTCACGAACGAGCTCGGATGGGAGGTCTACCTTGAGCCCGGCGGCGATACGCCGGCCGTGGGTGACCGCATCCTCGACGCCGGTCGGCCCTATGGCCTGACCCCGGTGGCGGTGGGCGGCGCGCGCCGGATCGAGGCCGGGTTGCTCAACGCCGGCTCCGACTTCGACGAGACGGTGACCCCGTTTGCCGCCGGACTGGGGTCCATGGTGGACCTGGACAAGCCGGCGTTCATCGGAAAGGCCGCGCTGCAATGTGCCGACACGCGCTCCCGCACCTGGGGCCTGCGCGTCCCGGGGGGCGTGGCGCGCCTCGGTCTGACGCTCGAGACCGAGGGCGCGCCGGCTGGGCGCGTCTGCTCGTCCGCGTGGTCGCCGTTTCTGGGGTGCGGCGTGGCGATCGTGCGGCTCGACGAGGCCGGGCCCGGTCCGGGCACGCCCATCGCGGTGGTGTGCCATGACGATCGCACCCGCCCCGCCGAGCTCTGCACGCTGCCGATGTACGATCCGCATCGGGAGATCCCGCGCGGCAAGCGGGTCGATATTCCGACCTTTCCCCGCCCGGAGATGGGGCGCGACGAGGGGGCGTGAGTCTGGCCGGCCTTGTCAGTCCTGACGGGTCAGGATCACGGCGGCGCTGCCGGAGGCGATGGACCGGACGCGTCCGGTCCACCGCCGATCGGCATTACACGCTATAGTACATCTGGAACTCGACCGGGTGCGGGGTGTGCTCGAAGGCGTACACCTCTTCCCACTTCAGCTCCAGGTAACCGTCGATCATGTCGTCGGTCATGACGTCGCCCTTCTTGAGGAAGTCGCGGTCGGCGTCGAGCGCCTCCAGCGCGTCGCGCAGGCTGCCGCACACCGTCGGCACGCCGGCCAGTTCCTCGGGCGGCAGGTCGTATAGGTTCTTGTCCATCGGGTCGCCCGGGTGGATCTTGTTCTCGATGCCGTCCAGGCCGGCCATCATCATGGCGGTGAAGGCCAGGTAGGGGTTCGCCGACGGGTCGGGGAAGCGCACCTCGACGCGCTTGCCCTTGGGGCTGGCGACGTACGGGATGCGGCAGGAGGCCGAGCGGTTGCGCGCCGAGTAGGCCAGCAGCACCGGCGCCTCGAAGCCCGGGATCAGGCGCTTGTAGCTGTTGGTCGACGGGTTGGTGAAGGCGTTGATGGCGCGCGCGTGCTTGATGATGCCGCCGATGTAGTACAGCGCGGTGTCCGACAGGTCGGCGTAGCCGGAGCCGGCGAACAGCGGCTTGCCGTCCTTCCAGATCGACTGGTGGGTGTGCATGCCGGAGCCGTTGTCGCCCATCACCGGCTTCGGCATGAAGGTCGCGGTCTTGCCGTAGGCGGCGGCGACCTGATGCACCACGTACTTGTAGATCTGCATCTGGTCGGCGGCC
Organism: Roseospira goensis; assembly: GCF_014197795.1. Taxonomy (GTDB): domain Bacteria; phylum Pseudomonadota; class Alphaproteobacteria; order Rhodospirillales; family Rhodospirillaceae; genus Rhodospira; species Rhodospira goensis. Next base: position 101,195 of record NZ_JACIGI010000001.1, read on the forward strand.
TCGATCAGGGTGCCGAACTTGAGGCCCAACTCATGCTGCGACGGCGCCACCTCGTGGTGGTGCTTTTCCATCGGCAGGCCCATCTCGGCCATCACCGTGACCATCTCGGCGCGCAGGTCCTGGCCGCTGTCCACCGGCGGCACCGGGAAATAGCCGCCCTTGACGCCCGGGCGGTGGCCGAAGTTGCCCTCCGGCAGTTCGCGGCCGGTGACGTAGGGGCCTTCCTCGGAGTCCAGCTCGAACATGATGCGGTTCATGCTGACGTCGTAGCGGACGTCGTCGAACACGAAGAACTCCGCCTCCGGCCCGAAGAACGCGGTGTCACCGATGCCGGCCGACTGCATGTAGGCCAGGCCCTTCTTGGCCACCGAGCGCGGGTCGCGGTCGTAGGGCTGGCCGGTCGAGGGCTCGATGACGTCGCAGAACAGCACCAGCAGCGGCTGGGCGGCGAACGGGTCCATGACCGCCGAGGCCAGGTCCGGCTTCAGGACCATGTCGGATTCGTTGATGGTCTTCCAGCCGGCGATGGAGGAACCGTCGAACATGATGCCTTCGGTCAGCATGTCCTCGTCGATGGTCGAGACGTGCTGGGCGGTGTGCTGCCACTTGCCCTTGGGGTCGGTGAAGCGGAAATCGACATACTTGACGTCGTTTTCCTTGATCATTTCGAGAATAGTGCTGACGTCCGACATTGCCGTTCGTTCCCTTGTCTTGTCTGTCTTTCCGGGTCCCGTGTGGCGCCGGCCCGGGGCCGGAGCGCCGTCGCGGGGCCGTCCCGCCGGGCGCGCCCCGGCGCGCCCCTTCGGCATTTCCTGGCGCCTAGATCGCGTCGCCGCCGCGTTCGCCGGTGCGGATGCGGATGGCCTCCTCCACCGGCGTGATGAAGATCTTGCCGTCGCCGATGCGTCCGGTCTGCGCGGCCTGCTGGATCGCCTCCACGGCCCGGTCGACCTGGGCGTCGTCGAGCACCACCTCGATCTTCACCTTGGGCAGGAAGTCCACGACGTACTCCGCGCCGCGGTACAGCTCGGTGTGCCCCTTCTGACGGCCGAAGCCCTTGGCCTCGGTGACGGTGATGCCTTGCAGGCCGATGTCGTGAAGGGCCTCCTTCACCTCGTCCAGCTTGAAGGGTTTGATGATGGCCTCGATCTTTTTCATGGAGTCCGGTCTCTTCTCGCCCAGGATCGCGCGCCCGACAGCCGGCGGCCGTCGCGCCGCGCGCCATCCCGTGTCTTCGGGATCGGTCTGTTCCTTATCACGCCGCGTGCCAATTGCGCGAGCGCCCCGTCTGCCGCCGAAACCCCCGGGTTTCCGCCTCGCGCCGGCGGCGGGCGCGATGCTGCGTTGCCCAACGCCCTTGCAGCGCGCCTAATTCCTGGGCACAAACGAAGCGGGCCGACCGCCCGGCCCGCCCGCTCCGTCCTGGCCCCTCTCTCGTCTCCCCGGGGATCGTCGCCGATGTCGCTCAGCCACGCCTTCACCGCCCTGTACGCCGCGCTCGAGATCCTGGCGACCCTGGATGCCGACCTGAGCCACCGCCTGTGCGTGGTCTACCGCCGCTGCCTGCGGTCCATCCCGCTGGACGAGGTGGCGTTGCCGGCGGTGCGGACGCAGATCCAGACGGTGCGCGACCGCCTGGCCGCGCACGATCCCGAGGGCGCGGCCGGCGCCGCCGCCACCCGGACCTCGCGGGTGAGCGACCTGCCCAGCCAGGAGATGGAGGATCTGGCGCGCCAGATCGTCGACCTGTACATGGACCTGTTGCTGGGCGCCCGCTCGGGCGCCGACACGACCCGCCACACCCAGGGCGGCGAGTTCCCGCCGACCTGAGCGCCCCTTCCGCCTCCCTCTCGCCAACGGACGAGGTCCCGGTGAAACCCGCCAACAGCGTCCTGTCGTCGTACGGCACCACCATCTTTACCGTCATGTCCAAGCTGGCCCAGGAGCACGGCGCCGTGAACCTGGGCCAGGGCTTCCCGGAGGGCCTGGAGCCGCCGGCGGTGCTGCGCGCCGCCGCCGCGGCCGCCGAGGCCGGACCGCACCAGTACCCGCCGATGATGGGCATCCCGGCGCTGCGCCGGGCGGTGGCCGAGCACGACCGCCAGTTCTACGGCCTCGACCTGGACCCCGAGACCGAGGTGATGGTCACGTCGGGCGCCACCGAGGCGCTGGCCGACTGCCTGTTCGGCCTGATCGAGCCCGGCGACGAGGTGGTGCTGATCGAACCGCTGTACGACAGCTATCTGCCCATCGTGCGCCGTGCCGGCGGGGTCCCGCGACTGGTGCGCATCCAGCCGCCGGACTGGACCCTGCCGCGCGAAGCGCTGGCGGCGGCCTTTTCCGACAGGACCAAGCTGGTGCTGCTCAACAGCCCCATGAACCCGTCCGCCAAGGTGTTCGACGACTCCGAGTTGACGTTCCTCGCCGACCTCGTGATCCGCCACGACGCCTATGCGGTCTGCGATGAGGTTTACGAGCATCTGGTGTTCGATGGCCGCCGCCATGTGCCGCTGATGACGCGGCCGGGGATGCGCGAGCGCTGTGTCCGCATCGGCTCCGCCGGCAAGACGTTCTCGGTGACGAGCTGGAAGGTGGGCTATGTGGTGGCCGCGCCGGCACTGCTGGCCCCCATCGCCAAGACCCACCAGTTCCTGACCTTCACCACCCCCACCTGCCTGCAGACGGCGGTGGCCTTCGGGCTGGGCCAGGACCCGGCGGTGCTGGAACACCTGGCCGTCGATATGGCGGCGCGCCGCGACCGGCTGGCGGACGGACTGCGGGCGCTGGGCTTCGCCGTGATGGACTGTGCCGGCACCTACTTTCTGACCGCTGACATCCGCGGCGTCGGATTCGACGGGGGCGACGAAGACTTCTGCCGCCACATCACCACCGAGGCCGGGGTGACGGCGGTGCCGTTCTCGGCCTTCTACCAGGACCCGGCGGCCGCGCCGCGGCACTACGCCCGCTTCTGCTTCGCCAAGCTGGACAGCGCCCTGGACGAGGCGGTGGCCCGCCTGGCCCGGCACTTTGGCGCCCGCGTGCCGGCGTAGCCGGGGAGGTGAGCGGTCCCACGCGGGAGCGTGGGACCGAGAAGGGATAGCTCTTGCGCCCTCGCGCCCGCGGGGACGCCCGCCTATCGTCTCTCGCGCCCCCGCTCCTGCGGGGGCGCGTGGTGCCTCCTTATCCCGTGTCCCGTCGCGCCGCCGCCTTGGTGCGGGTGGTCGGCGGCGCCGTGGTCGGATCCGCCGGCCAGGGGTGCTTGGGGTAGCGGCCCTTCATCTCCTTGCGCACCTCGGCCCAGGCCCCGCGCCAGAACCCGGGCAGGTCGCGGGTGATCTGCACCGGCCGGCGCGCCGGCGACAGCAGCCGCAGCACCACCGGCACCCGCCCGCTCGCCAGGGTGGGGTGGACGTCGAGCCCGAACAGCTCCTGCACCCGCACCGCCAGCGCCGGCCCCTCCGGATCGTCGTAGTCCAGCGCCAGACGCGAGCCGGTCGGCACGGTCAGGTGGCTGGGCGCCCGCGCCTCCAGGTCGCGCGCCCGCTCCCACGGCAGCAGGGCGGACAGCGCCGCCCGCAGGTCCAGGCGCTCCAGGTGGGCGCGCCGGTTCAGGCCGGCGACATACGGGGCCAGCCAGTGCTCCAGCGTGGCCAGCAGGGCGGCGTCCGACAGGTCGGGCCAGCCCGCCTGCGGCCCGTCCACGTGAGCCAGGAAGCGCACCCGGGCGCACCAGCGGGCCGCCGCCGGGGTCCACGGCAGGGCGGCAAGGCCCATCTGTCGCACCCCGTCCAGCAGCGCGGCCGTCACCGCTGCCGGGTCGGGATCGGGCAGCGGGGTCTCGGTCAGCAACAGGGCGCCCAGGCGGGTGCGCCGCCGCGCCAGCACCGCCGCCTCTCGCGCCGACCAGGCGATCTCGTCCGCCGTCTCCAGGGCGGCGATGCGGCCCGCCATCACCTCCGCCGCCTCCAGCGGGGCCGCCAGCCGCACCCGCGCTTCCGCGCCCGGCCGGTCGGACAGGTCGGCCACCGCCAACCAGTCTGCCGCCGCCAGCGGATCGGCGGGGTCCAGAGTCACCCCGCGCCCGCCCGACAACTGAAAGCGACCCGCCTGCGGTCCGGCCCGGCGCCGGGCGATGCGGTCCGGGTAGGCCAGGGCGAGCAGGGCGCCGGGGTCGGTGTCGGCCGCCGGCGTCGCCCCGTCACGCCCGCCGGCCAGCCGGCGGATCTGGCGCGCGGCCGCACGGATCCGCGGCACCGCGCCGGCCTGGGTGCGGTCGGCCGGCCGGCGTCCGGCGAGCAGGTCGAGGCGGTGGCGCAGGTCCGCGTCCCGTCCCCCGGGCGCGCCCCGCAGCGGGTCGCGCTCGGACAACAGGGCGGCGATGTCAGCAGCCAGCCCGCCCAGACCCCTGTCCACGCCCGTCACCACCATGTGCGCGAGGCGCGGGTGCAGCGGCAGCCGAACCAGGGCGCGGCCGTGGGCCGTGACGCGCCCGGCGGCGTCGAGCGCGCCCAGGCCATGCAGCAGGTCGCGGGCCGCCGCCCAGGCGCCGGCGGGCGGCGGATCCAGCCAGGCCAGGGCCGCCGGGTCGGCGACTCCCCAGGCGGCCAGTTCCAGCACCAGCGGCGCCAGGTCGGCCTCCAGGAGTTCCGGCCGGGAGAACGGCGGCCGGGCGCCGTGCGCCGCCTGCGGCCACAGCCGGTGGCACACCCCCGGTCCCAGGCGTCCGGCGCGGCCGGCGCGCTGGTCGGCCGAGGCCTGCGACGCCGGCACGGTGTCCAGCCGGGTCAGGCCGCGCCCGGGGTCGAAACGCGGCACCCGGGCCAGGCCGGCGTCCACGACGATGCGCACCCCGTCGATGGTCAGGCTGGTTTCGGCGATGGCGGTGGCCAGCACCACCCGGCGGGCGCCGCCCGGGTCGGGGCGCAGGGCAGCGTCCTGGCGGTCCGCCGGCAGGGCGCCGTAGAGCGGCCGCACCCGCGCCCCGGGGAGCGGTTCCAGGGCGGCGGCGACCGCCCGGATCTCGCGCTCACCGGGCAGGAAGGCCAAGACGTCGCCGGTGGGCTCGTCCGCCAGCGCGGCGCGCACCCGGGCGGCGACGGCGCGGGCCAGGCCGTCCAGGCCCGGCGCCGGGGCGGGGTGGTGGTGGATGGTCACGGGGTGCTGGCGGCCGGCACTCTCGATCACCGGGGCGTCGCCCAGCAGGCGGGCCACTGCGGCGCCCTCCAGCGTGGCCGACATGACCAGCAGGCGCAGGTCCGGCCGCAAGGCGCCCTGGGCGTCGAGGCACAGGGCGAGTCCCAGGTCGGCCTGAAGGGCGCGTTCGTGGAACTCGTCGAACAGGACGGCGCCGACGCCCTCCAGCGCCGGGTCATCCTGGAGACGGCGGGTCAGGATGCCCTCGGTGACCACCTCGATGCGGGTGCGCGGGCCAACGGCGCTGTCCAGGCGCACCCGGTAGCCCACGGTCTCGCCCACCGGCTCGCCCAGGGTCGCGGCCATGAAGCGGGCGGCGGCGCGCGCGGCCATGCGGCGCGGCTCCAGCATCAGCAGGCGCTGACCGCCCAGCCAGGGCGCGTCGAGAAGGGCGAGCGGCACCCGCGTCGTCTTGCCGGCCCCGGGCGGTGCGATCAGTACCGCGTTCGGGCCGCGGGCGAGCGCGGTGCTCAGGTCCGGGAGGACGGCCTCCACGGGGAGGGAGAGGCGGGGGGGCAGGATGGACATGGCGGCCCGCATGCCGCGACCCGGCGCCGGCGTCAAGGCCGGCGTCGGGTCGGGCTGCGATCCGTCGGGATGGGCGGGGCCGGGAGACAGGGCGCCCGTTCCCGCCGTGGCATGGAACCGGTGCGGACCGGATGGTCCGGGGCCGGGGAACCGCACTCCCTGCCCCGGACCGGACACCCGGACCGCACCACGGTCGGCTACAGGTCCTCGCCGCCGTCGCCCTGTGCGTCGTCCATCAGGTTCGACGCGTCGGCCGGAGCGCCGAGGTCGGGAGCCCCACCCTGCGGGTTAGGCTGTGGCCCGTCGCCCTGCGTCAACTCCTCGAACGAAACGCCGAGTTCGGTTTCGCCGCCACCGTCGTCGCCACCGTCACCGGTGTCGTCGCCGCCACCGTCGTCGCCACCGTCACCGGTGTCGTCGCCGCCGTCGTCCTCATCGGCGTCGTCGTCGGCGTCCGCGTGTCCGGCCTCGTCCTCGGCGTCGTCATCACCGCCGTCATCGTCCGCCTCACCGGTGTCGTTGTTGGCATCGTCATCGCCGTCGCCGTCGTCGTCGCCGGACGGCGGATCGGACGCCTTGGACTGTGGGCCGTCCTCCGGATCGACGTCGTCGTCGTCTTCGCCGTCGTCGTCGTCTTCGCCGTCGTCGTCGCGATCGGCATCGTCGTCGCCAGCCGGCGCGTCGACCCAAGCCGCAAGCTCCGGACCACCCTCAGGCTCGCCGCCGGTGTCGCCGTCGTCGTCGCCATCGTCGTCGGCGCCGCCGTCGTCGTCATCGGCCTGGCGGTGCGAGTCGGCCGTCGCGCCGTCATCGGCCTCGTCGTCGGCATCCGCGTCGCCATCCGCGTCGGCATCCGTGTCCGCGTCGCCGTCGCCGTCCGCGGCGCCGCCGACCTGGATCGACTCGTCGAGGGTGGCTTCGAGGCTCCGCACGCCCCACCAGCCGCCGTCGTCAACGTCGGAGTCGCCGTCGGAGTCCGAGTCTCCGCCGCTGCCGGACCAGCCGCCATCCCACTGACCGCCGCCGTCGTCGTCGTCCTCGGCACCGCCTTCGCCGCCGTGGGTCCACCACCACCAGCCGCCGCCCGGCTTGCACCCGCCGTCGTCGTCGGAGTCGTGGTCCCCGTCGCTGTCATGGTCGCCGTCGGAGTCGTGGTCCCCGTCGCTGTCATGGTCGCTGTCGGAGTCGTGGTCCCCGTCGCTGTCATGATCACCGTCGGAGTCATGGTCCCCATCGGAGTCATGGTCGCCGTCGGAGTCGTGGTCCCCGTCGCTGTCATGATCGCCGTCGGAGTCATGGTCCCCATCGGAGTCATGGTCGCCGTCGGAGTCGTGGTCCCCGTCGCTGTCATGGTCACCGTCGGAGTCATGGTCCCCATCGGAGTCATGGTCGCTGTCGGAGTCCTGGTCCCCGTCGCTGTCATGGTCACCGTCGGAGTCGTGGTCCCCGTCGCTGTCATGATCGCCGTCGGAGTCATGATCGCCGTCGGAGTCATGGTCGCCGTCGGAGTCGTGATCCCCGTCGCTGTCATGGTCGCTGTCGGAGTCGTGGTCCCCGTCGCTGTCATGGTCCCCGTCGGAGTCGTGGTCCCCGTCGCTGTCATGGTCACCGTCGGAGTCGTGGTCGCCGTCGGAGTCATGGTCACCGTCGGAGTCGTGGTCTCCGTCGCTGTCATGGTCACCGTCGGAGTCATGGTCCCCGTCGCTGTCATGATCGCTATCGGAATCTGAGTCGCTATCGGCGTCGGCGTCGGCATCGGCGTCAGCATCGGCGTCCGCATCCGCATCGGCATCCGCGTCGGCATCCGCATCGGCATCGGCGTCCGCATCGGCGTCAGCGTCCGCATCGGCATCGGCGTCCGCATCGGCGTCCGCATCCGCGTCCGCATCGGCGTCAGCGTCAGCGTCCGCATCGGCGTCCGCATCAGCGTCCGCATCGGCGTCGGCGTCCGCATCCGCGTCGGCGTCCGCATCCGCGTCCGCGTCGCAGTCGGCATCCGCATCCGCATCCGCGTCAGCATCCGCATCGGCGTCGGCATCGGCATCCGCGTCGGCATCCGCATCGGCATCGGCGTCCGCATCCGCGTCAGCGTCGGCATCGGCGTCAGCGTCCGCATCGGCATCCGCGTCCGCGTCAGCGTCGGCGTCAGCGTCCGCATCGGCATCCGCGTCGGCATCCGCATCCGCATCGGCGTCGGCGTCCGCATCGGCGTCGGCGTCCGCATCCGCGTCCGCGTCGCAGTCGGCATCCGCATCCGCATCGGCGTCGGCGTCCGCATCGGCGTCGGCGTCCGCATCCGCGTCCGCGTCGCAGTCGGCATCCGCATCCGCGTCGGCGTCGGCATCCGCATCCGCGTCGGCGTCGGCATCCGCATCCGCATCGGCGTCGGCATCCGCATCCGCGTCGGCGTCCGCATCCGCGTCGGCGTCGGCATCCGCATCGGCGTCAGCGTCGGCATCCGCATCGGCGTCAGCGTCGGCATCCGCATCGGCGTCAGCGTCGGCATCGGCGTCCGCGTCGGCATCGCAGTCGGCATCCGCATCCGCATCGGCGTCGGCATCCGCATCAGCGTCGGCATCGGCATCCGCGTCAGCATCCGCGTCAGCGTCCGCGTCGGCATCGGCATCCGCGTCAGCATCCGCGTCGGCGTCCGCATCCGCGTCAGCGTCGGCATCGGCGTCCGCATCCGCATCCGCATCCGCATCGGCATCCGCGTCAGCATCCGCATCGGCATCCGCATCGGCGTCGGCATCCGCATCCGCGTCGGCGTCAGCGTCAGCGTCGGCATCGGCATCCGCATCGGCATCCGCGTCGGCGTCCGCATCCGCATCGGCGTCCGCATCCGCATCGGCGTCCGCGTCGGCATCGGCGTCAGCGTCGGCATCCGCATCGGCGTCCGCATCAGCGTCGGCATCGGCGTCAGCGTCGGCATCGGCGTCGGCGTCCGCGTCAGCGTCCGCATCCGCGTCAGCATCCGCGTCGGCGTCGGCGTCGGCATCCGCATCGGCGTCCGCATCGGCGTCGGCATCCGCGTCGGCATCGGCGTCCGCGTCCGCATCAGCGTCGGCATCGGCGTCAGCGTCGGCATCGGCGTCCGCATCGGCGTCGGCATCCGCATCGGCGTCAGCGTCGGCATCCGCATCGGCGTCGGCGTCGGCATCCGCGTCGGCATCGGCGTCCGCATCGGCGTCGGCGTCAGCGTCCGCATCCGCATCCGCGTCGGCATCCGCATCCGCATCAGCATCCGCGTCGGCGTCGGCGTCCGCATCCGCATCGGCGTCCGCATCGGCGTCGGCATCCGCATCGGCGTCAGCGTCGGCATCCGCATCGGCGTCGGCGTCAGCGTCAGCGTCAGCGTCCGCATCGGCGTCCGCATCAGCGTCCGCATCGGCATCTGCGTCCGCATCCGCGTCGGCATCCGCATCCGCGTCGGCGTCGGCATCCGCATCGGCGTCGGCATCCGCATCCGCGTCGGCATCGGCGTCCGCATCGGCGTCGGCATCCGCGTCGGCATCGGCGTCCGCATCCGCATCGGCGTCGGCATCCGCATCAGCGTCGGCGTCGGCATCCGCGTCAGCATCCGCATCGGCGTCGGCATCCGCATCGGCGTCCGCGTCGGCATCGGCGTCAGCATCCGCGTCGGCGTCCGCATCCGCGTCGGCGTCGGCGTCCGCATCGGCATCCGCATCCGCGTCGGCATCCGCGTCGGCATCGGCGTCCGCATCCGCGTCGGCGTCCGCATCCGCGTCGGCGTCCGCATCGGCATCCGCATCGGCATCGGCGTCCGCATCGGCATCCGCGTCGGCATCGGCGTCCGCATCGGCGTCAGCATCCGCGTCGGCATCGGCGTCGGCATCCGCGTCGGCATCGGCGTCCGCATCGGCGTCCGCGTCCGCATCAGCGTCGGCATCGGCGTCAGCGTCGGCATCGGCGTCCGCATCCGCGTCGGCGTCCGCATCCGCATCGGCGTCCGCATCGGCGTCCGCGTCGGCATCGGCGTCAGCGTCGGCGTCCGCATCGGCGTCAGCGTCAGCGTCCGCATCGGCGTCCGCATCCGCATCGGCGTCCGCATCCGCATCCGCATCGGCATCCGCATCGGCATCCGCGTCGGCATCCGCATCCGCGTCGGCGTCAGCGTCAGCGTCGGCGTCAGCGTCGGCATCCGCATCCGCGTCCGCATCCGCATCGGCGTCGGCGTCGGCATCCGCGTCGGCATCCGCATCCGCATCGGCGTCCGCATCCGCGTCCGCATCGGCGTCCGCGTCAGCGTCGGCATCCGCATCGGCGTCCGCATCCGCATCGGCGTCCGCATCCGCATCGGCGTCCGCATCCGCGTCGGCATCCGCGTCGGCGTCGGCATCCGCATCCGCGTCAGCATCCGCGTCCGCATCCGCGTCGGCATCCGCGTCGGCGTCGGCGTCCGCATCGGCATCCGCATCGGCGTCGGCGTCAGCATCGGCGTCCGCGTCGGCATCGGCATCCGCGTCGGCATCCGCATCCGCATCCGCATCGGCGTCCGCGTCGGCATCCGCGTCAGCGTCCGCGTCGGCATCGGCGTCCGCATCCGCGTCGGCGTCCGCATCGGCGTCGGCATCGGCATCCGCGTCCGCATCGGCGTCAGCATCCGCATCGGCGTCCGCGTCGGCGTCGGCATCCGCGTCGGCGTCGGCATCGGCGTCCGCGTCGGCATCCGCGTCGGCGTCGGCGTCCGCGTCAGCATCCGCATCCGCATCGGCGTCGGCGTCCGCGTCGGCATCGGCGTCGGCATCGGCGTCCGCGTCGGCATCGGCGTCCGCGTCGGCGTCTGCGTCGGCGTCCGCATCCGCATCGGCGTCCGCATCCGCATCGGCATCCGCGTCGGCATCCGCATCGGCGTCGGCATCCGCGTCGGCGTCCGCATCGGCATCCGCGTCAGCATCCGCATCGGCATCCGCATCGGCGTCGGCATCGGCGTCCGCGTCGGCATCCGCGTCCGCGTCGGCATCCGCATCGGCGTCAGCGTCGGCGTCCGCGTCGGCATCGGCGTCAGCATCGGCGTCAGCGTCGGCATCCGCGTCGGCATCGGCGTCCGCATCCGCATCGGCGTCAGCATCGGCATCCGCGTCCGCGTCCGCGTCGGCATCGGCGTCAGCATCGGCGTCAGCGTCGGCATCCGCGTCGGCATCGGCGTCCGCATCCGCATCGGCGTCAGCATCGGCATCCGC
>NZ_JACIGI010000001.1:112212-244813 GCF_014197795.1 Roseospira goensis
CATCCGCGTCCGCGTCCGCGTCAGCATCCGCGTCAGCGTCAGCGTCCGCGTCGGCATCGGCGTCCGCATCCGCGTCGGCGTCCGCATCCGCATCCGCGTCGGCATCGGCGTCAGCATCCGCATCGGCGTCAGCGTCCGCATCCGCGTCGGCATCGGCGTCAGCATCCGCATCGGCGTCAGCGTCCGCATCCGCGTCGGCGTCAGCATCGGCGTCGGCGTCGGCGTCGGCGTCAGCGTCGGCATCCGCGTCGGCATCGGCGTCCGCATCCGCGTCCGCATCCGCGTCATCGTCGGCGTCGGCCCCGCCGTCCGGGATCACGCCGGCCGCCGGCGCCGCCGCGGCGTCCGCATCGTCGACCAGCCCGTCGTCCTCGACGTCGAACACCACGTCGAACGCCAGATCGAGGTTCCCCAGCAGATCAAGGGGCGTCAGCCCATCGCCGATCGCCCCGATCGCATAGAGGTCGAATCCGGCGCCACCGCCACCGCCGGCCGGAGCCGGCGCGGCCGGCGCCGCGGCCGCCGGCGCACCCGCGGCCGGGGCCAGGTCGCCCAGGTCGACGCCGTAGTCGGCGGAGAGAATCTCGGGGGTGATGACCGTTCCGTCCGCCAGCGTCAGCACCGGCGGCAGCGCGCCGGAGTCCGGCGCGGCAAAGGTCAGGAAGTCGGCCAGCACGATGGCACCGCCCCCCTCGGCGGTGATCACGAGGTCGCCACCATCCTGACGGATCGACACGCGGTCGGGGTCCGCGTCGATCACATAGGCCTGGCCGGGAATGACGAACTCTTCGAGCGTCTCGCCGGGCGGGGGCGGCGACAGCGTCACCGCGTCGGCGGCCACCGGCGCCGGGGGCGCACTGTCCTGCGCCTGCGTGGTCTCGTCCTGCACCGGCCCGTCGGGGCTTGGCGTGGCCGCGGTTTCCGCGCTGTCGGGCGCGTCCGGCTGCGCCGCCTGACTCACCTGCTGGGAGGATGGCGTCCCGCCCGTTGTGTCGGCCATGATCGGTCTCCCCGAAGGTCCCGGCGCGGAGGGCCCTGGGCCCGGTTTCCGCCGTGGACTGAATCCATCATCGCAGCACACACGGGTGCTGACCTATCGTCCGAGGCTACGGCGCGGCGGCGGCCGCGGCATCCCCCATATGAGGGAAAACGGCGCCGGCTTGTGTTCCCGGCAGCCATGGCACATACACATACAGGAGGGCACATTCAGAAAGGCACATCCGGAACGGAACGTACTCGGGACCGGACGAAGGCGGACCATGCTGCGGCGGCGCGCGACCATCACCGAACAGTGGGACCCGGGGTTCGAGACCGCCCTGATGGCCGCCCTGGACGCTGCCCCGGACGGCGCTCCGGACGGCGCCGCCGTGGCCTGGGGCGGCGGTCGCGACCCGCGCCGCTTCTTTCCCGCCCTGCGCGGGCGCGTCCATGTGCTCGACCTGGACCGGCTGGACACCCAGGAGCCGGCCGCGGCCGTCGCGGCGCTGCGCCGGGCCGGCGTCGCCCTGGTCGTGACCGACCGCACCCTGCCCCGCGTCGCACCCTGGCTGGAGCCGGATCTGTCGCGGCTACGGGTGCGGCTGCGCGACGGGCTGGACACCCCCGGCTTCGCGCCGCTGGCGCTGTCCAGCGGCTGGGCGTTACATCGCCTGGTCGACCCCGCCGCCGGCCCGGCGCGGCCGGACGCGGACGGTGCGGCCCTGGTGGCGCGGGCCCGCGCCCTGCTGGCGGACCCCGCGACGAGCGACACGGACATCGACGACCATGGCGGCGGCGCGGTGACCGTCACCCTGCTGCGCCCCGAGGGCGGCCCCCTGGCCGAGCGCACCGCCGCCGATCTGGCCGGCGCGGTGGCGGCGCTGCGGCGCGACTGGCCGGCCCTGAGGGTCGAGGCGGCGGCGATGGAAGATCTGGCCCTGCCCGAGAGCCTGGCGGCGGCGGCGGTATCGCTGCGTCTCGGCGTCTCCGTGGCGCGGGACCCGTGCCTGCTGGCCGACCGCGACGTGGCGGCGCTGCCCTGGCTCATCGACCTCGGGCGCGACGGGCTGGCGGCCGGGACGGTGGCGGTCGGGCCCGAGGCGGTGCTGGCCGACGGCCTGACCAGTCCCGTCCTGCATCTGGAGGCACTGTTGCGTCGGCTCGATCCGGCGCGCTTCCTGCGCCCGGCGCGCTCGGCGGCGGTGGCCCGGACCCGCCCGCAGGTGGTGTTCGAGGCCGCCTGGCGGGCCGCCGACGACGTGCCGCTGTGGCGCCGCCGGGCCGACGCCTGGACCGAGCCGGCGCCGGCCGCCGCGCCGCTCCGCCTGGTGCGGGGCCAGCCGCTGTGGTCCGTCGAGTCCGTGGATCGGACCGCGCTGCGCCGGGCCCTGGCGCTGGGCGCGCGCCGGCTGGTCGCGGACCAGCGCCCCGACGGCTCGTTCCGCCCGTTCCACCGACCGGACGCGTCGGCCGCGCCCGCGGGGGTGCCGGCCCTGGCCCGCCACGTTCCGGTGCCGCTGGCGCTGCTGCGGGCCTACCGGCGCCTGGGCGATGCCGCGCTGCTGGACGCCGCCGGCCGCGGCCTTGCCCACGGCCTGGAGCGTCGCGCCCAGGCCGGCCGGCGCACGCTGGCCTTCCTGGTGCTGACGCTGGTGGAACTGGCCGAGCTGGGCCACCTGGGCGGCTGGCGGCCGCTGCTGGCCGAGCTGGGGGCTGCCCTGGCTCGCCCCGAGGCGGCGCCGCCGGAGCGCGCGGCCGACGACGCGGACGGCGACGCCGAGGCGGAGACGAGCGGGACGGCCGATGCGGTCGCGGCCCTGGCGCTGGCACGGCTGTTCGCGCTCGCGGTGCGCTCGGGCGAGCCGGACAGCCCCCTCGGCCCGGTGGCGCGGGGTGCCGTGGCGCGCCTGCGGGACGCCTGGGAGACATGGGCGGCGGACCGCACGGACGCGGACGGGCCCGACGGCGGCATTCACCCCGAGGCGGCGCGCGAAGGCCTGACCTCCGCCGCGCCTTGGCTGGCGGCCGCGGCGGGGGCCGTGTTCGAGGCCACCGCTGACGCCGAGGCCGCGCAGACGGTCCGGACCGTGCAGGACTGGATCGAGCGCACGGTGCTGGTCACGCCGGCGCGCTGTCCCGCCCCGGACTGGCTGGGCGGGCTGTTCACCCGGCCCGGCGGGCTGCCGACCGTGGCCGGCTGCCATGGGCTGATGACGGCGGCCGCCGCGCTGACGGTCGCGCGCTCCGACGCCGAGGCCGAGGCCCGAAGGCGCGCCGCCCGGCTCGGCGCGCGCTTCTGCCTCCAGCTTCAGGTGGACGGGCCGGCGACCCGGGACGCGCTGCCCGCCGCCGTGGCCGCCGCCGTCGGCGGGTTCCGGTTCGGCCTGGGGCAGGCGCTGGTCCGCACCGACTGGTCCGCCCGGGTGGTGATGGCGCTGGCCGACGCCGAGGCCGCGCTGTGGCCGATGGCGGCCGGCGAGGAGGCGGCAGCATGACCGCGCCGGACGCAGCCGGGCCGATCTGGACCGCGCAGGACGTGGTGGCGGCGACCGACGGCACCTGGTGGCGGGCGCCGCCCGACGGCTGGGTGGCGGGGGGGGCCTGCTACTATCACGGCCTGTTCCAGCCCGGCGATCTGCTGATCCTGCGGTCGCGCCAGGGCGAACTGGGCATGACCCCGGAGCAGGCGGCGCCGCTGCTGGCGGCCGCCAGTGGTCTCGTCTGCTCGACGCCCGCCGTCGCCCCGGACGGGCCGTGGCCGGTCTTCGTGGTGCCAGAGACCTATGCGGCGCTGATGGACCTGGGCCGCTACGCCCGGGGCTGCTTTCGTGGCCGCGTCTACGGCGTCACCGGCAGTGCCGGCAAGACCACCATCTGCCACCTGCTGGCGTTCGCCCTGAGCCGCCTCGGCCCCACCGTCCAGACCAGCCACAACACCAACCTGCCGCCGGGGGTGGCGCGCACCCTGGCCGGTCTGCCCGGCGACGTCGACCACGCCGTTCTGGAACTGGCGATCGGCCGCATGGGGCCAAGCACGCGGCTGGCCCGCCCGTCGGTGGCGATCTTCTCCAACGTCACCGCCGCGCATATGGAGTACCATCGCTCCATCGAGCAGATCGCGGACACCAAGGCCTTGATCTTCACCGGCCTGACTCCGGACGGCGTGGCCATCGTCAACCGCGACATGGCGCCGTTCGAGCGCGTCGTCGCCGTGGCGCACCGGCACGCCGCCCGTGTGGTGACCTACGGCGAGCATCCCGACGCCATGGTGCGCCTGCTGGACCACGATCCCGACGGCCAGGTGCGGGCCGCGTTCGACGGGGAGACCCTCACCTACCGCCTGGGCGCGCCGGGCCGGCACATGGCGGTCAACAGCCTGGCGGTGCTGGCGGCGGTGGCGACCGTGGGCGCCGACGCCGACGCCACCGCCACCGCCAACGCCGGTACCCTCGGCGGGGCGGACTGGCGCGGCCTGGTGCTGCCCGCCCTGGCCGACGCGACCCCGGTGGCCGGGCGCGGGGTCGAGCATGACCTGATCGTGGACGGCCGCCGGGTGCGCCTGATCGACGATGCCTACAACGCCAACCCGGCGTCGATGCGCGCCGGCCTCGCGTTGCTGGGCGACCGGGTGCCGGGTCCCGGCGGGCGGCGGATCGCGGTCCTGGGCGATATGCTGGAGCTGGGGCCGGACTCCGCGCGCTACCACGAGGCGCTCGCCGAGCCGCTGGAGGCGGCCGGCGTCGACGTGGCGCACTGCGTGGGGCCGCAGATGGCCCACCTCTGGCGGCGACTGCCCGGCGACCGCCAGGGTCTGCGGGTGGACGATCCGGCCGACCTGCTGGCGCCGCTGCGCACCGACCTGCGCGACGGGGACGTGCTGCTGGTCAAGGGGTCGCACGGCGCGGGCGTACACCGCCTGGTGACCCGCCTGGTGCAGGCCTCGCACGGCGGTGCGGCCGGTGATAAGGACGGGGCCGGGGCCGGGGCCGGGGAGGGAGAGGAGACCGCGTCATGATCCTGCCCGACGTGCCCCCGGGGGCCTTCGACGCCCCGGAACGCCGCCTGCCCCAATACGGGGCCCGCGCGGCGGACGAGGCCCTGTTGGCCGCGCTGCGCGTGGTGCTGGCGGGGCCGGACGCGGCGGCCGCCGAGGCCGCGGGCCGGTTGCCGGCGCTGGCGGCGGCGAGCGGCTTCCCGACCGTCTGCGATCGGGTCGTCCTGGTGCTGTACCAGCCGGGCGAGCGCCGTCTGCTGGGGGTGCGGCGGGGCGCGGACCTGGGCGATGCGCTGGCGCGGGTGGCCACGGCGCTGCGCGGTCATGCCCGCCGGCCCCGTTTCGCGGTGGACGACCCGGCGCGTTGCCGCCTTCAGATGGACATCGTGGTCGACCCGCCGCGCCCGTGCGACGCGCGCGCGATCGGCATGACCCGGACCGGCGACGCCCATTTCGAGATCGGCCTGGACGGCCTGATCCTGTCGCGCCCGGGCCAGCGCCGCTACGTGCTCCCGGGGGATGCCTATGTCTCCTCGTACATGAGCATGCAGCCGATGCGCCAGCGCATCGCCCGCCTGTACGGCGACGACGTGTTCGACACCCACACCGCCGAGCGGTTCACCAGCGAGAGCTACGTCAGTTACGGGACCACTTGGCTGCGCCTGTACCGGGGCCATCCGGTCAACGGCGCGCTGACCGTGGAGCGCATGCAGCGGGCCACGCGGCTGGCGATCGACCACGTGGTGCGCCACCTGGGGGGCGACGGGCGGTTCCTGTACTACTACGACGCCGCCACCGACTCGCGGCGCGATCACGAGCATCCGACCCGCGATCCGGACACCAACCCCTACTACAACATCGTGCGCCACAGCGGCGGCCTGCTGCTGCTGCTGTATCATGCCCGCCTGACCGGCGACCTGTCGGTGCTGGAGCCGCTGCATCGCGCGGTCGCGTTCCTGGTGGCGCAGACCCGCGCCTACACGACCAGCCGCGGCGAGGAGGCGCTCTACGTCTACTACAATCGCAAGGCCAAGCTCGGCGGCAGCGGGGTGGCGCTGTACGCGCTGGGCGAGTACCGGCGCCTGACCGGCGATCCGCGCTACGACGATGTGGCGCGCAAGATCGCCCGCCACCTGGTGGAGCAGATCGCCGACAGCGGCGAGTTCGTGTACTACAAGTACTACCTGGACCAGCATGTGACCGCCGCCGAGAACCACGCCTACTTTTCGTTCTACTATCCCGGCGAGGCGCTGTGCGGGCTGGCCGGTTACTGCCTGCACATCCTGGGCGACGGGCCGGACGACGCCGATGAGCGGGCCTGCATCCTGGACGCGGCCCACAGGGCCATGCGGTTCCTGATCGTGGAGCGCCCCGGGACCCGCGCCGAGCACTACCGCTCGCTGCCGTCCGACGCCTGGCTGATGATGGCGGTCATGGAGTTCTGGGACGATCCGGCCTTCCGCCAAGACCTCTACAAGGATTTCGTGTTCAGCGATGCCGACGCCATGGTGCGCCAGCTCTACACGGTGCGGGATGCGCCGTATCCGGACTACGCCGGCGCCTTCTTCTATGAGTTCGGCGAGTTCCCCTACGCCGACGGGGCCCGCGCCGAGGGCCTGATGGGGGCCTTCACGCTGGCCCACAAGGTCGGTGACCGGGCGCGGGTGACGCTCTACGGCAACGCCCTGCGGCTGGTGGCCTGGGCCACCATGCACCTGGTGAACACGCCGGAGTCCGTGTATTTCGCGCGTGCGCCGGATATCGCCATCGGCGGTATCCGCTTCAAGTACACCCGGCAGTGGTTCCGCATCGACACCATCCAGCACGTGGCCGCGTTCTACCTGAAGATGATGCTGGACGGCCGCTGCCCGGTGCCCACCGAGGCCGACCTGGGCCCCGCTGCGGCGACCGAGGCCGCCCCGGCCGTCCCGTCCCCCGCCCCCGCAGACTGAGGCCGTACCCATGCCGCGCCGCCCAACGCTTCGTGTACGCCGCCCGCGCGGGATCGTCGCCCCCGTGCGGGCGGTGCTGGCGGTGCTGATCCTGGCCGGGCTGATTCTGGCCGGGGGTCTGGCCGCGCCGGCCGTGGCCGACTGGAAGGACGAGCGCGAGGCGCTGGACCAGCGCCGCCTGTCCGGCCCCTACGCCATCTTCCACACCGAGGAGGGGCCGCACGCCTTCCCGGCGCGGCGCCGCAACGCTCACCTGGCGGGGTACTACCTGGATCGGCTGGAGGAGCGTCTGGCGCTGGCCGATCGGGTCTACCAGCGCGACCTGGGGCTGGCCCCACCGCTGACGCTGCCGCGCTACGCCGGCGGCGCCCGCATCGACGTGCACATCTACGACATCGGGCGCGGCATGGGCTCGACCGGCGACGAACTGCATCGCTTCGACTACGACCGGTTCGGGGAGGCCGGGCCGGCGCTCACCGTCAGCCTGTCGCACCGCTGGCATCCGCCCAACCTGACGCCGGAGCACGAGGTGTTCCACGTGTACCAGTACGCCTACACGTATTTCAAGAATTCCTGGTATCTGGAGGGGATGGCGCGGGCGCTGGAGTCCCTGTTCCGCGACCGCCCGGCGCCCACCGAGCCACTGCCGGCCGACGACGCGGCGCTGGACGCCTGGCTGGGGCGCAGCTACGCCGCCGCCCCCGTCTGGACCCGGCTGTTCCGGCGCTGTCAGCCGGGTTGCACCCAGGTGGCGGAGGCCGCCGGGGGGCCGCCGGGCGCGGTCTGCGGCCGTGCGGTGGTGCGGCCGCTGCTGGAGGCGCTGGACCGGGCCGACGACGCCGTGGCGGCGGCCCGCGGCCTGGACGGGCCGCGCTGGCCGGAGAAACAGCAGCGCGCGGCCGCCAACACCGGCCCCATGCTGGCGGCGCTGGCGGAGGTGGTGGCGGCCCACTGTCCGGTGTCGGCCGATCCGGACCTGGCCCGGTTCCAGCGCCTGCTTACGGCGCGCGCCGCCGCCGCCGCCGGGAGGGCCGAGCCATGACCCAGCCCCGCACACCGAAGCCGGACCTGCGCGCCCTGCTGGCGGCGGCGTGGCCGCGCCTGGGCGAGCGCCTGGGCTGGGCGCCGGAGCGCGTCGAGCGCGTCGCCGTGGTCACCGTCGGCCATCGCAACCCCACCCTGGACGTCACCCATGCCGGGGTCCGCTACGCCGTCCGCCTGCCGCGGCCGGTGTTGCAGGCGCCGGACTGGTACCGGCGCGAGGCCCACAACGTCGCCATCGCCGCCGCCGCCGGGGTGACGCCGCCGCCGTTGGTCCTGGACCCCGCCGACGGGCTGATGGTGCTGCCGTGGATCGAGGGCCGGCCGGCCGAACGGGGCCTGACGCCGGCGGCGGCGGCCCGCGCCGGGGCGGCCCTGCGCCGCCTGCACGACGGCGGGGCCTTCGAGGCCGGGGACGACGCGCTCGGCCGGCTCGACCGCCGCCTGCCGCGGCTGCGGCGGGACGGCGCGGCGGTGCTGGCCCATGCCCGCGGCCTGCCGGCCCTGGCCGAGGCGGTGCGCCCGATCCTGGAGGGCCTGAGCGCCACCCGGCCGCCGCCGCGGCCCTGTCACGGCGACCTGGTGCTGGGCAACATGGTGGACACCGGCCGCGACATGGTGCTGCTGGACTGGGAGACGGCGACCATGGGCGATCCGCTGTTCGACCTCGCCACGGTGTGCGTTCGCGCCCGCCTGGAGGGGCCGGCGCGGGCGGCGCTGCTCGACACCTGGTTCGGCCTGGTGGGCGATCCGGACGGCCTGGGCGCGGTGCGGGTGCGGCTGTGGGAGGTGGTCTATTGCCTCGACAAGGCGGTGACCTACTGGGCCAACGGACGCGGCGCCGCGACGCCGGACCGCCGCTGCGCGGGCTGGACCGCGCGCGGCTGGTCCCTGCTGGCGGCGCCCGGCACGCGCGCCGCCGCCGTGCGCCTGGAGCACCAGGCCGCCGGCATCGTGGCGGCGCGGGCGGGATAGGGCCGGCGCCGGACCCCGCAAGGGCGGCGGCCGGGGACCGCGGTCAGGGACGGCGGCCCCCGGTCCTGTGCTACCCCTCGACCCGCACCAGGGCGTGGTGTTTGCGGCCGGCGGACAGCTTCAACTCGCCACCCGACAGGTCGGCGTCGGTGACCAGGCGCCCGATGTCGTCCACCACGGCATCGTTCAGGCGCGCGCCGCCGCCCTTGATGAGCCGCTTGGCCTCGCCGTTGGAGGCCGTCAGGCCGGCGCGGGTGAACAGCGTCGGCGCCGGCACCCCGGCCGCCAGCTCGGCCGCCGGCACGGTCACGGTGGGCAGGTCCTCGCCCACGCCGCCCTGCTCGAACACCGCACGCGCGGTCTCCGCCGCCGCCAGCGCCGCCGCCTCGCCGTGGGCCAGTGCGGTGGCCTCATGCGCCAGCACCTTCTTGGCCTCGTTGATCTCGGCCCCGCCCAGCGCCTCCAGGCGGGCGATCTCGTCCAGCGGCAGTTCGGTGAACAGGCGCAGGAAGCGGCCGACGTCGGCATCTTCGGTGTTGCGCCAGAACTGCCAGAAGTCGTACGGGGCCAACTGCTCGGCGTTCAGCCACACGGCGCCCTGGGCGCTCTTGCCCATCTTGGCGCCCGAGGCGCTGGTGATGAGCGGCACCGTCAGGCCGTACAGCGAGACGCCATCGCAGCGCCGGCCCAGCTCGACCCCGTTGACGATGTTGCCCCACTGGTCGGCGCCGCCCATCTGCAGGCGCACCCCGTCGCGGCGGTTCAACTCCAGGAAGTCGTAGGCCTGGAGGATCATGTAGTTGAACTCCAGGAACGACATGTGGGTCTCGCGCTCCAGCCGCATGCGCACCGAATCAAAGGTCAGCATGCGGTTGATGGAGAAGTGGCGGCCGTAGTCGCGCAGGAACGGGATGTAGGCCAGGCCGTCCAGCCAATCGGCGTTGTTGACCATGCGGGCGTCGGTGGGGCCGTCGCCGAAGGTCAGGTATTTGGCGAACACGCTCTGGATCCCCGCCATGTTGGCGGCGATCTCATCGTCGGTCAGCAGCTTGCGCATATCGTCGCGGCCGGTGGGGTCGCCGATGCGGGTGGTGCCGCCGCCCATCAGCACCAACGGGCGGTGCCCGGTCTTCTGCAACCAGCGCAGCAGCATGATGGAGACCAGGGAGCCGACGTGCAGACTGCGGGCGGTGCAGTCATAGCCGATATACGCGGTGACCACCTCCCGGTTCAGCAGGGCATCCAGCTCTTCGGCATGGGTGCAGGCATCCACGAAGCCACGCTCGTGGATGATGCGCATGAAGTCGGAGGCAAAGGCGGTCATCGCTTTCGGTCTCGATTTCGATGGTGTGGGGGAGTGCGCTGGCGCTTGCCGCGCGCCCGGTCGTTTAGCACACTCCCCGGGTCCCGGAAAGCAAGGTGCCCCGCCCATGATCCCGTTTCCCGAAGGTCTGCCCCGCACGCCGCGCGCCCGTCCGGCCCGCCGCCCGAGCCGCGCCCCGGCGCATGCGCCGGACGCCACCCTGCTGGTCGTCGGCCTGATGAGCGGGACCTCGATGGACGGCATCGACGCCGCGCTGATCGAGACCGACGGCGAGACCGTGGCCGGCATCGGGCCGCACCTGACGGTGCCCTACGACGACGCCTTCCGCGCCCGCATCCGCGCCCTGCTGGGGCGCACCAGCCTGGACGACGCGGACGGCCGGCGGCTGCACCGCGACCTCGCGTTGCGCCACGCCGACGCGGTGCGGGGGCTGCTGGCCGGGGCCACCGTGACCCCGGACCTGATCGGGTTCCACGGCCACACGCTGTGGCACGACCCGGTGGCGCGCCTGACGGTCCAGGCCGGCGATCCGGCGCAACTGGCCAGCGAACTCGGGATCCCGGTGGTGGCCGACCTGCGCCAGGCCGATATCGCCGCCGGCGGCGAGGGGGCGCCGCTGGCGCCGGTCTATCACGCCGCGCTGGCCGCCCCATTGGAGCGGCCGCTGGCGGTGCTGAACGTGGGGGGGGTCGCCAACGTCACCTGGATCGGCAAGCGCGGGGTGGACGACCTGGTGGCCTTCGACACCGGTCCGGGCAACGCCCCGCTGGATGACTGGGTGGCGCGCCACACCGGCCAGGCGTGCGACCAGGACGGCCGACTGGCCGCCGCCGGCCGCCTCGACGAAGCCCGCCTGCTGACCCTGATGGACCATCCCTATTTCGCCCGCCCGGCGCCCAAGTCGCTGGACCGGCGGGACTTCGACCATGTGCCGGGGGTGCTGGAGGGGCTGTCGGCGGCGGACGGGGCGACCACCCTGGTGGCCTTCATCTGTGCCGCCGTGGTGCAGGCCGCCGCCCATATGCCGGTGCCGCCGACGCGGTGGCTGGTGACCGGCGGCGGGCGCCACAACCCGGTGCTGATGGAGACCCTGGCCGGGTGGCTGGAGGCGCCGGTGGCGCCGGTCGAGGCGGTGGGCTGGGACGGCGATGCCCTGGAGGCGCAGGCGTTCGCCTTCATGGCGGCGCGGTTCCGGCGTCAGTTGCCGATCACCTTTCCCGGCACCACCGGGGCGCCGTTTCCGATGGTCGGCGGTCGCCTCTATCAGCCCTGACCGGTCCGCCGGCCCCGCTGCTGCTGGTGCTGCTGCGGCGGCGGGCCGGCCGGTCAGGCGTGGCCGCCCTCGCTGGAGAGCAGCGCCGGGTCGATGCCCAGCCGCCCCAGCGCCTGTGCGTACTTGGCCTCCAGGTCGGGGGCGAACACAAGGTCCGAGTCGGCGTCAACCGTCAACCAGACGTTGCGGCGCAGTTCGTCGTCGAGCTGCCCCGGGCTCCAGCCGGCGTAGCCCAGGGCCATCAGCGTGCGGCTGGGGCCGGTGCCGACGGCGATGTCGCGCAACACCTCCAGCGTGGCGGTCAGGGCCACGGTGTCGTCGACCACCAGGGTGCCCTCGTGGATGTAGTCCGCGGTGTGCAGCACAAAGCCGCGCTGGCTCTCCACCGGGCCGCCGAACTGGACCTTGATCTGCTGACAGCGCGGCGTGGCCGGAATGCTGAGCTGCTCCAGCAGGTCCACGAAGCTGAAGTCGGGGATGGCCCGGTTGACCACCAGACCCATGGCGCCCTCGGCCGTGTGCGCGCAGACGTAGATGACCGCGCGCACGAACCGCGGGTCGCTCATGCCCGGCATCGCGACCAGACACTTGCCGGTCAGGAAGCCGTCGGCCGCGCCGACGCTCGCGAACGTATCGACCATGACGATGGCGCCTCCGTTGGCTCGCCGGGGGGCAGACGGCGATTCGACCACGTCCGCCCGGCGATTCCAAGCGGAACCGTACCCGCTCGCCCTGGGCCGACGCCACCCCCCGCGCGCGGTCGGTCGGCCCTTGCGGGAGGCACCACCCTGTCCGATATGCTGGAGACCGATGCGCCCTGCGGATGCCGGCCGGACCGAGGCGAGGACGAGACCACCATGACCCACCGGAGTGTCGCCGGGCCGTCGGCCCGGTCCGTTGCCGCCTGGACCCGTGCCGGGGCGCTGCTGGTCCCGCTGATGGGGGTGCTGGCGCTGGCGCTCGGGCTGGCGGCGCTGGCGCCGGGGGGCGGGGCACGCGCGGAGCTGCCGTCGTGGACGCCGCCGGGCACCAGCGCCTGGGCCGAGACGCCGGAGGGTCGGGTGCGACTGATCGCCGCCCGCGGCGCCCTCAACGGCGAGTCGACGGTCCGCCTCGGCCTCGAATTCGACATGGTGGACGACTGGAAGGTGTACTGGCGCTCGCCGGGCGACGCCGGCTATCCGCCGTCCATCGACTGGAGCGGCAGCGCCAACCTGACGGACGCGGCGATGCTGTGGCCGGCGCCCGAACGCTTCTCGGTGCTGGGCATCGAGACCCTGGGCTACAAGGATGGGGTGGTCTATCCGCTTCACGCCACCGTGGCCGACGCGGGCGAGAGCCTGCGGCTGCGCGCCGACGTGGATTATCTGACCTGCGCCGACCTGTGCATCCCGCGCACGGTGTCGCTGAGCCTCGATCTGCCGGCGGGGCCGGGCGCGCCCACCGACCACGCCCACGCCATCAACCGCGCCGAGTCGGCGGTGCCGGGGGACGGCACCGCCCACGGCCTGCGCCTGGACGAGGCCGCCGTGGTCGGCGACGGCACGGTGCTGCGCGTCGCCGTCGCGGCCGATCCGCCGCTCACCGCCCCCGACCTGTTCGTGGAAGGGCCGGAGGGGAGCTGGTTCGATCCGCCGACCGTGGCCCGCGATCCGGACAGCGGCCTGGCCGTGCTGTGGAGCCGCGTCGGCGGTCTCGACGACCTGCGCGGGGTGCCGCTGACGGTGACCGTGGTCGAGGGACCGCGCGGCATGGAGGCCGAGGTTACGCCCGTGGCGGCGGCCGCGCCGCACCCGCTGGCGGCCCTGGCCGAGGCCGGGGGGACCGGCGGCGGACCGGGCGTGGGTGCGGGGCTCGGCGGCGGCGCCCCCCAGCCGCCGCCGCTGGACGCCGCGACGCTGCTGACCATGGTGGGGCTGGCGCTGCTGGGCGGCCTGATCCTGAACCTGATGCCCTGCGTGCTGCCGGTGCTGTCGCTGAAGGTGCTGGGGCTGGTGGGGCACGGCGGGGCGGCGCCGGCGCACGCGCGCACCAGCTTCCTGATGAGCGCCGCCGGCATCGTGACCTCGTTCCTGGTGCTGGGCGCCGCCGCCATCGCGGTCAAGGCCGCCGGGGTCGCCGTGGGCTGGGGGATCCAGTTCCAGCAGCCGGCGTTCCTGGTGGTCATGATCGTGCTGTTGTCGCTGTTCGCGGCCAATCTGTGGGGCCTGTTCGAGGTGGCGCTGCCCGGCTGGCTGGCCGGCGCGGCCAGCGCGGGCGCGACCCGCGCCGGCGGCGACGACCCCGGCTCGCCCTGGGGCGCCTTCGGCACCGGTGCCTTCGCCACCCTGCTCGCGACGCCGTGTTCGGCGCCGTTCCTGGGGACGGCGGTCGGCTTTGCGCTGTCGCGCGGCTGGGCCGAAATCGGGCTGATCTTCCTGGCGCTCGGCGTCGGCATGGCGCTGCCCTACCTGCTGATCGCGGCCCGGCCCGGGCTGGCGACGCGGCTGCCGCGCCCGGGACGCTGGATGATCGGCCTGAAGGCGGTGCTGGGGCTGGCGCTGGCCGGCACCGCGGTCTGGCTGGTCACGGTGCTGGCGGCGCAGGTGCCGCCGCTGGCGGCGGCCCTGGTGGCGGCGTTGATGGCGGTCATGGTGCTGGCGCTGGCGATTCCCCGCCGGCCGCTGCGGGCCGGCCTGGCGGGGCTGGCGGCGCTGGCCGCCCTGGCGCTGCCGGCCTGGGCCGGGCTGATGCCGGGGGCCGGCGGCGCCGACGGGCGCGGCCCCGACGCGACGGCGCCGGCCGCCGGGGCCTGGCGGTCGCTGGACGTGGCCGCCATCCCCGGACTGGTGGCCGAGGGCCGCACCGTGTTCGTGGACGTCACCGCCGACTGGTGCGTGACCTGCATCGTCAACAAGCGCGCGGTGCTCGATCAGGATCCGGTCGCCGCCCGCCTTGCCGGCGACGACATGGTGCTGATGCGCGGCGACTGGACCCGGCCCGACGCCGCCATCGCCGCCTATCTGGCCAGCTTCGGCCGCTACGGCATTCCCTTCAACGCGGTCTACGGGCGGGCCGCGCCGGATGGCCTGACCCTGCCCGAACTGCTGACCCCCGGCGTGGTTCTGGACGCCATCGACGCCGCCGCCGCGCCGGTGACGGCGGCCCGGCCCGAGTCGTAACGGTCCAGGGGCCGCCACCGGCACTGCCTTCCCTCCATCCCCGAACCCAGGAGAGACGCCGATGTCCACCATCCAGGCCGGAGACCGCATGCCTGCGGTGACCCTGCACATGATGAGCGAGGGCGGCATCAAGCCGATCACCACCGATGAGCTGTTCGCGGGCAAGACCGTGGTGCTGTTCTCGGTGCCGGGCGCCTTCACCCCCACCTGCTCGGCCCAGCACCTGCCGGGGTTCGTCGCCCACGTCGACGATTTCGCCGCCAAGGGCGTGGACGCCGTGGCCTGCGTCGCTGTCAACGATCCCTTCGTCATGGCCACATGGGGCGCCAGTGCCGGCGCCGACGGTCAGGTGCTGATGATCTCCGACGGCAACGGCGCCCTGGCTGCCGCCACCGGCACCGAGATGGACGGCTCCCAGGTCGGCCTGGGCACGCGCTCGCAGCGCTACGCCATGGTGGTGAAGGACGGCGTGGTCGAACAGATGTTCCTGGAGGAGCCCGGCGCGTTCCAGGTTTCCAGTGCCGAGAACGTACTGGCCCACCTGTAGGCGCGGCGCCGGAAAACCCCGGTTCAGGCTGGCGTTGACGGGGCGGGTCGTGCATGCCAAGTCACGAAGCATGACTCATGCACTTGGCACGGTCGCGGGCGCCCCGGCGCCGGCGACGGCGATCCGCGAAACCCGCCTGCCCAACGGCCTGCGGGTGGTCACCGATCCCATGGACACGGTCGAGACGGTCTCGGTGGGCGTCTGGGCCGACGTCGGCGCGCGCCACGAGCCGGCCGACCTCAACGGTGTGTGTCATATGCTGGAGCATATGGCGTTCAAGGGCACACGCCGGCGCACCGCGCTCGACATCGCGGTGGAGATGGAGGACGTGGGCGGCCACATGAACGCCTACACGTCCCGCGAGCATACCGCGTTCTACGCCAAGATGCTGCATCAGGACCTGCCGCTAGCGGTCGACATCCTGGCCGATATTCTCCAGCACTCGGTGTTCGACCCCGAGGAACTGGCGCGCGAGCGCAGCGTGGTGGTGCAGGAGATCTACCAGTCCATCGACACCCCGGACGATATCGTCTTCGATCACTTCCAGGCCACTGCCTACGGCGACCAGCCGCTGGGCCGGCCGGTGCTCGGCACGGTGGAGAGCGTGGAGCGGCTGGAGTCGGACACCGTCGGCGGCTTCCAGCGCACCCATTACAGCCCCGACCGCCTGGTGGTGGCCGCCGCCGGCAAGGTGGACCACGACGCGCTGGTCGGCCTGGTCGAGCGCCATTTCACGGCCCTGGACCGGCGGCTGCCGGCCACCGGGCAGGGGGCGCGCTACACCGGCGGCGAGTACCGCGAGCCGCGCGCGGTCGAGCAGGCCCATATCGTGCTGGGCTTCGACGGCGTGGCCTACGAGGACCCGGACTACTACGCCAGCATCGTCCTGGCGACGCTGCTCGGCGGCGGCATGTCCTCGCGCCTGTTCCAGGAGGTGCGCGAGAAGCGCGGGCTGGCCTATACCGTCAGCGCCTTTGCCAGCGCCTACGTGGACGGCGGCCTGTTCACGCTCTACGCCGGCACCGGCCCCGAGGACCTGGCGGCGCTGACCCCGGTGTTGTGCGAGGAGATCAACAAGGTGCGGGTCTCGGTCGGATCGGACGAGGTCGCCCGCGCCCGCGCCCAGCTCCGCGCCGGTGTCCTCATGGGCCAGGAGAGCACCAGCGGCCGCTGCGAACAGCTCGCCCGGCAGATCCTGGTCTACGGCCGGCCGATCTCCAACGCCGAGGTTCTGGAGGCCCTGGAGGCGGTGGACGCCGCCGCCGTGGTGCGCGTGGCCGAGCGCCTGTTCCGCACCGCCCCGACCCTGGCCGCGCTGGGCGCCATCGACGCCATGGATCCGCTCGACCGGCTGCGGGCGCGGCTGTAGCGGCGCGGCCGGCGTCGGACCCGCCTACCCCATCAGCGCGCGGGTGTGGGCGGCGATCATGGCCTCCTCGTTGGTGGGGATGACGTGGACCGCCACCGGCGCGTCGTCCTTGGAGACCCGGGTCTCGCCGGCCGCGTTGCGGGCCGGGTCGATGTGCACCCCCAGGAACGCCAGACCCTCGCACACCCGGGCGCGCAGGCGGGCGTCGTTCTCGCCGATGCCGCCGGCGAACACCAGCGCGTCCAGCCCGCCCAGGACCGCCGCCTGAGCGCCGATCTCGCGCCGCACCCGGGATTCGAAGTAGGCGATGGCGCCCAGCGCCTCGGGCGTGCCGACCTCCTCCAGGGTGCGCATGTCGTGGCTCAGGCCGGACAGCCCCTTGAGCCCCGAGTGCTTGTACAAGAGGTCGGAGATGCCCTTGGCGTTCATGCCCTTCTGTTCGATCAGGTAGAGCACCACGCCCGGATCGAGCTGCCCGCAGCGGGTGCCCATGGCGAGCCCGTCCAGGGCGGTGAAGCCCAGGGTGCAGTCGATGCTGCGGCCGTTCTCCATCGCGCACAGGCTGGCCCCGTTGCCCAGGTGGGCGACGATCACCCGGCCGGCCAGGCGCTCCGGCGCGACCCGCGCCAGTTCCCCGGCGACGTACTCGTAGGACAGCCCGTGGAAGCCGTAGCGCCGTACACCCTCGCGGTACAGCTCTCGCGGTAGGGCATAGGTGTCGTTGACCCAGGGGTGGCGGCGGTGAAAGGCGGTGTCGAAGCAGGCCACCTCCAGCGCGTCGGGGAACGCCTGGCGCGCCGCCTTGATGCCGCTGATGTTGTGCGGCTGGTGCAGCGGCGCCAGCGGGGTGTAGGTCTCCAGCCGGGCCAGCAGCTCGTCGTCGAGCACCGCCGGCGCCGCCAGGTGTGGGCCGCCGTGCACCACGCGGTGGCCGATGGCGGCGACCTCCAGATCGCCCAGGTGCTCGCGCTTCCACGCCAGGATCAGGTCGAGGGCCTGCTTGTGGGTGCCGGGACCCTGACCGGGCGGCCAGCGGGTCTCCAGCAGCACGGCCCCCATGGGGTCCTTCAGCACCACGTGGGGCGCGTCGCCGACGCCCTCCACCTGACCGCGGGCGCGCTCTTCCAGCGCATCGCCGTCGCCCAGGTGCCAGAGTGAAATCTTCAGGCTCGACGAGCCCGCATTGAGGGTGAGGATGTGTCGGGAATCGGTCGTCATCGGCGTATCCGGGCCTGGAAGGGGACGGGCGCGGGGCGGCGGCGCGCCGGCGGGCGGCGCCGCCGGCGCCGCTACTGGGCGGCCTTCAGCGCGTGGTCGTCGGCGGCGAGGCGCGAGACCCCGCCGCTCTTCCAGTGCTGGTACAGCAGCGCCACGGCGCAGGAGACCAGCCGGGCCTTGTCGTTGTCGGCGCGGCTGGTGACCATCACCGGCACCTGGGCGCCCAGCACCAGCCCGGCGCTCTCGGCGTGGGCGATGAACGCCAGTTCCTTGGCCAGCATGTTGCCCGATTCCAGGTTGGGCACGACCAGCACCTCGGCGCGGCCGGCCACCAGCGAGGTGATGCCCTTGGTCTCGGCGGCGTGGATGTCGATGGCGTTGTCCATCGCCAGCGGGCCGTCGACGATGCCGCCGGTGATCTGGCCGCGCTCGGCCATCTTGGACAGCACGGCGGCGTCCAGCGTCGAGGGGATCTTCGGGTTCACGGTCTCCACCGCCGACAGCACGCCCACCCGCGGCCGCTCCAGGCCCACGGCGCGGCCCAGGTCGATGGCGTTCTGGGTGATGTCCACCTTGGCGTCGAGGTCGGGCGCGATGTTGATGGCGGCATCGGAGATCAGCAGCAGGTGGTCCAGACCCGGCACGTCCATGACGAACACGTGGCTGATGCGGCGCCCGGCGCGCAGGCCGCCGTCGCGCTTGGTGACGTGATGCAGCAGCACGTCGGTGTGCAGATGGCCCTTGAGCAGCGCCTGGGCGCGGCCCTTGTGCACCAGGGCGACGGCCTCGGCGGCGGCGCGGTCGTGGTCGGCCACGTCCAGGACCTCGCAGCCGTCCAGGGACCGCCCCATCTCGTCGGCCAGCGCGCGCATGCGGTCGGCGCGCCCGATCAGGACGGGCGCGATCAGGCCGCGCTCGGCCGCCATCAGGGCGCCGGCCAGGGCGGACTCCTCCTCCGGCGCCACCACGGCGGTGGGCAGCGGCGGCAGGCCCTCGCACACCGACAGCAGGCGGTCGAAATGGCGGTGGCTCTCGACCAGCAGCCCGGGCAGGCCCGGGCCGGCGGTCTCCTGCCGTTCCGCCGGCGCCACCACCTCGGCGGTGCCGTCGCACAGCAGCGTGCCGCCCGCGCCGGCGTCGGTCGCGCCCTTGAGGACCTGGCACTTCAGGATCACCACGTGCCCCGGACGCTTGTCGGTCACGGTGACACGCACCGTGAGACGATCTCCGACATGGGCGCGGCCGTGGAACTGCAACGTCTGGCCCAGGTAGAGGGTGCCGAAGCCCGGCAGCATGTTGCCGAGCACGGCCGAGAACAGCGAGCCCACCCACATGCTGGGGGCCACGACCTGGCTTTCGTCGCCGTCGTTGGCCTGCGGCAAGTGGACCGGATTGAAGTTGCCCGAGGCGTGGGCGAAGATCACCATGTCGCGGGCGGTGCACAGGCGGTGCACCATGGCCTCGTCGCCGATGGCGATCTCGTCGTACAGGCGGCTGCTGGGGCCGCGCGCGGCGGCGGCACCCGCGCCGGTGCCGGGGGCGGACTCGGGCGAGAAACGGTCGGCTGTCATGGCGGCTCCCTTCTGGATGCGGCTCGGGACAATGCTGCGGCGCACACTATCACTTTCGCGCTTGCGGAACCAATGACCGCTCCGTGGCGGCGGCGGCGTCCGGACGCTGCCTTGCACGGGGCGCATGTCGGCTCTACTGTGACGCAGCAATGCACACGGCACGCCAGGGGAGGGCCGCGCCATGGAGGGAATCGTCCACACCTATTTCGAGGATCTGGCGGTCGGCCAGTCGGCCAGTCTGGGCAAGACCATCACCGACGCCGATCTGGTGATGTTCGCCGGCGTCTCGGGCGATACCAACCCGGCCCACATGGACGAGGAATACGCCGCCACCACCCTGTTCAAGGGGCGCATCGCCCACGGTCTGCTCAGCGGCGCGGTCATCTCGGCGCTGTTCGGCACCAAGTTCCCCGGGCCGGGCTGCATCTACGTCTCGCAGACCCTCAAGTTCAAGGCGCCGGTGCGCCCCGGCGACACCCTGCGGGTCACTGCCGAGGTCACGGCTCTGAACGAGGCCAAGAAAATGGCGACCTTCAAGACCATCGGCACGGTCGGCGCCACGGTCGTGGTGGAGGGCGAGGCGACCCTGATGGTGCCGTCGCGCGGCCCCGCCGGGGGCTGAGCCCGCCGTCGGCGCCGGCACCGGATCCGGATCAGAACGGGTTGGCGCTCGGCTTGGCCCCGCCGCGCCCGCCACCGAACGGGTTGGCGCCGCCCCCGCCCCCGCCGCCACTGCGGGCCGCGATCCGCTCCAGGTCGTCGTAGCAGTCCACCCACTGGCGGAACGTGGCCATGGTGCCGTTCAGGTTCACCGGCCAGGTCGCGCCCTGAGGGAACACGATTGCCATTTCCCACGAGCGCGCCCAGCGTTCCAGGAACGCCAGCGCCCCGGATTCGTTGGACGACAGGTCGCCGACCACGGCCGAGCGGTCGACCGCGCTGACCGGGAACGAGAAGTCGCGGCCGCCGAATCGGAAGCTGACCCAGGACTCCTGGCCCTGCTCCAGAACCCAGGCCGGATCGGTGATGTAGAAGCCGACGAAGTCGTTGGCGTTGGCGAAGATGTGGAACTCCGAGCCGTCGTCCCAGTAGGTCTCCATCGAGCAGTTCATACCGTCAGCCGGGTCGAGGTCGTAGGTCAGGGTCCAGGCCCCCTCGGCCCGCGCCGGCGTGAGCGCGGCCGCGCCCCACAGCAGGCCCAGGGCGAGGACCGCGATGGCGGCGGCGGTGACGGCGCCGGCCCGGCCGGCGTGACGAGACTCGATCCCAGGCATGGCGTCCTCCTGTCCCTCGGTTCCCTGTCCCCAGTCTCCTGCCGGCGTCATCGCGCTGACGGTTGCGCCGGCCACATCAATCGGTCCGTCACCGTAACATGCCCGGCCGCGCCGGGGGACCCGCAATGAACCCGCGACGGGGGCAGGGGCGCCGCCGCCGGCCACCGATCCAGAGCGCACGGGGCCACGTACCCCAAAACACAATACCCCTTCCTCAGGCATGGGATGACAGACGATGGCCGGACGTTCGCTTTTCGGGGTCAGCTCGCGGATCGAGCAGCCGACGTACGAGGTCGTGGACACCCTCGACGACGCCACCGAGGTGCGCCGCTACGCACCGCGCCTCGCCGCCGAGGCCCGCCTGCCCGGCGGCGACGGCACCATGGCGCGGGGCCGGGCGTTCCGCATCCTGTTCGACTACATCGCCGGGGCCAACACCGGGGGCCGCAAGATCGCCATGACCACCCCGGTCGAGAGCGGCCGCCGGTCCGGGCAGCGCATCGCCATGACGACGCCCGTCGAGACCGCCGCCGGTCCGGGCCGCGGCGGGGGCGGATACGCCATGCGGTTCTTCCTGCCGGCGTCGTTCACCCTGGAGACCGCGCCGGCGCCCACCGACGACCGGGTCGCGCTGGTGGAGATTCCGGCCGCCACGGTGGCGGTGCGGCGCTTCACCGGGCTGCGCGGGACCCCGATGGTGGACCGCCAGAAGGCTAAGCTGCGCCAGACGCTGGCGCGCGCCGCCGACCGCTGGCAGGCCCAGGGCACGCCGGTGGCCTGGTTCTACGATCCGCCGATGACGCTGCCGTTCCTGCGCCGCAACGAGGTGGCGGTGACGGTGGCGCCGACCCCCCGGACGACCCCGGACGCGGCCTGATCGCGGGCCCGGACGCGGCGGCGCGGGCGCCCTCGGCGGTCACAATTCTGATACGCTCCGGCATCAAAAAAGTCTTGCGCGCTCTGGCGGTTAGCGGCAGATTCTAGGACATGGCATTCACGCGCATTGGCAGGAGCGCACCAGTCCATGATTCTGATCCGTTTCCTCGGTTGGATCATGATCGTCGTCGCGTCCGTGGCCGCCTCGGCCGAGGCCGTGCTGGCCCTCGGTCCCGGCGCCCGGCCCGCCCTCGCCACCGGCGAGATCTGGACCCTGCTGTCGGGCGTCCCGGCCCGCACCGCCGGGGCCCCCGATCACTGGCTGGAGGTCATGGCGGCCAGCGTCATGCTGCTGCCGGCGTGGCTGGCGATCGGCCTGCTCGGCCTGGGGTTCGTGCTGATCGGACGGTGGCGCCGCCGCAAGCCGCGCCTGTCCAGCTTCGGCTGATCCGGTCCTTGCGCCGTTGGTCAGGAAGCGCGGCCGACGACGGCCGATGGCTGGATCAGCCGGCGGCCGCGACGCGGGCGACTCGGTCGGCGAAGCTGCGCGTGGCCTCCTGAAGGCGGGCACGGCTCTCGGCGCGGTAGGCCATGGCCTCCCTGGCGCGCTCATCCAGCCGCTCGATGGAGCCGGCGACGTCGTCCATCATCTTCAGCAGCACGTCGGTCGAGACCCCACCCTCGCGCATCTGCTCGGCCATCAGGTCGGCGTTGTATTCGAGCTGGCCGGCGACCTGACCGATGATCTCGTCGGTCATCTGCCGGGTGGCCTTCAGGTTCTCCAGCCGCCGGCCCTGGCGCGCCTGCTGCACGAAGAGGGCGATCTGCTGGCGGATGGCGGGGATGAACTGGGTCAGGGCGGTACCCAGTTCCTCCATCACCACGCGTTCCATTTTCAGGGTCTGGTAGACCGTGGGAATGGTGGTGCCCATGATCGAGCGTGTCTTGGTCAGGTTGGTCACCACCCGGTCCCAGTGGTCGAGCCGGGCCTGCCATTCGCGCTGTTCCATCGCGTCCATGAGCTGCTCGGTCTCGCTGCCGCGGGCCGTCGGCTGGCCGGCGTTGGCCGGTCCCTGGGCGCGCCACTGCTCCAGCTTGCGGTGACCGGCCTCCACGTGCAGGGCCAGTTCGCGGAACGCGGCGGTGACCTCCTGGCCCATGGTGGCCAGGGTTTGGATGGCGATGGCGCTCTCGCGCTGATCGGTTTCGAGCTGGGCCACCACCCGGTCGACGGTGCCGCGCGCGGATTCGAACCTCTGGCGGAACTTCTCCAGTTCCTTGTGGAAGCTGAACATCAGCTTGCCGACCAGGCCGTGGTTGTCCTTGCGCAGCCGGTCGGCGCCCAGGCCCTTGTAGAGCATCTGCAACTCGACCAGCTTGTCGTGCACGCCGTCCAGTTCCGAGGCGGTGACGTGCTCCAGCACCCGGTTGCTGTAGTCCGACGCCAGTCGCGCCGGGCCGGCGGCGAAGCGGTCCGGATCCATGGCGTCCATCTCGGCCATGATCTCGTCGATGCGCCGCGCGGTCTCGGCGTCGGTCGGGTCGGGCGCGCGGGCCGCTTCCGCCCCCAAGTGTTCGATGGCCTCGGCCTCGCGGCCGCCGAGCTGGACAACCCCACTCATGCGTGCGCTTCCCTTCCGTGACGACGTGCCGGGACTGTAGCGCAGCCGGCGCCGCGACACCATGGGCGCGCTGCGGCGCCGCCTTGCTGGGGGCGTTCCGCACGCCCCCTCCCGCCGCCGTCAGGCCGGCGCGGTCGCGCGCGCCCAGGCCACCAGCGCCGCCAGCCCCTCGGCCAGCGGGGTTTCGGCGGTCATGCCCAAGGTTTCGTGCAGCCGCGCCGGATCGCCCACGCTGTGCCGGATGTCGCCGACACGGGCCGGGCCGTGCGAGACCCGCGGCGTCACGCCGATGACCCTGGCCAGGGTGTGGGACAGTTCCAGGACGCTGGTCGAACGGCCGGTGCAGACGTTGGTCACCGGGGCGTCCAGGGCGGCGGCGCCGAGCGCGGCGCGCAGCGCGCGAACCACGTCGGCCACCGCCACGAAGTCGCGCGACTGGGCGCCGTCGCCGTGGACGACGATCGGGCGGTCGGCGAGCAGGCGGTCGCAGAACACGCTCACCACGCCCGAGTACGGCGAGCGCGGGTCCTGGCGCGGACCGTAGACATTGAAGAACCGCAGGCCGTGGGTCGGCACCCCGTGCACGCCGCCGGCGACACGCGCGTGCAGCTCCGAGGCCAGCTTGTCGGCACCGTAGGCGGTCAACGGCCGCAACAGGGCATCCTCCGCCTGCGGCAGGGCGATCGGGTCGCCGTACACCGCCGCCGACGAGGCGTAGACCACCGGGACGCCGTGGTCGCGCGCGGCCTCGAACACCGCGATGGTGCCGCGCGCGTTGACGTCGTGGCAGCCGGCCCAGTCCTCGGTGCCGCGCTGCACCGAAGCGACGGCGGCAAGATGAAAGCAGCCGTCGAGGCCGCGCCACAGGTCGGGGTGGGCGCCGATGCGGTTGATGTCGTCCACCACCAGGGGTGCGTCCGCCGGCAGGTTCTCGCGCCGCCCCGTGGACAGATCGTCGAGCACCGCGACCGCGTGGCCGTCGCTGTGCAGGGCCTCGACCAGATGGGAGCCGATGAAGCCGGCCCCGCCCGTGACCAGATAGCGCGCCATGGTCGGTTGGCCCCCCCTCTTTTCGACCGGACCGTGGCCGGGTCAGAGTCGCTCGGACACCCAGATGGCCAGCCGCGAGCCGCCCTTGATGAAGCCGGACAGCACGGGATAGGCCGGCGCCCCCTCGGCCCCGTTGCGCAGGCCGATGTCGCGGTGCTCCAGCTCCTCGGCCCGGAAGCGTTCGATGGTCTCGCGCAGCGGCGCCTCGTCGTCGCCCAGGGACTCGGCCTGAGCCTTGTAATGGCCGTCGATGGCCTCTTCGACCGCCACCGTGCAGGCCATCGCCGCCTTCTCGCCCATCAGTGCGGTGCCGGCCCCGAGCGCGAAGCCCAGTGCGTGCCACACCGGGGTCATCAGGGTGGGGCGGACGCGACGCTGGCGGATCAGGTCGTTGAAGGTGTCCAGGTGAACCTGCTCCTGGTCGCGCATGTGCTTGAGCACCGCGGCGTTGGCGGTGCGCCGACCGAGAACCGCCATCTGGCCCTCGTAGATCCGCACCGCCCCGTACTCGCCGGCCTGGTCGACGCGGATCAGGCGCTCCAGGGTCGCGCGCGGCGTGCGGTCGCCGGGCAGGCGGCGCGCCCCGGTGCGCCGGTGCGGCGGGACATCGGCGCGGGGTGGCGGGGCGGTGTCTGTCGCGGTGTCGTGGGTCATCGGTCTCTCCAGCACGCCGGCTGGCGGACCGCCCATGCGGCCAGGGTCGCCAGCCCGAGGGACAGGATCATGTTGTAACCGGCCAGCGAGATCCCGAACAGGGACCACGGCACGGCGTCGCAGGGCACCACCTCCGGCGCGTCCAGGGCGCTGCGCAGGTCGGAGAGGTTGGTGGACAGGCTGGGCGGCGGCGCGCCCTCGCCGCCGCACTGCTCGGTGCCGGCCCACCAGTGCTGCTCCACGCCCACATGATAGCCGGCCAGCAGCGCCCCGGACAGGAACACGACGCCGATCACGGCGGTCAGGCCGCGCGCCCATGGCGTCGGCAGCCGCGGCCACGCCGCCAGCGCCCCCAGAGCGGCCGCGATCGCCGGCGGAAACCGCTGGTAGACGCACAGGATGCACGGCGGGATGCCGCCGACATGCTCGATGATGAGGGCACCGGAGAGCAGGCTGGCGCCGGCCAGCAGGAACAGCAGGGGCAGGGTACGCGGACCGCCCGGGGCGGTGGTGGCAAGGGAGGCGCTCATGGACGGCCAGTGTGGCGTGGGGGATCCGCTGCGGTGCGGACTCGGAGGTGTCCTGAAGGGTGGGGCGGCGGTCCGCCGAAGGCAAGGGGGAAGACGGCGCCGCCCCCCCGGGTCAGTACTGGCCGACGCCGTGGGCTTGGCGCATGGCTTCGAGGCGTGCCTGGTTGGTGCGAATCCAGCGGTTCAGCGAGGCGATCAGGTCCGGGCGCGTGACGGAGGCGGCATGGTACCGATCGGGCTGATGCGGCAGTCCGGTGTCCATCACCAGCGCGCCGGGCCGGTGCAAGTCCTCGATCAGGATGCGGGCCAGGA
Source organism: Roseospira goensis (assembly GCF_014197795.1). Lineage (GTDB taxonomy): Bacteria > Pseudomonadota > Alphaproteobacteria > Rhodospirillales > Rhodospirillaceae > Rhodospira > Rhodospira goensis. The sequence goes on from NZ_JACIGI010000001.1 coordinate 137,934, forward strand.
CGTCGGCGTTCACGTAGATCGCATCGACCCGTCCGGTCAGGCCCTGTCGCACCAGCCCTTGCAGGTCCTTGTTCGGTCTGAGGACCGTCAGGCCGGCGTCGGTCCATGACCGCCATGGTCGGGGCGCGAAGCCGATCAGCACCCCCAGCGAGCGGACGCCCTCGGCCGGGGCGCCGAGCGCTTCGGGGCGCACATAGGTGCCGATCCGGCTGCGGACGATGACGTCGGAGTACATCACGGCGGCGCCCTGTTTGTCGGCCGGGTTCCACTCCGGTGCGGCCGGGTACTTCAGGTCGATGGCGCCCACCACCAGCCGCTGCATCAGGCGCGGGATGGGGAAGGCGTGATAGGTCAGGGTGTGGCCTTCGTCGCGCGCCCATGCCTCCAGAACCTCGGCGCCGAACCCGACGTAGCGCCCGGCCACCCAGCCGAAGTGCGGCAGGTAGTTCTGAGGCTCGACCCCGACCACCAAGGGGTCGGCGCTGGCGCCGGGGGCCGCCGCAAGGGCGACAATGAGGGTGGTGAGGGCGATGAGGGCCGCCTTCAGAGGCCGCGCGGTGCGGTCCGGCGGGGCCGGGGCCGGAGCGGGTCCCGAGGGCGGCCGACGAAAAGCCATCACCGACCTGACGCGGACCTGGCGGAAAAAACGCACAGGTCGCGTAATAGTCAGTCGGTGCATGCCAGAACTCTTTTTGTTGGTTTTGTCCCTTATATATCAGGACGATAACATATGGATTTCCAAGTAATCAATCTGAGTTCCAACTGTTTTCTACAATATCTCCAAAAAGGTGCGGCGCGTGTCTGCGTTTGAGAAATGAGCGCGTCCCCCCAAAGCGTGAACCGCGTCCCAGCCACCGCCATCAGTGGGGGAGGCGGCAGGGGGCGATCGCCGTCACCCCACCGGTTCCACCACCCCGCCCAGCTTGGCGGTGATGGCCCGGGCGGTGCGCGCCACCAGTCCGCCCAGAGTCGGCAGTCGGGCATCCGTGATGCGCGCCATGGGGCCGGACAGCGAGACCGCCGCCATCGGCCCGCCGTGCTCGTCGCGGATCACGGCGGCGACGCAGCGCAGCCCGATCGCCTGTTCCTGGTCGTCCAGGGCGTAGCCGCGCGCCCGCGTCACCTCCAGGTCGGCCAGCAACCGGTCCGGTGTGTCCAGGGTGCCGGGCGTGGCGCGGGTCGGCGGGCGCTCGGCCAGCAGGCGCTCCACCGCGCTCGGGGCCATCGCCGCCATCAGCGCCTTGCCGACGCCGGAGCAGTGCAGCGGCACCCGCGCCCCCGGCTTGGCGAAGGCGCGCATCATCTCGCGGCATTCCACCTGGGCCAGGTAGGTGGCCTGGCCGTCGTCCTCGACCGCCAGATTCACGGTCTCGCCGCTGTCGTACATGAGTTGGCGCAACTCCGGGCGCGCCATCGACACCAGGTCGCGGGCGCGCAGGAAGCCGTTGCCGACGCTGAAGGCGTCCACCCCCACCGACCACAACCCGGTGCCGGGGTCGACGCGGGCGAAGCGCTCTTCCTGAAGCGTGGTCAGCAGGCGGTGGGCGGTGGACGGGGCCAGCCCGACCGCCTGGCAGACCTCGGTCAGGGTCAGGCCCTCGTCCGCCGTGGTGAGCGCCCGCAGCACGGCAATGGCGCGCCGCACCGACTGCACGCCGCCGGCCTCGCCACGGCTACTCGGGCTCCGGCCGCTCATCCGGGCGCCCTCTTTTCGGGGCTGAGGGTTTCGTGATACGCAGGTCTGTGTTCGCAGTGCAGCATAGATGCCGGGTCCCCGACGCCGGATCCGGGCGGTTGACGGCCGCGCTGATGCGGCGCCCGGGCGGACGCCAACAGCATACGCCGGTGCCGGGTCGGGCCGAAGCCCGTTTTTCCGCACAGTGGAATTGACTCTCATTTCTGAGTTTCTGGCGTCCGAACCGGACGCCGACACCCATCGCAATCCTGGAGGCATCCCGATGAGTTTCACCGTGTTCGAGCAGGCCCCCGCGCGCCTGAACCGCAGCGAGCTGGCCGTGCCCGGCTCCAGCGTCCGGTTCCTGGAGAAGGCGGCGCAGGGCGACGCGGACGTCGTCTTCCTCGACCTGGAGGACGCGGTGGCGCCCGACGAGAAGGAAAAGGCCCGCAAGAACATCATCCAGGCGCTCAACGACCTGGACTGGAGTGGCAAGACCGTCTCCATGCGCATCAACGGCCTGGACACCCCGTACATGTACCGGGACCTCGTGGAGGTGCTGGAGGGGGCACCGGGCAAGCTCGACCTGGTCATGATCCCCAAGGTGGGCACCGCCGCCGACGTCTATACCGTCGACTGCCTGATCAGCCAGATCGAGGCCGCCACCAAGGCGACCAAGCGCATCGGCATCGAAATCATCATCGAATCGGCCCTCGGCATGGCCAACGTGGACGCCATCGCCGCCGCCTCCAAGCGCAACGAGAGCCTGCACTTCGGTGTCGCCGACTATGCCGCCTCGACCAAGGCGGCCACCGTCGGGATCGGCGGGCCGAACCCGAACTACGGGGTGCTGACCGACCCGCTGGAGGACGGCGAACGTCACTACCATTGGGGCGACATGTGGCATTACGCGCTGAGCCGCCTCGTGGTGGCAGCGCGCGCCCACGGCCTGCGCCCGCTCGATGGCCCGTTCGGCGACATCAAGGACGCCGAGGGCTTCAAGGCCCAGGCGCGCCGCGCCATGGTGCTGGGCTGCGAGGGCAAATGGGCCATTCATCCGACCCAGGTGGCCTTGTCGAACGACATCTTCACGCCGTCCGAGAGCGAGGTCGCCAAGGCCCGCGCCATCCTGGACGCCATGGAACAGGCCGCCAAGGAGGGCCGCGGCGCGGTCACCCTGGACGGCAAGCTGATCGACATCGCCTCGATCAAGCAGGCCGAGGTCCTGGTCCACAAGGCCGAGCAGATCGGCGCCGCCTGACGTCCGGGCCGGCCGTACCGGTCCCGCGTGCCGGGACCGGCCCGGCCGGTGCCCGCCCGCCGGCGGTCCGGGGGCTTCCGTCGCGGCCCGAAGCGGTCTATGGTCCGCCGCTTCAGGCGCCGGCGCCCGGCGGGCGGGCGCACCACCCGGAGGAGAGCCACGCCATGACGACGATCAAGGACCGCGGGCAGTTCGTGTTGACCGGCGCCGAGGCCCTGGCCCAGGCGGCCGGCGCCGACGCCGACCGGGTGGCGCGCTTCACCGGCCTGTCGCAGCCGGTGGCCGCACGGGTGCTGGCCGGCCAGAAAACCACCTGGGTCCGCTGCGCCAAGGTGGCCCGGGCGCTGAACGCGCTGGGCGCGCGCGAGGCCGGCCCCCACGCCGTGGTCCGCCAGGACGGCTAGGGCCGGGCCGCGGGTGCGCCGGCGGCCCCGTCGCCCGGCGCGCCCCGCACGGCCCGCCCGCGACAGGGGAAACCGCCCTCATCATGCACGCCGTCAACCTCTTCGTCAGCCTGTACGCCCTGTGGCTGCTGCTGTCCGGCCACTGGTCGGACCCGCTGCTGCTCGGGCTCGGCGCGGCCTCGGCGGCGCTGGCCGTGTTCGTCGCCTGGCGCATGGAGGGCCTGGACCACGAGGGCGTGCCGGTGCGCATCGCCCTGCGCACCCTGGCCTACTGGCCCTGGCTGCTGGGCCAGATCGTGCTGTCCAATCTGGCGGTGGCGCGCTGCGTGCTCGATCCCGGGCGCATCCGCCCGCGCATGGCCTGGGTGCCGGCCAGCCAGAAGAGTGATCTCGGCCAGGTGATCTACGCCAACTCGATCACCCTGACGCCGGGCACCATCGCCGTGCACATCGACGGCGGCCGCATCCTCGTCCATGCCCTGGAAGGGGCCAGCATCGACGACCTGCGCGCCGGCGACATGGATCGCCGCTGCACCCGCGTCGAGGGCGACGTCGGCCCCGGCGAGACCGTGGGAGGCACCTGAATGTTCACGGTCGCCAGCCTGTTCGTGCTTGCCACCATGGTGCTCGCCCTGCTGCGCGCGGTGCGCGGCCCGACGGTCTACGATCGCATCGTGGCGGTGAACGTGTTCGGCACCATGACCGTGCTGCTGCTGGTGCTGATCGGCTTCCTGACCGACCGGCCGGAGTTCGAGGACATCGCCTTGCTCTACGTGCTCATCAACTTCGTCGCCATCATCGCGGTGCTGAAGTTCGAGCTGTACAGCAGCCTGGCCGGCCCGCGCGCCGCCTCGGCCGAGGGGGCGACCGAGAAAGCGCGCGACGAGGCCGCCGACGGCGCGGGAGTGGACGGGCGATGACGCTGGCGCTGGAGATCCTGAGCTGGGCCTGCATCGTGGTCGGCGGCGCCTTCTGCCTGCTGTCCGGCATCGGCCTGATGCGCATGCCGGACGTGTTCACCCGCATGCACGCCGCCAGCCTGGGCGACACCCTGGGGGCCGGTCTTATCATCCTGGGGCTGGTGTTCCAGGCCGGTCTGGGCGCCGATCTGGTCGGCGTCAAGTTGCTGCTGATCCTGGTGTTCCTGCTGTTCACCGCGCCGGTGGCCACCCACGCCCTGAGCAAGGCGGCCCTGCTCGACGGCCAAAGGCCCTGGACCGCGGACGGACAGCCGCCCGAGGCCACCCTTGAGCGCGGCGACATCGCCGACGACGACTTCCTGGAGGAGATCCGCAAGGACCGTGCCGGCGGCGGCGCCGGGCGGGCGGACTGACGCCGCCATGGAACAGATCATCGACATTGTCTTGCTGGCATTCATGGTGGTGGTCGCGATCGCCATGATCCGGCTGCGCAATCTGTACGCCGTGGTGATGCTGTCCGGCATCTACAGCCTGCTGTCGGCGTCCATGTTCGTGGTCCTGGATGCGGTCGACGTCGCCTTCACCGAGGCCGCCGTTGGCGCCGGCATCGCCACCGTGCTGATGCTGGGTACGCTGGCGCTGACCTTCCGCGAGGAACGCCCGCCGAAACGGCGCACCCCGCTGCTGCCGCTGGCGGTGGTGGTGGTGACCGGGGCGGCGCTGGTCTATGGCACGCTCGACATGCCGCATTACGGCGATCCGGAGGCGCCGATCCACCAGCACGTCGCGCCGCGCTACATCGCCGACAGCCCCCTGGAGGTGGGACCGCCGAACATGGTGACCAGCGTGCTGGCCAGCTATCGCGGCTACGACACCCTGGGTGAGACGACGGTGATCTTCACCGCCGGCATCGCCGTGCTGGTGCTGCTGTCCGGCGTCACCCGGCGGCGGCAGCGCCGACGCCCGGCGCGCGGCGACGAGTCCCGGGAGGCGCGGCGATGAGACTGCATTCGGTGTTGCGCACCACGACCAAGCTGCTCATGCCGCCGATCATGCTGTTTGCGCTGTATGTGCAGTTTCACGGCGATTACGGCCCCGGGGGCGGGTTCCAGGCCGGGGTGATCTTTGCCGTTGCCTTCATCCTGTTCACCCTGATCTTCGGTCCGGTGCGCGCCCGCCGGGTGGCGCCGGCCTGGGTGACGACGCCGCTGTGCGCGGCCGGCGTGTTGCTGTACGCCGGGGTCGGCCTGGTCACCATGGCGCTGGGCGGCGCCTACCTGGACTACGACGTGCTCGCCCACACGCCGCTGCACGGCCAGCACCTGGGCATCCTGCTGGTCGAACTGGGCGTGGGTCTGACGGTGTGGGCGGTGATGGTGTCGATCTTCCTGGCCTTCGTCGGCCGCGACACCGGCGCGCTGGCGGACGAGGCGGACACGGACACGGACACGGGCGCGGACACGGGCGCGGGGGACGGTCATGCTTGAGACCGTCCTCGGCCTGTACAACTACTGGATCGTCATCGTGCTGATGATGGCCGGGTTCTACACCGTCATCGTGCGCGGTAACCTGGTGAAGAAGGTGGTCGGCCTGAACATCTTTCAGACCTCCGTCTTCCTGCTGTACATCACCATGGGCACCGTCGAGGGCGGCACCGCGCCCATCGTCGATGCCGGCGCCGACCTTTACACCAACCCGCTGCCCAGCGTGCTGATCCTGACCGCCATCGTGGTCGGGATCGCCACCACCGCCCTCGGCCTGGCGCTCACCGTGCGCATTCGCGAGTCCTACGGCACGCTGGAGGAGGACGAGATCATCGAGATCGAGGACCGCATGGACGGGGAGGTCTAGGCGCGCCATGCCGCTGGTCCAGAACCTGCCCGCCCTGCAGGTGGTGCTGCCCCTGGTCGCCGCGCCCCTGTGCCTGTTCCTGCGTGCGCCGCGCCTGGCCTGGCTATTCGCGCTGGCGGTGAGCGCCGCCGCCTTCGCCATCGCCGTCAGCCTGACCGTCTCGGTGACCGAGGTTGGCGCCTTCACGTATGCGATGGGGGGGTGGGCAGCGCCCTGGGGCATCGAATACGTCATCGACCCGCTGGACTCGTTCATCCTCTGCCTGGTCACCGGCATCGCCACGCTGGTGCTGCTCTACGCCGGGCCCAGCGTCGAGGCCGAGGTGCCGCACCGCCTGATCCCGGCCTTCTATGTCCTGTTCCTGCTGTGCCTGACCGGCCTGCTGGGCATGGTCGCCACCGGCGATGCGTTCAACCTGTTCGTCTTCCTGGAGATTTCGTCGCTGTCCACCTACGCGCTGGTGGCCATGGGGCGCGACCCGCGGGCGCAGACGGCGGCCTACCGCTACCTGATCCTGGGCACGCTGGGGGCCACCTTCTATCTGATCGGGGTCGGTCTGCTGTACATGATGACCGGCACCCTGAACATGGAGGATCTGGCCCGGCGCATTCCCGCGGTGGCCGATACCCGCACCATTTCGGTGGCCATCGCCTTCCTGGCCGTGGGTCTGGCGCTGAAGCTGGCGCTGTTCCCGCTGCACAAGTGGCTGCCCGGCGCCTACACCCACGCCCCGTCGGCGGTGACCGCGTTCCTGGCGGCGACCGCGACCAAGGTGGCGATCTACGTTCTGGTGCGCATTTTCTTCACCGTGTTGGGGCCCATCGAAGCCTTCCAGACCCTGCCGGCGGCGGTGCACGAGACCCAGGTGGTGGGGGTGCTGGCCATTATCGCCATGCTGTCCGGCTCCGCCGTCGCCATCTTCCAGCCCAATCTGAAGCGGCTGTTGGCCTATTCGTCCTTGGCCCAGATCGGCTACATGGTCCTGGGCATCAGCATGGTGTCGGTGACCGGCATGACCGCCGGGCTGGTGCACATGGTCAACCACGCCATGATGAAGGGCGCCCTGTTCATGGCTCTGGGCGCGGTCGTGCTGCGCATCGGCAGTCCGCGCATCGAGCGCCTGGACGGCATCGGCGCCCGCATGCCGGTGACCATGGCGGCGTTCCTGATCGCCGCCCTCAGCCTGATTGGCGTGCCCGGCACCTCCGGCTTCGTCAGCAAGCTGTACCTGGTCCGCGCCGCCCTGGAGGATCAGCACTGGATCATGGCGGCGGCGGTCATCGTCTCGTCGCTGCTGGCCATCGTCTATGTCTGGCGCATCGTGGAGGTCGCCTACATGCGGTCGCCGCCGGCCGATGCCCGGCCGGTGCGCGAGGCCCCGCTGGTGATGCTGGCGCCCTTGTGGGTGCTGGCGCTGGCGAACGTGTACTTCGGCCTGGAAACCACCTGGACCGTCGGGCTCGCGGAGGACGCCGCCGGCTTCATCCTCACCTACGTACCGGGCGAGGGGCCGCTGAGCGAGCATCCGGCCCTGGAGGAGCTGTTGGAGGGCGTCAACGGCGGCGGTCACGGACCGGCGGCCGAGGAGGGGGCGCACTGATGATCCCGCCCCTGCTCGACCCCGCCGCCACCATCGCCGCCGCCCTGCTCGTGCCGTTCACCGGGACCCTGCTGGTGCTGCTGTGCGGGCGCTGGCCCAACCTGCGCGAGGCGGTCTCGCTGGTCACCGCCCTGGGGCTGACCGCGCTGGTCTATTCCCTGCTCGGCCCGGTGCTGGCCGGGGCGCGGCCGACGCTGACCCTGTGGGAGGTCATCCCCGGCGTGCCGCTGGCGTTCACGGTGGAGCCACTGGGCCTGATCTTCGCCATGATCGCCAGCCTGCTGTGGATCGTCACCACGATCTATTCCGTCGGCTACATGCGCGGCAACCAGGAGCACGCGCAGACCCGGTTCTACGCCTGTTTCGCGGTCGCCATCCTGTCGGCCATCGGCATCGCCTTCTCGGGCAACCTGCTGACCCTGTTCTTGTTCTACGAGCTGCTGACGATCAGCACGGTGCCCCTGGTCACCCACACCGGCACCGACGAGGCGCGCCGGTCGGGCCGGGTCTATCTGGGCCTGTTGATGGGCACCTCGATCGGGCTGCAACTGGTGGCCATCATCGGCTGCTGGGTGCTGGCCGGCCACCTGGACTTCGTGCCCGGCGGCCTGCTGGCCGGTCACGCCGAGGGCTGGCCCGTGCTGATCCTGTTGGCGCTGTTCGTCTTCGGCATCGGCAAGGCCGCGGTGATGCCGTTCCACCGCTGGCTGCCGGCGGCCATGGTGGCCCCCACCCCGGTCTCGGCCCTGCTGCACGCCGTGGCGGTGGTCAAGGCGGGCGTGTTCACGGTGGTCAAGGTGGTGGTCTACGTCTTCGGGCTCGACCTGCTGACCGCCACGCCGGGGGTGTCGTGGATCGCCGCGCTGGCCGGCTTCACCATCCTGTCCGCCAGCTTCGTCGCCCTGCGTCAGGACAACCTGAAACGACGTCTGGCCTATTCGACCATCAGTCAGTTGAGCTACGTGGTCCTGGCGGCGCTGATCCTGGCGCCGCTGTCGGTGATGGGCGCGGCCCTGCACATCATGGCCCACGCCTTCGGCAAGATCACCCTGTTCTTCGCCGCCGGCTCCCTCTACACCGCCGCGCACAAGACCCACGTCAGCCAGCTCGACGGCATCGGCTGGACCATGCCCTGGACCATGGGCGCGTTCGCCATCGGCAGCCTGTCCATGATCGGGCTGCCGCCCACCGCCGGATTCGTCTCCAAGTGGTTCATGCTGGGCGGCGCCTACCAGGCCGAGGCCTGGGCCGCCATGGCGGTGATCCTGGCCTCCACGGTGCTGAACGCGGCCTATTTCCTGCCCATCGTCTACCGCGCCTTTGCCACCCGGCCGGCCCCGGCCGCCGACCCGGCGCAGGCCCACGGCGAGGCACCCTGGCCGATCGTGCTGGCGCTGACCCTGACGGCGGCCGGCAGCCTGGTCCTGTTCCTGGCCCCGGACGCCTTCCTGGCCCTGGCCGCGCAGCTCGTGGGAGGCGCCCCATGACCGACACCGGCCCCCGCCTCGTGCGGATCACCGAGACCCCGCCGTGTGGCGAGATGCCGGCCGTGCGCGCGCCGGACGAGCGCCAACCGTGGATCGTGCGGCCGGAGGGCATCCGGGCGCTGTGGTGGATCTTCGCCGGCGTGCTGGCGCTGACCGTTCTCGCCGAGTTGCTGGTGGACCTGCATCCCGAATTCGGTGTCGATGGCTGGTTCGGGTTCCACGCCTGGTTCGGGTTCCTGGCCTGCGTCGCCATGGTGCTGGGCGCCAAGGCCCTGGGTGTGGTGCTGAAGCGCAAGGACACGTACTACGATGCTGGCTAGCCTGCCCCCCGGCCTGATCCTGATCCTGGGCGGCCTGCTGCTGCCCCTGCTGCCGCGCGGGGCGCGCCCGCTGCTGACCCTGGGCGCGCCGCTGGCGGCGCTGGGGCTGGTGTGGGCGCTGCCGGACGGGGTGGCGCTGTCGGTGGACTACCTGGGCTATCGCCTCGATCTGGTCGAGACCGACGCGCTGTCGCGCCTGTTCGGCACCATTTTCGCCCTCATGGCCCTGGTCGGCGGGCTGTTCGCGCTGCCCCAGAAGACCGTCCTGGAACTGGCCGCGGCCCTGGTCTACGCCGGCGGCGCGCTGGGGGTGACCTTCGCCGGCGACCTGATCGGGGTGTTCATCTTCTGGGAGCTGATGGCGATCGCCTCCACCCTGGTGATCTGGTCGCCCGGCACCCCGGCCAGCCGCCGGGCCGGCCTGCGCTACGCCTTCATGCACTTCCTGGGCGGCGCCGTGCTGATGGCCGGCATCGCCGGGCACATCGCCGCCACCGGCTCGATCGAGTTCACCGCCATGACGGCGGACACCCCGGCCACCTGGCTGATGCTGGCCGGGTTCCTGATCAACGCCGGCGCTCCCCCGCTGACCGCCTGGCTGCCGGACGCCTACCCCGAGGGGTCGTGGAGCGGCACCGTGTTCCTGTCGGCGTTCACGACCAAGACCGCGGTCTACGTGCTGCTGCGCGGCTTTCCCGGCACCGAAATCCTGATCTGGGTCGGGCTGTACATGGTGTTTTACGGCATCATCTACGCGCTGCTGGAAAACGACATGCGACGCATCCTGGCCTATTCGATCATCAACCAGGTCGGGTTCATGGTGTGCGGCATCGGCATCGGCACCGAGATGGCGCTGAACGGGGCCGCCGCCCATGCCTTCGCCCACATCATCTACAAGGCGCTGCTGCTCATGAGCGCCGGCTCGGTGCTGTACATGACCGGGCTGCGCAAGTGCACCGACCTGGGCGGGTTGTTCCGCACCATGCCGGTGACCGCGGCCTGCGGCATCGTCGGCGCGCTGGCGATCTCGGCCTTTCCCTGGACCTCGGGGTTCGTGACCAAGTCGATGATCACCCAGGGCGCGGCCGACGAACACATGGTCTGGGCCTGGATGCTGTTGCAGGCGGCCAGCGCGGGTGTGTTCCTGCACGCCGGCATCAAGTTCCCCTGGTTCGTGTTCTTCCAGAAGGACAGCGGCCTGCGCCCGACCGACCCGCCGTGGCCGATGCGGGCCGCCATGATCGCCTTCGCGGCGCTGTGCATCGGCATCGGGCTGTTCCCGGGGCCGCTGTACGCCCTGCTGCCGTTCCCGGTGGACTACCAAGCCTACACCGGCGCCCATGTGGTCACGCAGCTTCAGTTGCTGCTGTTCTCGGGGCTGGCGTTCTTCATCCTGCTGCCCTTGATGAAGCGCACCCTGACCATCACCCTGGACTGGGACTGGTTGTGGCGGGTGGCCGGGCCGGCCGTGGGTCGGGCCGTGCTGCGCCACGGCGGACCGCTGTGGAGCGGCGGGCTGGCGCTGGCGCGCCGACGGATCGACGGCCTGATCGCCTGGACCGCCGCCACCCATGGCCCCTACGGCACCCTGGGGCGACGCTGGCCGGTACAGGCCTCGGCGGTCATGGTGGCGCTGTTCCTGCTGCTCTACCTGATGCTGTTCTTCCTGTGGCCGTAGGGCGGGCGCCTCACGGTAGCGTCTCCATCCAGGCCAGGGCGTCGTCCAAGGTCTGGCAGATGTGGATGTCGGTGCGAACCCCGGCGCGCTGGAAGACCTCCGCGACCAAGGGAACGAGGGCGGCCGTGGCCTCGGTGTCGGACAGGTAACACACCGACAGATGCTTCACCCGCGCCCGGGCCAGAACGTCGGCCTGGTGGAACAGCCCGTCCACATCGGTCCGTCGCGTGGACGCCGCGATGTCGAGGATGGCGCGGCAGCGCGGGCTCAGGACCCCATGCCCGGCCACCCGTTCAAGGCAATGGGCGAAGGCGGCCGATGTCACCTCGCCGCTGACCGTGAAGAGCAACACTGGGCGCCCGTCGCTCAGCACCCGGTCCGAGACGGTCAGGGTGATCTCGCCGCACCGTTCGGTGATCACGTCCATGAGCGCTGTGGTCCTCGGCCCAACTCGTGACCGCTCGCCGCGCCCTGAGCCCGGCCGCCGGATTCTGCACCATCGCCGGCCCGGACGCGCGACCTGTCATGGCGCCGTGGATGGGCGATCTCCTCAATGCGCCCCGGCCCAGGTCGCCGCAACCCCGGTGTCCACCACCAGCGGCACGGACAGCGTGGCCGCGCCCTCCATCACCCGCCGGACCAGGGCGGCGGTGTCGTCGGCCTCCGCCTCCGGCACCTCGAAGATCAGTTCGTCGTGCACCTGCAACAGCAGGCGCGCGCCCAGCCCGGCCTCGGTCAGCGCCCCCGGGACGCGGATCATGGCGCGCTTGATGATATCCGCCGCGCCGCCCTGGATCGGGGCGTTGATCGCCGCGCGCTCGGCCAGGCCCTTCGCCGTCGGGTTCTTGTCGGTGATCCCCGGGGTCCAGCATTTGCGCCCGAACAGGGTGCGCACGAAGCCGTGCTGGCGGGCTTCGGCCTTTGTGGCCTCCATGTAGTCCAGGATCTCCGGAAACTCCTTGAAGTAGGCGTCGATGAACGCCTGGGCCTCGCCGCGCGGGATCGACAACTGCCGCGCCAGCCCGAAGGCGGAAATGCCGTAGATGATGCCGAAGTTGATGGCCTTGGCGCGCCGGCGCAGCATCGGGTCCATGCCCTCGACCGGCTGACCGAACATGCGGCTGGCGGTGATGGCGTGGATGTCGGCGCCCTTGTCGAAGGCCTCCTTCAGCGCCTTGATGCCGGCGACGTGGGCCACCAGCCGCAACTCGATCTGGGAGTAGTCCGCCGACAGCAGCACGTGTCCGGGCTCAGCCACGAAGGCCTCGCGGATGCGCCGGCCCTCCTCGGTGCGGATCGGGATGTTCTGCAGGTTGGGATCGTTGGACGACAGCCGCCCCGTCGACGTGCCCGTCAGCCCGAAGGTAGTATGCACCCGGCCGGTGTCCGGGTTGATGTCCTCCACCAGGGCATCGGTGTAGGTGCTCTTGAGCTTGGAGAACTGGCGCCAGTCCAGCACCCGCGCCGGCAGGTCGTGGCCCTGCGCGGCCAGGTCCTCCAGCACGTCGGCGCCGGTGGACTTGGCGCCGGTCTTGCTGCTCTTGCGGCCGGCCTGCAACCCCATCTCGTCGAACAGCACTTCACCCAGTTGCTTGGGCGAGCCGATGTTGAACGCATGGCCGGCCATGCGGTGGATCTCGTCCTCCAGGTCGCCGATACGGGCGGCGAAGGTCTTGGACAGGTCCTTGAGCACCGCCGGGTCGACCCTGATCCCGGCCCGTTCCATGGCCGTCAGCAGGGGGACCATCGGCCGGTCCAGGGTTTCGTAGACCGCCACCATGCGGTCTTCCACCAGCCGCGGCTTGAACAGGCGGTGCAGGCGCAGGGTGTAGTCCGCATCCTCGGCGGCGTAGTCCAGGGCCGCCTTGAGAGTGACCGTGTCGAAGGTGATCTGGCTCTTGCCCGACCCGCAGACGTCCTTGAAGGCGATCATGGCGTGGTCGAAGTGGCGCTTGGCCAGGTCGTCCAGGCCGTGGGTCCCCTGGCCCAGGCGGGTCCCGTCCAGCACATAGGACAGCACCATGGTGTCGTCGATCGGCGACACCTCCAGGCCGACGCGGGCCAGCACGTGCAGGTCGTACTTGATGTTGTGGCCGACTTTGAGCACCCCGGGGTTGAGCAGCAGATCTTTCAACTCTGCGACGCAGTCCGCCAGCGGGATCTGGCGCGGCGCCTCGGCCGGGTCGCCGCCGTCCAGCGCCAGTTGCCCGGTCCCGCCGGCGACATGGGCGAGCGGGATGTAGCAGGCCTGGCCCGGCGCCACCGCCAGCGAGATCCCCACCAGCCCACCGCGCATGGCGGACAGGGCGTCGGTCTCGGTATCGACGGCCACGACCCCGGCCTCGTGTGCCGCCGCCACCCAGCGGCGCAGGGTCTCGACGTCCTGCACCAGCGCGTAATCCGCCTCGGCCTGCACCGCCTCGGCCACCGGGTCGGCGGCCGCCGCGCTGCCGTCCTCCGGTTTGGGGATCAGGTCGCCCTCGACCCGGGCCAGCACGGACTTGAAACCGTTCTCCACCAGGAAGGCGCGCAGGGCCTCCGGCTCGGGCGGGCGCACGTCGAAGCCGCTCAGGGGCTCGGGCACGTCCACATCGTCGCGCAGCCGCACCAGGTCGCGGGACAGGCGGGCCTGGTCGGCATACTCGGTCAGGTTCTGGCGCCGCTTGGGCTGCTTGATCTCGCCGGCGCGGTCCAGCAGCGTCTCCAGGTCGCCGTATTCGGTGATGAGCTGGGCCGCCGTCTTGACGCCGATGCCGGGCACGCCGGGCACGTTGTCGGACGAATCGCCGGCCAGCGCCTGTACGTCGACCACGTGGTCGGGGCCGACGCCGAACTTCTCGTGAACCTCGTCCGGGCCGATCGGGCGGTTCTTCATCGGGTCGAACAGCGCCACCCCGTCGCGGACCAGTTGCATCAGGTCCTTGTCCGACGACACCACGGTGACGGCGAGACCCCGGTCGCGGGCCTGCCTGGCGTAGGTGGCGATCAGGTCGTCGGCCTCGAAGCCCTCCAGCTCCACGCAGGCGACGTTGAAGGCGCGCACCGCGTCCCGGATCAGCGGGAACTGCGGCACCAGATCCTCGGGCGCCTCCGGGCGGTGGCCCTTGTAGTCCGGGTGCAGGTCGGTGCGGAAGGTGCGCCGGCCCTTGTCGAAGATGACCGCCACGTGTTCGGCGTCCATGTCCGCCAGCAGCTTCATCAGCATGTTGGTGAAGCCCAGGACGGCGTTCACCGGCGTGCCGTCCGGCCGCGTCATCGGTGGCAGGCTGTGGTAGGCGCGGAAGATGTAGCCGGAGCCGTCGACCAGGAACAGCCGGTCGGGGCGGGTGACGTCGTCGGAGACGTCTTCGGGGGTGTCGGGCATCTGGGCTCTCGGGGTCGGGGGCTGCGACGGTCGGCGGTCGCGCGGGCGCGCGGCTCCGGGCGAACGCGGTCTCCCGGTCCCACGCTCCCGCCTGGGACCGGACTCCACGCTCTGCTGTCCCTAATGCCCCGCCGCCGCGCCGGCGCCCTCCTTGAGCACGAAGCGGCGCGAGCAGTACGGGCACACCACGTCGGTCTCGCCCGGCTTGATGTGAAGGAACACGCGCGGGTGGCCGAGCGCGATGTTCAGGCCGTCGCAGGCCACCTCGCGGCGGTCCACCTCGACGGTCTCGCTGACGGGAAAGGTCGGCATGTGGGCCATGGCACGGCTCCTCGACTTCTGGCGGAGGCGCCCTATGTTGAGAGGGGCGCCGAACGGCTGTGCCGGATCATACTGCCGGCCGGGGGCCACGCAACAGCCGCGCGCGCCTCGCTTGACCACGCAGGTCCCCGCCCGACCCCGCCCACCGCCGCAGCGAAGGCGCTTCGATGCCCGATACCGCGACCCTCACCCGCGCCACCGCATCGCGGGCCGCCGCCTACCCCGACAACGCCATCGACATCGCGCATCTGACCAAGGTCTACCGCGCCCGCGCCGGCCAGGCGGCCAAGACCGCGCTGGACGACGTCTCGCTGACCGTCCCGCGCGGCAGTTTCTTCGCCCTGCTGGGGCCGAACGGCGCCGGCAAGTCCACGCTCATCAACATCATGGCCGGGCTGGTGATGAAGACCAGCGGCAGTGCGCGTATCTGGGGCCACGACATCGACCGCAACCCGCGCCAGAGCCGGGCGGCCATCGGCATTGTGCCGCAGGAGTTGAATCTGGATCCGTTCTTCACCCCGCGCGAGCTGCTGGAGGTGCAGGCCGGACTGTACGGCGTGCCGGCGCGCGAGCGCCGCACCCTGGAGATCCTGGACGCGGTGGGCCTGGCGGACAAGGCCGACGCCTACGCCCGCACCCTGTCCGGCGGCATGCGCCGGCGGCTGCTGGTGGCCAAGGCGATGGTCCACACCCCGCCGATTCTGGTGCTGGACGAGCCCACGGCCGGGGTGGACATCGAACTGCGCCAGCAGCTCTGGTCGTATGTGAAGGACCTGAACGCGCGCGGCACCACCATCCTGCTGACCACGCACTACCTGGAGGAGGCGGAAACGCTCTGCGACCGCACCGCCATCATCAACAAGGGCCGGGTGGCGGCCTGTGACACCACCCGCAACCTGCTGCAACGGCTGGACTCCAAGACCGTGATCGTGACCGTCGCCGGGAGCGCGCCGGATCCGCTGCCGCCGTCGCTGGCGGCGCTGGGGGCGCAGGTGAAGGGCGCCGAGCGCGACCAGATCTGTGTCCGCTACCGCCCCAGCGAGACCCCGATCGGCGCCATCCTCGATGCCTTCCGCGGCGCCGACCTGGAGATGACGGACCTGGTGACCGAGGAAACCGACCTGGAGGACATCTTCCTGCAGCTCACGCGGGACGCGGCGTGAGGGCGTCGCAGGGCAATCGGCCCGTCGGTTGACTTGACCGCCGCGCCGGCTATGGTCGCGGGACCCGTTACAGACTTGCACACCGGATGCCGCCCGCCATGACCCTGGACGACCTGGAACGCACCATCGAGGAGGCCTGGGAGGCCCGCGACACCGTCACCGCGACCACGACGGGTCCGGTGCGCCAGGCCGTGGACCTGGCGCTGGACGGCCTCGACGCCGGCATCTACCGCGTGGCCGAGAAGCACGAGGACACCTGGCGGGTCAACCAGTGGCTCAAGAAGGCGGTGCTGCTGAGCTTCCGGCTCAACGACATGGCGCCCATCACCGGCGGCGTCGGCGGGAGCACGTGGTGGGACAAGGTGCCGTCCAAGTTCGAGGGCTGGGACGCCGCGCGCTTCAAGGCCGCCGGCTTCCGCGCCGTGCCGCCCTGCGCCGTGCGTCGCTCGGCCTACATCGCGCCCGGTGTGGTGCTGATGCCGTCCTACGTGAACCTGGGCGCCTACGTGGACTCCGGGACCATGGTCGACACCTGGGCGACCGTCGGGTCCTGCGCCCAGATCGGCAAGAACGTGCACCTGTCGGGCGGCGTCGGCATCGGCGGCGTGCTGGAGCCGTTGCAGGCCAACCCGGTCATCATCGAGGACAACGTGTTCATCGGCGCCCGCTCCGAGGTGGTCGAGGGCGTGATCGTCGAAGAGGGTTCGGTGCTGTCCATGGGGGTGTTCGTCGGCGCCTCGACCAAGATCGTCGACCGCACCACCGGCGAGGTGTTCATGGGCCGGGTGCCGGCCTATTCCGTGGTGGTGGCCGGCAGCCTGCCCGGCAAACCGCTGCCCGACGGCAGCCCGGGCCCGGCGCTGGCCTGCGCCGTCATCGTCAAGCGCGTGGACGAACGCACGCGCGCCAAAGTCTCGATCAACGACCTGCTGCGTGACTAGTCCGCCGCCCGCGCCCGCCGCCATGCCCGCCCCCGTCCCGACATGGACGGCGGCCGCCCTGCGCGACCCGCTGCCGCTGGCCCGCGCGCTGATCCAGCGGCGCAGCGTCACGCCGGCGGACGACGGCGCGCTGGACGTCCTCCAGGCCGCCCTGGAGGCGCTCGGCTTCACCGCCCGGCGCCTGCCCTTCAGTCAGCCCGGCACCGCCGACGTCGACAACCTCTACGCCCGCCTGGGCGCGGACGGCCCGCACCTGTGCTTCGCCGGGCACACCGACGTGGTGCCGGCCGGCGACGGCTGGACCCGCGACCCCTTCGCCGCCGTGGTCGAGGATGGCGTGCTGTACGGCCGCGGCGCCTCGGACATGAAGGGCGCCATCGCCGCCTTCGTCGCCGCCTGCGCCCGCCACCTGGGCGAGCACGGCCCCCCGCCGGGATCGCTGAGCCTGCTCATCACCGGCGACGAGGAAGGCCCGGCGCTCAACGGCACCAGGCGCGTGGTGGAGACCCTCGCCGCCGAGGGCGAACGCATCGACCACTGCATCGTCGGCGAGCCCACCAGTCCCGACCATCTGGGCGAAATGCTCAAGGTGGGCCGGCGCGGCAGCCTCAACGCCCAGCTTCTGGTGTACGGCACCCAGGGCCACGCCGCCTATCCGGAGCGGGCCGACAACCCCATTCCGCGCCTGCTGGAGATGCTGGCAGCGCTGACCGCCGAACCGCTGGACCGGGGCTCGGATCATTTCCAGCCGTCGACCCTGACCATCACCAGCGTCGACGTCGGCAACCCGGCCACCAACGTGATCCCGGCCGCCGCCAGCGCGCGGTTCAACATCCGCTTCAACGACCATCACACCAGCGCCACGCTGGAGCGACACCTGCGCGCCGTGTGCGAGTCGGTGCAGGCCGGTCGCCCGGGGCGCTACGATCTGGTGATCGCGGTCTCGGGCGAAAGCTTTGTGACGCCGCCGGGGCTCCTGTCGGATCTGCTGAGCGACGCGGCCGCGGCGGTCACCGGGCGCCGCCCCGTGCTGTCCACCTCGGGCGGCACGTCGGATGCGCGCTTCATCAAGGATATCGCCGCCGTGGCCGAGTTCGGGCTGGTCGGGCGCACCATCCACCAGGCTGACGAATGCGTCGCCGTGGCCGATCTGGAGGCCCTGACGGAGATCTACCGCCGCGTCCTCGCCGGCTACGGCGTCCGGTCCTGAGGAGCGCCGCCATGCCGCCGCTCAGCATCGCCGACATTGCCGCCGCCCTGCATGGGCTGTCGCGCCTGGTGCGGCTGGACCGGGAGGGCTTCGACTACTTTGACGCCAGCCCGACCGGCCTGCTCAAGTCGTTCTGGGTGGCGGTGGTCCTGCTGCCGCTCTACCTGTTGCACCTCGCGCTCGACGTGCTGGTGCTGGACATCGGGGCGCAGGTGGCGGTGCCGCGCTATGTGGCGGTGGAACTGATCGCCTACGTCATCGACTGGGTGGCGTTCCCGCTGCTCATGCTGACCCTGGCGCCCGCGATCGGGATCGCGCCCACGGTGTTCCGCTTCCTGGTGCCGCTGAACTGGATGCAGTTGCCGATCGGCCTCATCATCCTGCCGCTGGGGGTGATCGTGCGCCTCGACGCGGTGCCGATGGACCTGGCCGGCTTCGTCGGGTTGATGGTGGTTGCGGCGTCGCTGGTCATCACCGCCTTGCTGGCGCGTCACGCCTTGGAGGTGCCGTGGTGGTCGGCCGCCGGCGTCACCATCCTCAGCTTCACCATCAGCCTGTTCGTCAACGGCATCGCGTTCTCCCTGTCCGGCTTCCAGGTGCCGGTGGCATAGCGCGGATCGCGATCAACCGGAACCACGATGAGAGTCGGCGTGATCGCGTGACTCCGCTCTGAAACCAAAAATGTCGAGCCGGTTCATGTTCGCGATCGGCTGGAGGGCGCCGTCCCGCGCCGTCCCGCATCCCACCCGCGGGGCGTCACCGCACCAGCCGGGCCAGCACCGCGTTCAGGCAGGGACGGCCCGCCGCCGTCGCGCGCAAACGCACACCGTCCCAGGCCACCAGGCCAAGAGCCGTCAGGTCCGCGAGCGCCTCCGGGTCCACCGTCTCCGGCAGCGGGCGGCCGCACAGCCGTTCGAACCGGGCGGCGTGGACCCCCTCGGTCAGACGCAGGCCCATCAGCAGCAGTTCGACCGCGCGGTCGGCGGGAGCCAGTCTCTCGCGCGCCTGCACACCGTGACCGTCGCGCTCCACCCGCGCCAGCCAGCCGGCCGGGCCGGCGACGGTGCGGGTGGCGCGCCCGCCCAGGCGGCCGTGGGCGCCCGGGCCGAGCCCCACGTAGTCGCCGCCGCGCCAGTAGACCAGGTTGTGCCGGCATTCGCCCCCGGGGCGGGCGTGGTTGGAGATCTCGTAGGCCGGCAGCCCGGCCGCCGCGGTGGTCTCCTGGGTCACGTCCCACAGGTCGGCGGCGGTGTCCTCGTCCGGCAGCACGAAGGCGCCGTCGCGGTGGGCGGCGAAGAAGGCCGTGCCCGTCTCGATGGTGAGCTGATAGAGCGACAGGTGCTCGGGCGCGAAGGCCAGCGCGCGGCCCAGCTCGTCGGCCCAGGCCTCCGGGGTCTGACCGGGGCGGGCGTAGATCAGGTCATAGGAGACGCGGGCGAACGTCGACCGCGCCAGGTCGAGCGCGGCCAGCGCCTCGGCTGCGTCGTGGCGCCGCCCCAGGAAGCGCAAGGCGGTATCGTCGAGCGCCTGCACGCCGAGCGACAGTCGGCTCACGCCGGCCGCCCGCAGGTCCTGGAATCGGACCCGGTCGACGGCGCCCGGGTTGGCCTCCAGCGTGACCTCGATGTCGTCGGCCAGCGGCCACAGCCGCGCCGCCGCCTCCAGCACCGCGGCGACGGTGGCGGGCGCCATCAGCGAGGGTGTGCCGCCGCCGAAGAATACGCTGGTGAGCGGGCGGCGTGGGGCCGCCGCGGCCAGGGTCTCCAACTCGCGGACGTAGGCGCGCGCCCAACGGTCCTGGTCCGGGCGGTCGATCATACCGGCCGACGGAAGGGCGGACCTGTCCGTCGGCCGGCCGGCGCGACCGCGCCGGCGCGGCGAAGCCGCGTATGGCCCTGATCCTGACGCGTCAGGATCAGGGCCGGCCCGTATCACATGGCTGTTGAAGTCGCAGTAGGGGCACTTCGACAGGCACCACGGCCAGTGCACGTACAGCCCGAAGCCCTCGTCATGCGGGTCGATGGCGGGGTCCGTGGGCGGCACGGTGGTGCAGGCGGGGAGGGCGGTCATCGGGACCCCGGGCCAGGGCGGATGGCGGCAGAAAAACCCCCGCCGGGCGGGCGGCCCGGCGGGGGACAGCGATGCGGGCGCGGGCCGCGCCGTCGCGGCCCGCGGGGGACGGCTTACGCCGACTTGGGCAGTTCCCACACCTCCGGGGCCTGCTCCAGCTCGGCCATCATGAGGTCGCGCATGGCCGTGATCTCCTTCGGCACGCGATCGCCGAACTTGTCGAACAGGTCGGCCTGGGTCTGCACCTCGCGCAGCGCCTTGTCCTTCTCGACGCTCATGATGCGGTTGTACAGCGCCTTGTCGAACGGCAGGCCGTTCCAGTTGATATCGGTGTAGGACGGTACGTTGCCCAGCGGGCTCTCGACCGCGTGGGCCTCACCGCGCACCCGGTTCACGATCCATTCCAGGGCCCGCATGTTGTCGCCGAAGCCGGGCCAGATGAACTTGCCGTTGTCGTCCTTGCGGAACCAGTTGACGCGGTAGATGTGCGGCAGGCTGCCGGCCAGGCGGTGGCCCAGATCCAGCCAATGCTTCCAGTAGTCGGCCATGTTGTAGCCGCAGAACGGCAGCATGGCGAACGGATCCCGGCGCAGGTCGCCGGGCTTGCCCTCGGCGGCGGCGGTCAGTTCCGAGCCCATGGTCGCGGCCAGGTAGACACCGTGGGTCCAGTCCTTGGCTTCGAACACCAGCGGGAAGTTGGAGGCGACCCGGCCGCCGAACAGGAAGGCATCGACCGGCACGCCCGCGGGGTCCTCCCAGCGTTCATCCACCGACGGGCACTGGCCCAGCGGTGCGGTGAAGCGGGCGTTCGGGTGCGCCGCCACGCGGCCGCAATCCGGCGTCCAGTCCTGGCCCTTCCAGTCGATCAGGTGGGCCGGCGGCGCGTCGGTCATGCCTTCCCACCAGACGTCGCCGTCATCGGTCATGGCCACGTTGGTGAAGATGCAGTTCCCCCGAAGCGAGAGCATCGCGTTCGGGTTCGACTTCATCGAGGTCCCGGGCGCCACGCCGAAGAAGCCGTATTCCGGGTTGATGGCCCGTAGCGTGCCGTCCGGTGCCGGCTTGATCCAGGCGATGTCGTCGCCAACGGTGGTGACCTCCCAGCCCTCGTAGCCCTCGGGCGGGATCAGCATGGCGAAGTTGGTCTTGCCGCAGGCGCTGGGGAAGGCGCCGCAGACATAGGACTTGCGGCCGTCCGGGCTCTTGACCCCCAGGATCAGCATGTGTTCGGCCAGCCACCCTTCGTCGCGGGCCTTCACCGAGGCGATGCGCAGCGCGAAGCACTTCTTGCCCAGCAGGGCGTTGCCGCCGTAGCCGGAGCCGAAGGACCAGATCTCGCGCGTCTCCGGGTAGTGCACGATGTACTTGTTGTCGGCGTTGCACGGCCAGGGCACGTCCTTCTGGCCGTCGGTCAGCGGCATGCCGACCGAGTGGACGCAGGGCACGAACTCGCCGTCGTCGCCCAGGACGTCCAGCGCCGCCTGGCCCATGCGCGTCATGATGCGCATGTTGGTGACCACGTAGGCGGAATCGGAGATCTCCACGCCGATCTCGGAGATGTCCGAGCCCAGCGGCCCCATCGAGAACGGAATCACGTACATGGTGCGGCCGCGCATGCAGCCGTCGAACAGGCCGTTCAGGGTGGCCCGCATCTCCTTGGGGTCGACCCAATTGTTGGTCGGCCCGGCGTCGTCCGGATTCTCGGAGCAGATGAAGGTGCGGTTCTCGACCCGGGCCACGTCGGCGGGGTCGGAGCGACACAGAAAACTGTTGGGCCGTTTCTCCGGGTTCAGGCGGATGTAGGACCCGCCCTGCACCAGCAGCTCGCACAGGCGGTCGTATTCCTCCTGACTGCCGTCGCACCATTCGATGCGGTCCGGCTTGGTCAGGGCGGCGATTTCATCCACCCACGCCAGCAGTCTGGCATGCTTGGTCGGTGCTTCGCTCATCAACTCACCCTCCCGTTGGCACGGCGATTCCGCGATTTTAGAATCACACTGAAGATTAAGGTAACCAGGTCATCCGGCTACGACAACAGACACCGGGGTGGACCCGGCGGTCGCCGTTGGCGTTCCATTCCGGCGCTCCCGGGCGGGCGCGCCGTCCTCCCTACTCTGGTGTTTTCTCTTATAGTGTTCGGGCCTCCGGCGCGGGCGCCCCGGCGGCGGCGCCGTCCCGCAGCAGGGACCGCACGGCCGCATCGAGGGCGTCGGCATCGGCCAGGGGCGTGGCGAAGGCGACTCGGCGCACGCGGCCGCTCTCGCCCGGGTCTTTCTCCGCCGGCCCGGGGTCCGGCGGCGCCGGCGGGGCGAGGTCGATCCCGTCCGCGTCCACACCCACCAGGCGCCAGCCGTCCGCGTCCCGGAGCGCGCCCAGCGCCGCCGCGCGCGCCTGCACGCTGGCCGCCAGGTCGGCGGGCACCAGCCAGTCGGCGGGATCGTCGATCCAGGCGGCGGCGCCGAAGCCGCCGACGAAATGGGCATGCGAGACGGTCATGCGATACACTGCGAAGTCGGTAAATCCGGCGTACAGCGCCGCATGGGGATGACGCGCGAGGAACCGGTCCCGGGCCGCCGGGTCCGGGTCGGGGACCAGCCGGCCCATGAGCGTGACGCGCGCGTCCTCCTGGGGATTGACGTGGCCGCCGGCCTCGGTGAACAGCAGGGCGGCGCGGTCATCGGCCTTCAGGTTGCGGGTGTGATCGGACAGATCGGACAGCAACACCAGGGGCGCCCCGCGCGGGTCGGTCGCGACGGTCACCAGCGATCCGTAGGGAGCACCCAACGGTGGCCCGGCCATCACGGTGGATAAGGCGGCCTGGACGCTGCGTCGCACCATCAGGCGCGCGGCCCGACTCTGCGTGCCGGTGGGCCGTTTCCGGGGCTGAACCTTCATCGCGCCGCAGTGTGCCCGGATTCGGCGGACGGGTCCAGCCCGGAGCGGGCCTCGGCGCGCGGCGCGGCACGAACCGCGGCGGTCGCGATGCTTGCCCCGCCGCCGCCGGCACGGCAAGGTTTGCGCCGCACGGGGCGGGTGCGTCCGCCCTGCGCCCATCGCCTCAGGGAGAGTCGTCATGTCGCCGCAGTCCATGTTCGCCGTTCCGTCCCTGCTGTCCGCCGCCCTGCTCGCCCTGCCCCTGGCGATCGGGACCGGCCCGGCGGCCGCCGCCGACGCGGTGACCGCCGGGGACCTCACCATCCGCGCGCCGTGGGCGCGGGCCTCCGCCGGCATGGCGCGGGCCGGTGCGGCCTTCCTCACCATCGAGAACGCCGGCGCCGCCGACCGCCTGGTGGCCGCCGACGCCGAGGTGTCGGACGTCGTCGAACTGCACACCCACATCAAGGACGGCGACGTCATGCGCATGCGCAAGGTGGAGGCCATCGACGTCCCGGCGGACGCCGTCACCCGGTTGCAGCCGGGCGGTCTGCACGTGATGTTCATCGGGCTGCACGCGCCGCTGGAAGAGGGCGAGACGTTTCCGCTGTCGCTGACCTTCGACCAGGCCGGGACGGTGGACGTGACCGTGACCGTCCGGGGTGTGGGCGCCATGGGTGCGGGCATGGGTGCGGGCATGGGCGCGGGCATGGGCCACGGCACCCAGTAGCCTCTCTCGCCACCGCGCCGCCGGTCCTACCGGTTCAACTCGCCCATGGCCCGGTCCAGGCCCTCCAGCGTGAGCGGGAACATGCGCCCGCCCATCAGCTTTTCGACCATCTGGATCGACTGGGTGTAGCCCCAGTGCGCCTGCGGCACCGGGTTGAGCCACGCCGCATGCGGAAACTGGTCCAGCAGCCGGGTCAGCCACACCTGGCCCGGCTCTTCGTTCCAGTGCTCGACCGCGCCGCCGGCATAGACGATCTCGTAGGGGCTCATGGAGGCGTCGCCGACCAGCACCAGCTTGTAGTCCCGGGGGTAGGTGTGGATGACGTCCCAGGTCGGCGTCTGCTCCTGCCAGTGCCGGGCGTTGTCGCGCCACAGCCCCTCGTAGACGCAGTTGTGGAAATAGTAGTGCTCCAGGTGCTTGAACTCGGAGCGTACGGCCGAGAACAACTCCTCGCAGATCCGCACATGGTCGTCCATCGACCCGCCCACGTCCAGCAGCAGCAAGACCTTCACCGTATTGTGCCGCTCCGGCACCATCTTCAGGTCCAGCATGCCGCCCTGATGGGCGGTGGAGCGGATGGTGTCGTCCAGGTCCAGCTCGGTGGCCGCCCCCTGGCGGGCGAAGCGGCGCAGCCGGCGCAGGGCGACCTTGATGTTGCGGGTGCCAATCTCGACCTGATCGTCCAGGTCCTTGAAGTCGCGCTTGTCCCAGACCTTGACGGCGCGGCGGTGGCGCGAGCGGTCCTGGCCGATGCGGATGCCCTCGGGGTTGTAGCCGTAGGCGCCGAAGGGCGAGGTGCCCTTGGTGCCAATCCACTTGTTGCCGCCCTCGTGGCGGCCCTTCTGCTCCTCCAGGCGCTGGCGCAGGGTCTCCATGAGTTTTTCCCAGCCGCCCAGGGCCTCGACCTGCCGCTTCTCCTCCTCGGTGAGGAAGCGCTCGCCCAGGGCGCGCAGCCACTCCTCGGGGATCTCGGCGGTGAGGCCGGCCTCGCCCTCGGGCTTTTCCAGGCCCCGGAAGACGTGGCCGAAGACCTGGTCGAACTTGTCCAGGTTGCGCTCGTCCTTCACCAGGGTGGCGCGGGAGAGGAAATAGAAGTCGTCCACGCTGTACTGGGGCACCTCCGCGACCATGGCCTCCAGCAGGGTCAGGTACTCGTTGAGCGAGACCGGTACCTTGGCCTTGCGCAGTTCGTAGAAGAGGTTCAGGAACATGACGGCGGCATCCCGTGGCGCGGTGGACGTGCATCGCAGGTGGGACGGACTCTAGCCATCGCAAGGGGCGGGGGGAAGAGACGGCCCGTCACCCCTCGGGCGTCCGCACCGTCTCCCGGTAGGCGTGCCAACTGGCGTGGCCGATCAGCGGCAGCGTCAGCGCCAGCCCGACGAACAGGGTGACCAGCCCGGCCTGGGTGAAGACCGCGATCAGCCCGGCCCACAGCGCCATCGCCGGCCCGTTGCGCAGCACCGCGACGATGCTGGTCAGCACCGCCTCGACGGCATCCACCTTGCGATCGAGCATCATCGGCGCCGAGATCACGGCGCACACGAAGGCGACGGCGGCGAAGACCGCGCCCACGGCGGAGCCCACGGCCAGGAACACCAGACCCTCCGGCGACAGGGTCTGGTTGAGCATGCTGCCCCAGGACATGCTCACATAGGGGAAGAACAGGGCGAAGATCAGGGCCGCGAAGCGCAGCCAGATCATCATCAGGAACATGAGCGCGACACCCAGCGACAGCATGTGGAACGGGTTGGCCCGCCACGCCGTCAGCGCCGAGCCCAGGCTCGGGCGCTCGCCGCGCTCCAGCCGCCGGCTGATGTCGTAGAACCCCATCGCCAGCGCCGGCGCCACCAGCAGGAAGCCGGCGCCCACCGAGGTGACGAGATAGTCCATCCCGGCCAGCACCAGACCCACGGTCAGGGCCAGGCCGAGCAGGGTGAACAGTCCGCCGAGGGCTAGGCTCACCGGCCACGCCGCCATCAGGTCGCGCCAGCCGGCGGCGAGCCAACCCCAGGGCGCGTCCATCGTCAGGGTGGTGACGCGCTCCGCCAGGGGCTGCGCCCGCGCCGGCGGATCGGCGGCGGCGGCGGCGGACGGCCGCCCCGCCGTCGGGTCCGTCGGGTCCGCCGGGTCGACCGAGTCGGACTCGGGCATGGTCGGCACGGCGCCCGATCCCGCGGGGCCGATGGTGTCCGCGGGGGTGGGGGTGGTCTGCATGGAACGCCCTCCCTGTCCGGGGCCGCCGCGCGACGACCGGGCGGCGGCCGGCGCGCCCCGGTTGATCCGGGGTTGGCGCCATCCTGACCGTTGCCAGCATGGAACAAAGCGGGAGGGAGGAAAAGGGCGGGATCGCGGCGCGGGGGGGACGCGGCCTATCCCGTCGCGCCCAGGCCGGCGGCGATGGCGTTGACCGTCTGCAACAGCGACGGCAGCCAGCGGTCCGCCTCGTACTCCTTGCCGTCGGCGCGCAGCCGCCGCCAGCGGTCCAGGATCTGGACCTGGCGGGCGTGGATCGGGGCCAGCGCCGGGGCCCGCAGGCTCAGCACCCGGTGCACCCGCGGCCGGGTTTCCGACAGCGGTCCCTCGTAGATGGCCTCCAGCGCCACCCGGGTGCGCTCGTACTCGTCCAGGATCAGGTCCATCAGGCGGTCGCGCAGGGCCTCGTCCTCGACCAGGCCGGCGTATCGGCGCATGATCCGGGGATCGGCGGTGGCCCAGGCCGTGGCGGCGTTGCTGATGAGGTAGTGCAGCGGCGGCCACTCGGTGGCGCGCTTGCAGGCGGCCAGGCGTTCGAAGGCGTCGGGGTCGTCGTCGCGCAGCCCGATCAGCGCGCTGCCGACGCCGAACCAGGCCGACACCAGGAACCGCGATTGGCTCCAGGCGAACACCCACGGGATGGCGCGCAGGTCCTGCAAGGTGCGCTGGCCCGTGCGGCGCGCCGGCCGCGAGCCGATGCGGCTGGATTCGATGACGTCGATGGGCGTGGCCTGGGCATAGAAGTCCATGAAGCCCTCGGCCTCCAGCAGCGAGCGGTAGCGCGCCCGGCTGTCGGCCGCCAGCCGCTCCATCACGGGCGCCAGGGCGTGTCCGTTGCGGCCGGCGCGGCGGCCCCGCAGAGTGGCGTTGAGGGCGCCGGCGGTCAGAAGCTCCAGGTTGTAGGCGGCGGTGACCACGTTGGCGTACTTCTGGGAGATCGTCTCGCCCTGCTCGGTCAGGCGGAACTCGCCGTCGATGGCGCCGGGCGGCTGTGCCCGCACGAAGCGGTGGGTGGGGCCGGAGCCGCGGCTGATGGTGCCGCCGCGGCCGTGGAAGAAGCGCAGGCGCACGCCGTGCCGCTCCGCCACCGCGATCATGTCGGCCTGCGCCCGGTACAGGCCCCACTGACTGGCCACCAGGCCGCCGTCCTTGCCGCTGTCGCTGTAGCCGATCATGACCTGCTGTCGTGGGGCCGAGCCCCCGGCGTCGCGGCGCTGCTGCTCCAGGCTGGCGCGGGTGACGGGGTGGGACAGGAAGGCATCGAGAATGCCGGCGCTGTGCTGGAGATCCTCGATGGTCTCGAACAACGGCACCACCGGCAGCGGGCAGCAGGCGACGCCGTCCGGATAGGTCAGCAGGCCGGCCTCGCGCCCCAGCAGGTACACCGCCAGCAGGTCGGAGAGGCCCCGCGTCATGCTGACGATGAGGGCGCCCAGGCCGTCCGGTCCCCGCTCCTGGATGCGCCGGGCGACCACCCGCAGGCAGCCCAGCACGCTGGCCGCTTCCGGCCCGGCACGGGTGCCGTCGTGCATGAAGGGGCGCGGCGAGCGCAGTTCGGTTTCCAGCAGGGCGAGGCGGCGGTCTTCGTCCCAGTCCGCGAAGCCGGCGCCGTCGAGCCCGCCGGCCACCAGCAACTGAGCCACGGCGCGGTCGTGGAAGGCGCTGTTCTGACGGATGTCGAGCGAGGCCAGGTGGAACCCGAAGGTCCGCACCATGGCGTGCACCGCGCCCACGTCGCGGTCGGCCAGCCGGCGCGCCCCGATCGCCGACAGCGTGTCGCCCAGCAGCTCCAGGTCGGCCAGGAGTTCGCGCGGCCGGCGGTAGCGCCCGGGCGCCACCGGACCCGACGGCGTCGGCAGGGCGGCAATCATCAGATTCACCATTTGCCGCCAGGGCTCGCCGCGGTTGCGTTCCAGCGCCGCCTGGGCGTCGTCCCCCAGGGCTTGGGCCATGCGGGTCAGGCGCGTGGTCAACGCCGGCGGCACCGCCTGGCGCGAGGTGGTCAGCGACAGCCCGGCGGCAAGCTTGCCGAGCCGGTCGCGCAGGTTGTCGAGCGCGGTGGTGGCGAGCTGCTCCAGGGTCCAGGCGGTGATCTCGGGGGTGACCAGCGGGTGGCCGTCGCGGTCGCCGCCGACCCAGTTGCCGAAGGTGACGCGCGGCCGATGGGTCGGGTCACGCAGCAGCGCCGGGTCGAAGCCGACGCGGCGCCAAGCCGTCTCCAGCCGCCGGTCGAGCCACGGCAGTGTCTGCGGGAACATCTCGCCCAGGAAATACAGGACGATCCCCAACTCGCCCTGAACGGTCGGCTTCTCCAGCAGGATTTCGCCGGTGCGCCACAGCCGCTCCAGGCCGGCCTTGGTCTCGTCGCGCAGCGCCGCGCGCTCGCCCGGCGTCCACATGGTGTTCTCGTTGTCCACCAGCAGGCGGTAGATGGCGCGGTGATGGTGCAGCACGCTGGACCGCTTGGCCTCGGTGGGATGGGCGGTCAGAACCGGTTCGACCCGCACCGTCCCCAGGGCATCGGCGATCTCTGCCGGGGTCCAGCCGTCGCGGGCCAGTCGGCTCAGCACGTATTCCCAGGAGCCCGAATCGGCCTCCAGCGAACCCTCGCTCTCGACCCGGCGCCGGCTCTGGGCGAGGGCGTTCTCCTCGGCCTGGTGCAGGAGCTGGAAGGCGATCGAACGCGCCTCGACGCACCGTTCGGCGAGCGGATCGGCCGGGTCTTCGGGCCACTCGTTGACGCGCTCGACGTCCACGGTCACCAGGGTGTCGCCCTCGCGCGGCCAGGGCAGGCGCGTGGCGACTCCGTGTTCGCCGATGTCGCCCAGGACCTCGGCGAAGGCGTCCATCAGAGAGCGCAGGTCCTGGTCGACCTTGGGCAGGGCGGCGGCGTCGGACAGACGCGAGGTCAGGATGGCGGGCATGGGCGGGCCTCGCTGTGAGCCGGCGGATGTCAGGGAAGGCGTGGGAACGGGGACTCGAGGATATGGGGCAGGGGCGGCGGAACCCAAGGGGTCGTGGGGCCGCAAGGCGCCTCCCCCGGCGGGACCTTAGGACAATCGGGCGGGAATGCCCATGACGGTGATAGGCGCATCGCATCCCCGGCCGCGACCGCGCCCGTCAGCCGTCGGTGGCGGGGTCTTCCAGCCCGGTGCGCACGTCGGCCGCCCCGGCCGGCTGCCATTTTCGGGCGAAGGCGCGCAGTTTCTCGTCCTTGGGGTCTTCCAGCACGAGCCGCAGGCGGACGAGTTGGTCGCCGCGCGCGCCCGCCGGGCCATCCTTCCGGGGCAGGCCCTTGCCGCGCAGGCGCAGGGTGGCCCCGGTGTTGGAGCCCTCGGGCACCGTCACTGCGACCCGGCCGTCGATGGTGGGCACCGTGATCTTGGCGCCCAGCACGGCCTCGCGCAGTCCGACCGGCACGTCGGCGATGACGTCATCGCCCTCGCGGCGGAACACGGGATGCTCGCGCACGACGATCTCGACCAGGGCGTCGCCGGCCGGGCCGCCGAAACGCCCCGCCTGGCCCTGTCCGCGCAGGCGCAGGACGGCGCCGCTCTCGGTGCCGGGGGGCACGCGCACGTCGAGCGTCTTGCCGCTGGTCAGAGTGATGCGGCGGGTGGTCCCGAGCGCGGCCTCCTCGAAGGCAACGCGCAGGCGATACTGGGCATCGCCGCCGCGGGCTGCCCCGGTCTGCGATCCGCCGCCACCTGGACCGCTGCCTGCACCGCCGCCCGCGCCGCTTCCCTTGCGCTTGGCCGACTGGGCGCGGGCGAAGATGTCCTCGACGGTGTCGGCGCCCTTGAACAGGTCCTCGAAGCGGAAGTGGAACCCGCCATCGGATCCGGCGGATCCGGCGGATCCGGCGGATCCGTCGGTTCGGCCGCCGCCGGCCCGGAAGCCGGAGAACCCGCCGAACCCGCCCGGTCCGGCGCCGGCATGCCCGCCGCGGAACCCGAACGGCCGCTCCTGGCCGTTGGCGTCGATCTCGCCGCGGTCGAAGCGGGCGCGCTTATCGGCGTCCGACAGCAGGTCGTAGGCCGCGTTGAGGTCCTTGAACCGCTCCTCGGCCTTGGGGTCGCCGGGGTTGACGTCGGGATGCATCGTCCGCGCCAACCGGCGATAGGCGCGCTTGATCTCGTCTGTGCTGGCGCTGCGCGCAACGCCGAGCACGCCATAGGGGTCCTTCATGACCGTCCCGTCGCCCCACAGTGTTCACGGAAACTGCGGACAATATAGGTCGGTGTGCAAGAGCCCGCTAGTTGACCATCTGCCAGGTGCCGTCCGGCTGGCGGCAGGCGGTGCCCGTGGCCTCCTCCAGGCGGCCGTCGATCGTCACCGTGGTGCGGAACTGGCGGCAGTACTGGCCGGTGTTGGTGTAGCCGTCGTTGACCGGCGTGAACGTGCCGCTGTTGCCGGATTGCGGGTTGTTCCAGCGGATGGTCTGGCCGACCGGGGCGGTGTACGCCTGCTGCGACGCCTGGCGCATGCGCATGCGGTCGGTCTCGTCGAGCGAGCGGCCGATCTCGCTGCCGACCACGGCGCCCAGCAGCACACCGAGCCCGGTGGCGGCCATCTTCCATTCGGTCGAGCCGCCGAACTGGGAGCCGAGCAGGCCGCCCAGGGCGGCGCCGCCGACGGCGCCGGCGGTCTGCTTGGGGTTGTTCTGGGCCTGCTGGCAGGCGCTCAGCACGGGCGCGGCCAGCAGGACGGCGGCCAGCGCCGTGGCGGTGGAACGTTTCGCGATGCTGTGCATGGAGGGACCCTTTCTCACGTTCTCTCGTCTCCGGGCTCTCGTCTCCGGGCTCTCGTCTCCGGGCTCTCGTCTCGGGGAGCGACTCCGGGGCCATGTCCGAGCGGGTCGGGCGCGCGACCCATCCTTCCCGCTACCGTGGCCCACCAAGATGGCGAAATAAAGGGCATATCCGGGCCGTCCGACGGTGCGGCGGCCAGAACCGGCGGCGGCGGCCGGGGCGTGCGCCGCTCTCACATGGGGCTGGAAAGCGCGGCCGGGTTCTGGTTTGTGTGGGCGCCCCGTTCCCAGTCCGGTGGTCGTCCGGCCCGCGCGCCGCGCGGCGGCGGCCGGCCCGCTCAGGAGGATTGTCCCGTGTCCTCGATCGACGTGTCCGATCCGTTCGCCCTCTTCCGCGCCTGGCTGGCCGAGGCGGAGGCGGCCGAGCCCAACGACCCCACCGCCATGGCGCTGGCCACGGCGACCCCGGACGGGCGGCCGTCGGTGCGCATGGTGCTGCTCAAGGACGTCGTGCCCCGGCCCGGCCCGGACGGCGGCTTCGTCTTCTACACCAACATGGAGAGCCGCAAGGGCGAGGACCTGGAGAACAACCCGCACGCCGCCCTGTGTTTCCACTGGAAGAGCCTGCGCCGCCAAGTGCGGGTCGAGGGGCCGGTGGTCCCGGTCAGCAACGCGGAGGCCGATGCCTACTTCGCCTCCCGCGCCCGCGACAGCCGGATCGGGGCCTGGGCCTCGCAGCAGTCGCGGCCGTTGCGCGCGCGCATGGACCTGGAGAAACGCATCGCCCAGTATGCGGCCCGGTACGCGGTGGGCGCCGTGCCCCGGCCGCCGTACTGGACCGGGCGCCGCGTCGTGGCCGAGCGCATCGAGTTCTGGCGCGATCGACCGTTCCGGCTGCACGATCGCATGGTCTACACCTGGGACGGCACGGCCTGGCGGACCGAGCGGCTGTATCCCTGAGCCGGCCGCCGCCACCACCGCCGCCGCGAGGAGGACCCGTTCCGATGGTCGACAGCCCCGTGTTGCCCGAGACCGAGGCCGCCGCCGACACCACCGCGCACGCCGGGCGCCTGATGCGGTGGGCGACCTATGCCGCGGTGGGGACGGCGACGACCCTGATCCTCATCAAGCTGGTCGCCTGGACACTGACCGGTTCGCTGTCGCTGCTGTCGACGCTGGTCGATTCCGTGCTGGACGCGGCGGCCTCGCTGCTGAACCTGTTCGCGGTGCGGGTGGCGCTGGCGCCGGCAGACCGCGATCACCGGTTCGGCCACGGCAAGGCCGAGCCGCTGGCCGGGCTGGCGCAGGCGGCCTTCATCGGCGGCTCGGCCCTGTTCCTGGTGGTCGAGGCCAGCGACCGGTTCCTGGACCCCGTGCCGGTGGCGCGCTCGGGCCTGGGCATCGCCGTCATGGTTGTGTCGATCGCCATGACTCTTGCTCTGGTGGCGTTCCAACGCCACGTCGTGCGGCGCACCGGCTCGATCGCCATCCAGGCCGACTCGACGCATTACGCCGGCGACGTCCTCATCAATCTCAGCGTGATTCTCTCGTTGGTGCTCGCCACGACGGTCGGCCTGCCCTGGGCCGATCCGGCGTTCGCGTTCGCCATCGCGCTCTACCTGCTCTACAATGCATGGGCGATCCTGCGCAATTCCCTGAACCTTCTGATGGATCGGGAGTTCGACGAGCCGGACCGCACGCGCATCCTGGAGATCGCCCGCGACCACGCCCAGGTGCTGGACGTGCACGATCTGCGCACGCGCTCGTCCGGGCCGCAGCGGTTCATCCAACTGCACCTGGTGATGGAGCGCACCCTGCCGCTCTGGCAGGCCCACGGCATCGCCGATCAGGTCGAGGCCCGCATTCGGCGCGCCTTTCCGGGCGCCGACGTGCTCATCCACCAGGACCCCTCGGGCCTGGCCGAGCGCCACGACGCCCTGGTCTACAGCGACGGACCGGCGGCCGACGCCGACCCGGCGTCCGCGGACGGTGCACAGACGGGCCAAGAGATCGGGCCAGGGGCGCAAGACTCGCGCCCCGCCTAAAGACTGTCCGGGCCAATGAAGACGCCGAAAGGCTGAGGCTTGCCGCCGCCGTTGCTCGGGGTCATCGTCAGTGGCGGTCCGGTCCCGCATTCCGGTCCCGGCGCTCTTTTGATTGTTGGCTTTCCGGTATCCTTTCCCTACCATGCCGTCCCGGTTGCAGGTGTGGTCCGGCGACCCGGCCGCGCGGTTACAGCACTGTGCGTTTGTATCACGGTGCATTTGCGTCACCATGCGTTTGCATCACCATGTGTTTGCATCACCGGGCATTTGCAGCACTGAGAGTGTGCTGCAGCGTGCCGGAGAGTGTGGCCGGAGAGTGTGGCCGGAGAGTGTGGATGCGCGGCGGACACCCGGTGCAGGGCCGAACGCGGCCGCACCCAGATAATGCAGGGGAGGGGGGCATGGCCGAGGACCCCGCTCGGGTTTTGGTGATCGGGGGAGACGGCGAGCGGGTTGACACCCTCTGCGTCACCCTGGCTGGCGACTCCGACGTTCACAGGGTGCCCGACGTGGACGCGGCCGAGGGGGCGGTGTTCGGGTTGCGGCCCGACCTTGTGGTGCTCGACGCCGCTCTTCTGGGCGACCGCGCGCGGCATCTGTGTGCCGCGCTGCGGGCCGACACCCGCACCGCCATGACGCCGGTCGTGCTGCTGCAAGCCGGGGCCGACGGGGCGGGTGGCGCCGGCGGCGCGGGCGCGTCGGCGCGGGCGTGGCGGGACCTCGGCATCGCCGACGTGCTGTCGGAGCCGGTGGACGCCGACCTGGCGCGGGCCCGGGTCGCCTGGCTGGTGGAACTGCGTCGCCTGCGCATGGACATGGCGCTTGCGGTCCGCTGCGAGACGGGCGGCGGCATCATGAACCGCCGCGTGTTCGATGGCCTGCTGCGGCGCGAGAGCGGCCGCCTGCGCCGGTCCGACGGCTCGCTCGCGCTACTTCTTCTCGACATCGACCACTTTCGGGACTTCCGCGCCCGCCACGGCGCCGCGGCCGCGGAAGACTGTTATCACCGGGTGGCGGACTGCGTCTCCGCCCGCCTGCGGCGCCCGCCCGACGTGGTCTCGCGCTTCACCGCCGACCAGGTGGCCTGCCTGCTGCCGGAGACGGACCTGCGCGGGGCCCGGGTGGTGGCGGAGACCATCCGCGAGTCGGTCGCCGCGCTGGCGCTGCCGCACGGGGACTCGCCGGTGGCCGATCACGTCACCGTGAGCGTCGGGGTCGCCGCGCGGCGCTGCTCCGGGCCCGAGGTGGACGCCTGGCTGCTGTCGGAATGCCTGGAGCGGCTGAGCCGGGCGCGACGCGAGGGCTGCAACCGCGTCGTCGCCGGTGATGGCGGCCCCACCCTGATGGGCGGCGGTCTGGAGCGGTTCGGCGCACTGTCGGGCGGCGCCGACATGCCACCGTACGGCTATTCGGCCCTTTGACCGGCCGGCGCGGCCGGCGCCGGATGCCGGTCCAGCACGTGGGGCCGCCCCAGGTAGTCGGCCGCCTGCATCTCCATCAGGCGGGAGACCGTGCGGTCGAACTCGAACCGGCCTTCGCCGGCCTCGTACAGCTCGGTGGCCGGCGCGTCGGCACCGCAGACCAGGGCCGTGCGGTGCTCGTAGAGGGCATCGACGAGGACCACGAAGCGGCGCGCGCGGTCCCGGTCCTGCGGCCCCAGGCGCGGGATGCCGCTGACCACCACGACGTCGTACAGGCTGGCGATTTCCAGGTAATCGGCGGCCCCGAGCGGTCGCCCGCACAGGTCGTCGAAGGAGAACCAGGCCACGCCGTTGCCGGCCCGCGACACGGCGATGGCCCGACCGTGCACCGGGATCGTGTCCGGCGTCTCCGGGGTGCCGTCCAGCAGCGCCTGGAACGTCTTCTCCAGCATCGCGTCGGTGTCGGGTCCGAGCGGATGGTGATAGAGCGCGTGGCCCTGCAACCGGCCCAGGCGGTAGTCCTGGGCGGCGTCCAGTTCCAGCACGTCCAGACGGGTTTCCAGCAGGCGGATGAAGGGCACGAACTTCTCGCGTTGCAGCCCGTCCTTGTACAGGTCGGCCGGCGGCCGGTTCGAGGTCGTGACCACCACCACGCCGGCGTCGAGCAGACGGCCGAACAGGCGCGCGACGATCATGGCGTCGGCGATGTCCTTGACCTCCATCTCGTCCAGGCACAGCAGCGTGGCGCCGGCGGCGATCTCGTCGGCCAGGCGCACCAGGGGGTCCGTGCCCTCGCGTCCCTCCTGGCGCCAGCGGTGCAGGGTCTCGTGGATCTCGCGCATCAGGACGTGGAAGTGCACCCGGCGCTTGCGCGTCAGCGCGACGGATCCGTGCAACAGGTCCATCAGCATGGACTTGCCGCGCCCCACGGCGCCGTGAATATACAGGCCGCGCGGCGCCGTCCGTCGCGCCTCGTCGCGTCGCGCCTCGTCGGCCCGCCGGCCGCCGGCCGCGCCGCGCCCCAGCCCGGGCAGGCGCCGCAGCAGGCCGCGTCCGGCGCCGCGGGCCGCGCCGCCGTCCGGCCGGCCGGCGTCATGCGCGGGCAGGGCCGCGGCGAGCGCGTCGAGGCGGTGCACCACATGCTCCTGGGCGGGGTCGGGATGCAGCGTGCCCGCCTCCAGCAGGGCCCGATAGCGGGCCAGCGGGCCGTCCGGCGCGGTCATCGCCACACCCCGGCGGTCCCCGCCGCCGTGCCGCGCCCGGGGCCTGTCCTCGTCGTCGCGGGAGTCACGAGGCCCGGCCGCCCCCGGCCGCCGCGGCCTCCGGACTGGTGGCGAATCCCAGGCGGGCGGCGGCGACCACCGCGCCGGTCCGGTTGTGCACCTTGAGGGCCTTGAGAATCGCGGTCACGTGCAGCTTGACGGTGCCTTCGGACAGGTCGAGGGCGCGCGCGATCTCCTTGTTGGACTTGCCCTGGCCGAGCAGCGCCAGGACCTCCCGCTGGCGCGGCGTCAGCAGGCCGCTGGCCGGGGTCTGCACGGGCGCCCGGTCCGGATCGGCCATCGCCGCCGCGCTGTCGCTGCCGAGGGGCAGGGCCTCGCGCAGGTGGCTGACCTCGCGGTCCTCCAGCAGGGCCGGCGGCAGATAGACCCCGCCCGACAGCACCAGGCGCAGGGCGCCGATCATCACCTTGCCGCTCGAGGTCTTGGGGATGAACCCGGAGGCGCCGAGCCGGACCGCGTCGGTGACCAGGCGGCGGTCCTCGGCCGCCGTGAGCACCACCAGGGGCGTCTCGCCGATGCGACGCTTGAGCGCGGTCAATCCCTCGTGCCAGGACATCCCCGGCATGACCAGATCCAGAAGGACGAGATCCACGCCCGGCGGCTCCGCGGCGCGGGCCAGGGCCTCGTCGAAGGTGCTGGCCTCGATGATCTCCAGACCCGGGTCGAGTTCGGTCAGGACCAGCCGCAGCCCGTCGCGGAACAGTTCGTGATCATCTGCGATCAGAAGTCTCACCGGACCCTCGCGCTGCTGTTTGGCGCCGTGCGCCCGTCCCCCGGTCTACCTCATCCCGCCCGCGGCGCGGCCTCCCGCCGACCGGACCGGCAACATCGAGTCTGCCCGGTCCCCAGCCTGATCCGCGCCTGATCCGCGCCCGACCGGTGCCGGTGACACCGCCCCCGCGCCCGGGGCTCGGGCTGCGTTGGGGTGTACCAGGGTCGTTGCGCGGGAGCCGCCGTGCGCCTGCCTTCATGCGCCTGCCCGTGTGCGCCTGCCTGCGGTGGCGACCCGGCCTGTCGGCAGGGGGGGCGGTTCCGACGCCCCCGACTTTGGTCATACTAGGGACGTTTTGATCCGCTGGCAAAGGCTTCCGCATATCTGGACCAACACCGGAACCAACACACATGTGCGGCGTCGGCGGCGGGCGCAAGCCCACGGCGTGCGAACGCGGGGTCATTCGGCAATCGAGGGCAGAAATAGGGCAAGACACCCGCCGGGCATTCGCTTGCAAGGCGCATCGGGACGACAGTCCGGCGGTCGCCCCGAGACCGCTGCAACTCTTGCAGTATACGGCCGCGACGCTGCTCGCCCCGGCCGCAAGCGCCCGGGCTTGGCCTACAGGCGCGGCGGTCTCGGCACCACGCCGCCCGGGTAGACGGCGCCGGGCGCGTCCGGGCCCGCCGCAGACCCCGCGGGGGGACCAAGCCGGGGCGAGGCCGGGCCGGCGGATCCCGGTGGGACGCAGGTGAAGCGCGCCCGCCACGGCTGCATCAGGCGACAGCGCAGCAGGTCCTCGCCGTCGAACCGCGGCACCCGCCCGGTCTCGGCGCAGACCTCGGCAGCCAGGGCGCGAACCTGCTCGGGCGTGGTCTCCCCACGGGCATAGCAGATCACCGGCCGATCGAGGGTGGACGGCCCCACCATCTCGCGGCTGCCGGCCTCGCGCCGGCTGTCGACGAAGGGCGCGCCGCAGGCCGCCAGCAGCGGGAGGGTCAGGCCGGCGACGGTCAGCAGGGCGGCGCGGGTGCGTCGCGTCCGTCGGGTCGGGGGGCGGCGGGCCGCGTCCCGCGCGGTCGGCCGATCCTGAAACAGCATGGCGGGGTCCCTGGGAACGCTCCAGCCGATCGCCCGAAGTCGGCGTCATGCCGTGATCCGGCGTCGGACGAGGGTCGGCTGATGACTCAACAGATCGCGGGGCGTCGCGCGCCCCTTCGTGATCACCGACATGATCACGGATTGGCGCAATCCGCGCTCGCGGCGGTGGCACGGCGCCGATCCCCTGTGTGGGCCGGCCGGTGCCCGGAATCAACCGGGAATCGACCGGGACTCAAGGGCCTGTGCCGGTCGCGACACGGTGTGCGGCGCCGTCCCGCCGTTGCTTGCGCAGGGCACGGCCGGTGCAGTATACGGGACGGCGAATGACACCGGGGAGACCCAGGCATGGCGAATGCCAAGCATCGGCTGGTCACACGCAGCGACTTCGACGGCCTGGTCTGTGCCGCCCTCCTGAAGGAACTCGACATGATCGACGAGATCATGTTCGTCCATC
Organism: Roseospira goensis; assembly: GCF_014197795.1. Classification (GTDB taxonomy): domain Bacteria; phylum Pseudomonadota; class Alphaproteobacteria; order Rhodospirillales; family Rhodospirillaceae; genus Rhodospira; species Rhodospira goensis. The sequence goes on from NZ_JACIGI010000001.1 coordinate 175,825, forward strand.
CGAAGGATATGCAGGACGGCCGCATCGACATCACAGGGCGGGACATCACCACCAACCTGCCCTATGTGCCCGGCGTTCATCTGGCCTTTGATCATCACCTGTCCGAGACCATTCGCGTCGGCCGGCGCGACAATCACATCATCGACCCGCTCGCGCCCTCGGCCGCCCGGGTGGTTTACGAGCACTTCGGCGGTCGGGCCGCGTTTCCCCGCATCTCCGACGAGATGATGGAAGCGGTCGACAAGGCGGACTCCGCGCAGTACGAGAAGGAGGAGGTCCTCAACCCGACCGGGTGGGAGCTGCTCAACTTCATCATGGATGCGCGCACCGGGTTGGGACGGTTCCGGACCTTCCGGATTTCCAACTACGCCCTCATGATGGAGTTGATCGACTATTGCCTCGACCATCCCATCGAGGATGTGCTGGCGCTGCCCGACGTCCAGGAGCGGGTGGCGCTGTACCGGGAGCACCAGGACCGCTTCAAGGACCAGCTTCAGCGTTGCGGTAGCGTGCACGGCAATCTTGTCGTGCTGGACCTGCGCGGCGAGGAGACCATCTGGGCCGGCAACCGGTTCATGGTCTATGCGCTCTATCCCCAGTGCAATATCTCCATGCACGTCATGTGGGGCCTGAAGCAGCAGAACACGGTGTTCGCCGTCGGCAAGTCGATCTTCGACCGGTCCGCCCGCACCAACGTCGGCGAGCTGATGCTGGAGTACGGCGGCGGGGGCCACCACGCCGCCGGCACCTGTCAGATCGCCAACGACAAGGCGCGCGAGGTGATGGCCGACCTGATCGCGCGCGTCACCGCCGACGGCTGAGGCCGTCCCGGGGCTGGTGCCCCCCCCTCCTGTCACGAGACCGTCTCGGGATACCGGGCGCCCACCCTGGGGCGTGCCCCGGCCGGCGGCGCGTGACCGGGCGGCGGGGGCGGACCTGTGGCGGGGTTATCGGCTGCTGTCGCGCGGATCGCGATCAATCGGAACCACGATGTGGTTCGGATTGATCGCGTGACTCCGCGCGACCTATATGATTCTCAGCCGATTTTTGCGGCAAACCGAAATCGCGCTGCGAGTCCGGTTTGTCGCAATCGGCTGTAATCAAACATTCACGGCCCTGTCACACAGGCGTCGTCGTCCGTGAGTACGGTGCCGCCCATCCGGGTGCCGGAGCGGTGCCCGGACCGCATGTTCGTTCGGTCGCGGGCTGCTCCCGGGCCGAGGCCGCTCCGGGGGCGGGCACCCCGGAGAGACGCTCCCACTCAGATTTGGAGGTCCTCGTGATCAAGAAGAGCATTCTGCTGGCCGCCGTGGCGACCGTCGGCTTCGCCGGTGTCGCTGAGGCGCGCGACCAGATCCGCATCGTCGGCTCCTCGACCGTCTATCCGTTCACCACGGTGGCCGCCGAGACCTTTGGCAAGAAGACCGGTTATCCGACCCCGGTCGTCGAATCGACCGGCTCCGGCGGCGGCCTGAAGCTGTTCTGCGCCGGCCTGGGCGTCGAGCACCCGGACTTCACCAACGCCTCGCGCGCCATCAAGGCGTCCGAGATCGAGACCTGCGCCAGCAACGGCGTCGACAAGATCACCGAGATGAAGGTGGGCTACGACGGCATCGTGATGGCCAACTCCAAGGCCGCTCCGGTGCTGGATCTGACCAAGGAGCAGGTCTTCCTGGCGCTCGCCAAGGACGTTCCGGTCGACGGCGAGTGGGTCGCCAACCCCAACACGAAATGGTCGGACATCGACCCGTCCCTGCCGGACGCCGACATCGAGGTGCTGGGCCCGCCGCCGACCTCCGGCACCCGCGACGCCTTCCTGGAACTGGTGATGGAGCCGGGCTGCGAGTCCTTCGAGGCGTGCGCGAGCCTGGACGGGGACGCGTTCGATGCCCGGGCCTTCACCCTGCGTGAGGACGGCGGCTTCGTCGAGGCCGGCGAGAACGACAACCTGATCGTCCAGAAGCTGGAAGCCAACGCCGATGCCGTCGGTATCTTCGGCTACTCGTTCCTGGACCAGAACCTGGACAAGATTCAGGGCGCCATGATCGACGGCGAGGCCCCGACCTTCGAGAACATCGCCTCCGGCGCCTACCCGGTGTCCCGTCCGCTGTTCGTCTACGTCAAGGTGGCGCACATGGGCGTGATCCCCGGTATGGAGGAGTTCCTGGAGGAGTACACCTCTGACGCGGCCTGGGGTCCCGAAGGCTATCTGTCCGACAAGGGCCTGATCCCGATGGACGACGCCGAGCGCGCCCAGTATCGCGATGCCGCCCTGAACCAGGTTGACAACGTCAACATGTAAGGGTTCAACGCGTCGGGCCGCGGTCCTCCCGATCGGGATGATCGCGGCCCGGCGTCGCGAGGGCTTTCCGACTCGGTCGCGCCGGAGCAGGCGCCGGGAGACCGAGCCGGAAAGCCGTCGCACGGGGAGCACGGAGGCGTCACCGCGCCGCCGCAAACACGCCGTCGCCGCATCGCGCCGGGGCGGACCGGGGCGGCGGTCATGCCGTCCGCCGCCCGCGCCATCCATCTGCAAACCGGGGCCGCCCCCGGCCGGTCAGCCCGTCGCGGGGGCACGCGGCGCGGCGACGGAGGGGCGGAAAACGGGGACTCATCCATGGACACCTTGCTGGTCATCGCCGCCATTCTGGTGCTGGCGGCCGTCGGTTTCGCGTTCGGACGCCGGCGCGCCGTCGTCCAGAGCGCCGGCGTGCCCGCCCGCCTGCACTCGCTGCCCGGCTACCACGGCCATTTCGTCGCGCTCTGGGCGGCGGTGCCCGCGCTGGTTCTGCTGGCGATCTGGGTGCCGCTGGAGCCTGTCCTGGCGATGAACGCCGCGCTGGACTACTTCCAGGCGCATGTCTCGGAGCCCGGCAACATGGAGAGCATCCGGCAGTCCAAGTTGGCCCTGCTGCTGGGCATTCCCCAGGATGCCACCACCCTCCGGCTCGATGAGCTGGGCGCCGACCAGTACGCGCTCATGCAGACCGAGATCCGGAACACGGCCGTCGGCACCGCCACCACGGGGCATTCGGCATTCATCCAGGAGGTGGCGGACTACTACGCCCGCTACCGCACCACCAGCTACCTGATCATGTTCGCCGCCGCCGTCGGCGTGGCCGGGGCCGGCGCCGGCTTCGCCTGGTCGCGCGTCGCGCCGGAGATGCGCGCCCGCAACCGGGTCGAGGCGGCGGTCAAGTGGTTCATGATCCTGTGCTCGACGGTGGCGATCCTGACCACCGTGGGCATCGTGCTGTCGCTGCTGTTCGAGGCCCTGCGGTTCTTCTCCCGCATCCCGGTCACCGAGTTCCTGTTCGGCCTGCACTGGAGCCCGCAGACCGCGATCCGTGAGGATCAGGTCGGCTCGACGGGGGCCTTCGGCGCGGTGCCACTGTTCGCCGGCACGATGCTGATCTCGTTCATCGCCATGTGCGTGGCCGTGCCCATTGGCCTGCTGTCGGCGATCTACATGGCCGAGTACGCGCACAGCAAGGTGCGCGCCGTGGTCAAGCCGCTGCTGGAGATCCTGGCCGGCATCCCGACGGTGGTCTACGGCTTCTTCGCGGCGCTGACGGTGGCGCCCTTCTTCCGCGATCTGGGCGACGCGGTGGGGCTCGACGTCTCTTCGGAGAGCGCGCTGGCCGCCGGCGTGGTGATGGGGATCATGATCATTCCCTTCGTCAGCTCGCTCAGCGACGACGTCATCACCGCCGTGCCGCAGTCGATGCGCGAGGGCTCGTACGGCCTCGGCGCCACCAAGTCCGAGACCGTGCGCCGCGTCATCCTGCCGGCGGCGCTGCCCGGCATCGTCGGCGGCGTGCTGCTGGCGGTCAGCCGCGCCATCGGCGAGACCATGATCGTGGTGATGGCCGCCGGCCTGGGCGCCAACCTGACCGCCAACCCGCTGGAGGCGGTGACCACCGTGACGGTCCAGATCGTCACCCTGCTGGTGGGCGACCAGGAGTTCGACAGCTCGAAGACGCTCGCCGCTTTCGCCCTTGGCCTGGTGCTGTTCGTGATGACGCTGTTGCTCAACATCGTGGCGCTGCACGTGGTGCGCAAGTACCGCGAGCAGTACGAGTAGGGTCCGCCGCCGGACCCTGTCCCCGCGCGGCCCCAACGAAACGAGAGAGACCATGACCCCACCGTCCGGCTCCCCCGCGACCGCCACCGAGAAGATGCGGGCCTCGCTGAAGCGGCGCTACGCCGCCGAACGGCGCTTCCAGGCCTACGGCATCGTCGCCATCCTGCTGGCCCTGGGCATGCTGGTGACCCTGTTCGCCACCATCATCAGCACCGGCACGTCGGCCTTCGTGCAGCACACGGTGCGGCTGGACGTGACCCTGTTCCCGCAGGACATCGACCCCGACGGCACGCGCGACCCCGCGGTGCTGCGGCGCGCGAACTATCAGACCACGATCAACGATGCGCTCTACTCGCTGTTCCCCGAGGCGACCAGCCGCCAGGACCGCCGCGCGGTGCGCGACCTGGTCAGCAGCGGGGCGAACTTCGTGGTGCGCGACATGGTGCTGGCCGATCCCTCCCTGGTCGGCCAGCGGATCAGCGTGCGCGTGCCGCTGGCCTCCGAGTTCGACCAGGTCCTGAAGGGCAATGTCGATCCGGCGGTCGACCTGGGCGTGATCCGGGAGGCCAGCACGTCGGTCCCGTGGTCGCTGCCGCCGGACGAGCGCCTGATCAGCGAGACGCAGGCCGACTATCTCCAGCAGCTCGTCAGGCAGGGCGAGATCGAAGGCAGCTTCAATCGCTGGTTCTTCACCAACGGGGACAGCCGCCAGCCCGAACTGGCCGGCATCTGGGGGGCGGCCGTGGGGTCGTTCTTCACCCTGGTGGTCACGCTGGCGCTGTCGTTCCCGATCGGGGTCGCCGCGGCGGTCTACCTGGAGGAGTTCGCGCCCAAGAATCGCTGGACCGACATCATCGAGGTCAACATCAACAACCTCGCGGCCGTGCCGTCGATCGTGTTCGGCCTGCTCGGTCTCGCGGTGTTCCTGCAATTCTTCGGGCTGCCGCGCTCGGCGCCGGTGGTCGGCGGCCTGGTGCTGACCCTGATGACCCTGCCCACCATCATCATCGCCAGCCGGGCGGCCCTGAAGTCGGTGCCGCCGTCGATCCGCGAGGCGGCGCTGGGGGTGGGCGCCTCCAAGTTGCAGACCATCACCCACCATGTGCTGCCGCTGGCCATGCCCGGCATGCTCACCGGCACCATCATCGGCATGGCCCAGGCCCTGGGCGAAACCGCGCCGCTGCTGATGATCGGCATGGTGGCCTTCGTGGTCGACATCCCGGGTTCACCGCTGGACTCGGCCACCGTGCTGCCGGTGCAAATCTTCCTGTGGTCGGACAGCCCGGAGCGCGGCTTCACCGAGCGCACCTCGGCGGCCATCATGTGCCTGCTGGGCTTCCTCATCTTCATGAACGCGGCGGCGGTGCTGCTGCGCAAACGCTTCGAGAGACGGTGGTAAGAGCCATGAGCGACGAGCAGCACACCGAGAGCGCCCACGACCACGCTCAGGACCACGCCCGCCCCGACACCACCGCGGGCAAGCCCACGGTGGACGGCCCGGTCAAGGTGGCGTCGCGCCACGTCGATGTGTTCTACGGCGAGAAGCAGGCGATCAAGGACGTCAGCCTGGACATCGCGCCCAACGAGGTCACGGCCTTCATCGGTCCCTCCGGCTGCGGCAAGTCGACGTTCCTGCGCGCGCTCAACCGCATGAACGACATCATCGACATCTGCCGCGTCACCGGCGACATCCGCCTGGACGGCGACGACATCTACGACCGCCGCGTCGACGTCGTGCAACTGCGCGCCCGCGTCGGCATGGTGTTCCAGAAGCCGAACCCGTTCCCCAAGTCGATCTACGAGAACGTCGCCTACGGGCCGCGCATCCACGGCCTGGTGGCGCACAAGGACGAACTGGACGAGATCGTCCACACCAGTCTGGACCGCGCGGGTCTCCTGAACGAGGTCAAGGACCGCCTGGAAACTCCGGGCACCGGCCTGTCGGGCGGTCAGCAGCAGCGCCTGTGCATCGCGCGCGCCATCGCGGTCAGCCCCGAGGTGATCCTGATGGACGAGCCGTGCTCGGCGCTGGACCCGATCGCGACGGCCAAGATCGAGGAGCTGATCGACGAACTGCGCGAGAATTACACCATCGTGATCGTCACCCACTCGATGCAGCAGGCCGCCCGCGTGTCGCAGCGCACCGCCTTCTTCCATCTGGGCCATCTGGTCGAGATGGGCGATACCGAGACCATCTTCACCAATCCGGAACACCGGCTGACCCAGGGCTATATCACCGGCCGCTTCGGCTGACGCCGCACCGGCCGCCGAGGCCGATCCCGGACAACCCGACAGGAGGACGACGGCGGTGGTCGCGTCCAGTGGAGATCATACCGTCCGCGCCTTCGACGCGGAGCTTCAGCGCCTCGCCGACCTGGTGGTGCGGACCGGCGGGCTGGTGGAAAGCCAGCTTGCCGCCGCCATGCAGGCGCTGTCGCGGCGCGACAGCGCGCTGGCCGCGACCGTGATCGCCGGCGACGCCAAGGTGGACGCCCTGGAGCAGGACATCCAGGAGCTGGCGGTGCGCCTGCTCGCCCTGCGCCAGCCGGTGGCCGAGGATCTGCGTCACATCGTCGCCGCGCTCAAGATCGCCGGCGACCTGGAGCGCATCGGCGACTACGGCGCCAACGTCGCCAAGCGCACCATGGTGGTCAACCAGGCGCCGCCGGTGCGCACCGTGGCGGCGATGCCGCGCATGGCCGGGCTGGCCCAGGAGATCGTCAAGGACGTCCTCGACGCCTACGTCGAGCGCGACGTGGAGCGGGCCATCGCGGTCTGGCGGCGCGACGAGGAGATCGACGAGCTGCACACCAGCCTGTTCCGCGAGTTGGTCACCTACATGATGGAGGATCCGCGCAACATCACCGCCTGCACGCACCTGATGTTCATCGCCAAGAACATCGAGCGCATCGGGGATCACGCGACCAATATCGCCGAGATCGTCTACTACCTGGTGCAGGGCCGCCCGCTGAAGGACGCGCGACCCAAGGGCGCCGTGGCGGCGGCCGGGGCGGCCGAGCCGTCCCAGGACGTCGGGGTGTGAGCGAACGTGGAGACCATGGAGACCATGAAGCCGCTGGTCATGATCGTCGAGGACGAGGCCGCCCTCGTGACGGTGCTGCGCTACAACCTTGAGAAGGAGGGCTACCGCGTCTGCGAGGCCATGGACGGCGAAGAGGCGCTGACGGTGTTCGCGGAGTCCAGCCCGGACCTGGTGCTGCTGGACTGGATGCTGCCGGCGCTGTCGGGCATCGAGGTGTGCCGCCAGTTGCGGCGCAAGCCGGGCGCGCGCGAGGTGCCGATCATCATGCTGACGGCGCGCGGCGAGGAGGCCGACAAGGTGCGCGGCCTCAACACCGGCGCGGACGACTACATCACCAAGCCGTTCTCCGTCCCTGAGCTGCTGGCGCGGGTCAAGGCGCACCTGCGCCGGGTCCAGCCGATCCAGCCCAAGGGGGTGCTGGAGTACGACACCGTGGTCATGGATCTGGGGGCGCACCGCGTCACCCGCGCCGGCCGCCACGTCCATCTGGGGCCGACCGAGTTCCGGTTGCTGCGCTTCCTGATGCAGAACCCGGGCAGCGTGTTCTCGCGCGAGGCGCTGCTCAACGCGGTCTGGGGGCCCGACATCTACGTCGAGCCGCGCACCGTGGACGTGCATATCCGGCGCTTGCGCAAGGCGCTCAACGGCGAGGGCGAGACCGACCTGATCCGCACCGTGCGCGCCGCCGGCTACGCCCTCGACGCCAGCGTCACGGCCTGAGGGGGCGGTCCCGGGCCGTGCGGCGGCGGGCGCGGGCGGCGTCCGCGCGGGCGATATCCCTGTGCCGCGCGGCGTTGATCCGGCGGGGCCGATGCGGCATGGTCCGCCGCTCGAACCCTCCCATGCGCCGGACATCATGACCCAGGACACGCCCGCCCCCGCCGCCAAGCCCCAGCCCTCTAAACCCCAGCCCTCCAAACCCCTGCCAAAGGTCCCCGAGATCCCCGCCGATCTGCCGGTGCCGCAGCCGCCGCCCGGAGCGAAGACACGGGCGAAGGCGCTGATGATCCAGGGCACCAGTTCGGACGTGGGCAAGAGCCTGCTGGTGGCCGGGCTGTGTCGCGCCTACCAGCGCCGCGGCCTTGCGGTGCGCCCCTTCAAGGCGCAGAACATGAGCAACAACGCCGCCGTGGCGGTGGACAGCGACGCCCCGCCCAACCCGGACGGCACCTTTCCCCACGGCGAGATCGGGCGCGCCCAGGCGTTGCAGGCGCGCGCCTGCAAGGTGCCGCCGTCGATCGACATGAACCCGGTGCTGCTCAAGCCGCAGACCGAGATCGGCGCCCAGGTGGTGCTGCGCGGCCGGGTGCTGGGCAACTGCCCGGCCAAGGTCTATCACAAGATGCGCCACGCCCTGATGCCGTCGGTCCTGGGCAGCCTGGAGCGATTGCGCGCCGACGCCGACCTGGTGATCGTCGAGGGCGCCGGCTCGGGTGCCGAGGTCTACCTGCGCGAGTCCGACATCACCAACATGCGTCTGGCGGAAAAGGCCGAGCTGCCGGTGGTGTTCCTGTCCGACATCGACCGCGGCGGCACCATGGGGGCGCTGGTCGGCACCCATACGCTGCTGCGCCCGGAGGACAACGCGCGCGTCCGGGGCTATCTCATCAACAAGTTCCGCGGCGACTTCTCCATCTTCGAGCCCGCCTGCGCCACCATCACGGCGCGCACCGGCTGGCCGTTCCTGGGTGTGGTGCGCTGGTTCGAGGGCGGCAGCCGGCTGCCGGCCGAGGACTCGCTGGCGCTGGAACGCCCGGCCGAGCCCGGCGCCGGCGATCTGCGCATCGCCGTCCCGCGGCTGTCGCGCATCGCCAACTTCGACGACATCGACCCGCTGGCCGCCGAGCCGGGGGTGTCGGTTTCCTGGGTGCAGCCGGGCGCGCCGATCCCCAAGGACACCGACGTTGTGATCCTGCCCGGCTCCAAGGCGACGCGCTCGGATCTGGAGGTGCTGCGGCGCGAGGGCTGGGACGTCGACATCCTGGCTCATGTGCGCCAGGGCGGTCGGGTGGTGGGTCTGTGCGCCGGCTACCAGATGCTGGGGCGGGTGGTGCGCGACCCCCAGGGCATCGAGGGGCCGCCGGGCGAGACCCCGGGGCTCGGCCTGCTGGACATCGAAACCGAGATCGGCGGCGACAAGCGCCTGATCGACCTGGCGATGCACGATGCCGAGAGCGGTTGCCCCATCCATGGCTACGAGATGCACATGGGCCGCACCACCGGGGCCGCTCTGGCGCGCCCCTGGCTGCGCCTCTCCGAGACCCCCGACGGCCCGGCGCGGGCCGAGGGCGCGGTCTCGGCCGACGGGTGCGTCATGGGCGCCTACGTGCACGGCCTGTTCGGCGGCGATGCCTTCCGGGCGCACTGGATCGGGCGTATGGGCGGGGAGGCCGCGCGCCTGAACTACGAACAGCGTGTCGAGGATGCGCTGGACGATCTGGCCGCGCACATCGAGGCCAACCTGGACCTGGACGCGCTGCTGGCGCTCGCGACCTGAGAGCGTCGGTCAGGCGGCGACCGCCGCGGCCTCCACGGCCCGGTGCCAGCACTCGACCCGGTTCGCGGCCACCAGGGCCACCAGGTCGCCGTCCAGGATGCGGCGGGCCGCCATCTGCTCCAGGATCTCCATGATCTGGGGCAGGCCCAGGGCCGGCCGGTAGGGGCGCGTCTGGGCCAGGGCCTGGAAGACATCGGCGACCGCGATGATGCGGGCTTCGAGCGGCAGCGTGGTGGCGTCCTTGCGGAACGGATAGCCGGAGCCGTCGAGGGCCTCGTGGTGGCAGGCGGCCCACAGCGCCACCGACTCGAACCCCGTGATCTGGGCCAGGATGTGGTGGGTGTAGTAGGCGTGGCGGTTCATGACCGCGCGCTCGGCCCGGGTCAGTGGTCCGGGCTTGTCGAGGATGTGGTCCGGCACCCGCAGCTTGCCGATATCGTGCAGCAGGGCGGCCACCTCCAGCAACGTGATCTGCTCGGGGTCGAGGCCGACCCACTGGCCGAGGCATACGCTGAGGCGGGCGACGCCCGCCGAGTGTTCGGCCGTGAACGGGCTCTTGGCATCCACGATGCCGGCGAACAGGGTGGCCACGTCGATCAGTTCCGCGGCGCTCAGGGTGTGGTACTGGCCACCGCGCGCCAGGGGGGCCAGTGCGACCGGCAGCGCGTCCGGGTCGAGTCCGAACCACAGGGCGTCGCTCGCGGCGGCCGTCCGGAACGCCGCGACCACGTCCGGGGCGAAGAGCCGCGCATCGGTCTGCGCGAGCCGGTCGAGGACATGGCGGCGTAGCGCCAGGGGATCGGCGGCGCCGTGCCCGGCAAGCTGGGCGTCCACGCGGTCGACCAGATGAATGACGCTGGCCGCCTGGCGCATGTCGTCGGTCACGGTGTCGTTGATGGTGCGGAGCTGGAACCACGGCGTGTGGTGTTGGGCGACGATCGGGGCGAGGTGGGCCAGCGGGCCGAAGCGCGACAGTATGGCCTCGCCGCGCCGGCAGTGGCGGCGCATGTCCGGGTATCCAGGCTCGGCGATCAGGCGATCATGCTCGCGTGTGGTCGACACCCCGATGTCGTGCAGCAGGGCAGCCTCGAACAGGGTGGCCTGACGCTCGCCGGTCACGCCCAGGGCGCGCCCGGTGGCGACCGCCATGTGGGCCACGCGCTTGCCGTGGTGGACGTCGGTGACGCCGACGAAGTCGAGCACACCGGAGAGGACGTAGATCAGCTCACGCAGGTCCACTTGCATTGTCACCTCGTGGGGGACCGAGGGCCGCCGCGCGTGCGGGCCGCCAATGACCCGACCGCGCGGCGCCCGCAGGGAGCGCCCGCCTGTCGGGAAGGAAACAGGGGCTGGCAAGGAGAGACTGTACCGCTTGGAAGACCTCTGGGTGTCCTGGACCGGTGTCGTTCGGGGTGTCGGTGCCTCGGCTCGGGGCCGGAACAAGACCGGGTCCCCGGCTCTCCTCTTGAGGCACAGACCCCCGTGACGCCGACACTTCCCGCGAACGCCACCATCATTGTTGTGGCAGCATAGCACGTCCGGATTAATCCGTCTGCGCGCAGTGTGACAGAAGACGCTCCTCCGAACGTCATAGACGCGGGCAGGCGTCCGGGGGGCATCCCGCGCTTGACCCGGGCGCGGTACCGGCCAACATCGGGGGGATCGACCCGCGACCACAGGAGCATGCCCGTCATGGCCACGGTGGAGTTGTACACCACCCCGATCTGCCCGTTCTGTCACCGCGCCAAGCAGTTGCTGCAACGTAAGGGCGTCCAGTATAGGGAGCGCAACGTTATGCTCAATCCGGGCACCCGGGCGGAGATGGTGGACCGCGCCGGGGGCGCCCGCACCGTGCCGCAGATCTTTATCAACGGGCAGCACATCGGCGGCTGCGACGAGCTGTACGCCCTGGACGGCAAGGGCGGCCTGGACCCGCTGCTGCGCGCCGAGGCGTCCTGACATGGCGGTCACGGACCCGCGCCCGTTCCGCGCCGCCGTCGTTCAGGTCAACGCCGGCAACGACATGGACTACAACATCTGGCGGGCCCTGGATGCGGTGCGGCGTGCCCGCGCCGGCGGCGCCGAGATCGTCATGCTGCCCGAGAACGTCGCCATGATGGAACTGGGCCGGGAGAACGTCCTGGCCCAGGCCCGCCGCGCGGAGGACCACCCGGCGCTGGCGGCGTTCCGGGACGTGGCGCGCGAAACCGGCGCCTGGATCAACGCCGGCACCCTTGCGATCCTGCTGGACGACGGCCGGGCGGCCAACCGGGCCTACCTGATCGCCCCCGACGGCTCCATCGCCGCCCACTATGACAAGATCCACATGTTCGACGTGGACCTGAGCGCCGAGGAGAGCTACCGCGAGTCGGAGACCTTCCACCCGGGGGCGCGCGCGGTGGTCGCGGACCTGCCCTGGGCGCGGCTGGGGATGACGGTGTGCTACGACGTGCGCTTCCCCTCTCTGCACCGGGCGCTGGCGCAGGCGGGGGCCGAGGTGCTCGCGGTCCCGGCCGCGTTCACCGTGCCGACCGGCCAGGCGCATTGGCATGTGTTGCTGCGCGCCCGCGCCATCGAGACCGGCTGCTACGTGCTGGCCCCGGCGCAATGCGGCGCCCATCCGCACGACCGCCGCACCTACGGCCACAGCCTGGTCGTCGACCCGTGGGGCACCGTGCTCGCCGATGCCGGCGAGGCCGATTTCGAGATCCTGCACGTCACCATCGACCCGGCCAGCGTGGCCGAGGCGCGCCGGCGCATCCCGGCCCTGACCCACGACCGGGGGTTCAGCGGGCCGGAACAGGCAGCGGCGGCCGCAACCGTCTGAGGCGCGCACCAAGGGGAGGCGACATGAGACCGGACCTGGCGACGGAGACTCTTGATGTCCTGACAACGGACCCCGCGACGTTTGTCGAGCGCCTGAAGGAGAGCGGGCGCCCCGCGCTGCTGACGCATCAGGGAGAACCGGCTCTGGTCGCCATGGCCCCTGAAGCGTGGCAAGCCCTGCGGGTGCGGCTGGAGGAGGCGGAGACGATGGCCGCCCTCAGAGAAGGGCTCGCTCAGGCGGCGGCGGGAGAGGTTATGCCGGCCGACACGGTGTTCAGGACCCTGACCGCAATCCGCTAGTGCCAGGCTACGACGCCGTTCTGACGGCCCGGGCGGTGCGGGACATTCGAAACGCGCTGGCCTTTCTGGCCGTAGAGGCGCCGCATCACGCGGACGACTGGCTCTCGGATCTGCAGCGCGTCGTCGTTGCCCTGGGCACGTTTCCGCGGGCGCACCCGATCGCACCGGAGGCGCACCGACTGGATGCCGAGGTTCGGCACGTCGTCATGGGCCGAACGGGGCGCTGGCGGGTCTTCTTCACGGTCGACGGAACCACCGTGCAGGTCCTTCACATTCGTCACACCAGCCGCGCCCCTTGGCAGCCGTAAAGGACCGCCGTTCCGGCCGCCGTCCGCTTCCCCGAGCCTCTGGAGCGCTCCGCTCCTTTTCCGTGCCGGATTCGGTCCCACGGTTCCCCATCCGCCCTTTCGCCGGCGACTCCGGGCGCCTATAGTCCGCCGGCGCACGCGCCCGCCCGGAGGCAGAGACCAGGCGGCCCCTCCGCTCGAAGGCAAGGACCAAGCGACATGACCCCAGACTCCACCCACTCCCCAGACTCCACACACTCCGCATCCGCGCCCGTGGCCGGCGCCGACGCCGAGCGCGTCGCCGTCATGATTTGCGGTCACGGCAGCCGGGACGTCGCCGCCGTCGAGGAGTTCAACCGCCTGGCCGTGCACCTGCGCGAACGCCTGCCCCAATACGCGGTCGAGAGCGGGTTCCTGGAGTTCGCCCGGCCCATCATCCGCGAGGGTCTGGACAAGCTCGTGGCCGGCGGCGCCACCCGCATCCTGGCGGTGCCGGGCATGTTGTTCGCGGCCGGTCACGTCAAGAACGACCTGCCGTGGGAGGTCAACAGCTTCGCCGCCGAGAATCCGGCCCTGACCGTCGAGTTCGGGCGCGAACTGGGCATCGACCCCAAACTGCTGAAGGCGGCCCGCGCGCGTATCGAGGAGGCCGAGGCCGCCGCCCCGGCCCCGGTGGACCGCGCGCAGACCCTTCTGATGGTGGTCGGGCGCGGCACCAACGACTCCGACGCCAACGGCAATATCAGCAAGGTCGCCCGCATGCTGTGGGAGGGCATGGGCTTCGGCTGGGCCGAGGTGTCCTACTCCGGGGTCACCGCGCCCCTGGTCGACGCCGGCCTGCGCCATGCGGCGAAGCTGGGCTACAAGCGCATCATCGTGTTTCCGTACTTCCTGTTCACGGGCATCCTGGTGCGCCGCATCTACGACTGGGTCGACGAGGCCGCCGCCGCCCATCCCGAGATCGAATTCCTCAAGGCGCCCTACCTCAACGACCATCCGCTGGTGATCGACAGCTTCGTCGACCGGGTCCACGACATCCTGGCCGGCGAGACCGCGATGAACTGCCAGCTCTGCAAGTACCGCGAACAGGTGATCGGGTTCGAGGACGCGGTCGGCGCGGTGCAGGCCGGGCACCACCACCATGTGCGCGGCGCCGGGACCGACGGCGATCACGGCCACGATCATCACCACCACCACCATCACCACCACGGCCACGGCCACGGCCACGGCCACGGCTCGTCCCACGATCACTGATGCCTTCCCGCCCCCGCTCGGCCCCCCGGTCGGCGGGGGCGCGCGGCGGAGTCTGTCACGCCCGTGTTCGACACCTACATCGGGGTGGATTTCTCGGCGGCCTCGTCTCCGGTCACGGGCCGCAACAGCCTGTGGATCGCCGCGCGCGACCGCGCCGGGGCCGTGCACACCGTGAATCCCCCCACCCGCCACGACGCGGCCGACCGGCTGGTCGACCTGGTGCAGACGGCGGCGGGGCGGCGGCGGGTGCTGGTCGGCCTGGACTTCGCCTTCGGCTTCCCGACGGGCTTTCTGGGGCGGCTGCTGGGCGGTGCGGCGACCTGGCGTGACCTGTGGGGCCATCTGGTCGACCACCTGGGCGATGCGCCGCACAACGCCAACACCCGCTTCGCCCTGGCGGCGGACCTGAACCGCACGGTCAGTGGGCGGGCCTTCCCGTTCTGGGGCTGTCCGCCGGGGTGGGGCTCGGCGACTCTCGGACCGCGCCGGCCGGCCGGCTTCGATACCCCGGAGGGGCTGCCGGCGCTACGCCTGACGGACCGGCCCGGCCCGGGCGGGCTGCGGCCGCAGGCGGTTTGGAAACTGGCCTACGCCGGTGCGGTGGGCGGGCAGACCCTCGTCGGCCTGGCCTGGCTGGAGCGGCTGCGCCGGCGCCTGGCCCCGGACGCCGACGTCCGGGTGTGGCCGTTCGAGACCGGCCTGCACCCGCCCGTGTGGGCTGCGGAGGACGCCGGCGCGCGGCCCCGGGTGGTGCTGGCCGAGGTCTATCCGCGGCTGTTCGCGGCGCGTGTCGACCGTGCCGATCCGGTGCCGGATCGCGCGCAGGCTCAGGCGGTGGCCGCGGCCCTGGCCGAGGCCGACGCCGACGGCCGTCTTGCGTCCTGGTTCGCGGGGCCGGCCGCGTGTGCCGATGACGACCGTCACCGCATCGAGGCGGAGGAAGCGTGGATGCTGGGCCGGACCGACCTTCCGGCCCCCGCAAGCGGAGCACGATCATGAGCCCTGCGGGCGAACTGCCGCCCTATGAGCGCGACCCCGATGCCATCTATCGGCGGTCGTTCGCGACCATCACCGCGGAGGCCGACCTCTCGGGTCTGGCGGCGGACCTGCATCCGCTGGCGACCCGGGTCATCCACGCCTGCGGCATGGTGGACGTCGCCGCCGACCTGGACGGCAGTCCGGAGGCCGCCGGTGCCGGCACCGCGGCCCTCGCGGCCGGGGCGCCGGTGCTCGTCGACACGACCATGGTGGCGCGCGGCATCGTCTCCCGCCGGCTGCGTCGGACGTCGGTCCTCTGCCGGCTCGACGACCACCGCGTGCCGGACCTGGCCGACGCCCTGGGCACCACCCGCTCGGCCGCGGCGGTGGACCTGTGGGTGCCGCTGCTGGGCGGGGCGGTCGTCGCCATCGGCAATGCGCCCACGGCGCTGTTCCGGCTGCTGGAGGTGCTGGCCGACGGGGCCCCGCGGCCGGCCTTGATCCTGGGCTTCCCGGTCGGCTTCGTGGGGGCGGTGGAGAGCAAGCGCGCGCTCGCCGACCTGGCGCCGGCGCTGGGGGTGCCCTACGTCACGCTGCACGGCCGCCGGGGCGGCTCGGCCATGGCGGCGGCGGCGGTCAACGCCCTGGCCCTGGGCCTTGACGGCGCGACGGGGGACGGGGCATGAGCGCGGTCCCGCCCGGCACGCTGCACGGCGTCGGCGTCGGTCCCGGCGACCCGGAGCTGCTCACGCTGCGCGCCCTGCGTATCCTGGACGACGCGCCGGTCATCGCCTATCCGGCGACGACCCGGGGCGACAGCATGGCGCTGGCGATCGTCGACCGGTTCCTGCGCGAGGACCAGGTGTTGGTGCCGCTGCCGCTGATGTTCAGTCCGGCGCAGACGCCCGACGATCCGGCCTACGACCGGGCCGCGACGGTCCTCGCCGCGCACCTGGACGACGGCCGCGACGTTGCCGTGATCTGCCAGGGTGATCCGCTGTTCCACGGCTCGTTCATCTATCTGCTGGAGCGGCTCGGGCCACGCTACGCCGTCGACGTGACCCCCGGGGTGTCCTCGGTCATGGCCTGTGCGGCGGCGGTGCCGCGCCCGATCGTGCATGGCGCGGAGGGCCTGGCCGTGCTGCCGGCGACCGCCGACGAGGACCGCATGGCGGCCCTGTTGTCGCAGGCCGACGCGGCGGTCATCATGAAGGTGGGGCGCCACCTGGCCAAGGTCGGCCGGGTGCTGGACGGCGCCGGCCTGGCGCGGCACGCCGTTTGCATCACCCGCGTCGGGCATGCGGATGAGGCGATCCGCCCATTGCGCGAAGCCCTGGCCCTGGCGGACGGGGTCCCGTATTTTACCGTGGTCCTGGCGCGGCGCGCGTGATGCTGGCGGGCCGGACGATGCGCGCCCCCGGCTGGCGCGCCCTGGAGGTTTGATGGCGGGCAAGACGACTCCGGTGTTCGTGGTGTTGAACCGGACCGGCCTGGCGACGGCCCGCCGGGTCGCGCCGGCCCTGCCGGGGGCCGAGATCCATGGCCTGATGGGACGGGTCGCGGGCGCCGACGCCACCTTCACCGGCACCATCGGGCACCTGCGGTCGCTGTTCCGCGGTCACCGGCCGATCGTGGCGCTGTGCGCCAGCGGCATCATCATTCGCGCCCTGGCGCCCTTCGTGGCCGACAAGCGCGCCGAGCCCCCGGTGGTTGCGCTCGCGGCCGATGGCTCCGCGGTGGTGCCGCTGCTGGGCGGTCATCTGGGCGCCAACGCCATGGCCCAGCGTATCGCCGCGGTGCTCGGCATCCGCGCCAGCCTGACCACCGCTGGCGACATCGCGGGCGGCGGCGTGCCGCTGGATGCCCCGCCGCAGGGTTGGCACGTCGAGAACCCCGAGGCGGCCCGGGCGGTGATGGCCGCGCTGGTGGACGGCGGCCCGGTCGACCTGGAGAGCACGGTGGACGACACCCTGTTGCGGTGGCTGACCAGCGAATCGGCCGCCTTTGCGCGGGTTGACGCCGCGGCCGGGTCTCCCGTTCACCCCGAGGGAGCTGACCCGGACGGCGCCGACGACGGCGCGCCGATGGTCCGGGTGACCGAGAGCACCCGCGCGGCGAGCGGCCCGGCCACGCTGGTGCTGCGTCCGCCGACCCTGGCGCTCGGCGTCGGGTGCGCCCGCGGCTGCGCCGCCGGCGAGCTGGAGAACCTGGCGCGCGAGATCCTGGCCCATCACGACCTGTCGCCGGCGTCGGTGGCCTGCGTGGTGTCCATCGACGTCAAGGCCGACGAGCCGGCGGTGCTGGCGCTGGCCGAGGCCCTGGGCGTGCCGGCGCGGTTCTTCGACGCCGCCACGCTGGAGGCCGAGACGCCGCGCCTGGCCCATCCCTCCGAGACGGTGTTCAACGAGGTCGGCTGCCACGGGGTGGCCGAGGGTGCCGCCCTGGCCGCCGCCGGACCGGGCGGTGCGCTGGTGGCGCCCAAGCACAAGAGCCTGCACGCCACCTGCGCCGTGGCCCGCTGTCCGGCCGGCCTCAATCCCGAGTTGGTCGGGCGGCCGCGTGGCCGGCTGTCGATCGTGGGTATCGGACCCGGCACCCCGGCCTGGCGCACCCCCGAGGTCACCGCCGCGATCACCGACGCCACCGACCTGGTGGGCTACCGGCTCTATCTGGACCTGCTGGGCGAGGCCCAGCTCGGCAAGGCGCGCCATGTCTCCGACCTGGGGGCGGAAACCGATCGGGTCACAGTGGCGCTCGATCTGGCCGCGCGCGGGCGCCGCGTGGCCCTGGTGTGCTCCGGGGATGCCGGGATCTACGCCTTGGCAACGCTGGTGTTCGAGACCATGGCGCGCCACGATCGCGACGACTGGGGCCGGGTTGAGATCGTGGTGTGTCCGGGCGTGTCCGCCATGCAGGCCGCGGCCGCCCGCGCCGGCGCCCCGCTCGGGCACGACTTCTGCGCCATCTCGCTGTCCGATCTGCTGACCCCGTGGCCGGTGATCGAACGCCGCCTGACCGCCGCCGCCGAGGGCGATTTCGTGGTCGCGCTGTACAACCCGGTCTCGCACCGGCGCCGCGACCAGTTGCCCCGGGCGCGCGAGATCCTGCTGCGCCATCGCCCGCCCGAGACGCCGGTGGTGCTGGCCCGCAACCTGGGCCGGGGCGGGGAGTCGGTGACGGCCGTGACCCTGGGGGCGCTGTCGCCGGACATGGTGGACATGCTGACCCTGGTGCTGGTGGGCTCCAGCGAGACCCGGCGCTACCGCGACTGGACCTATACCCCGCGCGGCTACGCCCGCAAGACGGTGCCGGCGGCCGACCACCCGGGCGCCGATCGCTCGGGCGCTGATCACCCGGGCGCTGATCACCCGGGCGCCGATCACCCGGGCGCCGCGCCCCTGGTCGCCGGGGACCCGACGGAGGCCGACCCATGACCGTGCATTTCATCGGCGCCGGCCCCGGCGCGCCCGACCTCATCACCGTGCGCGGCCTGGACCTGATCCGGCGCTGCCCGGTGGTGCTGTACGCCGGGTCGCTGGTGCCGCGCGCGGTGTTGGCGGAGGCGCGGCCGGATGCCCGCGTCGTCGACACCGCGCCGCTTGACCTCGACGCCATCGTGGCCGAGATCGCGGACGCCCACGCCGCCGGGCACGACGTGGCCCGGGTGCACTCGGGCGACCCCAGCCTGTACGGCGCCATCGGTGAGCAGATTCGCCGCCTGGACGCGCTGGCGATTCCCTGGGCCATCGTGCCCGGGGTGCCGGCCTTCGCCGCCGCCGCCGCCACCCTGGGCCGCGAGTTGACGCTCCCGGACGTCGCGCAGACCGTCATCCTGACCCGCACCGCGACACGCAGCTCGGCCATGCCGGCGGGCGAGGATCTGGAGACCCTGGGACGCAGCGGGGCGACGCTCGCCATCCACCTGTCGGTCGCCAACCTGGCCCGGGTGGTGCGCGACCTGACGCCGCTGTACGGCGGCGCGTGTCCCGTCGCCGTGGTGTACCGCGCGAGCTGGCCGGACGAGCAGGTGCTGACCGGGACCCTGGAGACCATCCGCGACCAGGTGAAGGCAGCCGGCTTCACCCGCACGGCGCTGATTCTGGTGGGGCGGGTCCTGGATCCCGACCACGGGTTCAGCGACAGCCGCCTGTACGCCGCCGACCATCATCACGTACTGCGCCCGCGCACCGGGTGACCGGGTCCGGTGCCGGGGTGCAGAGACGGGGTGCGGAGACGGGCGCGGCTGACAGGTCTGGTTGACAGTGCCGGTTGACCCGGGAGCGGGCCAAGGCATAGTACCGCCAAGAGGACTGGGGACACCGCACCGCGCCGCCTCCCGGCCCGTCCGTCTCACCCGACCCGGAAGCCCGCCATGACCTCCATCCCCGTTTCCGTCCTGATGTCGGCGCTGGCCAACCAGCCGTCGACCTGGCTGTCCGCCGCCCGCGGCAACCCGGTGGCGGCGGCCTGCGCCGTTCTCGGCACGCTGCTGCTCACGGTGTGGAATCTGGCCGACCCGGCCGGCGCCCTGGGCCACGCCGTGACCATCGGCCTGATGACCAGCGGCATCGGCTTTTTCGCGGCCCTGGCGGTGAACTGGGGGCTGCGGCGCGGCGGCGCCTGGGCACAGCCGGCCCGCATGGTGTGGGCCGTCATCATCATCCTGGTGGCCGGCGGCACCCTGTTCGCCATCCCGGACCACCCCGAGGCGCGCCTGTGGCCCTACGTCTTCTGGCAGGCCGGCGCGGTGCTGATGGCGCTGTATTTCGCCCTGCGTCCGCCCAAGGACGCCCCCGTCGAGTCCGCCCAGATTGTCGGCTGGTACGGCGGCCTGCGGGTGCTGGTGAGCGCGGGGACGACCTGGCTGCTGGCAACCCTGCTCGGCGGCGGCGTCACCGTGGCCCTGTTCGCGGTCGATGAGATCCTGGGCCTGTCGGTGTCCCAGGACGTGTTCGAGGAGGTCTGGATCCTGGCCTACGGCCTGGTCTGGCCGATGTCGTTCCTGGTGGGCGCCCAGCAGGCGCTGCCCGAGGAATCGCACGAGCGCCCGCCGGTCCCGGAGCGTACGCCGCGCTGGGTCGGGGTCACCGTGGGCTGGGCGCTGATCCCGCTGGCGCTGCTCTATCTGGCGATCCTGTACGTCTACCTGATCCAGGTGGTTCTGGGCGTGGCGGTCGACTGGGGCAGCGTGGCTGGGCTCAACGCCGCCTATCTGGCGTTCGGCGTCGCCACCCACGTGGCATCGCTGCCGCTGGCGGTGGACGGCCACCGGCTGGCCCGGGTCTACCGCCGCGTCTTCCCCTGGAGCGTGCCGCTGCCGCTGCTGGCGCTGGCCTGGGCGCTGTGGCTGCGGCTGGCGCAGTACGGCATGACCGAGCCGCGCGCGTTGCTGACCCTGGTCGTCGTGTGGCTGGTGATCCTGCTGATGGTGTGGCTGTGGCGCGGGGCCACGGCGGGGCCGGCGACGCCCGTCGGCCTGCTGGCGGTGCTGCTGGTCCTGGGCGGCAACGGCCCGTGGGGGGCGCCCGAGGTTTCCATGGTCAGCCAGGAGCGCGCGTTGCGCGAGTTGCTGGAGCAGCATGGCATGCTGGAGGACGGGCGCGCCGTGCCGGCCGACGGCGCGGTGCCGGTCGAGGATCAGCGCCGCATCGCCCACCTGCTGAGCTACTTCCACGATCGGGGCACCAACTACCGGCTGGCCGAGATGTTCTCCGACGAGGTCATCACCGCAGAGATGCGTCTGGAGGCGCTGGAGATCGACATCATGGCGACCCGGGCGCCGGCGTCGCTGACCGTGCGGCCCGAGTCGGATCAGGCGGTCGTGACGGTACGCGGCTTCGACAGCCTGCTGCCGCTGTCCGTGCACGGCCAGGGCGCATCGACCGCCCTCAGCGACGGCGCCGACGCCACCGACGGTGCCGACAGTGCCGGGGCCGCCACGCCGGTGGTCGCGCTGGACGGCCCGGCCGTGACGGTGGCGCCGCCCCAGTCCGAGACGGTGTTGCGGCTCGATCTGTCGCCGGTGGTGGAGCGGGCGTTCGCGACCACCGAGGCGCGGGCCGATGGGCTGGTGCGTCTGCCCGCCGACAGCCTGGCCGTCGAGGCCACGGCCGACGGCTGGCGCGCTCGACTCGTGCCGGACGGCATCACCGTCTTGCACCGGGGGGCGGTCGCGGACGTCGAGGTCGTGTCGGTGACCGGCGTCGTGCTGCTGGCCGCGCCGGACCGCCCGGCGGCGGCGGAGTAGCGCGCCACACGGGCGCGGTCGGGCCGTTCAGCCGTCCGCGCCGTCGTCGATGGTCATGTCGAGGGCGATGCCGCCATTGACCCGCTTGACCGCCTTGGCGGCGATGCGGGGCAGGGGAATGCCGGTGGCGCCACAGAAGGAGATGAGGGCGGCCGCGACGTGCGGCGCGCCGAGGGCGAAGGTGGAGTCCTCGCCGGCGCGGCGCACCGTCACCTCGATCTCCAGCGGCTGGGCGGTGACCACCCGCATTTCCGTCAGGCGGGCGCCCCGGAACGCCGGGTCGCGCGCCTGGACGAAGGACTGCAACGCGCGGGACACCTCGCGGTCCCGCAATACGACGCGCCGCATCTCTTTCGGCACCGGATGACTCCTCCTCAGAGCGGGGCGGGCGGGATCACCCTGACTCGCTGGTGGTGACCCGGGTCAGGAACGCCCGCACCCGTCCGGCCGCGCCGTGGTCGAACAGGTCCACGTGATTGCCCTGCGGGAAGATCGCCGCCTCGACTGCGGGAACCCCGGCCGCGCGCGCCGCATCCGCCAGCCGCTGCGCCATGTCCGGCGGCACGAGGTCATCGCCTGCCCCGTGCATGACCAGCAACGGCGCCGCCAGATCCCGCACCGCGGCCAGATTGTCGAACGGATGGCGGACCAGCCAGCCGGCCGGGTAGATCGGATACTGCCGCCGCGCCATCTCCACGATCGAAGTGAACGCGCCTTCAAGTATCACGGCTGCCGCCCCGCGCTCAACCGCCAAGGGCAGCGCGGTGCCGGAGCCGATCGACTCGCCGTAATGGACGCGCCGCGCGGCCCCGATGCCGGCGCCGTCGAGGAAATCGAGCGCCGCCCGCCCATCATCCCGGAAGCCCGCCTGACTGGGGGTGCCCGGATTGCCGTTGTAGCCGCGGTAGCCCACCAGCAGCACACCGAGCCCCTGGTCCAGGAGCTGGCCGACCTTGACCGCCCGGCCCGCGAAATTGCCGGCGTTGCCGTGGAAGTAGACCACCACCAGGCCGCCGTCCACGGCCGGCGGCGCGTACCACGATGTCACCCGCAGGCCGTCGGCGGTGGTCAGGGTCAGCGGCCGCATCGCCGCCAGCGCGGTCTCGCCCGGGGGCGGGGGCGGCGGCCCGGGCTGGAACAGCAGGCGCTCCTGGAACAGATACAGCCAGCCCCCGACGATGACGTACACCGCCACCGTGACCCCCATCAGCCCGGCGATCGCGTTCACCATGTCCGCCGTCTCCCGTCCGGGGGCATCCCGGGCGCCGTGGTCAGGCCGGGGCGGCGTCCCCGTCGACCGCCACCCGGGCCGCCAGCGCGGCCGCCATGAAGCGGTCGAGGTCGCCGTCCAGAACGCCCTGGGTGTCGGAGGTCTCCAGGTTGGTCCGCAGGTCCTTCACCATCTGGTACGGTTGCAGGACATAGGACCGGATCTGGTGGCCCCAGCCGATGTCCGTCTTGGAGTCCGCCAGGGCCTGGGCCTCGGCCTCGCGGCGCTGGAGTTCGGCCTCGTACAGCCGGGCGCGCAGCATGTCCCAGGCGAAGGCGCGGTTCTGGTGCTGCGAGCGCTGCGACTGGCACTGGACGACGATCCCGGACGGAATATGCGTGATACGCACCGCGCTGTCGGTCCGGTTCACGTGCTGGCCGCCCGCGCCGGAGGCGCGGTAGGTGTCGATGCGGCAGTCCTTGTCCTGGATGTCGATCTCGATGCTGTCGTCGATCACCGGATAGACCCAGACCGACGCGAAGCTGGTGTGCCGGCGTGCCGAGCTGTCGAAGGGCGAGATGCGCACCAGGCGGTGCACCCCGCTCTCGGTCTTCAGCCATCCGTAGGCGTTCGGGCCCTTGACCTGGAGGGTGCAGGACTTGATGCCCGCCTCCTCGCCCTCGCTTTCCTCGAGATAGTCGACGGTGTAGCCGTGGGCCTCGCACCAGCGCACATACATGCGCTGCATCATGCGGGCCCAGTCCTGGGCCTCGGTGCCGCCGGCGCCGGCGTTGATCTCCAGGTAGCAGTCGTTGGAATCGGCCTCGCCGGACAGCAGGCTCTCCAGTTCGCGCCGCGCGGCCTCGTCACGCAGGGCGCGCAACTGCTCCTCGCCCTCGGCGACCGTGTCGGCGTCGTCCTCGGCCTCGCCCAGTTCGATCAGCGTGCGGGCGTCCTCCAGGCTGCCCTCCAGCGCCCGGTAGCCCCCGATGGCCTCCTCGAGTCGGGTGCGCTCGCGCATCAGCTTCTGGGCCGCGTCGGGCTTGTCCCACAGCGTGGGATCCTCGACGAGGGCGTTCAGTTCCTCAAGACGGCGGACGGCATTGTCCCAGTCAAAGATGCCTCCTCAGCAGTGCCATCGACTGCTGGATCTGGTCGACCAAAGCCTGCGCTTCCGCGCGCATCGGAGCGTCTCCATGGTTCGGGGGGCCGAAACGGAAGGACCGGACCATAGTCGGCCCGGTCCGGGGCGTAAAGGGGCGGCGAACGGGCGGTCGGGAGCCAGTCGGCGCGGCGGCTCCCGATTCCGTCGGGTTCAGTACAGCCCGCCGGCCTGCGGGGCGGCTCCCCCGCCGCCGCCGGGCGGGGGTGGTGGGGCGGCGCCCACCTGGCCGCCGCCGGGCGGTACCGGCTGCCCGGGCCGCAGCGGCTGGCCGGTCCCGGTCGGGCCGGCGGCGGGCTGGCCCGCGCTGCCCCACTGGCCCGGCATCGGCACGATGCCGACGCCCAGCGTCGAGGGGGTGCCGTAGGCCGCCGTCCCGGCGCCGCCGCCGTAACCGGCCACGGCGGAGCCGTCGAGCACCTCGGGATTGCTCACCGGTCCCTCGCCGGGCTTGAACGCTTCGGTGATGGTGCCGTCGCCGCCGCTGGCCCGGCGGCCGGTCTGGCGGTCGATGGTGACGAATTCGATGCCCGGGGGGACCCGGAACGGACGCCCCGGCTGGTCCTCCAGCGCGGCCAGCATGAAGTCGCGGAAGATCGGGCCGGCCGCCGTCGATCCGGCCTCGCGCGGCCCCAGGGTGCGCGGCTCGTCGAAGCCGACGAACACGCCGACCGCGAGGTCGGGGGCGAAGCCGACGAACCAGGTGTCGAAGGAGTCGTTCGAGGTGCCGGTCTTGCCGGCCAGCGGTTTCTGGATGGCGGCACCGATGCGCCCGCCGGTGCCGCGCCGCACCACGCCCTCCAGGATGGACACCATCTGATAGGCGGTCAGCGGGTCGATCACCTGGCCGCGCGGGTCGGGCAGGCTGGGCACGGCCTGGCCGGTCCACGGCACCGCCTCGCAGGCCGTGCAGGGGCGGGCGTCGTGCCGGTAGATGGTGCGGCCGTGGCGGTCCTGGATGCGGTCGACCAGGGTGGCCTCGATGCGGCGGCCGCCGTTGGCGATCATGGCGTAGGCCGTGGTCAGGCGCAGCACCGTGGTCTCGATCGAGCCCAGCGAGGCGGCGAGGTACTGCGGCATGTCCCGGGCCACGCCGAAGCGTTCCGCCACGTCGGCCACCGCGTCCATGCCGACCGCCTGGGCCAGGCGCACCGTCATCAGGTTGCGCGACTTCTCGACGCCCATGCGCAGGGTCGACGGACCGTAGAAGCGGTTGGAGTAGTTCTTTGGCTTCCACTTCGCCAGGCCGGGCCCCTGATCGTAGACGAACGGGGCGTCCAGGATGATCGACGCCGGGGTGTAGCCGTCCTCCAGCGCGGCCATGTAGACGAACGGCTTGAAGGCCGAGCCGGGCTGGCGCAGCGCCTGGGTGGCGCGGTTGAACTCGGACCGCTCGGCCGAGAACCCGCCCATCATCGCCAGCACGCGGCCGGTGTGCGGGTCCATCGCCACCAGCGCGCCCTCGATGTCCGGCAACTGCTGCAGGCCGTAGGTTCCGGTCGGCGCGCCCTCGTCGTCGGTGACCGGCGCCACCAGCACCACGTCGCCGGCGGACAGCACGTCGTCGGCACTGTCAGGCGCCGGACCGACCCGCTGGTCGTCGCGCCAGGGCCGCGCCCAGCGCATGGTGTCGAAGGGCATCTTGGCCTGACTCCCGTCGGGCAGGCCCAGGGTCACCGCGCCGCGCTCCACCTTCAGCGCCAGCGCCAGGGTCCAGTCCTCGGGCGCGCCGGCCGGCCGCGGCACGTCCGCCAGCGCCTCGGTCCAGCCGGCCTCGACCGCCAGGGTGGCGACCGGGCCGCGCCAGCCGTGGCGGCGGTCATAGGCGATCAGGCCCTCGCGCAGCACCCGGCCGGCGATCCGCTGCAGTTCGGGATCCAGGGTCGCGCGCACCGCCAGGCCGCCCTTGTAGAGGGCCTCCTCGCCGTAATGTTGGGCAAGCGTGCGCCGGATCTCCTCGGAGAAGAACCCGGCGCCGAACACCGCCTGGGTGTCGTCGCGTTCGCGCAGCACGATCTCCTCGGCGCGCGCCCTTTCGGCCTCGTCCGGCGTGATGTGGCCGTCCTCCAGCATGCGCCCGATGACCCAGTTGCGGCGGGCGTAGGCGGCCTCGCGCTCGCGCACCGGATGGTAGTTGTTGGGGGCCTTGGGCAGGGCGGCCAGGAAAGCGGCTTCGGCGATGGTCAGCTCGTCCACCGACTTGTTGAAGTAGTTCAGCGCGGCGGCGGCGATACCGTAAGACTGGAAGCCGAGATAGATCTCGTTCAGGTACAGTTCAAGAATGTGGTCCTTTGTGAACGCCTGCTCCAGCCGGAAGGCCAGCAGCGCCTCGCGGATCTTGCGTTCGATCGACACTTCGTTGGTCAGCAGGAAATTCTTGGCCACCTGCTGGGTGATGGTCGAGGCGCCCACCGGCCGCCGCCCGGTGTTCATGTTGCGCACGTTGGTGATGACCGCGCGCACCAGCCCCTGCACGTCGATGCCCGGGTGGCTGTAGAACGACTTGTCCTCCGCCGACAGGAAGGCGTTGCTGACCCGCTTGGGGATCGCCTCGATCGGCACGTAGATGCGCTTCTCGATCGCGTATTCGGCCATCAGCCGCCCGTCGGCGGCGTACACCCGGGTGGTGATCGGCGGTTCGTAGGTCTTCAGGTGGTCGTAGGCCGGCAGGTCGGAGCCGAACAGCCAGAACACGTAGGCCACCGACACGAACCCGACGACGCCGAGCACGATCATGCTGCTGAGAACCAGCCGGAATACCTTCAACATGGGGGTCGTCGCGCTCTCGCCTGAGGGTCTTGCCGGGACGGGTGGAGTCGGGCCGGTCCAGGGCCGGCCGGCGGTCGCCGCGGTTCGGTGCGGCACACCGCGTCGGCACCGGAGTCGTTATTCCCTGTCCGGGGGGTCTCCTGTGGAGGTAGGCCGGGATTGTGGCACCCTCATGGCCCCAGGTGGCCCCAGGTGGCCCCAGGTGTGGCCCAAGGTCGCTCCGGGGGCGGCCCCAAGGGGCCCCAGGGCGGCCTGTCCGCCTGCGGTCTGCCTCAGGGCAGCCGCGCGCCCTGCACACCGTGGGCGGCGCTGAAGAAGCCGTCCAGCGCCTCGACCACGGACCGGGCCAATTTGGCGCGATAGGCGCGCTGCCGCAACAGTTTCTCATCGGTCTGGTTGGAGAGGTAGCCCATCTCCAGCAGCGCCGACGGGACGTCGGGCGCCTTCAGCACGGCGAAGCCGGCATAGCGCCGGCTGTGGTTGAGGGTGCGCACCTCGGGCGGCAGCGCGCGCAGCAGCGTGTTGGCGAACTGAACCGAGCGGTTCATGGTCTCGCGCTGCGCCAGGTCGATCAGGATGTTGGTGACGTCGGGCGATTCCTGACTGAAGTCCATGCCCAGGATGATGTCGGCCTTGTTCTCGCGTTCGGCCAGGGCCGCCGCCTCGGAGTCCGACGCCTTTTCCGACAGCGTGTAGACCGACAGGCCGCGCACCCGCGGATTGCCCAGGGCGTCGGCGTGGATCGACAGGAACAGGTCGGCGTTGGCCTGGCGGGCGCGCCGCACCCGCTCGCGCAGCCGCACCGAGACGTCGCGCTCGCGGGTCATGAAGACGCGGTAGCGCCCGGTGCCGACCAGCACCTTGCGCAGCTCCCGACCCATGGCGAGGGTGATGTCCTTCTCGTAGATCCCGCCGACGCTGATGGCGCCGGGGTCGCGTCCGCCGTGCCCCGGGTCGAGCGCGATCACCGGCTTGTAGGGCGCCGGCGGCTTGCGCATCGGCACCGGCACGTAGGCGGCCGGAGTCAGGGTGGGGCGGGGCGTCGCGGCCGGCGGCCGGGGCGCCAGCGCCGCCGGCCGCGGTCGGACCGGCTGTGGGGGAATCGGTGCCGGCGCGGCGGTTGGCGCGGCGTTCACCGGGGCGCTGGCGGTGGGGGCCGGCGTCTGAGCGGACGTGGGGGCCACGGCCGATGGCGGGCCGGGGGGCGGCGCCGGCACCGGGGCGGTGGCGGCGCGCCCGGCTCCGTCGGCCGCCGGCCCGGCGATCACCGCGTTCTCGTGCCCGGCGTCGGCCCGGAAGGCCCGCGCCGAGGTCTCGGTCAGGTCCACCACCAGGCGCCAGGCGTAGCCCTCGCGCGGCGACAGGGCGAAATGCTCCAGCACGCGGACCGGCTCGGCCAAATCGAGCACGATGCGGGTGACCCCGCCGTCCAGCACGCCGAAGCGGACGTCGCCGACGTGGCCGGTGGCACCGGGCAAGGCGCCGGCCGGCACCAGCCAGTCGGCCTCCAGAAGGTCGATGACAAGCCGCGCCGGATCGGCCAGGGTGAACAGACGGTAGGCTGGCGGGTCCGACAGGTCGACGACGACCCGGGTCTTGCGGGTGTGCCGGCCGAGCCGCAGGGCCGTCGCCTGATTGGTGGCCAGGGCCGGCAGGACCCAGCCGGAGGCGAGCGCCAGCCCGCCGGCTCCGGCGACCGCGCTCCGGCACAGCAGGCCGCGCCGCGATACGCCCGTGCGGTCGGGCACGACGGACCGGCCGGCGGCCGCCGCGGTTCGGCTGGTGCTGTCCCCGGTGCTGTGACTGCCGGTGCTGTGACTGCCGGTGCCGTGACTGCCGGTGCCGTGACTGTCTGCGTGCATGCTGGCCCCCATGGCCCTGCTTTCGGTCAAGGAACGATCCGGAGTCCGCCAACTTCGACCAAGATATACGCTGATCGACGCAACCCCGCAAGAACAAATGAAAATTCTCGACTTTTCCCCTGTGGCGCCGCAGGCCGTGGGCGGTCGTGCGCGCCACGTCGCGCCGGGGGCGGGCCCGGTGCCGTGCCCGGTACCGTGCCCGGTACCGTGCCCTGGGGCGCGGGCGCCGTGGTCCCGGGCTCATCACACGCCATCACCATAAGCTATTGTCGCCGGGTCTGTCGGTGACTATTCTCGGGATCGGATTTCCGTCGTCGGTCGGAGCGTCCCGCGCGGGGGTCTCCCACGCCGAAACGACGAGGAAGGTGTCCCGGTCCCGTCTGGCGCGAACGACCGTTCCGCCACCGCTACGGCTTCCGTGGCGGCCGGGTGTCCCCAGTCCGGTGCCGGCGCCAGGTGGCGCGCCATCGCGCGAGCGGTGGCGGCGGCACGGCGCTTTTGGCCCGCCCTCTTCGCACGTCGCGCCTCCGATCGACGACCGACCGCGTGTTCACCCCATTCGAGGCCGGGCCGGCAGGGTCCGGACCGGAGGATCACAGCCCCATGCCCCGCGCCGTGTCCCCGCCCTTGTTCCGGCCCGCGCCCCGGTCGTTCGCGACCGCGGCGTGGCGCGCCGCTGAGGGCGGGGTCGCCCGGCCGGGGGCGCGGTGCCCGCGCGACGCCCAGGCGTCGCGGCGGCGCCCGCGCGGCCGCCTCCCCGACCTGTCGGACTCCGGTCTCGCGTCGAGACCAGGTCGCGGCGCCCCCGCTTCGGCGGCTCCGGCGCCAGCGGCCCCACGGAGTTCAGTCCTGCATGACCAAGAGACTACTGATAGACACGGGCCACCCGGAAGAAACCCGGGTGGTCGTGCTGGACGGCACACGCCTTGAAGAATTTGACGTCGAGACCAGCACCAAGAAACAGATCAAGGGAAACATCTACCTCGCCAAGGTCGTCCGGGTCGAACCCTCCCTTCAGGCCGCGTTCGTCGAGTACGGCGGCAACCGTCATGGCTTCCTGGCCTTCAGCGAGATCCATCCGGACTACTATCAGATCCCGGTGGCCGATCGGCAGGCCCTGATCGCCGAGCAGACCGAGCGCCAGCGCGCCGCCGAGGCCGAAGAGGAAAGCCGGGCCGAGCGCGGCGCCGGTCGCGGCAACGGTAATGGCAACAATGGCAACGGCGACTCCGGGTCCGGTGCCGGGCGCGACAGCGAGGATGTCGAGGAGCTGGGGGGCGAGGAGACGGTCGCCGCCGCCTCACCGCAGCTTCAGGCCAACATGCTGCGCCACTACAAGATTCAGGAGGTCATCAAGCGGCGTCAGATCCTGCTGGTGCAGGTCGTCAAGGAGGAGCGCGGCAACAAGGGCGCGGCCCTGACCACCTACCTGTCGCTGGCGGGGCGCTACTGTGTGTTCATGCCGAACACCGCCCGGGGCGGCGGCGTGTCGCGCAAGATCAGCAGCCAGGCCGACCGGCGCCGGCTCAAGGGCATTCTCGCCGACCTGCACGGTCCGCCCGGCGGTTCGGTGATCCTGCGCACCGCCGGCGCCGAGCGCAGCAAGGCGGAGATCAAGCGCGACTTCGAGTTCCTGATGCGGCAGTGGGAACAGATCAAGGACACCACGCTGAAGTCGATCGCCCCGGCGCTGATCCACGAGGAGGCCAACCTCATCAAGCGCGCCATCCGCGACATCTACACCCGCGATGTCGAGGAGGTGATCGTGGACGGCGAGGACGGCTACCGCGCCGCCAAGGACTTCATGAAGATGCTCACCCCGTCGCACGCACGGAAGGTGAAGCCGTACCGCGATCAGACCATGCCGCTGTTCCACCGCTTTCAGGTGGAAAGCCAGCTCGACGCCATGCACAGCCCGGTGGCGCAGCTCCGCTCCGGCGGCTACGTGGTCATCAACCAGACCGAGGCGCTGGTCGCCATCGACGTCAACTCCGGCCGCGCCACCAAGGAACGGCACATCGAGGAGACGGCCCTCAAGACCAACCTTGAGGCCGCCGACGAGATCGCTCGCCAGCTCCGGTTGCGGGACCTGGCCGGCCTGATCGTCATCGACTTCATCGACATGGACGACAACCGCAACAACGCGGCGGTCGAGCGGCGCCTGAAGGAGGCCCTGAAGCAGGACCGGGCGCGCATCCAGATGGGCCGCATCAGCGCCTTCGGGCTGATGGAACTGTCGCGCCAGCGGCTGCGCCCCAGCCTGATGGAAACGGCGTTCCACACCTGCCAGCACTGCCACGGCACCGGCGTGGTGCGCTCGATCGAATCGACGGCGATCCAGATGCTGCGGGTGCTGGAAGAGGAGGGCGTGCGTCGCCGCTCGGCCGAGGTCACCCTGCGGGTGCCGACGCCGGTGGCGCTGTACATCCTCAACAACAAGCGCGCCATGCTGACGGCGATCGAGGCCCGCTACGAGTTCCGGGTCAGCATCGAGGGCGACGACAGCCTCATCATCCCCGCCTACACCATGGACCGGGTGCGGGCCGAATCCCGCCCGGGGGCCGAGGCCACGGCGCCCGAGCGTGAGCCGGTCGCGACCGAGGAGCCCCCCGAGGCGTACGACAACGATAACGATGACGACGGCGAGGACGACGACCTCCCCGACCGGGCGGACCAGCGCGAGGCCGCACGCGACGGCGACGACGCCAGCACCCGCAAGAAGCGCCGCCGCCGCCGCCGCAAACCGAAGCGCGACGATGCCGGCGAGCGCAGCGGCGACGAGGCGCGCGACGAGCGCGATGACCGCGAAGAGCGAGACGAGGGTGACGACGGCGAGGGGCGTGACGAACGCGACCAGCGCGACCAGCACCAGGACGACGACGCGTCGGCCGACGACGACGCCGGCAATGGCGACGGCAACGGCGACGGCGACGGCGACGCCAACGGCAACGGTGACGACGACGGCGGCAATGGCGGCAGCAGTCGGTCGCGGCGGTCGCGCCGACGGCGCGGCGGACGGCGCAACCGCCGGAGCTCCGGGACGGAGGCCGAGGACGGCGCCGACGGCGCGGGCTCCGGCGAGGCGGCTCCCGCCCCCGACACGGCCGCACCCGTGACCGAAAGCGATGGCGAGTCGGTCAACGCCACCGACGCCGAGGCGGCCGTTCTTGCCCTGGCCGCGCCCGACGAGCGGTTGGCCCTGGCCCCACCGGTCGAGACGGAGGCCGAGACGGAGACCGAAGCCAAGACCGAGACCGCGCCCGCGCCGGTGACCCCGGTGCCGTTCGGGCCCGCCGCCGGAGAGCCGGAGCCCGCATCTGAGCCGGGGATCGCGGCCGAGGCGCCCGCCAGCCCGGCCGACGCGGCCGGCGAAGAAGCGGCGGACCAGGGGGCGGAGGCCACCGAGGCCCCGGCAGAGGCGGCCGAGACCGCGCCCGAGGAGAGTCCCGAGGAGGCCCCCGCCGAGGCCCCCGCCGCGGCGCCGGATGAGACGCCCGAGGCGGCTCCCGAGCCGGCCCCCACCGAAGCCCCCACCGAAGCCCCCACCGATGGGCAGCCCGAGGGCACGGATGCGGCCCAGGCCGCGAACGGCGAGCCCGGAGGGCGTCGCGGCTGGTGGCGCCGGTAAGGCACGGCGCGACGGTCGACGGCCCCGTCGCGGCGCGGATGCGGGGGCGGCGGGGCCGTGGCCGGCGGGCGCAGGCGTCGGCCCCCGCCCCGCCGGTGGCGCCCCCCCGATCGTACCCCTCCGGTGGCCTGTGTGTGGCGACGGGCCGGACGCCCGGCCTGGCGCCCGGCTTGGTCAGGCTACGCCGTTCGGTGCGTTTACAGGGGGCGGACGGCGGGGCCATACTGCGTCGGCGAGGATCGGGGGGCCGGTGGGACCGAACGGCGGCCGCCAGGGGTGGGTGATCCCGGTCTTGCGCTCAACGAGGTGTGGTGTGACGGATCCTGGCGGCAGCAACGCGACCGGGGGCGTGCAGAAGGCGTTGCAGGGCCTGCGCGTTCTCATTATCGACGACAACAAGTTCTCGCGATCCCTGCTGACGACGCAACTCGCGACCTACGGGATCCGGACCGTCTTCGAGTGCAGTGACGGCGTCGAGGGTCTGAAGTGCCTTCAGACCGAGGCGGTCCAACTCATCCTGCTGGACTACGAGATGACGCCGCTGAACGGCGCCGAGTTCGCCCGCCTGGTGCGGCGCGACCCGTCGATCCGCAACCCCGAGATCCCGATCATCATGATCTCGGGATACTCCGACCTGCCCCACGTCCGCGAGGCCCGCAACGCCGGGATTAACGAGTTCCTGGGCAAGCCGGTGGCGGCCAAGACGCTGTACAAGCGGATCGCCCATACCGTGCTGCATCCGCGCCCGTTCGTGCGTACAGACGCCTACGTCGGTCCGGTTCACCGGGCCGAACGCGCCGCCCCGGCGTCGGACACGGGCGGTGGCCCCTCGTCGGCGTCCGGTCCGACCTGACACGCGCCCCCGGCGTCCTCGGCTGGCGTGCTGGCGGACCGGCGGGGTGGGCCGCGTCAGGCGCCGGAGCGGACGACGGCGTGATCCGCGTCCGGCGCGGCCGGCTCCAGGGTCCGCTCCGACGGGAACCGCAGGATCACGGTGGTGCCGCGCCCCGGCGCGCTGTCGATGTGCAGGCTGCCCCCGAACACCGCCATCAGCTTGGTGCACAGGTACAGACCGAGGCCGGAGCCCTCATGGGCGCGCGGATGCCGGCTGTCGGCCTGCTCGAAGGGCGCCAGGGCGCGCGCGATGCCGGCGCTGTCCATGCCGGGCCCGGCGTCGATGACGCGCACGAGGATGGCGCCGTCCTCGTGCCGGGTCGCCTCGAAGCGGATGGTCCCGCCGGGCCGGTTGAACTTGACCGCGTTGGAGAGCAGGTTGTTGAAGATCTGGAGCAACGCCCGTTCATCGCCGCGCAGGCATGGCAGCGGCTCGGGCACCGACAGGACGACGGTCTGACCGGCCGCGTCCGCCATGGCGGCGGTGTGGCGCCGCGCCGCCGCCATGACCGACCGCAGGTCCAGAACCTCCTCGCGCAACTCGTACTTGCCCGCCTCGACCTTGGACAGGTCCAGCACGTCGTTGACCAGGCTGACCAGGAGCGCGCCGCTGTTATAGATGTTGTCGGCGTACTCCTGATAACGCGGGTCGCCCAATGGCCCGAACATGTTCAGGCGCATCATGTCGGCAAACCCCATGATGGCGTTGAGCGGCGTCCTCAGGTCGTGGCTCATCGCCGCCAGGAACTCGGACTTGGCCCGGTTGGCCTGCTCCGCGGCCGTCTTGGCGCCCAGGATCGCGGCCTCGGTCCGCTTCTTGTCGGTGATGTCGCGGATGAACACGAACAGGCGGCCGCCGGCGATGTCGGCGTAGCTGATGCCGATCTCCACGTCCAGCAGGCGCCCGTCCTTGGCGCGATGCCGGGTCTCGAACAGGTCGCCGCCGGCCTCGATCAGGGCCGAGATGCGGCGCTCCACCCGATCCTCGTCGTGCAGCACGTCGACGTCGGACGGCGTGCAGCCCAGCAGATCCTCGCGGCTGTAGCCGGTCATGCGGAGGTAGGCGTCGTTGACCTCCAGCAGACGGCCGACCCGGTCGGTCATCCAGAAGCCGTCGTGCGCCGTCACGATCACCGAGCGGTACAGCTCCTCCCGTTCGCGCATGACCCGCTCGGCCCGGACGCGCTCGGTGACGTCCAGGAGCGTCACCGGTACGTGGCTCCGGGTCTCCGGGTCGGGGGGCAGAGGTACGGTCAGGATGGCGTCGAACCGAACGCCCTCGGCGTCGGGGAACACGGCCTGACCGCGGAAAACGGTCGCGCCGCGCCACAGCGCGCCGGCGATCGCCTCGATGGTCTGGCGCGGGCCGCGGTCGAAGTGGTCAAGGAAGGCCTGTCGTACCGCCTCCGGGGACTCGACGCGGGACAGGCGCAGGGCGGCCGGGTTCGCGTCCAGGAGGCGCAGGGTTTCCGCCAGGTGCCGGGCCGTGGCGGGGTGGTCGGCCAGATGGGCGGCGATATCCGTCACGCCACTCCGCCGCAGACGGTGCAGAGCCGCGCACAGCGGGTTCAGGTCCACGGTCCAGATCGCGATCTCGGCGGTCTCGAACAGCGCCTGCAGCCGGGTCTCGTTGCGGGCCATGCCCTCTTCCATCGCGACCCGGGCCGCGATGTCGCGCAGCAGCCAGGCGAGCAGGGCGGTGGCGGCGGCCAGCACCGGCACGAAGACGGGGGTGACGGTGCGGGTCACCTCCCAGGCGATGCCGCCCGGCAGCAGCAGGAACAGGGTGGCCGCCGTGCCCTGGACAACGATCCCGAACACGAGCAGCGCCCAGACCTGCAGCCCGACCCAGCCCCGGCCAAGGAGATGGCGATAGAGCAGGCCGAGGCCGGCGCTGGCCAGGATGACCGCCAGGCCGATCATGTCGCCGGGCGGTCCCAGCCCGAGTCGGTAGATGCCCGCGACGGCCGCGGCAACGCCGGCCACCACGGGACCGCCGAACAGGCCGGCGTTGGCGAGGACCACGGAGCGGGCATCAAAAATCAGCCCGGGCGCGAGATGGACCGGCATCGCCATGCCGAGGACGGTGACCGCGCCGAAGACGAGGCCGGAGAACAGCGCGGTCAAGCGCGGCCGCCGGAAGCCGTGCCGAAGCACAAGACTGTGCAGGAAGCACAGAACGACGAGGAAAACGGCGTTCTTGGCGAGATCGACGATCATTCAGGGTTCCGTGGGCACGGCCGAGGTCCCGTGGTGCCGTGTCCCGCCTTTGGGTGATCCGGCGTTCGAGTCAGCGGCCTTGTGGCATTGTCTCGGCGCGCCATCCGTCGGTCCTTCAATCCTAGATGATCGGACAGGGGGACGGAACAGAAAGACGGGGACACGGGCCGTCGGTTCCCACGCCGGGGCCGCGCGCGGTCACGCGTCCGCGCCGGGCGGGTCGTCCGCCGCCGGGGCGGTTCGCGCCGTGCGGTGCAGCGCGAGCAGGGCGCGCAGCCGTCGCCGGGCGTCGGCATCCGCTGGGTCGAGGCGACAGGCGCGGGCCAGTGCCCGGCCGGCCGCCAGGGTGTCGCCGGCCGCCGCCAGGGCCGTGCCCAGCCCGGACCAGGCCGCCGCCGCCTCCGGGCGCAGCATCGTCACCCGCCGGGCCGCCATCACCGCGGCCCGGTGCCGGCCCGCCAGCCGCGCCACCGCGGCCCACTGGCGCCAGCCCTCGACCGTCGCCGGCCGCACCGTCACCGCCCGCCGGCAGGCGGTCTCCGCCTCGGCGAACGCGGCCAGGGCGCCCAGCACGGCGCCCAGGGCGACCAGGGCCTCGGGATGCGCCGGGTCCGCCACCAGCGCCCGGCCGCACAGTTCCAGCGCCGCCTGCGGTCGCCGCCACGCCAGCGCGACCCGGGCCAGCAGGGTCCAGGCATCGGCGTCCAGGGGGACGGCGCGGGTGCGCTCGCGGCACAGGGCGGCCGCGGTTTCCAGGTCCCCGGCCCGCCACGCCGCCAGCGCCGGCGCCAGGAACGCGTCCGGCGCGCCGGGGGCCGCAGCGCCTGGCCCGTCGCCGTCCGTCACGGCGGGGTCACCGGGCCGGCGGGGCCCGCGGTCGTTCCGGGGCGCCGGCGGGTGGCGCCGATCAGGTCGGCCAGTTTGACCCGCAACTGATCCGGCCGGACCGGCTTCTGCAACACGGGCAGGCCGCCTCGGCTGGCCTCGCGCAGCCGGTGGCTGTCGGTGTCGCCGGTCAGCAGCAGGGCCGGAATGGGCCGGCGGAAATGGCCCCGGGTCAGGGCCACGGCCTCGATGCCGGTGCGGCCGCTGGGCAGGCGGAAGTCCACCAGCAGCACGTCGGGATCGGCGAGCCGGTCGGTCAGCAGGGCCTCGGTCAGGTCCGACAGCCCGGCGAAGGCGGAGACGCGGTGCCCCCAGCCTTCCAGCAACAGGGTCAGGCTCTCGCGGACCGGGGCTTCGTCGTCCACCACCACCAGGTGAGGGGGATCGCGCCGGTCGGCCCGCGCTGTCAGGCCGGCGGGATCGGTGCCCGGCGCCGGGGTCTCCTTGCGCCCCGTCCGGTCGGTCGCCGCGCCGGCCTCGTGGCAGGGCACCTCGACGGAGAACCGCGCGCCGTGGCCCGGTGTCGAGTCTACGGTCACCGCCACCCCCAGCAACCGCGCCACCCGGCTGACGATGCCAAGGCCGAGCCCCAGGCCGCCCCGGTGTCCCGCGCCGCCCCCGCCGGCGTCGGGCGGGACCTGATGGAAGTCCTCGAACACCAGACGCCGCTGGTCGGGCGGGATGCCGGGGCCGGTGTCGATCACGTCCAGGCGCAGGCTGCGGCCGCCGTCGCGACGGCGCCCGCCCACCAGCACCCGGCCGCCGTGCGGGGTGTACTTCAGCGCATTGCCGATCAGGTTGCGCAGGATGACCTCCAGCAGGGCCGGGTCGCTGTACAGGGTGACGGCCGGGGGCACCAGGCGCAGGGTGTGCCCGCCGGCCAACGCCACCGGCTCGAACTCGTCGGCGAGCCGGTCCAGCAGGGCCCGGGCGTCGAACGGCCGCTGGTCGGGCAGGATGGCCCCGGCTTCCAGCTTCGAGATATCGAGAAGGGTGTTCATCAACTCCGAGAGACCGGCCAGCGAGCGCTCGACCTTGCCCAGGATGTCCTGCTTGGCGGGATCGGTCTCGCGCCCCGACAGCACGGAGACGAACAGGTTCAGGGCCTGGAGCGGCTGGCGCAGGTCGTGACTGGCGGCGGCCAGGAACCGGGTCTTGGCGACCAGGGCCTGTTCGGCGGCGTCGATGGCCTCGTGCAGGCGCGCCTCCGCGTCCACCTGTCGGGTGATGTCCTGGACGTGGGCGATGAAGTGGCGCGGCTGCCCGGCGCCGTCGCGCGCCAGGGCCAGGCTGACGTGCGCCCGCACCACCGCGCCGTCGGCCTTCAGGTAGCGCTTCTCGCCCGAGAACACGCGCACGTCCCCGGCCAGAAGGCGGCGCGCCGCCTCCAGTTCCAGGTTCAGGTCTTCGGGATGGCTCACGGCGGTGATGTCGCGCGCCAGCAGGTCGGCCTCGGTGCGCTCCAGCATGCGGCAGAGGGCGGCGTTGACCTCCTCGAAGCGGCCGTCCAGGGCCAGGATGGCCATGCCGTGCGGGGCGGCGGCGAAGCTCTCGCGGAACCGGCTCTCGCTGGCGCGCAGGGCCTCCTCGGCGGTGCGGTGGCGGCTGACGTCGGCGATCTGGGCCACGATGTCCTGGGGCCGGCCGTCGGGACCGCGGGTGACGGCGCCGGTGACCCGCGCCCACACCAGGGTGCCGTCGGGACGCAGGAAGCGCTTTTCGGCGTCGAAGGGCGTGTCGTCACCGGCCAGCGCGGCGTCGAGCCACGCCGTTTCGGCCGCCCAGTCGTCGGGATGGGTGACGGACAGCACGGAGCGCCCGATGAGGGCCTCGGGCGGGCGGCCGAGCATCTCCACCAGCGCGGGATTGACCCGGCGCCAGCGACCTTCGATGTCCATCAGGGCCATGCCGTGCGGTGCCTGATCGAAGGCGTTACGGAAGCGGCCCTCGCTGCGGCGCTCCTGGGCGGGCGCCTCGGGAGTGACCGCCTCGTCCTCGCACACCATGACGACGGGCGCCGCCGCTGCGGCCGTATCCGGGCACGCGAGGCCAACGGGCACCAGGGTCCAGCGCACCAGGCACGGGCGCCCGTCCGCGTCGGCCACACGGTCGACGACGCTGCGTGCGGCCGTCTCGGTCTCCGCGGGGTCGAGGACGGCCCGCAGCCGGTCCCGCCGCGCCCGCGCGACGGCGGCCGGCAGCAGCGCGAAGTAGTCCCGGCCGGCCAGATGGTCCGGATCGCCCTCGCCCAGGCGCAAGGCGGCGGCGCGGTTGGCCTGTACGATGCGGCCGTCGCGGTCGAGCAGGAGCACCGCTTGCGGCGTCAGGTCCCACAGCCGGTCGAGTCGAACACCCTGCATCGGTTGGGCCTCCACCGGTTCGCGGCGAGCCGGGCTACTTCTTCTTCTTTTTCTTGTCGCCCTTACCCTTTTCCTTTCCCTTGCCCTTGTCGCCGTCGCGGTCCCCGTCCTTATCCTTATCCTTATCCTTGTCCTTCGCCCGGCCCGGGCCGCTGTCGCCGCCGCCCTGCTCGATCATGTCGGCGACCATCCGGTCCAGCAGCCGCACGCCGAACGCGGTGCCGCCCTTCGGCACGGTCGGCTTGTCCTTCTTGGACCAGGTCACGCCGGCGATGTCGATGTGCGCCCAGGGTGTGTCCTTGTCCTTGAGGTAGCGTTGCAGGAACTGGGCGGCGGTGATCGAGCCGGCCTCGCGGTTGCCGGTGTTCTTCATGTCGGCGATGTCGGAGCGCAGCATCTTGTCGTAGGCCTCGCCCAGCGGCAGGCGCCAGACCTTCTCGCCGACGGCGGTCCCGGCCTCGCTGATCGCCTCGGACAGGTCGTCGTTGTTGGAGAACAGACCGGCGTGCTCACTGCCCAGGCTGATGATGATCGCCCCGGTCAGGGTGGCCAGGTCGATGATGTGGCTGGGCTTGAACCGGTCCTGCGCGTACCACAGCACGTCGGCCAGCACGAGCCGGCCCTCGGCGTCGGTGTTGATGACCTCGACCGTCTGGCCGGACATGGAGGTGACCACATCCCCGGGCCGCTGCGCCGTGCCCGACGGCATGTTCTCCACCAGGCCGCACAGGCCGACGGCGTTGACCGCCGCCTTGCGGCCGGCCAGCGCCTTCATCAGGCCGGCGACGACACCGGCGCCGCCCATGTCCCACTTCATGTCCTCCATGCCGGCGGCGGGCTTGATGCTGATGCCGCCGGAATCGAAGGTCACGCCCTTGCCGACGAAGGCCACCGGCGGGGCGGTCTTGTCCCTGGCGCCGCGGTATTCCATGACCAGCAGGCGAGGCGGGCGCGCTGAGCCCTGGGCCACGCCCAGCAGGGCGCCCATGCCCAGCTTGCGCATGCGGGCCTCGTCCAGCACCTCGATGGAGAGGCCCAGGTCGGCCAGGTCGGCCACGGCCTCGCAAAAGGTTTCGGGGTAGATCACGTTGGCTGGCTCGCTGACCAGGCGGCGCGTGAGCGCGACCCCCTCGGCCACCGCCTGGAGCGGCGCGAAGGCGGCCTTGGCCCCCTCGTGGGCATCGCACAGCACCGTCAGCTTGGTCAGCGCCGGCTTCTCCTCGGGCTTTTCCGTGGTGCGGTACCGGTCGAAGCGGAAGGCGCCCAGTGTGGCGCCGAACGCCGCATGCGCGGCGGCGTCCGCCGGCTCCAGGTCGGCCGCGTCGGGCAGGTCGATGGCCAGCGCGGCGGTCTCGTCGCCCAGCTCGCCCAGCCGCGCGACGGCCGCGCCGCCGACGGTCTCCAGCGTGGTGGTGGTGACGGCATCGGGCTTGCCCAGGCCGACCATGATGATGCGGTCGAGGGTGACGCCGTGGGGCGCGTCCAGCACCACGCTTTTGCCGGCCTCGCCCTTGAAGCGCGACGCCTTGAGGGCGCGGCCGAGCTGTCCGCCGGTGAGTTCGTCAAGCTCGGTGGCCGTGGCCCCCAGCGTCTTGCCGTCGAACACACCGACGACCAGGGCGCCCTTGTCGGGAATGGCGGGCTTGGCGAACGCGATCTTCATCGGAAGGTCCTTCTGCAGGGAGAACGGGCCGCGGGCCGCGCGGGGCACCCCTCGTGGCCGGACGGCGCCGCACGACGTGCGCGAGTGTACAGAGCCCGCCGGGGCGCGAAAAGGGGCCGCGCGCGAGGGCTGGCCCGGGTCAGCCGCCGTAGAGCTTCTCCAGGCGGGGGCCGTAGGTCGCCTTGATGATGTGGCGGCGCACCTTCATGGTCGGCGTCATCTGGTCGTTCTCGACCGTGAACGGCTCCGGCGCGATCATGAAGCGGCGCACCTTCTCGATCTGGCCCAGCTTGGCGTTGACGCGGCCGATGGCGTCCGTCATCGCCTTGCGCAGGTCGGCGTCCTCGGCCAGCGCGGCCAGGTCGGCGGCCTGACTGCTCTTGTCCGCCTTGTCCGCCCAGCGCCGCAGCCAGTCCTCGTCCGGCACCAGCAGGGCGACCAGATGGGGCCGGCGGTCGCCGTAGACCATGGCCTGGCCGATTTCGGGCTCCAGGCACAGCAGGCCCTCGACCCGCTGCGGCGAGATGTTGTCGCCGCCGGAATTGACGATGATGTCTTTCTTGCGGTCGGTGATCTGGATGTAGCCCTGATCGTCGATGAGGCCGACGTCGCCGGTGTGCAGCCAGCCCTGGGCGTCGACGGTCTCGCGGGTGGCGGCCTCGTTCTGCCAGTAGCCCTTCATCACCAGGTCGCCCTTGACCAGGATCTCGCCGTCCTCGGCGATACGCACGGCGACGTCGCGGATCGGCGGCCCCACGGTGTGCATGCGCACGCGTCCGGGCGGGTTGCAACTGATGACGGGCGAGGATTCGGTCTGGCCGTAACCCTGGAGGATGGGCACGCCGAGGGCGTGGAAGAACAGCCCCACCTCGACGTTGAGCGGTCCGCCGCCGGAGACCATGGCCTTCAGGCGACCGCCGAACCGTTTGCGCACCTTGTTGCGCACCAGCCGGTCGAGCACCAGGTCGGCGACGCGCTCGCCCAGGCCCAGGCTCTTGGGGTCATGGTACTTCTTCAGGCCCAGGTCGAGCGTGCGCTGGAACATCCGGCGCTTGGTCTCGGGCTGGGCCTCCAGGCCGCGC
Organism: Roseospira goensis; assembly: GCF_014197795.1. Lineage (GTDB taxonomy): Bacteria > Pseudomonadota > Alphaproteobacteria > Rhodospirillales > Rhodospirillaceae > Rhodospira > Rhodospira goensis. The sequence continues at coordinate 217,076 of NZ_JACIGI010000001.1, forward strand.
AGAACGCGCGTGCGCATGGTCTCGTACAGCCGCGGCACCGCGGTCATGATGGTCGGGCGCGCCTCGGCCATGTTGGTCGCCAGCCGGTCGATGCTCTCGGCGAACCAGACCTCGGCGCCGATGGTGATCGGGAAGTGCATGCCGGCGGTGTGCTCGTAGGAGTGCGACAGCGGCAGGAACGACAGGAACACCTCGCGGCCCAGGCCAATGCTGCGCAGCAGTTCGTAAGCGCCGCGGCAGTTGTGCAGGATGTTGCGATGGCTCAGCATGACCCCCTTGGGGGCGCCGCCGGTGCCGCTGGTGTAGATGATGGCGGCCAGGTCGTCGGGCTCGATGGCGGCCAGCGTGGCCGGGCGCGGCCGGCCGGCGTGGCGGGCCAGCAGGCCCACCCACGAGAGCACGTCGATGCCCGTGTACTGGTGCAGGTTGGTGTCCTCGATGGCGATGACGAACGGGGTGACGTGCGCCTTGCCGGCCGCCTCCAGCGCCCGCGGGGCCAGCTTGGGCGTCGAGACGATCATCGCCTTGGCGCCCGAGTCATTGAGAACGTGCAGGTGATCGGCCACCGTGTTGGTGACGTAGCAGGGCGTCACCACCGCGCCGGCCATCAGGATGGCGAGGTCGGCGACGAACCACTCGGGCCTGTTCTCCGCGATCAGCGCGACCCGGTCGCCGGGTTCGATGCCCTGGGAGACCAGGGCGTTGGCCAGGGCCACCGCGTCCCGCTCGACGTGGGCCCAGGACATCGGCCGGTAGCGTCCCTCGACCTTGCGCCAGAGCAGCGGCTGGCGGGCGAAACGCTGGGCCTGGTGCAGGAAGGCGTCGACCAAGTCGGTGACCGTCCCGTAGTCGATGGCGCGGCGGCTGTCGGCAGGCACGGACGAGGCTCCCTATGGTTTGGCGGTGTTCCCGTCGGGTGATCGCCACGCCGGTCGGACCGCCTTGTCATTGTTCGGCGTTTTCGGTTTCCGGTGTTCCTTCTTCGCCGCGCCTTGACGCGAAGGCAAGGATGAAGTGGCCCGCCCTGCGGGGCCGGCGCGCCCCCGCGTCGCACACGGCCGGATCGCCACCGGATCGCCACCGGATCACCTGTGGATCCGGCGCGGTCGGCACCCCATATCGCGTCCGTGCAAGGGAGGTAACGCATGCCCCGATCCGTTCCGACGCTTCCGACCCCCGACCGTCGTCCGCGCGCGCCGGAAGGCGGCGGCGCGCCGCCCGCGTCCCCCGCGGGCGCATCCGGCGAGACGCTGCCGGGCTGGGATCTGACCGACCTCTACGCCGGCGACGACGATCCCCGCCTCGCCGGCGACCTCGATGCGGCGATGACGGCCGCACACGGTTTCCGTGACCGTCACCTCGGTCATGTGGCGACGCTGGACGGCGCGGCCCTGGGCCGGGCGATCGCGGAATTCGAGGGCATCAGCGAGGTGCTGTTCCGGGTCATGTCCTATGCCCAACTGCGCCACGCCGCCGACCAGACCGACCCCGACATCGGTCGCTTCTACCAGGGGATCCAGGAGCGGGTGACCGACATCTCCGCTCATTTGCTGTTCTTCACGCTGGAGATCAACCAGCTCGACGAGAACGCCCTGGCGGACCGGATGGCGGCGCCGGAGACGGCGCACTACGGGCCGTGGCTGCGCGACCTGCGGGTGTTCCGCGACCACGAGCTGCCCGAGGCGATGGAGCGCCTGCTGCACGAGAAGGACGTCGCCGGCCGGGCCGCCTGGGTGCGGCTGTTCGACGAAACCCTGGCGCACCTGCGGTTCGACATCGACGGCCAGTCCCGCACCGTGACCGAGGCGCTGGACCAGCTCTCCGATACCGATCGTGCGCGCCGCCGCGCCGCCGGCAAGGCCATCGGCGCCGGGCTGGGCGCCCAGACCCGCCTGTTCGCGCATATCACCAACACCCTGGCCAAGGACAAGCAGATCGAGGACCACTGGCGCAACCACGATCATCCGATGGCCTCGCGCAACCTGGCCAACCACGTCGAGGACGCGGTGGTCGATGCGCTGGTGGGCGCGGTCAGGGAGTCCTACGCCGAAACGGCACATCGGTACTATGCCCTCAAGGCGCGCTGGTTCGGGCTCGATCGCCTGGCGTACTGGGACCGCAACGCGCCGCTGCCGGACGCTGAGGATCGCCGCTTCACCTGGTCGGAGGCGCGCGACGCCGTGCTCGGCGCCTACGGCGCGTTCAGCCCGCGGCTGGCGCAGGTCGGGCAGCGCTTTTTCGACAACGCCTGGATCGACGTGCCGCCGCGCCCCGGCAAGACCTCCGGCGCGTTCGCCCATCCCACCGTGCCGTCGGCGCATCCCTACCTGCTGCTCAACTTCATGGGCCGCACCCGCGACGTCATGACGCTGGCGCACGAGCTGGGCCACGGCGTCCATCAGGTGCTGGCCGCGCCGCGCGGTGCCTTGATGGCCGACACGCCGCTGACCCTGGCGGAGACGGCGTCGGTGTTCGGCGAGATGCTGACCTTCCGCGCCATGCTGGACGCCGAGACCGATCCCAAGCGGCGCCGCACCATGCTCGCCGGCAAGGTGGAGGACATGCTCAACACCGTGGTGCGCCAGATCGCGTTCCATGAGTTCGAGCGCCGGGTGCATCTGGAGCGGCGCGAGGGTGCGCTGTCCGAGGAACGCCTCAACGCCATCTGGATGGAGGTGCAGAGGGAAAGCCTGGGGCCGGCCTTTGCCTTCGACGACGAATACAAGGTCTACTGGACCTACATCCCGCACTTCATCCACACCCCGTTCTATGTGTACGCCTACGCCTTCGGCGACTGTCTGGTGAACAGCCTCTATGCCGTCTACCAGGCCGGCACGGTCGACGGCTTCCAGGACAAGTACCTGGAGATGCTGGCCGCCGGCGGCACGCTACGGCACCGCGAGTTGCTGGCCCCGTTCGGGCTGGACGCCAGCGATCCCGCGTTCTGGCGCCAGGGGCTGGGCGTGCTCAAGGGCTTCATCGACGAACTGGAGCAGATGGCCTGACACCATGGCGGAAAACAGCAGGCGTGAATCCAATAACCTGGGCGGGCGCGTTCGTCGCTACGCCCAGGTCTCGACCGCCATGAGCGGGTTCGCCGCGCGCGCCGCCGGCGAACGGTACCTGGGCATGAAGTTCGACAAGAGCCGGCAGGCCGAGGAACTGCGCGAGGCGCTGGGCGGCCTGAAGGGGCCGCTCATGAAGGTGGCGCAGATCCTGTCCACCATCCCGGAGGCGCTGCCCGAGGAGTTCACCCGCGAGCTGTCGCAGTTGCAGGCCGACGCCCCGCACATGGGCGGACCGTTCGTGCGCCGACGCATGAAGACCGAACTGGGGGCGGATTGGCGTGCCCGCTTCGGCGACTTCGACCTGACGGCCGCCGCCGCCGCCTCGCTCGGACAGGTCCATCGGGCCACCCTGCACGATGGCACCCGGCTGGCTTGCAAGCTGCAATACCCGGATATGGCGTCGGTGGTGGAGGCCGATCTGCGCCAGTTGCGCTGGATCATCACGCTCTATCGCCGCTACGACACGGCCATCGACCCCAGCGATATCCACGCCGAGATCGCCGAGCGCCTGCGTGAGGAACTGGACTACGGGCGCGAGGCGCGCAACATGGCGCTGTACCGGCACATGCTCCGCGACGTGCCGACGGTGCAGGTGCCGCGGGTCATCCCGGAGCTGTCCACCCACCGGCTGCTGACCATGACCTGGCTCGATGGCCAGCGACTTCTGTCCTTCGTCGATGCCCCGGCCGAGGTGCGCAACGCGATCGCCATGAACATGTTCCGGGCCTGGTACGTGCCGTTCTATGAATACGGCGTCATCCATGGCGATCCGCACCTGGGCAACTACACGGTCCGCGAAGACACCAGCATCAATCTTCTGGACTTTGGTGCGATCCGGGTCTTCCGGCCGATGTTCGTCAAAGGCGTGATTGACCTGTTCTTCGCGCTTCGCGATGATGACGATGAGCGGGCGGTGCATGCGTACGAGAACTGGGGCTTCACGAATCTTGATCGCGAACTGATCGAAGTCTTGAATCTGTGGGCTCGTTTCATCTATGCCCCTCTCATGGAGGATCGCACCCGGCGCATCCAGGAAACCAACGGCGGTCGCCAGGGTCGGTCGGTGGCCGAGGGGGTGCACGAGAAGTTGAAGCGGTTGGGCGGCGTCAAGCCGCCGCGCGAGTTCGTTCTGATGGACCGGGCCGCCATCGGTCTGGGGTCCGTCTTCCTGCACCTGAAGGCGGAGATCAACTGGCACCAGATGTTCCGGAATCTCATCGACGATTTCGACGTGGAGGCCCTGGCCGCCCGGCAGAGGGCGGCGCTGGAGGCGGCCGAACTCAACCTGGCCGACGAAGCCGGATCCGGGGAGACGCCCAAGACGGCGTAAAACCTGGACTTCTGATGCGCGTTTCGGTGGTGCCAGCCGCCGTTTCGTCTTGACCCCGCGCGGCGACTTGGCGTTCAGTAGCCGGTCTGAACCGCGCTTTCGGACTGTTTGTTCCCGTATCGCGGGGCTCCAAGGGGGCAGAGCGTCGCGGATCGGCCGTTGGGGGACGGCGGGTCCGGGTATCACACGGACGGGTTACGGCGGCACGCGGGATCATGGATGCGCACCAAGGCCTTACCTGCCTTTTGATCGAAGACAACGTGGCGGACGGGCGTCTGATCCAGTATCTCCTGGACGATGCGGACGGAGCCCCCCTGACCTTCACCCACGTCCGCACCCTGTCCCAGGCCCTGACGGTCCTGGCGCGCGAGTCCTATGACGTCATCCTGCTGGACCTGACGCTGCCCGATTCGGAGGGCCTGGTGACGCTGGAGACGGTGCACCGGGCCCGCGCCGACATCGCCATCGTGGTCCTGACCGGGATCGACGCCACCGATGTCGCCATCGGCGCGGTCCAGCGCGGCGCCCAGGACTATCTGGTGAAGGGGCGCGGCGACGGCCAGCTCATCAAGCGGTCGATCCTGTACGCCGTCGAGCGGCACCGCGCCAACCAGCGCCTCTTGCTGGCCGAGGCCGCCTTCCGCAACATCGACACCGGCATCATGGTGACCGATGCCGCCGGCAAGGTGGTGCGGGTCAACCCCGCCTTCTCGCGCGTCACGGGCTACGACGGCCACGAGATGGTCGGCGGTCAACCCAACGTGCTGCACGCCGGCGTGCACGAGCCGGCGTTCTACGATGAACTCTGGCACCAGTTGCGCGAGACCGGCGCCTGGGAAGGCGAGATCTGGAACCGGCGCAAGGACGGCAAAGTCTATCCCGAGTGGCTGCGCATCAACGTGGTCACCGACGAGAGCGGCGGCATCGCCGGCTACGTCGCCATCTTCAGCGACATCACCTTCCGCCGCCGGGCCGAGCAGGAGTTGTTGCGCCAGGCCACCACCGACCCCCTGACCGGCCTGGCCAACCGTCAGCTCTTCACCCGCCTGCTGACCAGCACGGTGGAACAGGCCACCCGCTATCAGCGCGACGCCGCCCTGCTGTTCCTGGACCTGGACGGCTTCAAGGCGGTCAACGACACCGCCGGGCACTCGACCGGGGACGCCGTGCTGCGCGAGATCGGCGGCCGGCTGCGCGGCGCCGTGCGCATCTCCGACGAGGTGGCGCGCCTGGGCGGCGACGAGTTCGTGGTCATCCTGCCCGAGGTGCGCGGCCGCGAGGCCGCCGCCGCGGTGGCCGAGAAGCTGTTGCAGGAGACCACCCGGCCGTTCGCCGAGGACCTGACCGGCATGCGCCTGACCGCGAGCATCGGCATCGCCATGATCCCCGACGATGGGGTCAGCTACGAGAGCTTGTTGCACGCCGCCGACGCCGCCATGTACCAGGCCAAGCGCGCCGGCAAGAATGCGATCCGCTTCTTCTCCGGTCACGCCGCGGCGTGCTAGAAGGCGGGACGGCCCGGCTGCGGGGGGACCCGGCTGCGGGGGGATACGGGGCTGGCCGGCCGCCATCCGGTTGCGGGAGGATCCCGCCGACCCAAGTCAACACATAACGCCTCAGGGGGTCCACGCGAACCATGGACATTCTGCTGGTCGAGGACAATCCGGGGGACGCGCGCCTGGCGGCCGAGGCCTTCAAGGAAGGCGGCAGCCAGACCCGGTTGCATGTGGTGCAGGACGGCATCGAAGCCATGGCCTTCCTGCGGGGGGAGGGGCGCTACGCCAGCATGCCGCGCCCCGATCTGGTGCTGCTCGATCTCAATCTGCCGCGCAAGGATGGCCGCGAGGTCCTGGCCGAGATCAAGCAGGATGCCGATCTCAAGCGCACGCCGGTGATCGTTCTCACCACGTCGCAGGCCGAATCCGACATCCTGCACGGCTACGAACTGCACGCGAACTGCTACATCGTCAAGCCGGTGGACTTCGACCGCTTCATCGAGGTGGTCAAGGGCATCGAGAGCTTCTGGCGCAACATGGCGCGCCTGCCCCCGCACTGAACGGGGGCGTCCCGGCCGGCGGCGGGGCCTCCAGCCGAGGGCGACACACCGGACTCGCAGCGCGATATCGGTGAGCCCCAACCTTTGGCTGTTACTCGTGCGGTGATCGCGATCCGCGCTAAGGCGCCGCGTCCGCTGCGCGGGTGCCGCCCAGGAAGATCCGGATCGCCCGGTCGAGGCGGGCATCGGCGGCGGCGGAGTCGTCCGGTGTGATGTCCGGGTCGATCAGGGGGTCCAGCGGGTCCTGGTAGGCCATGTCGAGCAGGATCATGGCCGCCTGCCAGGGGTCGTCGACCCGGATTTCCCCGGCCGCCGCGGCCCGGGTCAGCTCCTCGGCGACGATGCCGCGGGCGGCGCGCCAGCCCTCGCGCACGAAGGCACGCGCCAGCTCCGGATAGCGCGGCGCTTCCGCCACCATCGACCGCAGCACCGCCAGCCGCCGGCCCGACAGGCAGTGCTGGCCCTCCAGCCGCAACAGCAGGCGCAGCCGCTCGGCCAGCGGCAGCCCGTGCGCCTGCGGCGGCAGCGGGCGCACGACCGAGGCGCGCGCATGCCGTACCCAGGCCTCGAACAGGTGGTCACGGCCATCGTACAGCCCGTACAGCGTTCGCTTCGACATCCCGGCCGCGCGCGCGATGGCGTTCATGCTGACGCCCTGAAGGCCGACCTCGGAAATCACGGTCTCGACCGCATCGAAGATGCGCGCCGCGCGCGTCTCCGCGTCCAGCGCCGGCCGGCCGCGTCGGCCCGGGCGCATCTCCCCGGTGGCGTCCTGATCCATGGTCATGATGGTGTGTCGGGTCTCCCGTCGGCACAAGTCGCTTGCATCGGGCCAGGGTAGGGCGTATTTAGGAAACCGTCCAGTTTCCAAATTCCCGCGCGACCCGGCCCTGGTGTCCCATGCGGTCACCCAGGTCCCGGTCCCCAGGCTCAGTTCCCAGACTCGGCGGTGCGCCGCGACGCGCACCGCATGCGGAGTGGTCCATGATAGTCTCCCGCCGGCCCCGGGTCGCGTGCGCGCTGGTGCTCGCGATCGTGACGCTTTCCTGCATCCCGGCCGCCCTGGCCCAGGCGCCGCAGCAAGGCGGAGGCGAGCGCCCGCCCCCCACCGTCACCGTGGTGACCCTGGCCGCCCAGGATGTCACCCTGACCGCCGACCTGCCCGGGCGCGTGGTGGCCTCGGCGGTGGCCGAGGTGCGGCCGCAGGTGGACGGGATCATCATCGAACGCCTGTTCCACGAGGGCTCCGACGTCACCGTCGGCCAGCCCCTGTACCGGATCGACGATGCGACCTACGAAGCCCGCGTCGCCTCCGCCCGGGCCCAGGTGGCGCAGGCGCAGGCGGAGCTGCGCGCCGCCGAACGCGACGCCGACCGCCAGGGCGAGCTGGTGCGCCAGAAGGTCGCCAGCGTGCGCACCTATGACGAGGCGGTCGCCGCCCGCGACATGGCCGCCGCCGCCGTGCAGGTGGCCGAAGCAGCCCTCAACACGGCCCAGATCGACCTGGACCGGACCACCATCAAGGCGCCGCTCGACGGTGTCATCGGCCGGTCCCTGACCACCCAGGGCGCGCTGGTCACCAACGGACAGACGCAGCCCTTGGCGATCATCCGGACCATTGACCCGGTGTTGGTCGACGTCACCCAGTCGGCGGCCGAGATCCTGGCCTGGCGGCGCGGCCAGATGACCGAGGAGCGCGCCGCCACGGAGGCGCCGGTGACCCTGACCCTGGCCGACGGCGCGCGCTACGAGCACGTCGGCTCGCTGACCGCCGCCGAGCCCTACGTCAATGAGCAGACCGGGGTGGTGACCCTGCGCCTGGAGTTTCCGAACCCGGACCGCCTGCTGCTGCCCGGCATGTACGTGCGCGTCGCCATGCCCCAAGGCGTGGCCGAGACCGTGGTCCTGGCCCCCCAGGAGGGCGTGACCTACGACCGCCGCGGCCGCCCCACCGCCATGGTGGTTACGCCCGACAACCGCGTCGAACAGCGCACCCTGGAGGTGATCGCGGCGCGCGGGGCCGACTGGATCGTGCGCGCCGGCCTGTCCGAGGGCGACCGCCTGATCGTCGAAGGACTTCAGAAGGTGCGCCCCGGCGCCCCCGCCGTGCCGGAGGAACGCGCCGCCACCCCCGAGCCCGCCCCGGCCGGGTCGCCCGAGACCGCCGCCACCCGCCCCTGATCCGATCGCCCACCGGGAGCCCGCGTCATGGCCCGCTTTTTCATCGACCGCCCGGTGTTCGCCTGGGTGATCGCCATCATCATCATGGGCATCGGCGTGCTGTCGGTCCTGGCCTTGCCGGTGTCGCAGTACCCGGCCATCGCGCCGCCCACAGTCAGCGTCGCCGCGAACTACCCCGGCGCGTCGGCCGAGACCGTGGAGAGCACCGTCACCCAGGTCATCGAACAGCAGATGACCGGCCTCGACGGCCTGCGTTACCTGTCGTCCAGTTCGACCTCGGCGGGCACGGCCACCATCACCCTGACCTTCCGCACCGGCACCGACCCCGACATCGCTCAGGTGCAGGTCCAGAACAAGCTCAGTCAGGCCCAGCCGTTGCTGCCCGAGGTGGTGCAGCGCCAGGGCGTGACGGTGCAGAAGACGGCCGCCGGGTTCCTGATGGTGATCGGCCTGATCGCCGAGGACGGCGCCCTGACCCAGGTGGACCTGTCGGACTACCTGTCGTCCAACATCGTCGACGAGATCAGCCGCATCGACGGCGTCGGCGAGGTCGAGGTGTTCGGCTCGCCCTATGCCATGCGGATTTGGCTCGATCCGGAAAAGCTGGCCGCCTTCGAACTGGCGCCGTCCGACGTGGTGGCCGCGGTCTCGGCCCAGAACGCGCAGATCTCGGCGGGCCAGTTCGGCGCCCTGCCGGCGGTCGAGGGCCAGCAGCTCAACGCCACCATCACCGCCCAGTCGCTGTTGCAGACGCCGTTCGACTTCGAACAGGTCGTGGTCCGCGCCGAGACCGACGGCGGCCTGGTGCTGCTCAAGGACGTCGCCCGGGTCGAGATCGGCGCCGAGACCTATAACACCATCTCCCGCTACAACGGCCAGCCGGCGGCCGGCATGGCGCTGCGCCTGGCCAGCGGCGCCAACGCGCTCGACACCGCCGAGCGGGTCAAGGACCGGCTGGACGAACTGGCGCAGTTCTTCCCCGAGGGCGTCGTCTACACCATTCCCTACGACACCACGCCGTTCGTGAAGATCTCCATCGAGGAGGTGGTCAAGACCCTGTTCGAGGCCATCCTCCTGGTCTTCCTGGTGATGTACCTGTTCCTGGGCAACCTGCGCGCCACCCTGATCCCGACCCTGGCGGTGCCGGTGGTGCTGCTGGGCACGTTCGGGGTGCTGGCGGCGGCCGGGTTCACCATCAACACGCTGACCATGCTGGCGATGGTGCTGGCCATCGGCCTGCTGGTCGACGACGCCATCGTGGTGGTGGAGAACGTCGAACGCATCATGGAGGAGGAGGGCCTGAGCCCGCGCGAGGCCACCCGCAAGTCGATGGGCCAGATCACCGGCGCCCTGATCGGAATCGCGCTGGTGCTGTCGGCGGTGTTCGTGCCGATGGCCTTCTTCGGGGGCTCCACCGGGGTGATCTACCGGCAGTTCTCCATCGCCATCGTCTCGGCCATGGCGCTGTCGGTGCTGGTGGCCCTGACGCTGTCGCCGGCCTTGTGCGCCACCCTGCTGAAGGCCCGCGACACGCACCCGAAACGCGGGCCGCTGGCCTGGTTCAACCGCGGCTTCGGCGGACTGACGCGCGGCTATACCAAGGGCGTGGGCGGCATCGTGCGCCGGCCGCTGCGCATCGGCGTCATCTACCTGGCGCTGGTGGGCGGCATGGGCTGGCTGTTCTCCCAGACGCCGACCGGCTTTCTGCCGGACGAGGATCAGGGCATCCTGTTCACCCTGGTGCAGGCCCCGTCCGGCGCCACCGCAGAACGCACGCTCGACGTGATGAAGCGGATCGAGACCCATTTCAGCGAGGCCGAGCCGGAGACCGTCGAGTCGGTGTTCACCGTGGTGGGGTTCAGCTTCGCCGGTGTGGGGCAGAACGTCGGCATCGCCTTCGTGCGGCTGAAGGACTGGGACGAGCGGCCGTCGCCGGCGCAGAGCGTGCAGGCGGTGGCCGGGCGCGCCTTTGGCGCCCTCTCCCAGGTGCGCGACGCGCTCATCTTCCCGATCGTGCCGCCGTCGGTGATCGAACTGGGCAACGTCTCCGGTTTCGACTTCTACCTTCAGGCCCGCGGCGGCCAGACCCACGAAGAGCTTCTGGCGGCCCGGAACCAGCTCATGGGCATGGCCGCCGAGAGCCCGCTGATCGGCTCCATCCGCCCCAACGGCCTCCAGGACGCGGCCCAGTTCTCGCTCGATCTGGACTGGCGCAAGGCCGGCGCCATGGGGCTGACGGCGCAGGACGTGGCCAACCTGCTGGAGACCGCCTGGGCCGGGCGCTACGTCAACGACTTCCTGGATCGCGGCCGCATCAAGAAGGTCTACGTGCAGGGCGAGGCCGAGGCGCGGCGCACCCCGGAGGATATCGAGCGCTGGCGGGTGCGCAACGCCAGCGGCGGGCTGGTGCCGTTCTCCAACGTGGCCGAGGCCGGCTGGCGCTTCGGGCCGCAGGGCCTGTACCGCTACAACGGGGTGCCGGCGATGCAGTTGCAGGGCCAGCCGGTGCCCGGCGTGACGACCGGCGAGGCGATGGACGAGATCGAACGGCTGGCGGCGCAGTTGCCGCCCGGCTTCGACGTGGCCTGGACCGGCCTGTCGCTGGAGGAGCGCGAGACCGGCGGCCAGGCGCCGTTGCTGTACGCCCTGTCGCTGGCGGCGGTGTTCCTGTCGCTGGCGGCGCTCTACGAAAGCTGGGCGATCCCGGCGGCGGTGATGTTCGCCATGCCCATCGGGGTGCTGGGCGCGCTGGTGGCGGCCGCCATCGGCGGCTTCGCCAACGACGTCTTCTTCCAGGTTGGCCTGTTGACCACCATCGGCCTGACCGGCAAGAACGCGATTCTGATCGTGGAGTTCGCGCGCGCCCGCCAGGATGCCGGCGAGCCGCTGCTGGACGCCGTGGTCGAGGCGGCGCGCCAGCGCTTCCGGCCGATCATCATGACCTCGATGGCGTTCGGGCTGGGGGTGACCCCGCTGGTGTTGAGCAGCGGCGCGGGGGCGGCCGGGCGCAACGCCATCGGTTCGGGCGTGCTGGGCGGCACCATCGCCGCCACCGTGCTGGGTGTGCTGCTGGTGCCGCTGTTCTTCGTCGTCATCCGCCGGCTGACCCGGCGGACCGGCGCCAGCCGAACCGCCACCCCGGCCGAGCCGGTCGCGCCCGATACGCGCGCGACCTGATGGCGGGACGGCGGCGCCGGCCCGCCCGGCCGGGCCGGGGTGGTGCGGACGCGGGGAGGCGCCGCGTCACGGCTCGTCGGCGGTGATGTCGGCGGTGATGTCGGCGGTGAAGATGTAGCCGGCCCGATGGACGGTGACGATCAGGCGCGGCGCGGAGGGGTCATCCTCCAGCTTCTGGCGCAGGCGGCGCACCAGCACGTCGACGGTGCGTTCGGTCGGCTCGAACGCGCCCGGCCGATGGCCGGACAGAAGCTGCTGGCGGGTCAGCACCGCGCCCGCGTTGTCGACGAAGGTGGCCAGCAGGTCGAACTCGGCCCCGGTCAGGCGCAGTTCGTGGCCCTCGGGGGCGGTCTCCCGCACCGTGCGGGCGTGCAGGTCCATTTCCCAGCGGCCGAAGCGGCGGCGGCGGGCGGTCACGGGGCGTGCTGGCGCGCTGTCCATGCGGCGCAACAGGCCGCGCACCCGCATGACCAGTTCGGCCTCGTCCACCGGCTTGACGATGTAGTCGTCGGCCCCCCGCTCCAGCCCGGCGAGGCGGTCCTCGCGGCGGTCGCGCGCGGTGACCAGGATGACGCCCACATCCGACTGGCGGCGCAGGTCGCGCGTCAGGGTCAGGCCGTCCTTGCCCGGCATGGCGATGTCCAGCAGCACGACGCGCACCGGCTCGCGCGCCATCACGGCGGCCATGGCCCGCCCGTCGGCGGCGGTCACGACGCGCAGCCCGGCCGTCGTCAGGGCGGCGCCGAGGACGTCCCGCGTCAACGGATCATCGTCCACCACCAGGATGGTGGCGCGCTCCGCCGTCCGTCGATCCTCCACAGCCGCTCCCATGTCGTTGCGTGGTGTCGTGTGTGGTGTCTGCGCGCGACCCGCTGGCCCGGGGCTGGGGCGTGGGCCGCGGCCCGAGTCGCGGCGGCGCCCCCCGCCCGGGGCCCGCGACTCGGCATCGGGCGGGGCGTGAACCAGGCCCGCGCAAACCAAACCGGGCCGCCGAAGCACCACCGATTTTAGGCGCATTGTCGGGACAAGGGGAGTCCCAAAGAAGCGCTCGCGTTGTGCATCAACGTGTTGGAGACCTGGACAGGATCAGGCGCTGTGCTGGCGCCTGTCGTGCTCTTGGACTGCCCTTCAAAGGCGCGGTCAACACTGTTACACTGTGCTCCGAGATCGGACCAGGACCGGATGGACGTGGCCCTCGTTCGGGGCGCGCTCCCCTCTCCACCTCCAGACTCTCCACCTCCCACCTCCAGAAAGGAAGGGTGTGATGGCTGAATCCTTTGGAGCCGGTGGTCCCAGCGGGTCGAGCGGCCTGCTGTCGTCCACCATGCGGTCGATCGTCCGCCAGTCGGGTGATCCGCACGACCGTGACAGCCGCCGCGTTGAGGACGTGGTGGACCTGTCCCCCCTGGCCGCCCAGCGCCAGGAGACGCGCGGTCCGGTGGAACCGCCGGAGGCGTCCGACAGTCTGCGCAATCCGTCGTCGCATACGCCGCCGGCGGCGCGCCTGCGCGCCGACGACAAGGCGGACGAGGCCGACGAGGCCGAGGCGGCCGCCCGCGAGGCCCGCGCCGCCCAGCGCGAGGCCGACGGCGAGAACGTGGACGCGACGGCGGGGCCGGTCAACATCGGCATGGCGGCCGCCATCGCAATCGGCGTCCCGGAGATGGTGCGCCGCTTCGACACCAACGGCGACGAGCACCTGGACCAGGTCGAGCGCGAGCGGGCGCTGGAGACGGTGCAGACCGATACCGGGGTCCAGCGGGCCCGCGGCGGCGGCCCCCTGTTCGACCGCGTGCAGTTGGCGGAGGATGCTCCGCCCCGGGAGCAGGACGCCGGCGCCCCCGGTCAGGGCGAGACCGCCTACGCCGAGATGCAGGCGCGCCGGGCCGAATCGGCGCAGCGGCTCAGCGAGGCCGAGGCCAAGGCCGAGCGCGCCCGTGCCGAGCGTCTGGCGGCGCTGGACGAGCAGGCGGCCGATCGCGCCGCGGCGGCGGCGGCGCTGAGCGAGCCGGCTCCGCCTCAGGCGCCGGCATCCGCCCCGGCGTCCGCACCAGCCCCGGGGGCCGGCTCCGCCTATGCGCGCTCGGAGGACCTGGGTCAGCCCCATCCCACGCCGCGCGCCTTCAAGGCCTGAGCCTCACACGGCGCGGTCACTCCAGCAGGGCGCGCGCTTCGGCCTGGGCGGCGCGGGCCGCGGCCCGCGGGGCGGTCTCGCCGGCCAGCACGCGCGCAACCATGCGACCCAGCACCCGCTCGGCGTACAGCAGCCCGGCCCGAGGATCGGCGTAGGGCCGCCCGGCCGCTTCTGCCACCACGGTGGAGGCCGTCGACGGGACCCGGAGCGCGGCGCCGAACCGGCGCGTGACGTCGCGGCCGAAGGCACGGAACACGCCCAGCCGGTCGCGCATGAAGGCGTCGGTCTCCAGGATGCCCCGCACCAGCGGGATCATGCCGCCCGGCGCCATGTGCAGCCAGGCGATGTAGGCGTCGCGGCGGAACAGGAACAGCGCCAGCGAGCGCGCCGCCAGGCGTTCGGCCGGGTCCCCGACGCCGGTCAGCCCGAGTCCGTTGATGGAGGAGAACGCGCCGATGGCCCCCGGCGCGGCGCCGCCCAGCGTGGCGATGGGGGCCGTCTTCTCCACCAGCAGCGGGTCGAACGGTGCCCCGTCCAGGTCGGGGAAATGCGCCCCGGTCAATGAGTCCTGGGCCACGGCGGGCACCGCCAGGTCGTCCATCAGGAACGTGGAGTAGACCAGGAACGCCGCTCGCCCCTGAAGGTAGTAGTCGCGCGCCCGCCAGGTCAGGGCGCCGGGACCGGCGGCCCGGGCCAGATCGGCGTAGGCCTCCAGCGCGGCGACCATGGCCGGGGTGTCGAGCTGCGGCGCTCCGTCCGGTCCCACGGTGCCGGCCCCGTAGGCGCGGGCGATCATCATGAAACACTGCTGCGTGTAGAAGTCTCCCGTGGTGCCCAGGATGATGCCGCGCCGCCCGGCCGCCGGGTCGTGGAGCCGGTGGGCGGCGCGGCGCAGCGCGTCCACCGTCTGCGGCACCGGCTGGCCGAGGCTGTCCGCGAGCCAGTCGCGGCGCGCCCACACGATCTGCGGCCAGCCGTGGAACGGGATCGCCGCGAGGCGGCCGTCCGGCCGGCGCAGGGCGGCCAGGGCGCCGGTCTCGAACGTGGCGTCGCCCAGGGTCTGCACGACCCGGTGTCCATCGCGACTCAACAGGCCCAGCGTGTCCAGCGCCAGCAGCGTGTCGGCGCCGGTGTTGACAAGGTGCGGTATGGGGATCCGGCTGGCGGGATCATGCGCCGCGCGCAACCGCGCCACCACGTCCTCCTCCGCCACCGTCTCGATCACGACCGGCGGCTGACCGGCGAAGGCGGCCTGCACGTCGAGCAGGTAGCGGATCACCGTGACCCGGTCGGCGCCGCGTTCGGTGGTCCAGAAGCGGAGCTTGATCCCGGGCTCCGGCGGGTCCGTGCCGAGCGCCGACAGGGGCGCCGTGCCGGAGGGCTGGCCCTGCGCCCACCGTGGGGCGCCGCCCAGGACGGCGGCGCCGGCGGCGAGGCCGAGCAGGCGGCGGCGGCCGATGACGGTCATTTGCCCTCCATCCGTCGGACTTCGCTCCAGTGCACGGCGGCCTCGGGGTCACGGGCCAGTCCGTCGGCCAGGTCGCGGAAGCTGGCGGCCAGCGTGTCGTCCGGACGCGCCGCGGCCATTGCGGCGAAGGCGTCGCGGGCGCCCGCCCAGTCCCCCGCCCGGCGCAGCCGGTCCTGCGCCTCGGCCCAGCGGCGGGCGTAGTCGACCGTTGCGGCGTCGACCACGGCGGCCGGGTCGGCGCGCCCGCTGGCGGCGAGGTCGGCGTCCGGGTGCACGCCCATCAACTCGAACACACGGATTGGCGCGTGCGCGCCCTTGGGCACCACGTGGTCGATCTCGCGCAGGACGAAGCGGCCGGCGGCGCGGGTGGCGACGGGCTCGGACACCAGGATCTCGGTCCCGTAGACCTTGTTCAACCCCTCGATGCGGGAGGCCGTGTTCACGGCCGCCCCGATGGCCGAGTAGTCCATGCGGTCGGACGAGCCCAGGTTGCCCACCACGGCCTCGCCCACGTGCAGGCCGAAGCGGGTGCGGAAGACCGGAACGCCGCGCGCGGCCAGGCCGGCGTTGAACGCCGCCACCCGGTCGCGCGCCGCCAGCGCCCCCAGACACCCGAGGGTCACGTGGTCGTCGGTCGGGGTTGGCGCGTTCCACAACGCCATGACGGCATCGCCGATGAACTTGTCGATCACGCCGCCGTGGGCGTTGATCGCCGCCGTCATCTCCTCGAAATACAGCGAGGTGCGCACCATCAGGTCTTCGGGCGGCAGCGTCTCGGCGATGGTGGTGAAGTCGGCGATGTCGGTGAACAGCAGCGTGAGTTCGCGGCGCTGGCCGCCGGGTTCGGCCGAGCCGCCCGCGGCCAGGATCTGGCGCACCAGGTCCTTGGGCACGTACAGGCCGAAGGTGCGCAGCGACTCCTTCATCATGGTGTGGGCGCGGGCCAGATCGTGGATCTCGCGCACGATGGTCTGCACCCGCACGCCGTGATCGAGGTCGAGGCGCTGGACCCGCCCGGCATCCTCCGCCAGCAGCGCCAACGCCCGCGACATGCGCCGCGCCACCAGCCAGGTCAGCGGGATTCCCAGCAGCGCCACGGCGGCCGCGAACAGCAGGCTGTTGGCGATCAGCGTGTCGACCGGGCCGGTGAAGTCCGACAGCGGGGCCGCCATGGCGACCGCCAGGTCGCGCGTGCCCGGCATGGCGACGTCCATGCGCCGCACCAGCATGGGCTCTTGCGTCCCGGCCATTTCAACCACATGCACGTCGGTCGTCGCGGCGTCCGTGACCAGCGCGCGCGCGATCGCGGGATCCCCGAGGTCGCCGAGGGAGAGCGGCCGGCCGCGCACATACTCGGCGCCGGTGCGCAGGCCGTCGCGGTTCCGGTAGGCGATCACCTGGCCGTCGCTGGTCGCCACCAGCAGCCGGCCGTTGGGCGACAGGGTCTGCGCCGCCAGGAAGTCGGCGATCGAGGCCAGCGTCAGGTCGATGCCGAGCACCCCGGGCACGTTGCCGTCGAACGGCCGCGCCAGGGTGAGTCCGGGCAGGCCGAGACTGGCGAAGGTGTAGATGTCGGTCATGACCGTGGCCTTGGTGGCCCGGGCCTCCGCGTACCAGGGCCGCGCCCGCGGGTCGTAGCGCGGGTGCGCGTCGATGCGCGAGCCCAGCATCACCCGGTCGCGGTCCAGGAAGGTCCAGATCTGAAGCCGGTCGCCGCCCGGGCGCGGCAGGATGACGCGATGGATGAACCGGGTCTCCGGCGGCGCGCCGTGGGTCAGGCGGACCGTACGCGCCCGCACAAGGTCCTCGCGCGGCGAGGCGGCCCGCTCGGGGACCGCGATAAGCTGGTAGAAGCGGCCGTCGGCGTAGCCCATGTAGCCCGAGTACAGCGTGGGATAGGACTCCAGCGCCTGCATGATGTACCAGCCGGCGGAGTGGATCAGCAGATCGGGCGGGGTGGCGATCTCGGGCAGCGACGAGGACATTTCGGCCAGCACGGCGGCGGGCGAGAACAGGGTCTCGATGCGGTGCGCGACCTTGGCCGTCAGTTCGCGCGACAGCGCCCGGCCGGTGGCCTCGGCGACCGAGCGGCCCTGCACATAGGTGAAGCCGGTCAGGGCGAGCACGACCAACACCGTGATGGCGGCCATGATGGTGAACAGGTTGAGCACCAGCGGCAGATACCGGGGTGCGGTCTTCCCCCTCGGTGCGTCGGGGGGGCGGCTTTTCTGCGCGGTCGGTCGGGGCTGGGGCGGGCGTGTCGCCATGTCGGGTCAGGATCCATCGGGCGAGCGGACCCGGGCGTGCGGGCCCGGTCACGGCATCGGGCCGGCCGCGGCTCAGGATCGCCGCTGGTGGTGCCCGATGTCCACGGCGTCGAGCTGCTCGGGCAACAGGTAGGTCTCCGCGTAGTCCCTCCAGACGCCCGACCGCAGGAACAGGTCGAACAGGTCCGGGTCGATGTGGTCGCCGTCGCGCATCCGGCTCATGATGTGCAGGGCCTCCGACAGTGTCTTCGGCGGTTTGTACGGCCGGTCGGCCGCCGTCAGGGCTTCGAAGATGTCGGCGATGGCCATGATGCGCGCCGGGATCGACATGGTGCCACCCATGATGCCGCGTGGATAGCCGGTGCCGTCCATTTTTTCGTGATGACCGCCGGCGTATTCGGGGACCCGCCGGAGGTGCTTGGGCAACGGCAGGCTTTCCAGCATGACGATGGTCTGCACGATGTGGTCGTTGATCTTGAAGCGCTCCTCGTCGGTCAGCGTGCCGCGCCGGATGGTCAGGTTGTAAAGCTCGCCAAAGTTGAACTGCCGTTCCGGCGCGACCATCGTGAAGCCGCGCGGATCGTTCTCGGTGATCGGCCGGACACCGCCCGGCCACTCCACCACGTGTTCGGGCTTGTCGTCGAGCAGGCGTTCCTCGGCCGGTAGGGGGCGCGGCGGGATGTGGTCCAGCCGCTCCAGCTCGGCGTGGGACAGGCCCAGGCGGTCGTCGAAGTGCCGCGTCCAGGTCTGCGCCGCGATGGCCTCCAGGCGGGCGACCTGATCGTCGCCCAGGGATTCGCCGCCGACGTTGCAGGTCGCCACGAACGCGAACTCGTCCTGCAACCGGGCCTGGGCGCGGGCGCGCTCGGCGGCCGCGGCCTCCGGGTCGGCGCCGGCCAGCAGGGCGCGGCATTCCGCGATCTCGGCGTCGCGCCACAGGATTTCGAAGCGGGTCCGGATCTCATGGATGCGGTTGCAGAGGGTCTCCAGCTTGGTGGCTTTGTCCACGACGTATTCCGGGCTGGTGACCTTGCCGCAGTCGTGCAGCCAACTGGCGATGTGCAGTTCGTACCACTCCTCCTCGGTCAGGTCGAAGTCGGCGAAGGCGGTGCGGTCGGCGCAGGCCGCCTCGGTCAGCATGCGGGTCAACTCCGGCACCCGCGAGCAGTGGCCGCCGGTGTACGGCGACTTGGCGTCGATGGCGCCGGCCATCAGTTCGATGAAGGCATCCAGAAGCTTGCGCTGGCTTTCCAGCAGGACCTGGTTCTCCAGGGCGACGCCGGCCTGGGCCGCCAGCGACTGCGCCACGCCGGCGTCGGCGGCGTTGAACGGCCGCACGGTGCCCGTGTCCCGGTCGGTCGCGTTGATGAGTTGCAGCACGCCGGTGACGTCGCCGCGCCGGTTCCTCAGCGGGACCGCGAGGACCGACGTGGTCCGGTAGCCGTGGGCGGCATCGAAGGCGCGCGGGCCGGTGAAGTCGAACGCCGCGCTGTCGTAGACATCGGGGATGTTGACCGTCTCGCCGGTCAGGGCGGCGTGGGTGGCGAGGTTGGCGTGGTTCGGCGCGCCGTCCGGATGGTGCAGCGGCAGCGGCGCGAACGGGATCTCCTCGCCCTCCTCGCCGCCAAGGTGGATGGCGAGGCTGGCGTTGAGCATGATCGCGAAGTCCAGGCGATCGGCCTCTTCGTTCAGCAGGTAGAGCGTGCCGCCGTCGGTGTGGCACAGGTCCGAGGCGGCGCGCAGCGCGGTCTCGACCAGCCGGCGCGGACTGCGTTCGGAGCCCATGCGAATGCCCAGGTCCACCAGTCGGCGGCGGGCCTCTTCCAGGGTGGTCCGCCGGCGTTCCATGGCGTTGAAGGCGTCGATGACCTCCCCCAGTTCGTCGCGGCTCTGGTGCGGTACCCGGCGGCCCGACGGGCGCGTCGGGTCGGCCACCATGGCCGCCCGCAGGCGCTGCAACGGCCGGAACACCAGGCGACTCGTGGTCACCTCGACAAGGGCGATCAGCACGCCCATGACCACCAGGATGGTCAGCAGATCGGTCAGCAGCGCCCGTTGCAGCGCCGCCAGGACGCGGGCATCGTCGAAGGCGACCCGCAGCACACCCAACTCGATCCGCTCGCCCGGCGCGGCATGAACCAGCGCCGCGGTCCGGTGCAGGCGTGCGTCGGGGTCGAACGCCGCCACGTCGCCGGCCTGGGCCACGACGCGGCCGCCCGCCTCGCGTACCTCCAGCGCCCGCAGGTCGGGATGGCTGGCCATGGCCTGGACCAGTGTCCGGGTCATGGCGTCGTCGAAGGCCCACATCGGCGCCGCCAGGATGGGGGCATTGGTGGTCACGAAGGTGTCGAGGCGCTGTCGCAGTTGGTCGAGCGCATGGCTGTAGGCGCGCCATTCCAGCACCGCAAACAGCGTCATCAACACCAGCATCAGCACCGGGACGTAGATGCCCAGCAGCTTCAGGCGCAACGACTGGACCCGCGGCGGTTCGGGCGGCGTTGGCGCCTTGTCCGCTCCGGGCTCGGGAGCCGCGTCCGGCGGCCGGCCGTTTTTCACCGTCCGTCCTCCGCCAGCGCCGCCAGGGCGGTGTTGATGCGCGCGATGGTCCCGGCCCCGACGGAGCGGCTGCACAGCAGGTGGCGGCTGTTGCCCGGCGGCATGTCCGGCAGCGACACCGTGGCCAGATCGCCGCCCGCCACGCCGAACGCGTCGATCACGGCGTCGCCCTCCTCGGCCGCCACGATCATGTAATCGAAGCGCCGCCCCAGCAGCATGCGGACCAGCCCCGTGTCATCCTGGGAGACCGTCGTGCGCGGCGGGTCGGCGCCCGCGATGGCGGCATCCAGCGCGGGGCCGTAGGAGTAGCCGAGCTTGGTACCCAGGCGCAGGGTCGGGTCGGCCAGCAGCGCGCGCACCGTGCCATGGGACAGCACGGCCCCATTGTCCGCGCGCGTCAGGACGACCTGGGGCCGGTCCCGATAGACCGGCGCCGTGAACAGGCCGAGGGACTCCCGCGATGCGGTCCGGAACCAGCCCACCGCGCACACCGGCCCCCGATCCGCCGCCACCGTGCGCAGGTGTCCGTTGGGCGGCAGCAGGCGCCAGGTGAACGGGACGCCGGCGGCCTCCAGGGCGCGCGCCACCCGTCCCGCGACCAGGCCGGTGTAGCCGCCGGCGGGCACCGGCTCATAATAGGGTGGGCGGTTGAACACCAGCAGGGTGATGGGGTCGACGCGGCCGGCGGACGCGTCCGCCGGGGTCGGGGCGTCGGGCGACCCGGTCCTCACCTCGGCCGCCGCCACGGCGGCGACGTGGCCACCGGCGGTCACGGCCGCCGCGACCGCCACGGACCGGACCCAGCGGGACAGATGGCGCACGGGAGAGCGGGTCGTCATGGGCACGCACTCGAGATCTCGCCAGGGCGCCTACCCTAGCATGGTCAACGACTCCCGACACGGGGGAAGTGTACGGCGGGGCCGGATCGCGAAAGGCGTCGCGCACCGCCGGAATTCCCCCCTGGGCAGATGCGGCGTGAGCGGGCATGATGGGGCCTCTCCCGGATTGTTACGGCCCGCAGGCGACGCCGGATGCGATACCCGCCGTTGGGCGCGCCACGGCCCGGGATCTGTTTTCTCTCTCACCAGGCGAACGCGACAGGCATGGACGAGCCCCGACCCTCCACCACTCTCGAACGCGAGGCGCTGCTGATGCACGCCTCCGGCCGCCCCGGCAAGATCGAGATCACCCCCACCAAGCCGCTCACCACCCAGCGCGACCTGTCGCTGGCGTACTCGCCCGGCGTGGCCGCGCCCTGTCTGGAGATCGCGCACGACCCGTCGACGGGCTACGACTATACCGCGCGCGGCAACATGGTGGCGGTGATCTCCAACGGCACCGCGGTGCTGGGGCTCGGCGATCTGGGGGCGCTGGCCTCCAAGCCGGTGATGGAAGGCAAGGCGGTCCTGTTCAAGAAGTTCGCCGATATCGACGCGCTCGACCTGGAGGTCGATACCCGCGACGTCGACGAATTCGTCAACTGCGTGCGCTTCCTCGGCCCGACCTTCGGCGGGATCAACCTGGAAGACATCAAGGCGCCCGAGTGCTTCATCATCGAACAGCGCCTGAAGGAGCTGATGAGCATTCCGGTGTTCCACGACGACCAGCACGGCACCGCCATCATCGTCGCCGCCGGCCTGATCAACGCCTGCCACCTGACCGGGCGCGACCTGAGCGACCTGACGGTCGTGATCAACGGCGCCGGCGCCGCCGGCATCGCCTGCGCGGAGCTGGTCAAGTTCATGGGCGTGCCGCACGCCAACGTGCTGCTGTGCGACACCAAGGGGGTGATCCACAAGGACCGCCAGGACCTCAACCAGTGGAAATCCGCCCACGCGGTGGAGACCGAGCGGCGCACTCTGGCGGAGGCGCTGTCCGGCGCGGACGCCTTCCTCGGGCTGTCCGTGAAGGGGGCCGTCACGCCCGAGATGGTCGCCACCATGGCCGACAAGCCGCTCATCTTCGCCATGGCCAACCCGGATCCGGAGATCACGCCGGAGGAGGTGGCGACCGTGCGCACCGACGCCATCATGGCCACCGGGCGCTCCGACTACCCCAACCAGATCAACAACGTGCTGGGCTTCCCCTACATCTTCCGGGGGGCGCTCGACGTGCGGGCGCGCAGCATCAACATGGAGATGAAGGTGGCCGCCGCCCGCGCCATCGCCCAGCTTGCGCGCGAGGACGTGCCCGACGAGGTGGCCGCCGCCTACAGCGGCCGACGGCTGCGCTACGGCCCCGAATACATCATTCCGGTGCCGTTCGACCCGCGCATGATCTTCGCCATTCCGACGGCGGTGGCGCGCGCGGCCATGGAGACCGGCGTGGCCACCATGCCGATCGTCGACATGGACGCCTACCGCCAGGCCCTGTCGGCGCGCCTGGATCCGACCGTGGCCTCCCTTCAGGCGATCCACAACGAGGTCGCCAACCAGCCCCAGCGGGTGGTGTTCGCCGAAGGCGAGGAGGAGAAGTCGATCCGCGCCGCCGTCGCCTTCCGCAACGGCGGCTACGGCACGCCCATCCTGGTGGGCCGCGAGGACCGCATCGCCGAGGCGGTCAAACGGCTCGGTCTCGGGGGGCTGGACGGCATCGAAGTCTACAATGCCCGCGTGTCCTACCACAACAAGAGCTACACGGATTACATCTATGGGCGCATGAACCGCCGCGGCGCCCTGTATCGCGACGCCCAGCGCTGGGTGAACCAGGACCGCAACGTGTTCGGCGCCTGCATGGTGGCGCTGGGCGACGCCGACGCCATGGTCACGGGCCTGACCCGGCACCAGCACCACGTCGTGGATCAGATCGCCATGTGCATCGACCCGACGCCGGGCGACCGCGTCCTGGGGCTGACCATGGTGGTGGCGCGCGGGCGCACGGTGTTCATCGCCGACACCACGGTGCATGAGGCGCCGACCGCCGAGGAGATGGCCGATATCGCGCAGCAGGCGGCCCGCAAGGCGCGCCAGCTCGGCCACGAACCCAGGGTGGCGCTGCTGTCGTATTCTACCTTCGGGGCGCCGGAGGGGGCGAACCCGATCGTGACCCGCGAGGCCGTGCGCATCCTGGACGCCCGCAACCCGGACTTCGAGTACGAGGGCGAGATGGGGGCCCACGTAGCCCTCGACGCCGAGCTGATGAAGCTCTACCCGTTCTCCCGGCTGTCGGGTCCGGCCAACGTGCTGGTCATGCCCGGACTCAACTCCGCCAACATTTCATACAAGCTTCTCCAAAAACTCGGCGGCGGTACGATCATCGGACCTATGCTGCTGGGGCTGTCCAGGCCGGTGCAGATGACCGCCATGGACGCCACCGTCTCCGACATGGTGCACATGGCGGTGATGGCGGCCCATGACGCGCTGCGGCGGGGCTGATCCGGCCCCCGTCCCCGGGCGCTGGACGGTGGCGCGCGGGGTGGCGGCGGTGGGCGCTCACCCGGCGCCGTCATTCGGCGCGATCACCCGGCGAGGGGAGCCCCAACCATGGTCCACGGTGTCGGCGGCGGTGCGCCGCGCCTGACGTTCGGCCGTCTGCTGGCGGCCGCCGTGCTGCTGTCCGCGCCCGGCATCCTGGCGGTGCTGGCCCTGGCCGGCGGCGGCTGGCTGACGCCGTGGTGGCTGGTCCTGCCCCTGCTGCCGGCGCTGGTGGGGGCGACGCTGCTGCTGGTGCGTCCCTACCTCCAGGACCTGCTGGCCGTCGAGCGCACGGCGCGGGCGCTGGCCGCGGCGCAGGGCCGGCCCCCGGGCACGCCGGAGATCGTCTATTCCCGCCTGGCGCGCGGCCAGATGACCGCGGTCCAGGCGCTGCGCCGGACCTGCGACCGGCGCATCGCGGCGCTGGCGGCGCGCGCCGACTCCGACGCCCTGGTGGTCGAAAGCCTGCCCGACCCGATCCTGCTGATCGACGCCGGCGGCACGGTGACCCGGGTCAACGCCGCCGCCCGCGCCCTGTTCGGCCGCGACGGCCGGGGCCGGCCGCTGACTCTGTTGATGCGGGATCCGGCGGTCCTGGGCGCCGCCGACGCGGTGCTGGCCGGCGGCGCCGGCCGCACCATCCAGGTCGCCCTGCCGGGCGCGGTGGAACAGGAGTGGGAGGTGCGGGTCGGCCCGCTGCCGCAGCGCGACCGCGAGGGCGCCGAGGCCATGATCACCCTGCACGATGTCACCAAGCTGGTCCGGCTGGAGCGCATGCGCGCCGACTTCGTGGCCAACGCCAGCCATGAACTGCGCACCCCGCTGTCCAGCCTGGTCGGCTTCGTCGAGACCCTGATGGGGCCGGCGCGCGACGACGCGGCGGCGCACGAGCGCTTCCTGCCGATCATGCTGGAGCAGGGCCGGCGCATGCAGCGGCTGGTCGAGGACCTGCTGTCGCTGTCGCGCATCGAGATGAACGAGCACAGCCCGCCCACCGGCACCGTGCATCTGCCGGACGTCATCCGCGGCCTCGCCTCCGGGCTGGAGCTGAAGTGCCAGGACAAGGGCATGCGTATCGTGCGCGACCTGGCCGAGGACCTGCCGCCCGTGACCGGCGAGGTCGATCAGGTCGGGCAGGTGTTCCAGAACCTGCTCGACAACGCCATCAAGTACGGCCGCCCCAACACCGAGATCCGGGTCACCGGCGCGGTGGTGGCGCACGGTCCGGCGGCCATGCCGGGGCCGCGTCGCGGGCCGTGCCTGCGGGTGTCGGTGCACGACCAGGGCGAGGGCATCGCGCGCGAGCACCTGCCGCGCCTGACCGAGCGCTTCTACCGCGTCGATCGCGCCCGCTCGCGCCAGATGGGCGGCACCGGGCTGGGGCTGGCGATCGTCAAGCACGTGCTGGCCCGCCACCGCGGCGTGCTGGTGCCGGAAAGCGTGGTGGGCGAGGGCGCCGCGTTCCACGTCTACCTGCCATTGGCCCCCGGGGGCACTCCGGGTGGCACTCCGGGGGGCACTCCGGGGGGCGCTCCGGGGGACACCCGCCCCGCGCCGTCCGAGGTCCCCCCGCCGGCGATGGCCGGCGACGGCGAGCCCATGCCGGCGACGGCCGGCGACGGCGAGCCCATGCCGTCGGCCGGGTCGGAGGACGCCCTGCACTGAGCCCAGCCCGCCTTGCGTTTCGCGCCGGCCCGGCGTGCGGTATGGTCGGCGTCGGGACGCATCCACGGCCCCCAGCAACGACGAGGGAGGACACCATGGCCCACACGATCCTGATGATCACCGGCGACTACACCGAGGACTACGAGACCATGGTGCCGTTCCAGGCCCTGGCGGCCTGCGGCTTCACGGTCCATGCCGTCTGCCCGGACAAGGCCGCCGGCGACACCTGCCCGACCGCCATCCACGACTTCGAGGGCGACCAGACCTACAGCGAGAAGCGCGGCCACACCTTCACCCTGAACGCCACCTTTGCGGAGGTGAACCCGGCCGACTACGACGGTCTGGTGCTGCCGGGCGGGCGCGCGCCGGAGTACCTGCGGCTCAACCCGGCGGTGCTCGATATGGTGCGGCACTTCTTCGAGGCCGACAAGCCGGTGGCCGCCATCTGCCACGGCGCCCAGATCCTGACCGCCGCCGGGGTCCTGGACGGGCGCATCTGCTCGGCCTACCCGGCCTGCGCGCCCGAGGTGCGCCGCGCCGGCGGCCAGTACGCCGAGATCGCCGTGGACGACGCGGTGACGGACGGCAAGCTGGTGACGGCGCCGGCCTGGCCCGCGCATCCGGCCTGGCTGCGCCAGTTCATGGCCCTGTTCCCGTAGGAAGGACGGGCGGGGCGCGCCCGCCGTGGGCCGATCCTGGCGGGATTACACGTTCAGCAGCAGGTATTCCCGTTCCCAGCTCGAAATCACGTGCTGGTAGGCGTCCCACTCGGCCCACTTCACGCTGGTCAGCACCCGGCTGAAGTCCTCGCCCAGCACCTCCTGGAGGGCGCGGGCGCGGGTGAAGCGTTCGATCGCGTCGGGCAGATGGCGCGGCAACGCGTGCGCCCGCGAATAGGCGCTGCCCTTGATGGGCCGGCTCGGCTCCTGTTGCTCGATCATGCCCAGGTAGCCGCAGGCCAGCGACGCCGCGACCGCCAGATAGGGGTTGGCGTCGGCGCCCGACAGCCGGTTCTCGACCCGCCGGCTGCCGGCGTCCGAGAACGGCACCCGCAGCGAGACGGTGCGGTTGTCGTAGCCCCAGTGCATGTTGATGGGGGCGCCCCAGTCCGGCACCAGCCGGCGGTAGCTGTTGACGTTGGGCGCCAGCAGCAGCATGGCCTCGGGCAGGTGGCGTTGCAGCCCGGCGATGTGCCAGCGGAACAGGTCGCTGTCCTCGCCCGCCGCGTCGGCGAACAGGTTGCGGCCCTCGGCGTCCACGATCGACTGGTGGATGTGCATGGCCGAGCCGGGCTGGCCCTCCAGCGGTTTCGCCATGAAGGTGGCGTAGACCTTGTGGGTCAGGGCCGCCTGGCGCACCGTGCGCTTGAACAGGAACACCTGGTCGGCCAGCGCCAGCGGGTCGCCGTGGTTGAAGTTGATTTCCATCTGCGCGGCCCCTGCCTCGTGGTGCAGGGTGTCCACGTCCAGGCCCTGGGCCTCGCAGTGGTCGTAGATGTCCTCGAACAGCGGGTCGAACTCGTTGACGGCGTCGATGCCGTAGGCCTGGCTGCCGGTCTCGGCCCGGCCCGAGCGACCCATGGGCGGCTCCAGCGGGTAGTCCGGGTCGTCGTTCATCTTGACCAGGAAGAACTCCAGCTCCGGCGCCACGATGGGATGCCAGCCGCGCGATTCGTACAGCGCGAGGACCCGCTTGAGCACGTGGCGCGGCGCCGCCGCCACCGGCCCGCCCGAGCGGTAGACGCAATCGGTGATGACCTGGGCGGTGGGTTCCTCGTACCACGGCACCATGCGCACGGTGGTCGGGTCGGGCACCAGGAAGATGTCGCGGTCCTCGATGTTGATCGGGTCGTCCTCGGGGTAGGCCCCGGTCACCGTCTGGATGAACACCGATTCCGGCAGCCGCAGCCCCTTGTCCCGCAGGCTTGAGAGAAACTTGTGCGCGGGCAGGATCTTGCCGCGCGGGATGCCGGACAGGTCGGCGACCATGCATTCGACCTCGGTGATGCCGCGCACCCGCACCCACTGTTCCAGCCCGGCCAGGTCCCCCGGTCCCGGCCGGTCGTCCGGCGGTCCCGGATCGACGGGAGGGGCGGGCGCGGTGCGTGGGCTGTCGGGCGCGCTTTGGGGGGCGCGATCGGGGGCGGCGGGAGGCGGGGTCACGGGCGATCCTGCGCAAGACGGGATGGGCGCGCCGGCACGGCGGCCCTGGATCGGACTCTACCGGCTCCCGGCGCGGGCGCAAGGCCCACCCTACCGTCGCGCGATTCGGTCCCACCAGACCGTCGCGCAGTGCGTTTCACCCCGCCGGCCGGTCGAGGTACACTGGCAGGGCTCCGAATCCAGGTTACGGGATTTTCATGTTCAGGATTTGGGCGAGGTAGTTTGTGTCCCATGCGGCGCGTTTGCGTCTGGTCTTGAGGG
>NZ_JACIGI010000002.1 GCF_014197795.1 Roseospira goensis
CTCGTCCGCCAGCTTGCCGTGGGCCTCGCTGTAGCTCTTGGCGAGGGCTTCGATATCGCCGAGGCTCGGCATGTCTCAGATCCTCCTGAAAAGGCGATGGAACAGGGCTCGAAGGGTGTTCGGCCGCCGCCGCACCGGCGCCGCGCGGAGGCTGCCGGCGGCGATCAGGCGGACCGTCAGGGCAGCGGGATCGCGGACGTCGACCACGATGTGACGCGGCCGGACGCGATGGAGGCGTCGGGCGGCGGTCACGGCCCGGGCTCCGGCTGCACGAGCGCCAGCAGCCCGGCGGTGACCGCCATGAGCTGTACGCCGACCGGTTCGCGCACCTCGGCGCCGGCGGCGATGGCCTCGGCGATGCGGATGGCGTGGCCCAGGGCCTCGCCGCCCACCGCGCACCAGCCGGCGTCCGTGCGCTCCACGATCAGCGAGACCAGCTCGCCCTCGGGGTGGCGGGCGTGCGGCGTGGGCACGCGGACGGCCCACACCTGCCGGCCGCCGCGCAGCTCCCGCGCCGTCTTGAGGCGGCCGCGCAGGGCGCGGCCTGGCGCCTGGCCCGGCAGGCGGATGACCACCGCGGCCTCGAACGGCGGCCGGGCCGGCGGCGGGTGGGCGGCCGGGGCGGTCATGCCGCGCCGTCCCGGGCATCGGCGCCCTCGGGCCGATCGTGGTCAGCCGGGGTGGGCATCGGGCACTGGCAGTGCGGGCACAGGGCCGCGCCGTCCGGCACCGGCCCCCCGCAGTCGGGGCAGGCGGTGGGGTCCCCGCGATGGGTGCGGCGCGCCTGATCCATGGCCCTCACCACCTCGCCGTCGGTGATCCGGGTCTGCGCCCGCCGCTGCGCCTCCGACAAGTCGACGACGGGAATGACGTCGCAGCCGCTGTCCCGCGGCGGCACCAGCCCGGCCTCGACCCGCGCCAGGCGCGCCGCCAGGCCGGCGCAGTCGGCCCGGGTCAGGGGCAGCGTCTCGCCGGTGGCCGTGGCCTCCAGCTCGGCGCGCACGGCACCCACCGTCCGGGCCATCAGCCGGTCGATGGCGCGGATACCGTCGACCGGCGCGCCGGCGCATTCGAGACCCTCCGCCTGGCGGACGGCGTTCGCCACCACGCGGTCCCAGTCGGCGAGCCGGCTCGCGTCGGGTCGCGGCAGATCGCCGCGGATCGTCGCGCACAGCACGTGGTGGAGGCTCCTCAGGTCATCGCTCAGCATGGCGGCCCTCCCTCAGCTCGATGTGGACAGCCGCGACCAGGCGGCCTTGTAGTGGGTGATGTCGGGGGTCTCGGCGCCGGCACCGGTGGCCAGCATCGCCGCCACGCGCATGGTCTTGACCATGCCGCGCAGGGCGCCGGGTTTGGCGGCGACCCGCGCCAGGAAATCCCGGCTGTCCTTGGCCTCAATCCCCCACGCATCCAGAAGGGCTGTGGCGTCGCCAGCCCGGGGCTTGGCCTGGACCATCCGCATCCCGACGCGACTGAAGAGCTGGGCGAACTCGGCCGCGCGGCCCTGGCCTTCCAGGCGCGTGTAGACCGTTTCATTTCCGAGCAGCACGAGACCGCATCCGGTCCTGTCATGGATGGACCGCAGCGCATCCAGCGCGTTCGGCTGCAGGTGTTGGGCCTCGTCGATGATCAGCAGGCCATTCTTGCCGGCCACGTAGGACGAGATCGCGCGCGCATACCCCTGCGGGGACCGTTCGGTGAGCCCAAGGGCAATGGCGATCTCGCCCAGCGCGGTCGAGACCACGCGCGTCGTCGGGTCCATGGTCGCCAGCCAGGCGTTCGGGGTGGCCTCGGCGTACCGGCGAGCCGTGGTGGTCTTGCCGCAGCCCGCGCCCATGGCCACGACCGCGATATCCGGCGCGATGTGCGCATACTGGATCGTCTGCAAAATCGCGGCGGCGCTCTCCGTCTGGACCCACCCGATGTCGCGCGGCAGCACGGCCGAGGCGGTGCGGCGCTCCTCGCGCGCCGCCAGCCAGCGCTCGACCTTGGCCGCCATCTTGGCGTTGTCGCCTTGGTAGGCGTTGGAAAGCCACGCCGAAAAGCTGCTGTAGCCGATGTCCGCTTCGGTCGCGGCGGTTTTCTGGCTGATCGCTTCGTTGGCCAGGAGCGCCTTGACGCGCTCGCGCAGGGCTTCCTGCACGTCCGTCTCGTGTTGCATGATGTCGCCGTCCCTCATATCCTTGTCTCCGTTGCATATCCGTCCCGAGGGGCGTGTCCGGTGGCACCCGGCGCGCCCCTCACTCGTTCTGTGCCCGCCAGTCGGCGAGCGCAGTCACCCCCGCCGCGAAGGCGCGGTCGAAGTCCGCGCCCGTCGCCGCCTGGGTGTCCTCGTCCGCCGGGGCGGGCGCCGCCCGCGCGACGGTGTTTCCGATGATCCTGATGACCTTGGCGTCCGGGTCCGGCGTCTCGTCCGGCGCTGGCAGCGCCGCCGCCACCTGGGCGGCCGTCATGCGCTTCTCGGCCTCGGCCATCTCCTTGACCGCCCGCCTGAACCGACCTTCATCGGCCTTTTGCCGCTTGACCGCTTCGGTGTCCGCATACCCGCTGTCATCGCGGCACTCGGCCTCGCAGACGGCCGTGCCGTCCAGCAGCGAGACATGAACGGGCTGGTGCAGGGCCTCGGGATCGAACCGCGCGATCACCTTCCGCCCGACCAGCCGGGCCAGCTCGGGCGCCCAGTACCGGTTGCCGAACAGTTCGATCCGACCGTCAGGCACCCGGCAGGTGACGCCCTCGGCGGCCAGCAGCCACAGGCGGCGCATCTCCGGCGAGGCTCGGCGGATGATGGTGTCCTCGGCCTCGTAGCTGGCCTGGAACGTCTCGTCGAAGCTCCGCCCCCGGCAGGCCGCCGCCTTGCGCCCGGGCCGCGCGTTGTGATGACGGATTTCCCGGTCCACGATGGCGATGAACTGGTCGATGGGCACGGCACGCTGGCCGTAGGTGTGCGGCTTGTGCTCGGGGCTCCGCCCGGTGTAGGCGCCGCTGCAGTCCGGCCCCTTGGCCACGTACTCCGCCATGTCGCGGAACGCCCGCTCGATCGGCTTCGACTGCCCGTGATAGGGCTCGGTGAAGTGCACCTCGCAGCCGCATTGCCGGAACAGCCCGACCGGATCGTCATCCCGCACCTTCCAGCGGAAGCGGTTCGGGGTGCCCCCGGTCAGCCACTTGCTTGACGCGGCGCGCGTGTTGTCCAGCCAGACGTGCTCGGGCAGGCCGTAGTCCTCGACCAGGTCCCCGAAGGCCAGCCGGAAGGCGGTCGCGTTCTCGCTGCGGTCGATCCGCCAGCTCAGCACCTTGCCCGAGAACAGATCCTGGAAGGTGACCATCATGGGCCGGGAGACGGTGCCGTCCGCCCATTCCACGAACACGTCAAAACGGTGGCCGTCGAAGTTCACGGCCTCCAGGGCCTTGAAGGCACTGCGGTCGCGGCGCTGGGCCGGGAACCGGCGCATCAGCGCCTCCCGCCCCTCGCGGAACCAGCACACCAGCAGCGGATCCAGGTCCGCCAGCCGGCGTTGAAGGGTGCGGGTGCTGGGCAGGGACCAGCCGCGGGCGGCGGCGACCCGGCGCAGGCGCTCGATACAGGCATCCACCGCCGGCTTCTCGGCCCGCAGGTAGTCCGCCTTCAGCATCGCCCACGCCTCGGGCTCCAGATCCGTCGTCGTCACCCGCCCGGACCGCTGGTCCACCAACATGGGCAGGCGGTGCTCACGCGGCGTGTTCCAGGTGCGCTTCTCAAAATTGAAGTAGCTGCGCGCGCTGATCCCCGCCGGCGCCGCCACCAGTTCGACGGCGGCCGTCTTGCTCATGCCGCCGCGCACCAGGGTCTCGACCTGATCGATCAGCGCCAGACGCTGGCGGGCCGTCTCCCGGCGGCTCTCGGGCAGGGCCTCGAAGCGCGCCCACATCTCGCGCCACTTCGGATCATCGTTCGCGGCCTCCGGCGCTTCGGCGGCGGCTGCCGGTGTTCCCTGGCGCCGCAGGAACGCCGCGCGCGCCCGGGCCGGCAGAGCGCTGATGTGGTACTCCACACCGCCGCCCTTGCCGCGCCGCCGCCGCCACACGCCGGACGAGCGTCCCTCCGACCACTGGCGATCGGGGGATTGCCACTCCTTGCGCGCCCGCCGCACCACGGCCTCGCGGGTCTTGGGCAGCCCGGGCAAGGACAGTTCGGCGATCTCGGCGGCGGTCAGCCAATGTTCGGTCGCCGTCGTCATCGGCCGGCCCTCCGCGCCATGCGCCGCGCCAGCTCATACGCACGGTCCACCTCGGCCTTGACATCCGCCAGTTGCCCCACCTCGATCCACGGCTTGAAGTGCTGATCGACGCAATCCCGGCCCACCTCTTCGGCGCCGAGCTGCATGAGGCGCGCGTCACCGGTGACCTTGCACAGCGCGATCTGCCGGTGCGCGGGGATCGTGTGGCCCTCGCTGCCCTGGCTGGCGTATTTGTCCAGCATATCCTTGCTGACCCTCTCACCCAGGTATGTGCTCATCGCCTGGGCGATCTCTTCGCGGGGCCGTCCGCACTCCTTCAGGGTCGCCGACACCGCCAGCGCGATCCGATCTCGCAGGTTCGCCGCCTGTGTCGTCGCCGGCGCGAACCGTTCCACCGGGTCGCGCGGCTGCCAGTCCGCCAGCAGGTCGAGCGTGTGGTGGTCGGCGGGATCCCGGCCCGAGCGGCGGCGGCCCATGGCCTCAGCCCTCCGCCGGGCCGGCGCCGAGGCGCTGTACAAAGACGCGGGCCGGTGCCGCAGGAACGGTGACGTCGCTCACCCATTGGCGAGCCATGGTCAGCCCCTGGCCATCGGGCTCCGACCCGACCTGCACATGAAGCCCGTCCGGCGTGGACAGGAGGGGCAGGCTCACGATTGAGCCGTCGCTGAAATTGACGATCAGGGACGGGCCGTCGGCATTAGGCCGCATCGTCGCCTCCCGCGTCCGCATCGGCCCGCAGGGCCTTTTCCGCCTTGACGCCGATCTGCGTTTTCAGCGCGCCGATCTGCGCGAGATGGGCGACGAAGTCCCGCTGGGCGCGCTTGTCGGCGCGGCTCCACGCCGACATCAGCTTCTGAAGCCCGCCGTCGTCCGGCGCGTCCTGCGGCCCCTCGCCCTTGCGCGCCCGCAGCGCCGCGCCCAGGTCGGGCCGGTCATCCGGCCCGGCGCCATCCAGCAGGCCCTCGACCACGGCGATCTGTTCGGCATGAGGCAGCTTCGACAGGGCGTACAGCTCGCCCTCGCGCCAGTGCGCCCACCGCTGCATGCGGCGACGGACGTCCGGCGCCAATCCGCCGGCCACCTGTACGGCACGGAAAATGGTGCGTTCGCTCAAACCGATGCGTTCGCGGACCTCGCGCGCGAAACCGATGGCCGGGCCACCGTCTGCAACTGCAATTTTTGCAGTTGCATCATTTTTGTGCAGCTTGGCGGCGGCGCCGGCCGCACCCTGAACGGCCTCCGGGTGCAGGGCTTCATAGACGGCCTTGCGCTCGGCCAGGAACACTGCCCGGTCCAGAGGCTCCAGGCCGCGCCGGCACAGGTTCTCGTCGATCTCCACCAGGCGCGCCTGCAGATTGTCCATCTCGACGACGACGACCGGGATGTCGCTCCATCCCAGGATCTCGGTCATGGCATGGTGCCGGTGCGCCCCGGCGACCAGGGTGAAGCCGCTCGTGTCCGGCCGCACCACCGGCGGCTCGACAAGGCCCTGTTGCCGGATGCTCTCGGCCAGGGTCGCGGCCCACGCCTCGTCGATCACCCGCAGCCGGTCGGTCACCCGAATGCTGGTGCGGGGCACCACCCGCCGCTCGCCCTGCCACGCGCCGGCCGGTGCTGCGGCCTCTGGCGCGGCCTCCTTGCGCGGCGCCATTACGCCCGCCCTCCGGCCAGACCGCGCGCCCCATCCAGGCGCTGCCAGAACCTCCAAATGGCCGTGCGGCTGGGTGTCCGCGCCGCGCCGAACCGCTCCAGGCATTCCGCACGCGCGCGGTTGATGGTCGTCTGGCGGTGCTTCTCGATCAGGAACGCCCGCACCTCCCGGTCGTGCCAGAAGCGCGGTCGTGTCCCGTCCGACCAGATCGGCAGATAGGTGACGCGATCCTCCAGCCGGCTGTCGTCCATGCCCAACGCGCGTTCGACTGCGTCCAGCCGGGCGCACATCGCGGCCCAGGGGTCCGGGACTTGGGGCGGCGGCGGTGGAGCCATGCCCCGCCGCCACGCCATGAAGACCGTGATCACCTCCTCGCGGACGTCGGCGGCCCGGTCGGTGCGGGCGAACATGCACAGCAGCAGCGCCTGCCCCTCGTTGAGGAAATACTCGTCGATTTCGTGGGTGCCGCCGTTCCAACGGAGTTGCGCCCCACGGTGGGGCGCAAGGTCTCCGTACCGGTGAAACTCCGACAGGTTCCGCTGGATCAACTCCCGGATTTTGCGTGGACGCCGAAACCCGAGCCGTTCCGCCAGCCGCAAATCATGGATGCGCGGCTCGTTTTCCATCACGGACAGGTCGTCCGCACTCAAAACCTGGCTGCCCATGTCAAGCTGCCCTCTCGTTTTTGACTGCACGTCGCGTGCGTTCGTCTGTAGTGTGGTCCTTGCGGCGTCGGTCGATCCGCGTGCCGTCGGGCAACCAGCGGTCCGGCCACAGCTCGTGGAGGGGCACGCCCAGAAACGCGGCGATGGCCCGCTCGGCGGACTGGCTTTTGAGGACCAACGCGTTGCGGCAGGCCGGCTCCGCAAGGCCGGCGTTGATCGAGATGGCGCCCAGGGTTGACCCCCGGCGCTTCACCTCGGCCGCGATCCGATAGCGATCCCAGGGCTCGCTCGACGTCATGCTCTCCTCCGCTCCGGGCACCGGGTGGCTACCCGGTGTCAAAAACCTACCTTCGAAATGACAGTACCCCAGTATTCTGGGGTCGATCAAGCAAAAAGCTGGAATCTTATGCCAAAGCCCACTGCCAAATCCGAAAAACCTCGCGCCAAACCATGCCAAGAAATTGCTGGGCGCGTGCGGACTTTGGCGGATCGCTTTCCAAATAGAGCAGCCGCCGCCGAAAAAGCTGGTATATCGGTATCGACCCTACAAAACTGGATCGACGGCAAATACGCGCCATCGTTCGAGTCCATCGCGCATTTGGCGCAAGCGGCGGGTATTCGGGTCGAGTGGATCGCGACTGGTCGGGGGCCAATGGAAGCCGACGTTTCGTCCGCCAGGCAGCAGCAAGCCATGGGGGCGGCGCCGCCCCCAGCCGTCGCGCCGCTCAATGCCGATGAGGACCTGGACGCCCTCGAATCGCGTCTAGATACCGCCGATGCCGAGCAGCTCGAACAGGCCCGGAGAGACCTGCTCGCTATCGCCGGCAACGACCGGCTGTCGCCCGCCACGCGGGCGCGGGCCGATATGCTGCTGGACGTTCGGTTCGGGGACGAGGCGGCCGCGCAAAGGCGGGCGGCGGTCGAGCGCGTCGTCTCCGATGATATCCGCGACCTCGGGCGCCGCCTTCAGGCGTCGGAGAGAGAGGCCGCCTGGCGGCCGCCGCCCCTCGTGCGCGCCATGCTCAAGGAATTGCTTTACAGCCACCCCGGCATCGGTGACGACGAGATCACTTCGCTCCTGCGCGCCATGAAGGCCGAACTGGTTCCCGAACCGCGAGACCCCGCTCAGGGGCCTTAGCGGCCGAAAAACAGGTCACAGTTCGGTGGCGTATAGTATGTGAGGAAGTGCCTGCTAACCGCTTGAAATCACGTAACTGTGATCTGAATTGTGGCAACATTGTGTCATGTCACAGTTCGGCGACCCTCGGACGCCGCATCGACGCCCTTCCGCCGGCCCAAAATATGTTATGAGGTGTTGGCCTAAGAGGCGGTTTTCCGCCGTTTAAGAGGCCTCCCAGGCATCCCTGAAAGGCCCCTCAAACCGGGTCACAGATCTGCAGGATCAAATGTCGGATCGGGGCGCCAGATCACAGATCTGCAGGGTTCACCGGCATGCCGATCGACCCAAATTTTGTTGGTAGGGGTTTGAAATCCCAATATCTTTCGGTATAGCCCCCAAAGTCCCGGTTTCTGCAGGTTCATGTGTCAGACAACAGCCCCCGTTGCCGTTTCGGGGGCCATTTCGGGGGCCGCTTCGGGGACGGCTTCGGGGGCCGCGACCTTCGAAGGGACCCGGAGTCGCCCTGTCCTGCTCCAAAAGACGGAGTCCTGCGTCTCATGCAGTCTGAGGCTGTGCGATGGGACCAACCGGGCCGCGCCCAGGACTAAAAAATGCCTATAACATGAGCAATATAGGGCGATGCCTGCAACGATGATTGATTCTGAGGCATGTTCATCGCATTGTGGTGCGGTGCACACATCATCCGGGAGCGCCGCCCATGGATGCATCACCGTTGCTCGCCGCCCCGCCGCGTCCGTCCACCGATCCCGCGCCCGACGAACGGCGGGAGGAGTCGCGGGCGCTGCTGACGCTGTATGAGATCAGCAAGATTCTCTCGGCCTCGCTGAACCTGGATGCGACGCTGCGCGACGTGCTGAACGTCCTGTCATCCTACCTGGAGATGCGGCGCGGCACCATCACCCTGGCGGGCGAGGAGGGCGAACCGCTGACCGTGGTGGCGGCCGTCGGCCTCTCGCTGTCGGTGGCGCGCGCCGGCGCCGGTGCCTATCCACTGGCGGTGGCGAGCGAGGTCCGGCGGTCCAACGTGCCGCTGGTGGTGCGGCGCATGGCCGACGACTCCCGGTTCTCGGACTATGCCGCCCACGCCGGCGCGCTGGAAACCGACCGGGTCTCGTTCCTGTGCGTGCCGATCCGCGCGGGGGACAGTGCCCTCGGCACGCTGTCGGTGGAGCGCGATCAGACCGCCGCCGCCGGCCGCCCGGTAGACGCGGAGCTCCAGTTCCTGACCATGGTCGGCAACCTGGTGGGGCAGACGGTGCGGCTGCACCGACGCGTCGCCGCCGATCGCCGCACCCTGCTGGCCGACGCCGCCCGGGCGCAGAAGCAGGCGCGCGCCCGCCAGGGCGGCGAGGCCGGGCGCGGCCCCCGCTTCGGCGACATCGTCGGCCGCGGCGCCGCCATGACCGCGGTGCTGGACCAGGTGCGCCACGTGGCGCGCACCCGCGCCCCCGTCATGCTGCGGGGCGAGAGCGGCACCGGCAAGGAGATGATCGCGCGCGCCATCCACCGCGTCAGCCCGCGCGCCGACAAGGCCTTCGTGTGCGTCAACTGTGCCGCCCTGCCGGACACCCTGCTGGAGGCGGAGCTGTTCGGCCACGACAAGGGCGCCTTCACCGGTGCCGGCGGCGAGCGCAAGGGCCGCTTCGAGGCCGCCGACGGCGGCACCCTGTTCCTGGACGAGATCGGCGAGATCTCCCCCGCCTTCCAGGTCAAGCTGCTGCGGGTGTTGCAGGAAGGCCAGTTCGAACGCCTGGGGTCGTCGCGCACCCGCACCGTCGACGTGCGCATCATCGCCGCCACCAACCGCAACCTGGAGGACGCGGTGGCGCGCGGCGAGTTCCGCGCCGACCTGTATTACCGGATCAACGTCGTCACCCTGGTGATGCCGCCGCTGCGCGACCGGCGCGAGGACATCGAGCCGCTGGCGCGCCACTTCCTCGACCGCTTCAACGCCGAGAACGGCGACAACCTGGGCTTCGCGCCTGATGCCCTGGAGCTGCTGCGCGGCTGCGCCTTTCCCGGCAACGTGCGCGAGCTGGAGAACTGCATCACCCGCGTCGCCACCATGGTGCGTGGCGATGTCATCCGCGCCGAGGACTTCTCCTGCCGCGAGGCCGGCTGCCTGTCGTCGGTGCTGTGGCGCGAGACCGAGGGGCCGACCCGCGCCGTGGGGGGGCTGGCCGCCCCCACCGCCTTGCGGGCGGACGGCGGCGGGGCATGCGCCCGCGCCGGGGCAGCGGTGCCGCCGCGCGCGCCCGAGCGGGACGACGCCGGCGCCGACACTGACGCCGACGTCGACGAGGGGAGCGGCGAGGGTGGCGGCGCCAGCGGCCGCCTCCCGGACCGCGAGCGTCTGGTCGCCGCCATGGAGCGCAGCGGCTGGGTGCAGGCCAAGGCGGCCCGCCTGCTGGGCCTGACGCCGCGCCAGGTGGGCTACGCCCTGCGCCGCCACGGCGTCGAGATCAAGCGGCTCTGAGATGGTCCGGCGACGCCACCTTTCCCGGCGCCCTCCGAACCCCCACATGCCTGCCAACGGCCCGGGTCCAGCGGACCAGGGCCGTTCGGATCCGGCACAGGGCAGGGGGCGGTCATGCGGGATCGCGACCGGACCTTCGACAGCTTCGAGGCGTTCTGGCCCTTCTATCTCTCCCAGCACGCGCGGCCGGGGACGCGCCGGCTGCACCTGATCGGCACCGCGGTGGCGGTGTACTTCCTGGCGCGGGCCCTGATCGCCCTGGAGCCGGTCTCGCTGGGGCTGGCCGTCGTGGCGGGCTACGGCTTTGCCTGGCTCGGGCACGCCGCCGTCGAGCGCAACCGCCCGGCCACCTTCAGCTATCCGCTGTGGTCGCTGGCCGGGGACTTCCGCATGTTCTTCCTGTGGTGTGCCGGCCGCCTGGACAGCGAGGTGCGGGCCGCCGGCGGCGCCCGCGTCGCGGACGGAGGATAGAGGATGGCTCATGTCCTGGTGATCGGCGGCAGTCGCGGCATCGGCCTGGAGGCCGTCCGACAGGCGCTGGAGGCCGGGCACCGCGTGCGCGTGC
Organism: Roseospira goensis; assembly: GCF_014197795.1. Taxonomy (GTDB): domain Bacteria; phylum Pseudomonadota; class Alphaproteobacteria; order Rhodospirillales; family Rhodospirillaceae; genus Rhodospira; species Rhodospira goensis. The sequence continues at coordinate 10,719 of NZ_JACIGI010000002.1, forward strand.
TGGCCCGGACGGCGCGGCGCATCCCGGTGCGGCATCCGAACCTGGAGACGATGGCGGGCGATGCGCTCGACCCGGTGACCCTGCGCCGGGCGCTCGACGGCGTGGATGCGGTGATCCTGGCGCTCGGGATCGCGGCCGGGCCTGGCATGGTGCTGCGGCCGGTGACCCTGTTCTCGCGCGCCACCCGGCTGCTGCTGCCGGCGATGCGTGAGGCCGGGGTGCCGCGCCTGATCTGTGTGACCGGGTTCGGCGCCGGCGACAGCCGCGACCGTGGCGGCTGCCTGCACCGGCTGGCGTTCGCGGTGTTCCTCAAGCGGGCCTACGACGACAAGGACATCCAGGAGCAGTTGATCCGTGACAGCGACCGCGAGTGGGTGATTGCCCGCCCCGGCATTCTCACCGATGGCCGCCGGACCGGGCGCTACCGGGTCATGGTCGAGCCGGAGACGTGGCGCCTGGGCACCATCTCGCGGGCCGACGTGGCCGATTTCCTGGTGCGCCAGATCGACCAGGACCGCTACATCGGCACCACGCCGGCGCTGGCGGGCTGAGGCCCGCGCCGGCGGCGGCGCCTCGCCCCGGACGGTCTCCGCCCTACTCTCCGGTCACGATCGGGAACGTGACCGCGACACACCAGGCGAACACGAACGCGCTGGCCAGCCCCGACACCCACGGGTGGTGGGTGCGCCGCCAACTCCAGGTGCTGAACAGCCCGAACACGATGAAGTACAGCACGATCACCGGGAACAGGATGATCAGGAAGAACAGGTTCGACAGGTCGAGCGCGATCGCCGGCACCAGCGACAGCAGGAACAGCGCCTTGGTCGTCGCGTAGCCGCCGCGCGCCCGCGCGGGGCCGCGCGTCAGCCATTCGTCGACCAGGAAGAAGGGCAGGGTACCGAGCATCATCTCCGGCACCAAGAGGGCGCGCTCGGCGGTCGGGATGAACGAGGCCACGAACAGCTCGATGGTGCCGCCCAGCCCGATCATCACGAAGGCCGCGACCATGAGGGTGGCGAGCGCCAGCCGGCCCCAGGCCGTGGGCGGCGGGTCCACGGGCCGGGTGTCGGGGAACCGGCGATGGATCCACCACAGGCCCAGCCCCGTCAGGGCACCGTACAGCGCGAAGTGCATCAGCAGGTAGTCGCCCACCAGCACCGGCAGCCAGTCGGTCGGCAGCGGCCACAGGATCAGCGGGGTGAGGATCGCGGGCGCCACCGCCACCGGCCACAACCGGCGCCAGGGCAGCGCCGCCCCCACCGGCCGCGCCGCCACCACCGGCAGCAGACGCGAGGCCGGCCAGGCCAGCACCACCACCGCCGCCAGCAGCACCAGGATCCACACCCCGCGCGGCGGCGGCACCGTTACCTCTGCACCGGCCCGCCCGAACGCCCGGTCGAGCCACGCCACCGCGGCGGCGATCCCGTCGGTGCTGTACAGCACGCCGATGTGCTCGACCCCCGGCGCGATACGCCATTGCCGCGCCGTGCCCGCCGCGAACGATCCGTAGGTCTGCCCGGGTTCGGCCGTGGTGCCGGGCGGCGCCACCAGGCCCACCACCCGTTGGGCCTCGTCCTTGAGCACCTGGGGCTCCAGGCCGCCGACGATGACCAGGATGTTGGGCGGCACCTCTTCGGTCACGGCGGTGGAGAACATGGAGACCGCCACCAGCCCGGCGTAGGTGTCGTGGTCCGCCCCGGCCTGGCGCACGATGATGTCGGAGGCCATGGAATGCCCGAGCAGGCCGATGCGGTCATGGTCCGGGGCCAGGTCGCGCGCGAACGCCACGATGCCGTCGAGCTGGCGCAGCAGGTAGACCGTGGCGCCGCTCTCCTCCGTCAGGTTGCCGCCCAGCGGGTCCGGGTGGCGGCCGTGTCCGAGCGCGTCGTAGGTCACCGCCACATAGCCGTTGCGCGCCAGCGCCAGGGCGTAGGCCTGCATGAGCTGGCGCGATCCGGCGAACCCGTGCGCCACCACCACCGCCGGCCCCGCGGGGCCGTCGGCCGGGCGGTAGACCGTCACGGGTGTTCGCTCGACGGTGGCGGAGGAGACCGCCACCTCGGTCATGGGCGCGAACAGGCGCCACAGGGCGACCGCGATGGCGAGCAGGGCCACGGCGGCCGTGATGGCCGCGATGGCCGGCACGGCGGCCTGGGCGAGGGAACGGCGCGGCGCCATGGGGCGTTGTCCTCCGGCGGTAACGGGTGCGAGGGGGATGCATGCGTGCAAGACATACGGGCCGGTCCCCTGGCAGGATCGCCGCATTGCGTCAAGACGCCCACGGCGTCACCATCGGCGCCCGAGCGGGCGTGCGTCCGTCCCAATCCCGACCGCGGAGGGTTCCCATGCGTCGATCCATCGTTGCCGCCACCGCCGCCACCGCCGTTGCCGGCCTGGTCCTTGCCGGCTGTGCGAACCAGGGCGGCGGCTATCACACCGCCCAGGGGGCCGGGGTGGGGGCGCTCGGCGGCGCCGCCACCGGGGCCGCCGTGGGGGCCATCGCCGGCGGCGACGTGGCCCGCTCGGCTCTCATCGGCGCCGGCATCGGCGTGCTCGCCGGCGGGGCCGTGGGCGCCTACATGGATTCGCAGGAGCAGGCGCTGCGCGAGGATCTGGCCGGCACCGACGTGCAGGTGCAGCGTCAGGGCGACACCCTGCTGCTCACCATGCCGGCGAACGTGACCTTCGCCTTCGACTCCGCCGATATCAAGCCGGGCTTCCGGGCCCCGCTGTCGCAGGTCGCGCAGACCCTGCGCGACAACCCGCAGACCTACATCCAGGTGCACGGCCACACCGACGCCATCGGCTCCGACGCCTACAACCAGGATCTCTCGGAGCGGCGCGCGCGGTCCGTCGTGGACTTCTTCAAGACCCAGGGCATCCAGCCGGCGCGGTTGTACTGGCAGGGCCACGGCGAGCGCCAGCCGGTCGCGACCAACGAGACCGAGGCCGGCCGCCAGCTGAACCGCCGGGTCGAGTTGCGCATCATCCCGCACACGGCCTGAGGGGACGGGCGGCGCCGCCGGGACCGATCCGGGAGTGGGCCGTTAACGGCTCCTCCACGTTTGGCCCGGCATGCTGTCCGGACCTGAGTCCGGATCCCCACGGTGCGCCGCGCCGGGTCCGGCCGGGCGGGCGTCGTCGGGCGGCGCCGTCACCGGAAGGACCCCGCAGCGGGCGGGGTCACCGCCGCAAGGGGACGCGTCGTGTCGGGACCGCACACCACCATGTTGGGCCAGCAGCTCGCGGCGACCGTGCAGGTCGGCGGGCGCACCGTGGGCCGCGAGGTCCTGGTCGGCATCCACGACGCCAGTCGCAAGACCGGCATGGACTTCGCCTACATGCTGGCCAAGGCCAACCAGGAAAGCGGCCTGCGCCCCGACGCCGTCAACAGCCGCGGCACCGCCAGCGGGCTGTTCCAGTTCACCGAGCAGACCTGGCTCGACACCCTCCGCCGCCACGGCGACAAGCACGGCCTGGGCGAGGTGGCCGAGCGCATCCACACCGGCGTGCGCGGCCGGCTGGTCATCGACGACCCGGAACTGTCCGACCGGGTCATGGCGCTGCGCGCCGATCCGCGCCTGTCGGCCATCATGGCGGCGGAATACGCCGGCCAGAACAAGCACCACCTGGAGCGCGCGCTCGGCCGTCCGGCGCGTGCCGCCGACATCTACCTGGCCCACTTCCTGGGACCGGGCGGGGCGGTGACCTTCCTCACCGCCGCCGCGCGCACCCCGCACCGGCCGGCCGAGGAGGTGCTGCCCGAGGCCGCCGCCAGCAACCCCGGCCTGTTCCGGCAGAACGGCCGCCCGCGCACCCTGCAGGAGATGCGTACGCTGCTGGACGGCACCATCAACGACGCCGTGCGCCGCTTCTCCGGCGTGGCCCGCCTGGCCGAGGCCGGGCCGCCGCCCACCCCGCCCGGCGTCAAGCCGGCGCCGCCGCCGCCGGAGGACATGGGCCGCATCCGGCTGGGGGCGTTGAGCGCGCCGCTGCCGCCCGGCGTGCGGCCGCTGCCGCCGGGGGTCGAGGACATGGGCCGCGACACCGCGGTGGCACAGGCTCCGCTGCCCCCCGGCGATCGCCCGGTGCCGCCGGGCTACGAGGACATGGGCGCCGTCCGTTTCGCCGCGGCCGGGCCGCCGGTCCCGCCGGGGCCGCGCCCGTCCGCGCCGCTCCCGGACGCCCTGGGTCCGGCCGGGCCGACGCTGGTGGCGGAGGGCGACGCCCCCGCCGACTCCGGGACAACGGTCACGGTGGCCGTGATTCCGACCGTGGCCGGCGATGCCCCGCCGCCGGCGGAGATGCCGGCGGCGGCGCCGGTGCGGACCGCCGCGACCGCCGCGACCGCCGCGACCGCCGCGACCGATGCGGCGGGCACCGACGATGCGGATCCGCGGCCGGGCCTGTCGCCGACCGAGGCGGAATCCGCGATCACCGAGATTCTGATGGCCACCCGGGCGGTCGAACAGGCCGGCGCCGCGCGCGGCCTGACCCTGCCCGGTCCGTCGGCGCTGGCGGTGGCGGCGATGCTGGAACGGCCGGTCCCGGAGCGCCCGGCGCGCCCGGAGACCCCTGGTGCGGTGTCCGCCGCGCCCGCCGCCACCACCCCGCCGGCGGCCGATGCGGCCTCCGCGGCGGCGTCCGCTGAGGACGTGGAGGCGCCGCGGGTCACGGTTCGCGACGGGCCGGTGGCGGTGCCGTTCCTGCCGCTGACCCGGGCCGCCCCGGCCGCCTTCGAGGCGGCCGCCGCGACGCCGCTCGCGCCAGCGGTGCCGGACGGGGCGGGCACGGCCCGTGCCGCCGTGCTAGGGGCGGGTGCCCCGCGCAGCGGGGCGGCGGGCGAGACCCGGGTCAGTCTGGCGGTCCCGCCGGGCGCCCCGGCCGAACCGGCCTCGACCGCCGGATCCGAGCCAACGCCCGCGCCGGCGGAGATGGCCGCCCGCGCCGTGCCGGCGGGTTACCTCACCGATGACGAGGCGGCGCGCGCCATCGCCGCCATCCTGGGGCGCGCCCGTTCCGGCTGATCCGGATGATGGGGGCGCGCCGCCGGCGGGTGCGGCCCTGCGCGGCCCTCGCGCGATTTGACCGCGCCGGCGTTTGCGCTACCATGCGCGCCCCCGCCCCGCCCGGAGGGGGGGACCGCCGCACGCACGGGAGCCTGGCATGACCAGCCGCATCATCGTCACCTACCATGTCACCGCCCCGGCCGATGCCATCGAGGCCCGCGCCCGTGGCATCGCCGTCGAACAGTCGGTCGAGATGCCGGTGGAGGCCGTCACCGACCAGCGCGTGCTGGACGAGATCGTCGGCGAGGTCCGCGACATCACCGAGCTGTCGCGTGGTCTGTACGAGGTGACGCTGGGGCTGGCGACCGAGACGGTGGGGCTGGAGGCCGGTCAGCTCCTCAACATGATCTATGGCAACACCTCGATTCAGCCGGACACGGTGCTGGTGGACGCCATCTTCCCGCCCGAGATCCTGGAGGCCTTCGGCGGCCCCCGGCACGGCATCCAGGGCCTGCGCGACCGCGTCGGCGTGCCCGACCGGGCGCTGACCTGCTCGGCGCTGAAGCCTCAGGGGCTGCCGGTGCCCGGGCTGGCGGACCTGGCCTACCGCTTCGCCCTCGGCGGCTTGGACTTCATCAAGGACGACCACGGCCTCGCCAACCAGCACTACAGCCCCTATGCGGAGCGGGTACCGGTGATCGCCGCCGCGGTGCGCCGCGCCAGCGCGGAGACCGGGGTGCCGACGCGCTACATCCCCAGCCTGACCGGCGACCTCGATCAGTTGCGCGAGCAGATGCGGATCGCGCGCGCGGAGGGGCTGGACTGCGTGATGATCCAGCCCATGATCGCGGGCCTGCCCGCCATGCATACCCTGGTGCGCGAGAACCCCGAGGTCGCCTTTTTCACCCACCCGACCATGACCGGGGCGGCGCGCATTGACCCGCCGTTCCTGCATGGCTCGCTGTTCCGCCTGATGGGCGGCGATGCGGTGATCTACACCAACCATGGCGGCCGGTTCGCCTTCACCCGCGAGACCTGCGTCACCCTGGGCCAGCACGCCACCCGGCCGTGGGGCGCGCTCAAGCCGGCCCTGCCGGTGCCGGCCGGCGGCATGACCCTGGACCGGGTGCCGGAGATGATCGAGTGCTACGGCACCGACGTCATGCTGCTGATCGGCGGCGGCCTGCTGCTGGCGCGCGAGCGGCTGGTGGAGGAGACGCGGACCTTCTGCGACCATGTCGCCGCCCTCAGTGCCGACGCAGCGCCGCCCCCGGCGGCCGTGGCCGATTAAGCCTGGACCGAACCCATGCGCGACGACGAGACCTCCGCTCCCCCCGCCACGCCCGGCGTTCGCCCCAGCACGGCGCCGTTCCGCTGGGCCGGCGTGGAGTGCCGCCCCTACAAGGAGGAGGGCAGCGCGCCGTTCAAGGCGGTCTCCCGCCAGGTGCTGTTCTCCGAGCCCTGGCTGGCCGGAGAGTTGCGCTATTTCGAGGTCGAGGCCGGCGGTCACACCACCCTGGAGCGCCACCAGCACGCCCACGGGGTCATGATCCTGCGCGGCGAGGCGCTGTGCCTGCTGGGGGACGCGGTGCACCGGGTCGCCCCCTACGATCTGGTGCAGATCCCGCCCATGACCTGGCACCAGTTCCGCACCCGGGGCGACGGACCGATGGGCTTTCTGTGCATGGTCGACGCCGCGCGCGACCGGCCTCAGCTTCCCACCCAGGCCGATCTCGACGGCCTGCGCGCGACGCCGGCGGTGGCCGCGTTCCTGGAGGGCCAGGACCCCACCGGGACCTGACCCCGGGGAGTCGTCGCCCTCAGGTGTCGGCGCCCTCAGGTATCGGCGCCGGGGGGCGCGCCAGCCTCCTCGGCGCGGGCGATGGCGCGGCCGCGGGGGCGCAGCGTCACCTTGTAGACGCCCGGGCTGATCTCGGTGCGGTCCACCCAGCGTTGCGCCACGCATTCGTCGAGCGTGCGCCACAGAATCGACGACGGCGCCGTGTGGGTGACGGCGATGTCCCCCGACATGGCGACGAGTTGCAGCAACAGGCGTTGCTGCGGCAGCACCAGGGCCGGAACGGGCGTGGTGGGGAGCGGCGGCGGCATCGTCCCGGGACCCGTCAGGCAACGTCCGGGCGCATGGGGTCCGTCGGACCGGCCGCGCCTTCCACCCCGGGGGCCACCCCGGGGGTCACCCCGGGGGCCAGGTGTTCCTGGAGCCGCGGCATCAACTCCACGAAATTGCAGGGCCGGTAGCGGCTGTCGAGCTGGGTGGCCAGGATGCCGTCCCAGGCGTCCTTGCAGGCCCCGGTGGAGCCCGGCAGCGCGAACAGATACGTGCCGCCCGCGACCCCCGCGAGCGCCCGCGACTGGATCGTCGACGTGCCGATGGACTGGTAGCTCAGCCACCGGAACAGCTCGCCGAAGCCCGGGATCTCCTTCTCCACCACCCGGCTCAGGGCTTCGGGTGTCACGTCGCGCCCGGTCACCCCGGTGCCGCCGGTGCAGATGACCGCGTCGATGGCCGGATCGGCGATCCACACGCTCAGCCGGGCGGTGATGGCGTCGGCGTCGTCGGCCACGATCGCCCGCCCGGCCAGCACGTGCCCGGCGCCCTCCAGGCGCGCCACCAGGGTGTCGCCGCTGCGATCGTCGGCCAGGGTGCGGGTGTCCGACACCGTCAGGACCGCGATGCGGACCGGCAGGAACGGCCGGGCGGGGTCGATGCCGGGCATGGATGACAACCTCCGAGACATAGGCGGAACCCCCCGACCATAGCGCGCACCGTCCGGCCGGTGAAGACCCCGACCCACGCCGGGGCGCGCCGACGCCCGCGAAAGCCGTCCGGATGATCGCGCGTGGCGTCATTCCACTCGTGGCCGCACGTCTCGCCTGTTACTCTGAGTGTGTCCCCTCGATGCCTGCGCGATGGAGCGTGCCATGGTCATGCGATTCTCGTCCGCCCCGAGGCCAGAACACCGGCCTACCCACCGGTCCCCCCGCCGTCCCCGCGCCCCACGCGCCCTGGTCCTGGGCGCCGCCGGGTTCCTCGTCACCCTGGTGGTCTCGATGCCGGCGCTGGCCGGCCTGGAGGTCTGCAACCAGACCAACGTCACCCGCTGGCTCGCCATCGGCTACATGCAGGACGGCTTGTGGACGTCCGAAGGCTGGTGGGAGCTGGAGCCCGGCGACTGCGCGACCCCGATTCAGAGCGACCTGACGCAGCGCTACTACTACTATCGTGCCGAAGACCCGGATGAGCGGTTCGAGGGCGACGGGTACGTGTTCTGTGCCGTGGACGATGCCTTTACCATCGCCGGCGACACCGACTGCGTCGCCCGCGGGTACGAGGAACTGGACTTCCGCGAGATCGACACCGGGGCCGCCGCGACCACCTTCACCCTGGTGCTGAGCCCGCGCACGGTGCCGGGGGCGCAGCCCCTCAGCTTCGAGGGTCCGGACGATCGGGGCGCGCCCGCCGCGCCGGTCGCGCCCGAGGAGCAGTCGGCGGCGCTGCCGTCCGTCTCCCCCGCCACGCCGGCGGCCCCGCCCGAGCCCGCAGCCCCCGCGACGGCCGTCGCGCCCACGTCCGATCCGCCGGCGGCGGCGCCCCCCCAGGCCCCCGAGACGGGGGCCGCCGAGACGAGGGCCCCCGAGACGGGAACCGCCGAGACAGAGACCGCCGAGACGGGGGCCGCCGAGACGGGGGCCGCCGAGACGGGGGCCGCCGAGACGGGGGCCGCCGATGCCGGGTCGGCGACCGGGACCAACCCGTTCGGTGGTCCGGTGGCGGCGCTGCCGGGCGACAACGGCGATCCGCTGGCCGCCACCTATCGGGCGGTGCTGGGCACTTGGCGCTCGCTTGACGACCGCGCCAACCGCATCCGCTTCGACGAGGACCTGTACGCGGCCTATCACGCCGGCGACCTGATGGAGACCGGCCCGTTCGAGGTCGCCGAGCGGTGCCCGGTCGGGGATGGCGGCGGCGGCGAGCCCACCGTCGTGGTCCGGCTGCCGGGGGCCGACGCGCCCCAGTGCTACGGCGTGCTCTACGTGGACGAAACCACGCTGGAACTGCTGGCGCTGCCGCGCGGCAACCTGCTGCGCTACGAAGCGGTGGAGTAACCGCCCCGCGATCCGGCCGCCCCCGCCGGCGACCATTGACCGCACCGCCCGACACCCCACATTTAGGCTTGCGCCGGGATCGACGATCCCGCACAACCGGGGTGGATTGCGCCGCTGTCGCCCGTCTGACGATGGGGGCGGCGTTTGTCATTCGGCAGATCTCTCTCGCCAGAGGTCGGGCCGCCGGCCCCGGTCTCGTTCCGCACCGTTTCCATTCAAAAGCGACTTCCATTCAAAAGCGACCAGGTCCGCGTCCCGCTGCGCCGCCGCGGCCTGGGAAGGGGAGACAGCCATGGCGACCTCGGCCTTCCGCCCCGACGCCACCCGCCCCGGGACAGCCGCCCAGGGAGAAGCCTCGCGAGAGACCCCGGCCGAGGGTCTGCATGTGGTGCCCGGTCCTGACCCTGACCCTGAGCCTGAGCCCGGATCGCCCGAGGGGAACGGCAAGGATTACTTCATCGAACGCGACGGGGTGCGCTTCGCCGGCACCCATCTGCTGGTCGACCTGTGGGGCGCCTCCGGGCTCGACGACCTGGACCGCACCGAGCGCGCGTTGACCGACGCGGCCCGCGCCGCCGGGGCAACCCTGCTGCATACCCACCTGCACCACTTCACGCCGAACGGCGGTATCTCCGGCGTGCTGGTGCTGGCCGAGAGCCACATCAGCATTCACACCTGGCCGGAGCGGTCCTATGCGGCGCTCGACATCTTCATGTGCGGCGCCGCCGATCCCTACAAGTCCATCCCCGTGCTGCGCGCGGCCTTCACCCCGGAGACCGTGACGCTGGCCGAGAACAAGCGAGGCCTGGTTCTGTGAGCGAGGATACGGCGCGCCCCGAGCGCTTCGAGGAAACCCTGTACCCCGGATGGCGACAGGTCTTCGCCGTCGACCGCATCGTGCACCGCGAGCGCACCGAGCACCAGGATCTGGTGATCTTCGAATCGCCGGTGTTCGGGCGGGTGCTGGCCCTGGACGGCATCGTGCAGATCACCGAGGGCGATGAGTACATGTACCAGGAGATGATGGTGCACGTGCCCGTCATCGGCCACGGCGACGCGCGGCGCGTGTGCATCGTCGGCGGCGGCGACGGCGGCTGCCTGCGCGAGGCGCTGAAGCACCCGCAGGTCGAGCCGACGCTGGTCGAGATCGACGCCGGGGTGGTCGAGTTCTCCAAGCGGTGGCTGCCGTCCATCGGCAAGGCCGCGCTGGAGGATCCGCGGTCGCGCCTCGTGATCGCCGACGGCGTCGACTTCATGCGCACGACCGACGAGACCTTCGACGTCATCATCATCGACAGCACCGACCCGCAGGGACCGGGCGCGGTGCTGTTCACCCAGGAGTTCTACGCCGCCTGCCACGCCCGCCTGACCGAGCGCGGGGTGCTGGTGACCCAGAACGGCGTGCCGTTCACCCAGGGCGCGGAAGTGACCACCTCGTGGCACCGGCTGCGCGGCGCCGGCTTCGCCGACGTCGCCTTCTACGGGGTGCCGGTGCCCAGCTACGTGGGCGGGTTCATGGCCCTGGGCTGGGCCAGCAAGGATCCGGCCACCCGCGACCTCTCGGCCGAGACGGTGACCGATCGGGTGGCCGGGCTGGACCTGCACACGCGCTACTGGACGCCCGAGATCCAGCGTGCCTGCTTCGCCCTGCCGCAGTACATCAAGGACCTGATGCGGTAGCGGCGAGCGCACGGGACAGGCCGACGCGGCGCCGCTATCCTGAGAGGCCGCAACCCGACGCGGCGAAGGGGGGCCGGGAGCCATGGACAGCCTGTTCCTGCTGGCCGCCCTGCTGGTGCTGGGGCCGCCACTGCTTGCGATCTGGGCGCTGGTCTGGGTGGCGGGGGTGGCGCGCGACCAGCGCGCGACGGCGGCGCGCCTGGCCCGGCTGGAGGCCGCGCTGGCCGGTCGGGCCGCGCCCGAAGCCGCCGCGGCGCCGCCGGTCGAGCGCGCGCCCGAAACCGGCGCGACGCCGGCCGAGGACCATCCGCCCGGGCCGGCGGCGGCGCCCGAGGGCGATGCGCCGTTCGAGACCGAGGCCTCCGGTGCCGCCCCCGCGCCGGGGCGTGGCGCCCGCGCCGGCACCGGGCCGGGGGGTGTCGAACGCGCCCTGTCCGAGCGCTGGCTGATCTGGCTGGGCGGGGTGGCGCTGGCCCTGGGCGGCGCGTTCCTGGTCAAGTACGCCGTCGACGAGGGTTGGTTGACCGAGGCCCTGCGCTGCGTCCTGGGTGGGCTGCTGGGGTTCGGCCTGCTGGTCCTGGGCGCGTGGGTGCGCCAGCGCAGCGCGCCGGATTCGGGCGGCCTGCCCGGGCGCCGCGCCGCCGTCGCCCTGACCGCCGCCGGCCTGTCCAGCCTGTTCGCCAGCCTGTACGCCGCGCACGGCCTGTATGGCCTGATTGGCGCCCCGGTGGCCTTCGTGGGGCTGGGGGCGGTGGCGCTGGCCGGCCTCGGCCTGGCGCTGCTGCACGGACCGTTCGTGGCCGGGCTCGGCCTGCTGGGCGGCTACGCCGTGCCGGCCCTGGTGCAGGCCACGGCGCCGGCCCCGGAGCCCCTGTTCGGATACCTGCTCGCGCTGACGCTGGCGGCGGCGCTGCTGCCGCGCTGGCGCCCGTGGCCGTGGACCGGCGCCCTGGCTCTGGCCGGCAACACGCTGTGGCTGGTGCTGTTCCTGGCCGGCCCGATGAAGCCCGGCGACGAGGGCGTGCTGGCGCTGTTCCTGCTGGCGGCGGTGGCGATCGCGACGGTGGCCCGGGTCGGGCTGCCGCTGGCGGGGCTGCCGGCGGCCCTCGCGGCGCCGCGCGACGACGCGGCGACGCGGCGGCTGACGGAAGCGGTCTGGGCCTTCACCGCCGCGCTGCTGGCGCTGATGGCGCTGGCGACCGACCAGGCGGCGGCGCCGCTGGCCGCCCTGCTGGCGCTGACGGCCGGCGGCCTGTGGATCGGCGGCCGTGATCCGGCGCTGTGGGGGCCGCCGACGGCACCGGTGGCGGCCGCGCTGGTGACGCTGGCCGGCTGGGATCTGGTCGGCACGCCGCCGACGACGCCGAACGCCTTGCTGAGCCCGCCGCTGCCGGACAGCGTGCGGGCGTTCCTGGTCTTCGCCACGGCTCACGGTGCGCTGGTGGCCCTGGGGGCCCATCTGCAGACCCCGCGCACGACCCGGCCCATGGCCTGGGCCGGGCTGGCGACGGCCACGCCGCTGCTGCTGCTGGCGGTGGCCTACTGGCGTGTGGGCGGGGCCGGGATCGACCTGGCCTGGGCGGCGCTGGCCCTGGCCCTGGGCGGGCTGTCGCTGCTGGCGGCGGGGCGGCTGGCGGGCCGGCAGCCGGGCGCGCTGGGCGTCCACGCCGTGGGCGTGCTGGCGGCCGTCGCCATCGCCGCTGCGCTGGCGCTGGAGCAGGCGTGGTTGACCGTGGCGCTCTCCCTCACCGTGCCGGCGGTGGCCTGGGTCGAGGGCCGCCTGGGCCTGGGGCGGGTGCCGGGCCTGCGCGGCGCCGCGCTGGTGATGGCCGCCCTGGTGCTGGTTCGGCTGGTCCTGAACCCCTATGTGCTCGACTACCCGATCGCGGCCGGCGGTGTGGCGACCTGGCTGCTCTATGGCTACGGCGTGCCCGCGCTGGCCTTCGCCTGGGCGGCACGGGCCTTCCTGTCGCGCGCCGACGGCCGTGTGGTGATGGTGCTGGAGGGCGGGGCGGTGGCGCTCGCGGTGCTGCTGGTGTCGCTTCAGGTCCGCCACCTGATGGCCGGGCCGGGGCTTGCCGGCGGACCGGTGACGGCGGCGGAATGGGCGGCCCACGTCAACGCCTGGCTGCTTGGCGCGGTCCTGCTCCAGGGGTGGCGGTCCGCCGATGCGCGGATCGACCGGCCGGCGATTCGGGGCGCGGAGATCGTGCTGGCGGGGGGCGCCGCGCTGGCCGTGCTGGTCGGCCCGGTCACGACCGGGAACCCCGTGCTCACCGGGGATCCCGTCGGGTCGTGGCCGCTGATCAACCTGCTGCTGCCGCTATACGGGACGCCGGCCGCCCTGCTCGGGGGGTGGGCCGCGCGGGCGCCGGCGGGGTCGTGGCCGCGGCGGGTCGGCGCGCCGGTGGCGGTCGGGCTGCTGGGCCTGTGGCTGACCCTGTGCGTGCGGCACGGCTTCGCCGGATCGGATCTGTCGGCGGCCCCGGTCGCGGACGCGGAACTCTACGCCTATTCGGTGCTGTGGCTGCTGTTCGCCGTGGCGCTGCTGGGCGCCGGGGCGCGCCTGGGCCAGGCGGCGATGCGGCGCGCCGGGCTGGGGCTGCTGCTGGCGGTGACGCTCAAGGTGTTCCTGGTCGACATGGCCCAGCTCACCGGGTTGTGGCGGGCGTTGTCGTTCCTGGGGCTGGGCGCGGCGCTGGTGGGCCTGGGTGCCCTGACGCGGGCGCTGGAGAGGCGTGGGCACGGAGGGGGTGCTGGGGCGTCGGCGGCGAGTGGGGACGGGACCTGACCGGCGCCGGGGCCCGGGCCGCACGGCGCGTCAAAAAAAACCGCTTGCATCGCGGGGGCCGGATCCTCTATCCATCACGACCCGACGCGATCGCGTCCGGCCTCGGGTCCCCTTCGTCTAGAGGCCTAGGACACCGCCCTCTCACGGCGGCAACAGGGGTTCGAATCCCCTAGGGGACGCCATAACTTAAGGGTTTCTGCGGGGTTGCCTTACTACAGACCTTTACTACAATGGCCCTTCCCGGCGGTTGTCAGAAGATGGTCTGTCAAGGAAATCCTCCCATGCCGGAACCCTCCCTCCCGGGCCGGAGTCGAGCCCGGTCCCGCACCCAGGCGGACACCTCCAAACCGGATCGGCGCTACCTCTACCGCATCGGCGGTCGCTGGTACGCGCGCATCCCGGTCCCCAGCCAATTGCGCAAAGCCTTCGGCAGCCCGGTCTATCAACGGGCGCTGGGCACGGCCGATCTCAACGAGGCCCGTAAACGCCGCTGGGACGTCCTGGAGGAGGCGCGAGCCGTCTTCGCACGTCACCTCCAGGGACAGGCGGACAGCCCTCCAGACGCCTCCTACGAGGCGTGGCGTGCCCATCTGAAGCGCATGGGATCGGTGACCCCGGCACCGGACGGGGACGACATCACGCCCCCGGACCTTCAGCGGATCATGGATGCCCTGACGGCCGAAGACGCGGACGAGGATGATCCCCGGGTGCGGGCCGTGCGCGACCACCTTCAGGGCCTTCCGGTCGCCTCCGAGGTTCTGGACGACTACCTGACCCACAACCCGAAGCGCAGCGCCACCACCGAGACGAACTATCGGGCCTCCCTGCGGCAATGGGCGCAGGGGAACGGCGATCACCCCCTGACCGGCGTCACCCGGCGACAGGCGGTCCAGTGGCTGGATACGGTCGCCCAGGGCAAGGCCAGGGACACCGTGAAGCGCCATGTGACGGTCATGTCGCACCTCTGGGACTGGGCGCACCGGCTGGAGGAGAACCCACCCAGCAACCCCTTCCGGGGCCTTCAGCAGGCGGCCGGGAAGCGTGGGCACGCGGCCAGGGGCTACGAAGTGTTCACCGGGGATGAACTCCAGCGTCTGTTCGCGGCGCTGGAAGCCGATCCGGCCTTGCACGCGGTGGCGCTGGTTTCGCTGTACTCCGGCCTTCGGTTGAACGAATGCCTGACCGCCAAGCGGCATACGGTGGGCGGGGTGGAATGCTTTGACCTGGAGGGCGGCAAGACGGTCAACGCCCGCCGCATTGTCCCCGTCCATCCCCGGCTTGCCGATGTCACCGTGCCCCAGGACGTGAACGCCAAGGCGCTGTCGGTGCGCTTCAGCCGCCTGGGCAAGACGCTGGCGCTGCCCGAGGGCAAGACCTTCCACTCCCTGCGGAAGTGCTTCACCACCGCCCTGGAGCGGTCGGGCTGCCCCGAGGACATCGCCGTGCGCCTGTTGGGCCACCGCCCGGTCAGCCTGTCCTATCGGGTCTATTCCGCCGGGCACGACGCGGCCGACCTGAAGCGGTGGGTGGAGACGGTGGCGTTCGGGGTGTAGGGGGGGGCGGGCGGAGGATCAGGCCGCCTCATACACCGGCGCCCGGTTGCCCGCGTACTTCTCGAAAAAGTGCTGGAAGGCCATGTTGCACTTCTTCTCGTACACCGCCTCGGTGTAGGTCTCGGGAAGGCCCTGGTCCAGAACGATCTCGATGGTCCGCAGCACGTCACCGATGGCCTGGGGTTTGCGGCGCCAGTCCAGAACCAGCTTCTCCGCCTTCAGGGTCTCCAGCAGGGCCTTGCAGACCTTCTTGACCTCCGCCTTCTCCGCCTTGGTCAGGTCGGGTTCGGGCTTGGTCAGGATGTCGAACAGGGCCAGTTCCTCCTCGGTCAACTCCTCCCGCACGGCCCGCTGGTCCTCCTCGGACAGGTCCTTGGTCAGCGTCACCAGTTCCCGGAAGAAGGCTTCGATGTTCAGGCTGGCCTCGTTGTAGGCGTCGATCAGGCGCTGGAACCGCTCCAGGAAATCGGCCCGGGTCGGGTTCTGGGCCACCATCTTCTCCAGCTTCTGGTTCAGCAGGGACCGCAGCTTCTCCGCCTCCGTCCTCTTGCGGCCGGTGGCGAACTGCTCCTGGAGCGTCTCGAAGTCGATCTGACCAAGATCAAACAGCGGCTCATCCGATGACGTGTCGATCACGTAGGGCACCGGGGCCACGGAACGGTCCAACAGGTCTTCCACGTCCTGCATCACATGGGAGATGTCCGGCGCTGGCGTCAGGGCCTTGATCTTCTGGGCCAGCACGGAAATCAGCACGGCGTCGGGGGCGACCGCGTTGGCCACCGTGTCCGGCAGGATGGCCCGATAGACCCGCGAGACCACCCGGGCATGGTTCAGGTACGCCTTCTTGGTGTCGTCGGAGTCGATCAACGTGTCCACCGCGTCGTCCAGGCGGGCGATCTTGTCCAGGCCATCGGCGGCCCTGATCGCTTCAACGTCGATCCCGCGTTCATTCAGGAAGGCGTGGGTCTGGGCGATCAGGTGCTTCAGGTACTCCACAAGCTCGGACTTGTCCTTGATCGGCGTGTCGTCCTTGCCCGCCCCCGGAACCCCGCCATAGAGGGCCAGGGCCTCCTGGAGCTTCCGAAACACCCCGACATAGTCCACGATCAAGCCCGCTTCCTTGCCCGGATACCGCCGGTTGGCGCGGGCGATGGTCTGCATCAGGGTGTGATTCTTCATCGGCTTGTCCAGGTAGATCGTCGAACACGACGGCACGTCGAAGCCGGTGATCCACATGGCGCACACGAACACCAGCCGCAGCGGGTCGTCCGCGTCCTTGAACTTCTCGTCCAGGTCCTCCTCGATCATCCGCTTGCGGTGCGGTTTGATATCCAGGCCCTTTTCGGCCAGTTCCGAGACCTCGTTCTGGGCCTGGGAGACCACCACCGCCATGTCGGTCGTTTCCATGCGGGCGATGGTGGCCTGGAGGGCGTCCCGCTCCACCGCGTCCACGGTGGGGAGCGTGGCCTTCAGGGCCGCGAGGTGGGCCGCCCAGTGCGCCCGGACCTTGTCGTGCATGCGAACGGCGGTCGCCTTGTCGATGCAGACCATCATGGCCTTGCCCTGGTGGCCCCGACCCGTGAAGTGGAGCACCAGGTCCCGGGCGATGGCCTCCAGGCGGTCCTCCCGAGTGATCAGGTGGTATTCCCGGGCGAAGACCCGCTGCACCTTGTGTTCCTGATCCTCATCAAGGGCCGCGTCCTCCAGGAGCTTTTCCAGGTCGTCCCCGAGGGCACTGTTGGTCAACTGCAACTCGGGAATGCGATTCTCGTAGTACAGAGGCACCGTGGCCCCATCGGCGATGGATTGGGCGAAGTTGTAGATGGAGATGTAGTCGCCGAAGACCTCCCGGGTCCGCTCCTCACCCGCGATCAGCGGCGTCCCCGTGAACCCCAGGAAGGCCGCATGGGGCAACGCTGTCCGCATGTTCATGGCCAGGGTGTCGTACTGGGTGCGGTGGGCTTCGTCCGTGATGACGATGATGTCCCGCCGGTCGGAGAGCTTGGGATAGGCGGCACCGTCCCGGGTGCCGAACTTGTGGATCAGGGTGAAGACAAAGCGGTGATCCTGGGTCAGCAGTTCCTTCAGGTGTGCCCCGCTGGTGGCGTGGGTCTCCACCCCCTGGACCGCCCCGGTGACCGCGAAGGTCTTGTAAATCTGATCGTCCAGTTCGTCCCGGTCGGTGACGATGACGAAGGTCCAGTTGCCCGGCACGGTGCGCAGGATTTTGCGCGAGAAGAACACCATCGACAGCGACTTCCCCGACCCCTGGGTATGCCAGAACACCCCCAGGCGCCCCGGCTCCCCCTCTGGCCTCTGGTTGACCCGCCCCACCTCGGCGATGGCCTTGTTGACGCCCAGGTATTGGTGGGTCTTGGCGATCTTTTTGATCAGGCCGCCCTTGGCCTCCTCGAACACCGTGAAGTTCTCGACGATGTCCAGCAGCCGCTCCCGGGTGCAGGTGCCCCGGATGACGGTCTCCAGGGAGACCACGCCGGTCTCCCCCTCGTCGTTGATCCGCGTCCAGTCGTGGAAGTGGTCCCAGGGGGCGAAGGTGCTGCCGATCACCGTCTTCGACCCGTTGGACAGGATCACGAAGCCGTTGGCGACGAATAGCTGGGGGATGGTGTCGCGGTAGTCGGTCAGGTTGTCGTCATAGGCGGCCTTCAGGGTCTTGTGGCTGGCCTTCAGTTCCACGAACAGCACCGGGATGCCGTTGACGAAGCCGATCAGGTCGCAGCGGCGTGTGTACATCTCCCCCTGAACCCAGACCTGGGAGGCCAGCAGGAAGTCGTTGGCGGCCGGGTCGCGCCAGTCGATCAGGCGCACGGTCTCGGTAACCATTCCGCCGCGCGGATCGGTCACCCGCACCTTCACCCCGTCCCGCAACAGGGCGTGGACCTCGCGGTTGGCGTTGACCGGCACCATGCGGGAGCGGTCGCGCGTCACCTCCTCGATGGCCTGATCCAGGGCATCGGACGGCAGGGTTGGGTTCAGGCGCTCCAGGGCGGCCCGAAGGCGCGCCGTCAGCACCACCTCGGTCCTGGCCCGGCGCCCTATGCTGGACGTCCCCGATGCCCATTCGTGATACAGGGTAGCCGTCTCCCATCCCAGGGCCTCGAACAACGCGATGGCCGGTTGTTCCACCAGCGTGTCCTCGGAGTAGTCATGGGCGGGAGACGGCGGGGTCATTGGGCGGCGATCTCCCGGGTCGGTAACGGGGCCTCGCTTACGTCGATCTCTCCCGAAACCAGCTTGGGTAACAGAAGGTCGCGTTGGGCGCGGAGGTTGGCGTTTTTGCGCTGAAGTCGGAGGACCAAATCAAACATTGGCGCGACATTTAACTGATATTGCTCTGTAACGGGCCTTGGCGGCACCAAAACTGGAATGGTCTTGAATGTACCCTTTGTTATCTCCTTGAAGGTCGCTCCAGTGCCCAGGCCAACAAACTTTTCGACGTTCGCATGGAGCCAATGGAAAAGAAGGTACAGCGGGAAACTGCTGTTCGGCAGACACGTTATAAATCCCTGGTTCGTACATGCCGTAGTCGTGTTGATAGAAATAGCTCCGATGGTAGCGCGGCTTGTCATCATCACAGACATAGCAGGAAACAGCTTGGCGGAGCTTTTCTTCAGCCCTATTTCCGTAATCTGATTCCCCGACTTGTCCATGAAGGCCGTGCCTTCGCGGGTCAAATCCGTCGGCGCGTACCAGTTGATCGTTCCGCCGTCCCAGTACTCGACTTGTTTTTTCGAAGGAGTGCCACCCCCGACGATGTCAAACGTTTCAGACACCGGCCTGATTTCCCACCCCTCAGGCACCCGGCCAAGCTCGGTGTCCCTGAAGGTGGCGTCCTCATGCCCCGGGAAGCGGAACCGAACGAACCACTCCTCGTACAGCCGCCGGGCCATTTCCTCCAGGATGGCGATGCGCCGCGTGTTGTTTTCGATCAGGTCGTCATAGGCGGACAGGATGGAGGCAATGCGGCGCTGGGTGGGGAGAGGTGGGACTCGAAGTTTGCAGCTATACAAATAGTTCCTATTAAGAGATTGCTGTGCGCTACCTGAATTGTAACAATCGAAATCCTGAATTTTGAGCGCATACGCAACATATTTCGGGTCATTTCCCAGAAAGTCTGTCACAAATAAAGCTGTATTGTGAGGCCAAAAATCATCGGATACAAAGCTAACTTTACCAAAGGACGCGCCACTTCTTCCGATGGCTACACCCGGACCTTTAACCCGAGCTACATTATGGTAACCATTGATGCCCGCAGACCCAACAACCGGAACATGCCCCCTGCATCGGCTTCGCTCCGGCAAGTCATATCCTCTCTGAAGCCTGACAAACTCCCCAAGTGGAACATTTTGCCAAGCCGCTCTCATCTGCCCCCCTCCAACACCGCCACCACGTTCTCGGCAATCCGGCCTTCCAACTCCCGCGCCTCGGTGTTCAGAACCTCCAGTTCCTCGTTCAACTCCTCCAGGCGGACGGCGAAGTCCACGTCCTCCGCCTCCCGTTCGGCGGCGCCCACGTAGCGGCCCGGATTGAGGGACCACCCCTGCGCTGCGATGTCCGCCCGGGTGGCCACCTTGCACAGGCCGGGCACGTCCACATACCCCTTGGTCAGGCCCTTCTCGGCCAGCAGGTCGAAGCTGCCCTGGATCAGTTCCATCTCCTCGCCCCGGTACAGGCGCACGATGTTGGCCAGGACCTCGATCTGCCCGGGGGTGAAGTCCCGATGGGCGCGGTCGATCTGGCGGTAGATGGCCCGGGCATCCACGAACAGCACGGTGTCGCCGCGTTCGGTCGCGGCCTTGCCCTTGTCCAGGAACCACAGGGTGCAGGGCAGCGTCACGGTGTAGAAGAAGTTCGGCCCCACCGAGACGATCACGTCCACCGCGCCGGACTCGATCAGCTTCTGGCGGATGGCCTGTTCGCTGCCCCGGGCGTCCCCGGCGGAGTTGGCCATGACGAACCCGGCCCGGCCTCGGTCGTTCAGGGCAGCGTAGACAAGCTGTATCCACAGGTAGTTCGCATTGTCCGGCCTGGGGATGCCGAAGGGGAAGCGGGGGTCGCCCTCCAGGCGCTCCTTGTCCACCCCGGAGACGTTGAAGGGCGGATTGGCCATGACGTAGTCGAACCGGCCCCCCAGCTTGTCCACGGCCTTATGGGGGTCTTCGTAGTAGGTGTTGGCCACCACCACCTGACCGGACAGGCCATGCACGGCGAGGTTCATCTTGTTCAGGTTGACGGTGGTCTGGTCCTTCTCCACCCCGAAGATGCTGATGTCCTGGACCGCGCTCTTGCCGTGGCGTTGGACGAAGTCGGCGGAGTGGACGAACATGCCCCCCGACCCACAGGCGGGGTCATAGACGCGCCCGTGGTACGGTTCGATGATGTCCACGATCAGCTTGACGATGGATTCCGGGGTGTAGAAGACCCCGCCCTTCTGGCCCTCCCGCAAGGCGAACTCGCCCAGGAAGTATTCATAGACCTTGCCGAAGGCGTCCCCGGTCAGGTCCACGGGACCGAGAAGGCGGAGGAGTTCCACCAGCACCCAGTTTTCGATCTGGGTGTAGGTCCTGGGCAGGGCACCCTTCAGGTCCGGGTTCTCCTCCTCGATGGCCTTCATGGCGTCGTTGATGGCCCGGCCGATGTTGTCGCCCTCGGTCAGGCTCTGGAGGTGAGAGAACCGGGCCTCCGGTCGCAGGAAGATGACACCTTCGGCGTGGTAGTCTTCCTTCTTCACCTTGCGGCGTCCACCGGACCCCACCGGACCCAGCTTGGCCTCCGCCTCGGCGAACCGCTTCTCGGCATAGCGCAGGAAGATCAGCCCCAGGACGGGGGTGGAGAACTGCCCCGGCTTCAGGCCGGTATTGGCCCACAGTTGATCCGCTGTTGCCCACAGGCGTTTTGCAACGTCTCCGTTGACCAAGGCTATCTCCCTCCCCCTATACGGTTTGTCGGGCGAGCATACCGGCAATGGGGCGGAATGCTCAATGGGGGATGGGCGGGCGTGTGACCGGTTCTGGCCTTCCGAGTGGGGGCAGGACCAGGATGGGCTTGGTCCCCGACACTGGAGCGCCCCGGGCGGCCCGATGTCTATGGCAGACACCAGTGACCCCCCGGGAACGACACCAAGCGGCATCGCCGATGGCGACCGTCAGCAGGCCAGCGCCTTCAGGACACCGTGGACGGACGACGCTGTCCTCCCGGTTGTTGGGTTCGGAAACAGGGGCTGGCGGAAGTGGGCGAGGCGCTGTTCGATGGTGCGCGCCAGGGTGTTGGAGAAGTCGGAGAGGAAGCCCGCAGCTTCCGCCTTCCGCTTGATGTCCAGAAGCGACTGGTATTCGCTCATGGAGATTTCGATCTTGTTCGCGTGGGTCATTTCGTTTCACCAAGTTTCGTGATGAGGTCCGCAATCACGGCAAGCAGTTGCTTGCGTGTGAACTTGCTGAACTTCCGTTCAAGCTCGTTGATGAGTGCGTTCATGCCCCGCTCGTGCGGGGTGGTGGGCTCAGGCGTGGGGTTCACCTGTTCGGCCTTCTCGACCACCTGTTCGCCGGTCATGCCGAACTGCTTGGCGAAGGTGTCCAGCTTGGTCTGGGCCACGGCGGCTTCATGCTCGGTGCCACGGGTGGACATGGCATGGAGCTTCTGGGCGTACTCAGCGTCCGCCTGGGTGAAGGGCTGGGTGGCCGGGGTGGGCTTGGGCTTGTCCTTGATGTCCAGGAACTGGCGGATGGACACGTCCGCGAGGTCCGAAAAACACCCCGCGGGGTGTTTTTGAAAACGCTTGGCCACCTGCATGTAACGGAGGGCGCTCGTGTAGCTGCACCGGCAGTGCGCCTCGATCCACGCCTGGAACTGGCCGTGGGGGATTTCGCCGGTGCGCTTACCCTCCTCCTTCGCCTCCAGCAGCTTCTCACCGGCCCTCTTGGCGGCCAGCAGCATCCCCTTGGCGTGGTCCTGGACCTCCTGGTGTGCGTCGTTGATCTCCCAGGCCAGGGCCGTCAGGGGCGGGACGGTCAGGGCGGTGGTCTTCAGGTGTTCCAGCGAAGCGTTGATGGTGTCCAGTGAAGCGGTGGTGTGGGTCATGGTCGGTTTCCTTGGTTGACTGGCCGGGCGGTGCCCGTGCCGATGACGGTGTTGGAAGACAGGGCCAGCGCCCCGGGGGTGGTCCAGCGGAGCGGCGAAGCCGTGGCCTCCACCACCGCCGATCAGGGCGCTGTTGACCTCAAGACAGCCTCCCCCCTCCCTTTACGGCAGGGGTCTGTAAGCTGTTGAAAGTGAATGGAAAATCAGGCCGCTGAGGAAGCTGGCGTCCTCACCCCGCCGTCCAGGCGCTCCAGAAGCTCCGGGATGGTGTCGGTCTCCAGCCATGCCTTCAGCAGGGAGCGCATCCGTTCGGACGGGATGAACACCGTCATGGACGGGCCATCCTTCACCCGGATGCACCCCCGCCACAGCCACTGGAGCATTTCCGACAAGGCGAACAGGTCGGCGGAATGATCCTGGCCCTTGTCCTGGATGTAGCGGGTCAGCACCGGGTTCGGGAACCTGTTGGCGAGGTAGATCATGGTGGTCTTGTGGCACCAGTCATTGGACGCCCGGGCATTGACCGGGATGAAGCAATCGGGGTCGCTGAACCCTCGTCCGGTCAGGCGTTCCCTGAACTCCTTGAAGGTCGTCCAGGCCACGTCCTTCGCCGGGGCCTTGGCGTCCCGTTCGATGAAGAACCTGACGCTGTTCGCCACCGTCTTCATCTTCTCGGGCGACATGCCGCTCAGGTGGGCCACGGTGAACTTCTGACTGCCCCGCTTGGCACCCTTCGGCCTGAAGGCACCGATTGCGTTCTTCGGCCCCTCGTAGATGGTCAGCCGCTGGCGGATCACCGCCTTGATGGCCCCTTCGTTCACCTCCTCCCGTGGCCGTAGGGTGCCGTCCCGGTCGATCCCCAGGACGTGATAGGGGTAGTCATTGGCCCGGAAGTAGGCCGACAGGGTGGAGCCCTCGAAAAGGTAGGTCAGGATGGTGATTTCCCGGAAGGCGTCCAGGGCCGCCTTGGGGAACTCCCAGACCAGGAACTTCCCTTCCACCAGGAACAGGGAGCCGGTGCGGGCCAGCCGCTGAACATCCTCGAAGCGGTGACCCTGGTGGTCACCATAAATCCACCGGACGGCCCCGGTGTCCGGGTCCACCACGATCCAGCGTTCCCGAAGCAGGTGGTCGATCTCCTTGGTGGTCAGGGTGCGGTGAAGGTCGATGCCCTCCAGGGCCTCGTCCACCACCAGCCTGTAGCCATGATCCCGGATGGCCTGGATGCCCTCGTCCGACAGGAAGGGCAGCAGGGCATGGGTGGTGGCGATGTTCTGGCCGTCCTTCAACAGGGCCTCGAAGTGTAGCCACTTCGGGCGACCGTCGATGGACCGGGGGTCTTGGAAGTCCAGGTCGGGGCAGGCATCCTTGGCCCGCTGGACCTCATCCAGGAACGGGGTGACGTAGATGAACCGGGGGGCAGGAACGGGGCCGTTGTCGTTGGACGCTTCGCTGGACGCTTCGCTGGCGTAGTCGTCCCAGGTGGGGTTGGAAAGCCGCGAAGCGGCCTGGGTGTGGGCCGCCACGGTCTTCTTCATGGACGCATGAGCGAAGGTGGTCTTCCCCGCGCCCATGATGGCGTCGATCACGGTGATGGTCGGAGTGGTCATGGTGGTGGTGATCCGGTTGGTGTGGGCAAAGAAAAACCCCCAGACCCGGGTGGGGACTGAGGGCGATGACAGGGGACGGTGGCCCCTACGGATGACAGGGGCGAAGATCGGGGTGGAGCGGAAGGGTTCCCCGGCCAGCGGAGCGGCGGACCTCGGAGGCCAGGAGGTTCAGGGCGATGGAGTAGACCAGGGCCTGGGACGGGCTGATGCCCTTCTCGGTCTCATAGGCCCGGGTGATGCTGTCCAACACCCGGCGATCAGCGGGGGTGATGCCGAAGGTGTTGCGGGTGATCCCAGGGGTGGGCTTGAGGTAGACCTTGGTCGCTTCGCTGGTGGGCATGGCGGCAGGTTCCTTGTTGAGAATGGTTGTCATTTAAGGGGGCGATGGTGGTGCTGGGGTGGTGCTGTCACCTTCGGAAAAGGACCGATACACCCACCCTGAGGCCCGCCCTTCTGCAAATGAGACTGGCTTGCAATTGGTGTGAACGCAGTGGCTGGACAGTGATCCGAAGGTGGCATCATCTTCCAAGGGGAAGGGGTAACCTCAGGGACACTGGCCCGAATGTCGCACCATCTTCCTAGAGTGAGGGGTAATAGATATGGTAGCCTCCACCCCCTCCACCCCACAACACCTAGACCACCTCATTCCTGCCCGTTTCCGGGCCACTGAGGGGCCTTCTCTCTCCGGGCTATGATGACACCAGGAAAGCGGAGAAGGCCACTCCTGGGGCTTCCTAGCGGGACACGGAGTCCGAAGGTCGCACCATTCTTCTAGAGTGGGCTTTAATTGGATCGGCCATCCACCACCCCACCCACCCCCGTCCCGCTCGGGGATGATCTTGATGGACTGCGGGCCGCCAGCCGAAGGGGTGACCGTTTCGTTCACCCCCTTGCTCCACCGGCCGTAAGGACCCGGTATTTCCCCGGCCCCGGCTCCGAACGTCAAAGGTCGCGTTTCGCGACGTTAGGATTACCCCGGTGTTTCCCCGGGGAAATACGGTGACGTGCCGGACCTAACCCGTCATTTCGACGGGTTTGCCGTCCCGCCTGGGTGATGATGAAGAGGGCCTGCTTGCGGTTCAGGTAGTAGGCGTCAACGAAGTGAGTGGCACCGTTTGACCGGAGTTGCGCCACACGGTGTGGCGCAAGGTATCCCAGGCTGGACAGGTGGGAGATATAACGCTCGATGATCTGGCGGATCGCACGGGGCCGCTCATACCCCAGCTTGACCGCAAGGTCGGTGTCCAGGATGCGGGGTTCGCCATTGATGGGGGTGATGGTCAACGCAGTGGCTTGGTCGTTCATGGTTCCGGTTTCCTGTTTGTCAGGGGCGCATCAGAATGCGGCAATGCGGCGAAGCCGCTAGGGAAGCCGCTAGGGTGGCGCTCGGTGACCGGATGCTGTCGTTCGACCCCCAGAACCACGAAGGGGGCAGCCGACAATTCGGCCACCCCCTCCAGTTCCTTGCCCGCTTGATGAACGTCAGTCTTGTGCCACCTCCCCCAGAACCCGATAGACCGAAGACCGGGCGATCCCCAGTTCCTTGGCAATGGCACTGGGAGAAAGCCCCCGGTCCTGGTGCATCGCCTTCACCTGGGCAACATCAATGCTGGGCTTCCGGCCCCGATAGACGCCCCTGTTCTTCGCCTTCGCAATCCCTTCCCTCTGCCGCTCCTTGATGATGGCCCGCTCGAACTGGGCCACGGCCCCGATCACCTGAAGCTGAAGGGTCTGGAACGGATTGTCCTCTCCGGTGAACGTCAGGCGCTCCTTGTGGAACACCACGGACACGCCCTTGCCGGTGAAGGTCTGCAACAGGGACAGCAGGTCCCCCAGGTCGCGGGCCAGCCGGTCGATGGAGTGGACGTGCACGGTGTCCCCCTCCCGGACGTACTCAAGGAGGGCATGCAGGGCCGGTCTGTCCTTGCTGCCCCCGCTGGCCTTGTCGGTGAAGGTCTTCGCGACCGTCACGCCCTCCAACTGCCGGTCGGTGTTCTGGTCCACGGTGGACACCCGGATGTAGCCAACGTCCGTCATGATCGCCCCCTTTGC
This sequence comes from Roseospira goensis, assembly GCF_014197795.1. Taxonomy (GTDB): domain Bacteria; phylum Pseudomonadota; class Alphaproteobacteria; order Rhodospirillales; family Rhodospirillaceae; genus Rhodospira; species Rhodospira goensis. Next base: position 36,643 of record NZ_JACIGI010000002.1, read on the forward strand.
GTCCGAATAGGGTCTAGACCACGGACCTTACCCCGTCCGAAAACCCAAAAGCAACCCAAATCGGACACGGAAACCCTAGGGTCAGGTGTCCGATGAAAGTGACCGACTGGGGTACACCCCATTCGGACGCACGCGGACCATCGGATCAGGCCGGATGCAGCGGCTTCGCCTCCAGCCGCACGCCGAGGGCATGGGCGACCTTGACCACGGTCTCGAAGCGCGGCTTGGCCCCCGGGGACAGCGCCTTGTACAGGCTTTCCCGGCCCAGCCCGGTGTCGCGGGCCAGTTGCGCCATGCCCCGGGCGCGGGCCACGTCCTTCACGGCGGCCAGGAAGGTGTCCGGGTCGGGGTCTTCGAGGGCAGCGGTCAAATACGCGGCGATGGACTCGTCATCGGTCAGATAGTCGGCCGCGTCGAAGGGGGCGGTCTTGATCGTCATCGCTTACTCCTCGCCCGGAAGGGCCTCGTCCAGATGGGCGGCCATGTCCTGGGCGCGCTTGATGTCCCGCGCCTGGGATGACTTATCGCCCCCGCACAACAGCACGTAAACGACGCTGCCTTGGCGGGTGAAATAGACGCGGTAGCCGGGGCCGACGTCGATGCGCATCTCCGACACCTTGCCGCCGACCGACTTGCAGTCGCCGAAATGGCCGCGTTCAGCCGACCGGACGCGGACCAGGATGCGGGCCTTGGCCGTGTGGTCCTTCAGGCCCGCCAGCCATGCGTCGAAGACGTCCGTGCGGAGGATCGTGTACATGGCCCGCAGTGTATCCGCCTAGATACAAGCCTGCAATGACGATCCATCCCGGCGGTGGCCCAGAGGGGGCAGAGGGGGGACACGGGTGGTGCCGAGTCTTCGATGGGCGCTCGGATTTTTGCACTGGATAAAACGGGCATTCGGGGTCACCATGAGCGCGATGGTTCCGTTTGACCGTGGCCGTCAGGCCACACGGCCGAGAGCCCAAAACCTTACTACATCGCTTTACTACAGAATGGCGCTAACTCATTGTTTTTACTATGCATCGCCTGTTGCCGATGCCCTCTCACGGCGGCAACAGGGGTTCGAATCCCCTAGGGGACGCCAATGCCGAGCAAATCGGCGACAAGAAAAGAGCCGCCTCCGGGCGGCTTTTTTGTCGTCTTGCACGCAAGATCTGCGGAACGGCGCCGCCCGAACGGCGCCGGATGACGCGGGCGCCTGACCTTAGAGCCGATTGTTCGAAATCGGAACCGCAGATGCGGTCCGGTTTCGAACGTGAATCGGCTCTACATTATTGATTTTAGAGCAGAGTCACGCGCCAAAATGGGATCGCGGCACGATTCCGTTTTGGCGCGATCTGCTCTAAGTCACGATGGGCCGGGGTCGTCCGGTCCGCTGCCGCCGCCGCGGAGTGCCGGCCGACCGACGACAGCGGCGCGCCTTTCGGTCTGTCGCGCGGCGACCTCGGGGCGCCGTGCCGGCATCGGGGCGCAACCCCCGTCACCTCTTGCGCGCCCTCGACCGCGCCAGCGATCCCCGGATAGGGCGGGACCGCGGTCAGTGCATGCGCCCGCCCAGGGGAACCGCGTGGTCGGGGCCGAGCAGCACCACCCGGCCCTCGGCGTCGGGCAGCCCGAGCACCAGGCATTCGCTCATGAACCGGCCGATCTGCTTGGCCGGAAAGTTGACGACGGCGATCACCTGGCGGCCCACCAGCGTCTCCGGGGTGTAGTGGTCGGTGACCTGGGCCGAAGTCTTGCGCTCGCCGATGTCCGGTCCGAAGTCGATGCGCATCTTGAACGCGGGCTTGCGGGCCTCGGGGAAGGGCTCGGCGGCGACGATACGGCCGACGCGGATGTCCACCTTCAGGAAGTCGTCGAAACCGATGGTCGTCTCGCTCATCGCCGGGGCACCCTGTCTGTTGCCTGTTGCCTGTTGCCTGTTGCCTGTTGCCTGTTGCCTGTTGCCTGTTGCCTGTTGCCTGATCCTGGGTCTGTCTGGCGCGGGCGTACAGACAAGCAGCGCGGGCGGCGGGCGTCAAGCCGCCCGCAGGCGGTCGCGACCATGGGGTGTCGCGTAGTCCACCGCGGGGCCCACGGGCACGATGCCGGTCGGGTTGATGCGGCGGTGACTGGCGTAGTAGTGCCGCTTGATCTGATCGAGGTCGACCGTCGCGGCCACCCCCGGCACCTGGTACAGCTCACGGACGTAGCCGGCGAGGTTCGGGTAGTCCTCGACGCGCCGGACATTGCACTTGAAGTGGCCGTGATAGACGGCGTCGAAGCGGATCAGGGTGGTGAAGGCGCGCCAGTCGGCCTCGGTGATCGCGCCGTCCACCAGGTAGCGCTGGTGCGCCAGCCGTGCCTCCATGGCGTCGAGGGTCTCGAATACGGCGGCCACGGCCTCTTCGTAGGCCGCCTGGGTGGTGGCGAACCCGGCCTTGTAGACCCCGTTGTTCAGGGTGTCGTAGAGCTTGGCGTTCATGCGGTCGATCTCGGCCCGCAGCGGCGCCGGGTACAGGTCCGGCCCCGAGGCCAGGGCGCCGAAGCCGTGGTTCAGCATGCGGATGATGTCGGCGCTTTCGTTGCTGACGATGGTGCCGGTCCGGGTGTCCCATAGCACCGGCACCGTCACCCGGCCGGTGTAGTCCGGACGCGCCCGGGTATAGATCTCGTGCAGGGCGCGGGCGCCGTTGATGGGGTCGGCGCCCTCGGGCAGCGTCCATCCGCTCTCCCCCATCAACGGGTCGACCACCGAGACGCCCACCGCGTCCGTCAGTCCCTTGAGCCGGCGCACGATTAGCGTGCGATGCGCCCACGGGCAGGCCAGCGAGACGTAGAGGTGATAACGACCGGCCGCCGCCGGGTAAGGGGTGGACCCGTCCGCGCTGATCCAGTCGCGGAAGGTGCTGGCCTGGCGTTCGAAACGGCCGCCGCGGCCGGCGGTCTCGTCGTCGCGGTGCCAGACGCCGTCGATCAGCAGACCCATGCATCCCTCCGTGTGCCGCATCCATGTCGGTGGTCTCGTCACACATGAGGGCAGGGCGGCGGCGATGCCAGGGCGCGGGGTGCGGCCGGGGAGTGGGGCTCTGTCCCGCCGGCCAACCGGTCGGGCGCGCGCACCGGTGTTTGGTCGCGAACTCGCGCAAAAGACACGTTTTCGGGCGATCTTCCCTAGATGAGGTCACGAGGCCGCGCGCACACTGAACCCTCCTACAACCAAGGAGGGAATATTATGACTGATTCGGCGTTAGCGAGCCGACCCGATGGCGCCCCGGAGCCCGGCGCGGCGGTCCCCGCCTTCCGCTTTTCCACCGCCGAGGCGCCCCGGTCCGAACGGGTCGCGGCGTGGCGTCAGGCCATCGGGCCGCTCTTCGATATGGATATTTGCGATCTAACCGAAAACAGAGCCTTTGCCGCCACGTTTACGGCCTACCACTTCGGGGGTTTCCTGCTCTGCCACAGCCGCGTCGACGGCGGACGCTATACCCGGTCCGAGACGCGCATCCAAAGCGACGACCTGGACCATCTGTTGATCCACCTCGTGCTCGGCGGCGCCGTCGTCGCCGTTCGGCCCGGCGCGGCGATCGGCCTGCGGGCCATGGATATCGGCATCCTCGACCTGGCGGCCCCCGCCGCCCTCCAGATCCGGTGTGACGAGGCCATCAGCCTGATCCTGCCGCGCGTCGCGGTGCCGGCGGCGGAGCGACAGCCTGGGAGCCTGCACGGACGGGTGCTGGACCGGCGCACCGCGACCGGCGCGATCCTGGCGCGCCAGATGGTCGCCCTGACGATCGAGGCGCCGCGCCTGCGGCTGCCCGAGGCGGTGCCGCTCGGCGTCGCCGCCGCCGGTGTGGTCGCCACCTGCCTCGGACTGGCGACCGCCGGCGTGGCGCTCCCGCCGGTGTCGGTGCGGCGCGACCTGGGGCGTCAGGTGCGCGCCTACATCGAAGACCATCTGGAGGCGCCCGAGCTGACGCCGGCCACCATCATGCGCGACCTGAATCTGTCGCGCAGTCAGCTCTACCGCCAGTTCGAGCCCTGGGGCGGGGTGCGGGCCTACATCCGCCGCCGGCGGCTGTGGCGCTGCCTGATGGCGCTCAGCCATCCGGTCTCGGCGGACCGGCGCATTGGCGACATCGCCTACGAACACGGATTCACGGACCTGGAGCATTTCAGCCGGCTCTTCCGCCAGGCGTTCGGCCTGTCGCCCAGGGCGGCGCGGGCGGCCGCCCGGCGCGGCGACGCCAGCGCGCTGGCGGCCCTGGCGCCCGGACCGGAGGACGGCGGCACCCTGGCGCGCTGGATCCGGACCCTGGCGGTCGGCTAAAGCCAGACGCGCATTTTGATTGGGATGCGTGTCCAGGTTTCCGGGACGCTGGCCCCCGGACTCGGCGTGTCGGATCCGGTTAGCATCCAAGGGTAAGGCAAGGCTGTCGACCCCGCGGCCCGCCGCGCGCGCTGGCCCCGGGCCCCGCACGACGCAAGGACACATGCGCAAGGACACATGCCATGGCGCCGACAGACTCCCTCTCTCCGCCGACCGGCGACACGCCCTCCGGCCCGCCCGCCAACGGCCCGCCCGCGTCCCGCGAGGCGAAGGCAAGCAGCCCCGGCCCCGGACCCGGCCCCGCCGCGAAGGCCGCCGCCGACGACACCGGCAGCCCCGGTGGCGCCGGCAGCGGCGGTACGCGCCCCGCCGGGGCCACCGGGGCCGCGCCCCCCACCCAAGGTTCGGCCCAGGGTTCGGCCCAAGGTGCGGCCCAAGGTTCGACCCAGGGTGCAACCGAGGGCGCAACCAAGGGCACGACCTACACCCTGAAAGCCATCAACCGGTCCACCGTCAGCGGCGCGCAATACTTCAACGTCTATCCGCCGGCGCTGACCGTGTCCCCGCCGCAGCCGCAGACCGTCATCCCTCTGGTGTCGGCCGCGACCGTGAGCGGCGGCAAGGACGGCGGCCAGGAGTCCGCCACGCTGAGCTGGGCGGGAGGGGCCGACGCCCTGGTGCTGATCGCCGTCGCCCCCGGACAGACCCCCGACGGCGCGGTCCGTCTGGACGTGACGCCTGGCAGCACGGTTGCCGTCGCCTGGAAGGACAACGCCTTCACCCTGACCGAGACCGGCCAGGGCAACGGGTCCGGCATCACCGTCACGTTTGGTCCCGATGTGCCGGGGTCGTCCCGTGTGGGGTTGATCGTGGGGCCCGGGACCATCCTCGTCTCGGTGCCGGTGAGCGGCGCGACCCTGATCATGACGCCGGACCTGAGCACGACCGTGGGGGTCGTGTTCGGCACCCCGGACCGGCCGGGCGGCGAGCAGGTCCGCGACGTCAGCCCCAAGGTCAGCGTCGAGTTCAAGACCACCCACGCGACCATCGTCGTCGGCCCGGACAACCTCATCACACAGAACCCATGAGGGGGGACGGCCGCCCCGCCGGGGCGGCCGCGGCCTTCGTGACCCCATCCCGCCGGTCCTTCGATGGCGTGCGGTGACACCCCCGGTGTGTCCGCACGGGCCTTGCGGCCCGGTCGGAGGGCGGGATCCCGGTCGGCGGCGCCTCGGCCCAGGCCGCCGCCGACCGACTCCAGACCCGCGCCGGGCGCGCGGGCCAACCCTGGATCGCGCCTCGGACCCGATGCGGGGCCGATCCGTTCACTCCAGAGGAACACGACCATGACACAGTACGCGCTGACCTGCGTCAACAACTCCGACCTGCACGGCAGCTTCGCGGTGTTCCAGAAGCCGCCGCCCTCGACCGTCCCGGGCAACGTCTTCTCGCTGGCCTGGTTTGCCCGCCCGACGGCGCCCAACACCCAGGTGACGTTCACCTGGTCGGTCAACTACAACTTTGTGTGGTCTGAGACCGGCGTGCTCAAGCCTGGCATCAACTTCGATGCCTCGCAGGTGCTCAGCGCCGACCCCTATGGCCAGAACCTGGTCCAGCTCGGCGTGGACGAGTACGGCGCCACCTGCTTCTCCAACCCCAGCGGCAACGGCGCCGTGGGCTCGCTGACCATCCAGCAGCTTGCCAACGTGGCCCCCAACCGCACGTCGGTGGGCGTCGGCATGTCCGGGGCCGGCACCTACGTGCTGCAGGCGGCGCCCAACATGACGGCCGTCTTCACCCCCCACCCGAACTACTGGGTGCTGTTCGGCAACTACAAGACCGGCGACGTCATGGACATGGAGGACGTCACCGGGGCGGTCGAGGTCACCTACGGCGGCGCCCTGACCAAGCGCACCGCCACCCTGGCCCTGGACAATCTCATATCCGTGTCCTGACCGGCGCCGGACGCCGCCGGTCCCGGATCGCCCGCCAGGGCGGGGGCCGGCGGCACCCGACGCGCCGTCTTCGCCCAAGGAGGCCCCATCATGACCATCCATGCTTCTCTTGCCCGCCGCGGCCTGGGCGCCGTGGTTGCCGGTGCGACCCTGCTGGCCCTGGCCGTCGCGGCTGCGCCGGCGTCCGCCCAGGTGGCGTGCAACCCGCTGCCCGGTCCCCAGGGCGCCAACCCGTCCGTCGACGCCGCCCACATCTTCTGCGGCGAGATCAACGCCGGCGGCCATGCCGTCGGCTTCCACAGCCGGCCCGGCGGTCAGAATCCGGTGACCGTCAATCACACCAACAACACCCAGGCGACGGGGACCCCCGGGGTCTACAATATCCGGCAGTTCAACATCTTCCCGCCGGGCCAGCCGCAGAACGCGCGCGTGAAGGCGGTCTCGACCATGTTCCCGGACCACTGTTCGCAGGCCAACGTCCTCGCGGCCATCCGCAACGCGCAGGCGAACCCCGCGGGGGCGCAGCCCCAGGGCGGGTTCCGGGGTCCGTCGGGCAACAGCTGCCAGGACACCAACGGGAACGATTTCACGATCCAGGGCTTCTATGCCCCGAACAACCCGAACCTGATCCGGACCGCGTATCCGAACTGATCGCTTCGGCGTGATCCGCTGCCGTGATCCGAGTCCTCCCTGAGCCTCCGGCAGGGCCGACACACCATCGGTCCTGCCGCCTTTTCGGTGCGCCAGGCATGGCGCGTAGCGCCGTGACTGGCGCCGCCGGGACCGCTGTGGTGGCGGTTCGGGCGACTTGGGGGTGGAAGTCCCCTGCGGACCCTGGTGACGGGAACCGCTAGCCGAACAGCAAGGGCGTCGCCGCGAGGCGGGGTCTGAAGGAAGCTGTAAGCAAAGTCCTGGCCCGACGAACAGGAACCGCATACGAGGCGCCGAGACCCTGGGCGAGGGGGCCAGAAGACCCGAAGCCCGATGTCACCCGGAGGGTCTGGGCGTAGATGCGGCGGGTATGTGGGACGAAGGTCGCGCGTCTTACCCTGGGAGGCCTGCCGTTCCGCCCCTGATTTCAGGTGTGCACCCGGCGCCGAGAGGCGTCGGCATGGGGCGGCAGGAGTCAGCAGAGGCCATAGGAGCCGGTTTGACCAGCCGGCAAAGGGCCGAACATGAAGACCCGGAACGGAGCCCCGGACCTCGATGACCCCTGAAGACACAGCAACGCGGGCCGGGATGCCCGCCTCCCACCCGGAGGGTAGCGGCCGGAAGCCGCGAGAGCATGGGCCGGGTGTGTCGGGGGTTGCGGCGGCCCGGGGGGGCTCCCGACCGGACGCGGAGTCCGGGCTGATGGACGCGGTTGTCAGCCGGGAGAACATGTGGGCGGCCTACCGGAGGGTGGTCTCCAACAAGGGCGCGGCGGGCGTGGATGGCATGACCGTCGCGGACCTGGGAGAGCACCTGAAGGCCCATTGGCCGGCCCTCAAGGAAGACCTGCTGGCCGGCCGCTACCAGCCGGCGGCGGTGCGCAAGGTGGAGATCCCGAAGCCGAACGGCGGCGGGATGCGCCTCCTGGGCATCCCGACGGTGGTCGACCGGCTGATCCAGCAGGCGCTGCATCAGGTGCTGATGCCGCTGTTCGATCCGGAGTTCTCGGAGTCGTCGTTCGGGTTCCGGCCCGGGCGGAGCGCCCATCAGGCCCTTGTGGCGGCCCGTGGCCATGTGGCGGCGGGCCGGCGCTGGGTGGTGGACATGGACCTGGAGAAGTTCTTTGACCGGGTGAACCATGACGTGCTGATGGCACGGGTGGCGCGCAAGGTCACTGACACGCGGGTTCTGGCCCTGATCGGCCGATACCTGCGGGCCGGATTGATGGACGGCGGGGTGGTCTCGCAGCGGACGGAGGGCACGCCCCAGGGTGGCCCGCTGTCGCCGCTGCTGTCGAACATCCTGCTGGACGAGCTGGACACGGAGTTGGAGCGGCGCGGCCACGCCTTCGTCCGCTATGCCGACGACTGCAACATCTATGTGCGGTCGCGGGCGGCGGGCGAACGGGTGCTGGTCTCGCTGACCCGGTTCCTGTCCCGGCGGCTGAGGCTGACGGTCAACGCGGCGAAGAGCGCCGTGGACCGTCCGTGGAAGCGGACCTTCCTGGGCTACACCATGACCCATCACCACGCCCCGCGCCTCAAAGTGGCGGGGGCGTCGGTGAAACGGCTCAAGGCCGCGCTCAGGGACGTATTCCGGCAAGGCCGGGGGCGGTCCATCGGCCGGCTCATCGACGAGCTGACCCCGAAACTGCGCGGCTGGATGGCCTACTTCCGGCTGGCGCAGGTGAAGGGCATTTTCGAGGAGCTGGACCAGTGGCTGCGCCGAAAACTGCGCGTCGTGCTCTGGCGCCAGTGGAAACGGCCACGCACCCGCGCCCACAAACTGATGCAACGCGGACTGGCACCCGACCGGGCATGGCAATCGGCCATGAACGGGCGTGGCCCCTGGTGGAACGCCGGGGCCCGCCACATGAACCAGGCGGTGCCGACGTCCGACTTCCGCTCTTTCGGCCTGATCCCGCTCATCGACCACTGGCACCGTTTCCAGCGGTCTCCATGAACCGCCGTGTACGGAACCGTACGCACGGTGGTGTGGGAGGAGGGGAACCGAGAGGCCCCCTCCTACCCGATCCGATGCCCCATCCCCGCGCCGCCATGACATGACATGAAAGGATCCCGCGCATGGCCCCCGAGACCGACGAGTCCCACCGCGACGTGATGGCCCGCCTGGCCCAGTTCCTGACCGACGAGGTGAAGGGACGCGACTACGCCGATCTCCTCGCCACCCGGGCGGCGGCCGCCCAGCAGGGATGGGCGGCGCCGGGGGCCAGCGGCAACGCCTACTACGTAGGGTTCGGCCCCGAGGCGGTCGTGATCGAGCACCACTACGTCAAGGACTGGCCGCCGCTGTCCGTGCCGGTCGATCGCTTCATCGCGGCCGTGCGGGCCTGGCGCGAGACCCTGACCCACGACTAGCCCGGTCGGGCCGCCCGGCGGGTTTCGACCCTGAGGGCATATCTTTCGCTTTTCCGCAGTGCAGCAATTAAAACGAAGCGCGCCGTTTTCGTTTTCCGTTGACAGGCGCGCCCGTCCGGGCCACCGTTTGCGGGTCCCTGGGGCCGCAGAGGGCTAAAGGATGAGCACCGCCCAGTCCCGCAAACGGCTGATCCTGGAGTTGGCGCGCGAGCACGGCCGCGTGACCGTGGAGGATCTGGCGGCGCGTCTGACGGTCTCGCCGCAGACCATCCGCAAGGATCTGAACGACCTGTGCGACAGCGACCAGCTCGTGCGCACCCACGGCGGCGCGCTGTTGCGCACCGGCAAGGCCAACGTCGGCTACGACGCGCGCCGGCTGATCGCGGCCGAGGCCAAGGACAGCATCGGCGTGCGCACCGCCCGCCTGATCCCGGACAACAGCTCGCTGTTCATCAACATCGGCACCACCACCGAAGCGGTGGCGCGGGCGCTGGTGGATCGCACCGACCTGCTGGTCATCACCAACAACCTCAACGTCGCCACCATCCTGCGCCCGGCGCGCGGACTGGAAGTGGTGATCGTCGGCGGCGTGGTGCGCCACAGCGACGGCGGCATCGTCGGCGAGGCGGCGCTGGACATGATCGCCCAGTTCAAGGTCGACACGGCGATCATCGGCACCTCGGCGATCGACGCAGACGGGACGCTGCTGGACTACGACTATCGCGAGGTGCGGGTCACCCAGGCCATCCTGGAGAACGCGCGCCGGCGTATCCTGGTGGCCGACTCGTCGAAGGTTTCGCGCCGTGCGCCGGTGCGAATCGCGCACCTGAGCCAACTCGACGCCTTCGTCACCGACGGCCTCCAGGACCCGGAGCTGCGTCGCCTGTGCGCCGAGGCTGGCACCGAGATCCACGAGACCGCCGGCGGCCGTGCCGGCGGGGAGCAGAGCGATGCCGCCTGAGACCGCCCCCATATCAACCGCCGGGCCGACCGCCGGGCCGTCCACCCCCGCGCGGCCGGACGGCAGCGCGACCGCGCCCTTCGACCTCGCCATCGTCGGCGGCGGTATCAACGGCTGCGGCATCGCCCGCGACGCCGCCGGGCGCGGGTTGTCCGTGTTCCTGTGCGACAAGGGTGACCTGGCCGGCGGCACCAGTTCGGCCAGCACCAAGCTGATCCACGGCGGGCTGCGGTACCTGGAGTATTACGAGTTCCGGCTGGTGCGGGAGGCGCTGAAGGAGCGCGAAGTCCTGCTGCGTGCGGCCCCGCACATCATCTGGCCCCTGCGGTTCGTGCTGCCGCACCATCGCGGGCTGCGGCCGTTCTGGCTGCTGCGCCTGGGCCTGTTCCTGTACGACCACCTGGGCGGACGCCGGCTGCTGCCGGGTACCACCGTGCTGGACCTGCACAACGACCCGCGCGGCGCGTCCCTGCGCGATGACTACGTGCGTGCCTTCGAGTACTCCGACTGCTGGGTTGAGGACTCGCGCCTCGTCACCGTGAATGCGCTCGATGCCGTCGAGCACGGCGCCGTGGTGCGCCCGCGCACCCGCTGCGTCTCCGCCGAACGCGCCGGCGGCCTGTGGCGGGTCACCCTGCGCCCGGCCGACGACGACGGCGGGCGGCCCGAGACCGTGCACGCGCGCACCCTGGTCAACGCCGCCGGCCCGTGGGTCACCACGGTGCTGTCAGAGGCGGTGCGCGCCAACAGCGTCGAGCGGGTGCGGCTGGTCAAGGGGAGCCACATCGTCACCCGCAAGCTGTACGATCACGATCGCTGCTACATTTTCCAGAACAGCGACGGCCGCATCATGTTCGCCATCCCCTACGAGCGCGATTTCACCCTGATCGGCACCACCGACCTGGATTTCGAGGGCGATCCCACCGACGTGGCCATCGACGAGGCCGAGGTGTCGTACCTGATGACCGAGGCGGCGGAATACCTGCGCACCCCGATCCGGCGCGAGGACGTGTGCTGGACCTATGCCGGCGTGCGCCCGCTGTACGACGACGGCGCCGGCCAAGCGCAGCAGGCGACCCGGGACTACGTGCTGACCACGGACGGCGACGGCCGCGAGCGGCCGCTGCTGCTCTCGGTGTTCGGCGGCAAGATCACCACCTATCGCCGCCTGGCCGAGGCCGCGCTGGAGAAGCTGCGCCCGGCGCTGCCGTTCATGGGGCCGGCGTGGACCCGCGAGCGTGCCTTGCCCGGCGGCAATTTCCCAGTGGACGGCTTCGAGACTCTGGTTGCACAACTGCGCTGGGCCTACCCGTTCCTGGAGTCCGCCCATGCCCGCCGGCTGGCGCGGCTGTACGGCACCCGGGCGCGCGAGCTGCTGGGCACGGCGCGGTCGCGCCGCGACCTGGGGCGGCCTTTCGGCGCCGACCTCTATGAACGCGAGGTGGACTATCTGATGCGACGGGAATTCGCCCGCACCGCCGACGACGTGCTGTGGCGGCGGACCAAGCTGGGTCTGCGCCTGAGTGCCGCCGAGGCCGCCGACCTGGCGGCCTGGATGGCGGACAACGGGGCCCGCATGGCCCCACCCGCGGCCTGAGGGCCGCCCCCCGAGACCGCCCGAGAAGAGGCGGCTCGACCGGATGAGGATACGGACCGGATGCTGACCCTGGACGCGGTGAGCAGTGTCGTCGACGGCGAGACCCATATCGCCGATGTCTCGATGACCCTGGAGCACGGCACGCTCAACATCCTGCTGGGGCCGACCCTGTCGGGCAAGACCAGCCTCATGCGCCTGATGGCCGGCCTGGACGCGCCCACCGATGGGCGCCTGCTGTTCGACGGCCACGACGTCACCGGGGTGCCGGTGCGCCAGCGCAATGTCGCCATGGTCTATCAGCAGTTCATCAACTACCCGACCCTCAGCGTTTACGAGAACATCGCCTCGCCGCTGCGGGTGGCGCGCCTGCCGAAGCCGGAGATCGACCGCAAGGTGCGCGACGCCGCCGGCCTGCTGCGCCTGGAGGGCATGCTGGACCGCACACCCCTGGAGCTGTCGGGCGGCCAGCAGCAGCGCACCGCGCTGGCCCGCGCGCTGGTCAAGCAGGCGGATCTGGTGCTGCTGGACGAGCCGCTGGCCAACCTGGACTACAAGCTGCGCGAGGAATTGCGCGCCGAGCTGCCGCGCATCTTCGCCGCCAGCGGCGCCATCCTGGTCTACGCCACCACCGAGCCGGAGGAGGCGCTGCTGCTGGGCGGCAACACCGCCACCCTGCACCAGGGCCGGGTGACCCAGATGGGGCCGACGCTGGAGGTCTACCGCCGCCCGGTCAACCTCATCACCGCCCGCACCTTCAGCGATCCGCCGCTGAACATTCTTCCGGTTGCCAAGCACGGCCCGACCGTCAGCGCCGACGACGGCACCGTGGTGCCGCTGGGCGAGCGCATCGCCGGCCTGCCCGACGGCCGTTTCACCCTGGGCTTCCGGCCGCACGAACTGTCGCTGCGCCCGAGCGACGCCGCCACCGGGGTGCTGAGCACGCCCGGCCGGGTGGCGGTGACCGAGATCACCGGCTCGGAGAGCTTCGTGCACGTGGAGGCGCTGGGCCAGCGTTGGGTGGCGCTGGACCACGGCATCCACGAGGTCTCGCCCGGGCAGACCGTGACCGTCCACCTGGACACCCGGCGCTGCATGGTGTTCGACGCCGACGAGCGGCTGGCCGCCGAACCGATCGTCGCGGCAGCGGCCTGAGCGACAGCATTCGAAAGGGAGGCGGCGCCCCCATGGCCCGGATCGACCTGCGCACCCTGGCCCACTCCTACCGGCCCAACCCGGCCGGGCGGGCGGACTACGCGCTCAAGCCCATGGACATGACCTGGCGCGACGGCGGCGCCTACGCCCTGCTCGGCCCCTCGGGCTGCGGCAAGACCACGCTGCTCAACATCATCTCCGGCCTGCTGGTGCCGTCGCAGGGCCAGGTCCTGTTCGACGACGAGGACGTCACCGCCGTCATCCCCGAGGATCGCAACATCGCCCAGGTGTTCCAGTTCCCGGTGATCTACGACACCATGACGGTGCGCCAGAACCTGGAGTTCCCGTTGCGCAACCGGCGCGTGCCGGAGCCGGAGATCGCCGCCCGCGTGGCCGAGATCGCCGAGGCCCTGCACATGACCGAGGACCTGCCGCGCAAGGCCCGCGGCCTGACCGCCGACGCCAAGCAGAAGATCTCGCTGGGCCGCGGCCTGGTGCGCCAGGACACCGCCGCCATCCTGTTCGACGAGCCGCTGACGGTGATCGACCCGCACCTGAAGTGGCAGCTCCGCTCGCAGCTCAAGGCGCTGCACCGGCGCTACGACTTCACCATGATCTACGTCACCCACGACCAGACCGAGGCGCTGACCTTCGCCGACAGCGTGGTGGTGATGCACGACGGCGAGGTGGTGCAGGTCGGCACGCCGGAAGAACTGTTCGAGCGCCCGGCGCATACCTTCGTCGGCTACTTCATCGGCTCGCCCGGGATGAACGTGTTGCCCTGCACCGTCGACGGCCGCACCGCCCGCGTCGGGGCCAGCGAGATCGCCCTGGCCCGGGCCTACGCGCCCCGCAACGGCAAGGTGGAACTGGGCGTGCGCCCCGAGTTCGTGCGCGTCGCCCCGGCCGGCGCCGGCGCCGAGTCAGGGGGCGTGCCGGTCCGGGTGACCGGGGTCGAGGACGTGGGCCGCTACCGCATCGCCCGGCTGCGCCTGGAGGGCCACCCGATGGCCGCGATCCTGCCGGACGACGCCCGCATCGACGGCGACACCGCCGCGGTGTCGTTCGACCCGGCGCACGTCAACGTCTACGTCGACGACCACCGCGTCGAGGGGGAGGCCTGAGCCATGCAGACCCGGCCCGTCAACCAGAAGGCCTGGTTCCTGGTGCTGCCGGTGGTGGTGCTGGTGGCGTTCAGCGCCATCATCCCGCTGATGACGGTGGTGAACTACTCGGTCCAGGACACCTTCGGCAACAACCAGTTCTTCTGGGTCGGCCTGGAGTGGTTCGACGACATCATCCACTCCGAACGCTTCCATGACGCCTTCCTGCGCCAGATCCTGTTCTCGGCCCTGATCCTGGCGATCCAGGTCCCGTTGGGGATCGTGGTCGCGCTGTGCATGCCCAAGAGCCGGTTCTGGACCGCCGTCGTGCTGGTGCTGATGGCGCTGCCGCTGCTGATCCCTTGGAACGTGGTCGGCACCATCTGGCAGATCTTCGGGCGCGTCGACATCGGGCTGCTGGGCAAGACGCTGTTCAGCCTGGGCATCGACTACAACTACACGCAGGACCCCATCGACGCCTGGGTCACCGTGGTGGTCATGGACGTGTGGCACTGGACCTCGCTGGTGGCGCTGCTGTGCTACGCCGGCCTGCAGTCGATCCCGGACGCCTACTATCAGGCCGCGCGCATCGACGGCGCCTCGCGCTGGGCCGTGTTCCGCCACATCCAGTTGCCCAAGATGAAACGGGTGCTGCTGATCGCGGTGCTGCTGCGCTTCATGGACAGCTTCATGATCTACACCGAGCCGTTCGTGGTGACCGGCGGCGGGCCGGGCAACTCCACCACCTTCCTGTCCATCGACCTGGTCAAGATGGCCATCGGCCAGTTCGACCTGGGCAAGGCGGCGGCCATGTCGATCATCTACTTCCTGACCATCCTGTTGCTGTCGTGGGTGTTCTACACCGTCATGACCAGCAGCGACGCCAGCGACCGCAAGCCGCGCGGCTGAGGGAGAGCGACCCATGCAACAGAGCGCGACCACGATGCGCGAGGGTGCGGCGGTCCCGCAGCGCGCGGCGACCGGCGGGACGGCGGGCGCGGTGCGCCGGCGCACGCGCGGCGGCGGGGTGCCGGTCAAGCCGCTGATCCTGACGCTGTACCTGGTCTTTCTGCTGCTGCCGATCTACTGGCTGGTCAGCATGTCGCTGAAGACCAACGAGGAGATCCTGTCGACCTTCGCCCTGTGGCCGCAGGACCTGACGTTCGCGAACTACGCCGAGATCCTGTCCGACCCGGCGTGGTACATGGGCTACGTCAACTCCACCATCTACGTGGTCCTCAACACCGTCATCTCGGTCAGCGTGGCGCTGCCGGCGGCCTATGCCTTCTCGCGCTACCGTTTTCTCGGCGACAAGCACCTATTCTTCTGGCTGCTGACCAACCGCATGGCGCCGCCGGCGGTGTTCGCGCTGCCGTTCTTCCAGCTCTACTCGTCCATCGGGCTGTTCGACACCCACATCGCGGTCGCGCTGGCGCACTGCCTGTTCAACGTGCCGCTGGCGGTGTGGATCCTGGAGGGCTTCATGTCGGGCGTGCCGCGCGAGATCGACGAGACCGCCTACATCGACGGCTACAGCTTCCCGCGCTTTTTCACCCGCATCTTCATGCCGCTGATCGCGCCCGGGATCGGGGTCGCCGCCTTCTTCTGCTTCATGTTCTCGTGGGTCGAGCTGTTGCTGGCGCGCACCCTGACCAGTGTGGACGCCAAGCCGATCGCGGCCACCATGACCCGCACGGTCTCCGCCTCCGGCCTCGACTGGGGCGTGCTGGCGGCGGCGGGGGCACTGACCATCGTGCCGGGCGCGCTCGTCATCTACTTCGTGCGCAACTACATCGCCAAGGGCTTCGCCCTCGGCCGGGTGTGACCTGAACCGAACCGGGAGCCTTGCCGATGAGCCCCCTCGCCTGGATGGCCTGGACCTGGCCCACCGCCCTGTTCTTCATCGCCATCGCGCTGATCCTGGTGAGCTTCACGCTGTTGCAGCAGGTGCGGCCGACGGTGCCCCGGGTGGGCATCCTGGGCATTGAGACCACGCGCGGCGACCGCGTGTTCATCAGCCTGCTGGGCAGCGCCTTCATCAACCTGGGCTGGCTGGCCGTCCTCGGCCCGCCGCTCTGGGGGGCGCTGGTGCTGTGCCTCGTCTACGCCGCCTGCGTGTTCCGCTGGGTGTAGGCGGGCGGTCCCCGAAGGATCCGGCCGGCACGCCGCGGCCCGGCCGGATCCGCCCGGTGTCCCATGCCGCGGCCACGGAGCATACAAGGGAGGACCTGTCCTGATGAGACGGACAACCATGGTGGCGGCGACGTCGATCGTCGCGCTGCTGGCCGCCGGCCCGGCCTGGGCCGACATGGCGGCGGCCGAGAAGTGGATCACCGAGGAGTTCCAGCCGTCGACGCTCTCCCAGGAGGAGCAGATGGCGGAGATGGAATGGTTCATCCAGGCCGCCGAGCCGTTCCGCGGCATGGAGATCAACGTGGTCTCCGAGACCATCACCACCCACGAATACGAGAGCAAGGTCCTGGCCCCGGCCTTCACCGAGATCACCGGCATTCAGGTGACGCACGACCTGATCGGCGAGGGCGACGTCATCGAGAAGCTGCAGACCCAAATGCAGTCGGGCCGCAACATCTATGACGCCTACATCAATGATTCCGATCTGATCGGCACCCACTTCCGCTACGACCAGGTGGTGCCGCTGTCCGACTGGATGGACGGCGAGGGCGCGGACGTGACCAACCCCGGCCTCGACATCGAGGACTTCATGGGGATCAGCTTCACGACCGGGCCGGACGGCAAGATCTACCAGCTCCCGGATCAGCAGTTCGCCAACCTGTACTGGTTCCGCTACGACTGGTTCACGAACCCGGAGCTGCAGGCCCAGTTCAAGGAGATGTACGGCTACGATCTGGGTGTGCCGGTCAACTGGTCGGCCTATGCGGATATCGCCGAGTTCTTCACCGAGCACGTCCAGGAGATCGACGGCGAGCGCGTCTACGGCCACATGGACTACGGCAAGAAGGACCCGTCCCTGGGCTGGCGCTTCACCGACGCGTGGCTGTCCATGGCCGGGGCCGGCGACAAGGGCATCCCCAACGGCCTGCCGGTGGACGAGTGGGGCATCCGGGTCGAGGACTGCAAGCCGGTCGGCTCCTCGGTCTCGCGCGGTGGGGCCACCAACGGCCCGGCGGCCGTGTTCGCGCTCACCAAGTACATCGACTGGCTGAAGGCCTACGCCCCGCCCGAGGCGGCCGGCATGACCTTCTCCGAGGCCGGTCCGGTGCCGGCGCAGGGCAACGTCGCCCAGCAGATCTTCTGGTACACCGCGTTCACCGCCGACATGGCCAAGGAGGGCATCCCGGTGGTGGACGAGAACGGCGAGCCCAAGTGGCGCATGGCGCCGTCGCCGCGCGGTCCGTACTGGGAGGAGGGCATGAAGCTGGGCTACCAGGACGCCGGTTCGTGGACCCTGATGAAGTCCACCCCGGTGGACCGCCGCAAGGCGGCCTGGCTGTACGCTCAGTTCGTGGTCTCCAAGACCGTGTCGCTGAAGAAGACCCACGTTGGCCTGACGCCGATCCGGGACAGCGACATCCGCCACGAGTCGTTCACCGAGCGCGCCCCCATGCTGGGTGGCCTGGTCGAGTTCTACCGCAGCCCGGCCCGGGTGCAGTGGACGCCGACCGGCACCAACGTGCCCGACTACCCCAAGCTGGCCCAGCTCTGGTGGCAGAACGTGGCCGACGCGGTGACCGGCGCCAAGACCCCGCAGGAGGCCATGGACAGCCTGGCCGAGCAGCAGGACGAGGTGCTGCGCCGCCTGGAGCGCGCCGGCATCCAGGGCGAGTGCGGCCCCGAACTCAACGAGGAGCGCGATCCGGAGTACTGGCTGTCGCAGCCGGGCGCGCCCAAGGCCATGCTTGAGAACGAGAAGCCGCAGGGCATGACCGTGGACTACGACGAGCTGGTCAAGAGCTGGCAGGACGCCAACGCGAACTAGTGTTGTCCGGTTCGGCCCTGAAACGGACGTGTCCGTTTCAGGGCCGTCGGCGCGGGTCGCGGCATCGTCCATGTTGGGGTGAGGCCCCATGGGCCGAACCCCAACGCCCGGCCCCGGTCCGGGCGTCCGCGCGGCCCGTCTCCGCCCTCTCCCCACCCGAGGACCCGTCCCCATGGCCCGCCACATCCTCGCCATCGACCAGGGCACCACCAGCTCCCGCGCCATCGTCTTCGACGCCGACGGCCGCGCCGTCGCCAGCGCCCAGAAGGAGCTGACGCAGTACTTCCCCGCCGACGGCTGGGTCGAGCACGACGCCGTCGAGATCTGGACCGACACCCTGGCGGTCTGCCGCGAGGCCCTCGCCGCCGCCGACCTCGCCGCCGCCGACGTCGCCGCCATCGGCATCACCAACCAGCGCGAGACCGCCGTGCTGTGGGACCGCGCCACCGGCCAGCCGGTCCACCGCGCCATCGTCTGGCAGGACCGCCGCACGTCCGCGATGTGCCGCGAGCTGCGCGCCGGCGGCCACGAAAGCCTGATCCGGCGCAAGACCGGCCTGTTGATCGACCCCTATTTCTCAGCCTCCAAGGTGGCCTGGCTGCTGGAGCACGTCGACGGCCTGCGCGCCCGCGCCGAGGCCGGCGAGATCGCCTTCGGCACCGTCGACAGTTGGCTGCTCTACACCCTGACCGGCGGCGCCGTGCATGCCACCGACGCCACCAACGCCGCCCGCACGCTGCTGTTCGACATCCGCACCCACCGTTGGGACGACGACCTGCTGGCCCTGTTCAACATCCCGCGCGCGATGCTGCCGGAGGTGAAGGACAACGCCGCCGACTTCGGCTCCACCGCGCCCGATCTGCTGGGCGCTCCGATCCCGGTGGCCGGCATGGCCGGCGACCAGCACGCCGCCGTGGTCGGGCAGTGCTGCTTCGAGCCCGGCATGATCAAGTCGACCTACGGCACCGGCGCCTTCGCGCTCCTGAACATCGGCGACACCTTCGTGGAGAGCCGCAACCGGCTGCTGACCACGATCGGCTATCGCCTGGGCGGCCGCACCACCTACGCCATGGAGGGCGCCATCTTCGTCGCCGGGGCCGCGGTGCAGTGGCTGCGCGATGGCCTGGGGATCATCGCCACCGCCGCCGAGAGCGAGGCGCTGGCCCGGGAGGTCCCGGACACCGCCGGCTGTTACATGGTGCCGGCCTTCACCGGCCTGGGCGCGCCGTACTGGGACGCCGAGGCGCGCGGCGCCCTCATCGGCCTGACCCGCGACACCCAGCGCGCCCACATCGCCCGCGCTGCGCTGGAGGCGCAGGGCTACCAGACCCGCGACCTGATGGAGGCGATGACCGCCGACAGCGGCACCGCGCCGGTCTCGCTGCGGGTGGACGGCGGCCTGGTGGCCAACGACTGGGCCTGCCAGTTCCTGGCCGATATCCTCGATATCGACGTGGAGCGCCCGACGGTGATCGAGACCACGGCCCTGGGCGCCGCCTATCTCGCCGGGCTCCAGGTGGGGCTCTACGACGGTCTCGACGACCTCACCCACCGCTGGCGCCGCGACCGTCTGTTCGCGCCCGCCATGGCGGCCGGCGACCGCGAGCGTCTGTACGCCGGCTGGACCGCCGCCGTGCGCCGGGTCATGACGGAGCACCGCTGACGCGCGGGCGGTCCTGTCCGGATCTTGCGGCTGGGTTGATCGGATCGGGCACCTGGTTTGAGCGACGATCGTGCTACGGTAAGGCGGTTCGGCGTCGGCCCCGCAGGGCGCGTGCCGTGTGGATAGGTGCCGGTGGACGACCGAACGCATCGTCAGTCAACGCGTGGGAGGAGCAGCCATGAAACGCTTCACCGTTGTTATTGCCGCAGCCACCGCCCTTGCCGCGCTCGCCGTCCAGACCCCGGCCCTGGCGCAGAAGGGCATGGGCCAGACCGAGGGCGTGGTGCGCCAGGGCGCGGCCGTGGATCGGGTGGCGCTGTCCGGAACCGTTCAGGAGGTGCTGACGCAGCAGTGCGAGGCGACCACCGGTCGCGCAGGCGTTGGCGCCCACGTGCTGCTGGACACCGCCGACGGCCGCACCGTGAACCTGCACCTTGGCCCCGTTGCGGCGCTCCAGGATCTGCTCAACACCCTGGACGCCGGCGTTGCGCTCGACTCGGCCGCGTTCAAGACCGCCGCCATGCCGGCCGACACCTACGTGGCGCAGACGGTGACGGTTGCCGGGCAGACCTTCGACCTGCGCGACGACGGCCTGCGCCCGATGTGGCGGATCGCGCCGCGCGGCGGCATGGGCCAGGGGATGGCCCAGGGCATGGGCCGCGGCCAAGGCATGGGTCCGGGTCAGGGCATGGGTCCGGGTCAGGGCATGGGTCCGGGTCAGGGCATGGGTCCCGGTCAGGGCATGGGTCCCGGTCAGGGCATGGGTCCGGGTCAGGGCATGGGTCCGGGCAGCGGCGGCTGCTGGTGGTGGTAGCGCCGCAGCGCGGCGGTGTGATCCGACCCTGAGGAGGCACGGCGCCGGGCGGTTCGCCGCCCGGCCGTCGCCCGGGTTCCTGGGGCCGTGCCCGGTTGATAGACTGCGTCCTCCGGCGGCCGACGCGGCCCGTGGCGTCGCGCCGCTGGTTTCGTTGGATCGTTTCCCATGCGGTAAGGAGGGTTCTGTCTCATGCGCATCGGCGTGCCGAAGGAAATCAAGACCCACGAGTACCGGGTCGGCCTCACGCCCACGGCGGTTCGCGAGGTGTGCGCCCATGGCCACACCGTGCTGATCCAGACCGGGGCGGGGGCCGGCATCGACGCCGACGACGCCGCCTATCGCCAGGCCGGCGCGACCATCGCGGACACGGCCGAGGCGGTCTTCGCTGCCGCCGACATGATCGTCAAGGTCAAGGAGCCGCAGCCGGCGGAATGCGCGCTGATGCGCCCGGACCAGGTGCTGTTCACCTACCTGCATCTGGCCGCCGATCCCCCGCAGGCCCGGGCGTTGCAGGAATCAGGGTGTACCGCGGTGGCCTACGAGACGGTCACCGGCCCGCGCGGCGGCCTGCCGCTGCTGGCGCCGATGAGCGAGGTGGCCGGCCGCATGGCGGTCCAGGCCGGGGCGCACTGTCTGGAGAAGGCCCAGGGCGGGCGCGGCGTGCTGCTGGGCGGGGTGCCCGGGGTGCCGGCCGCCAAGGTGGTGATCCTGGGCGGCGGTGTCGTGGGCACCAACGCGGCGCGCATGGCGATGGGCCTGGAGGCCCATGTCACCGTCATCGACAAGAATGTGGAGCGCCTGCGCGCCCTCGACGAGCTGTTCGGCGCGCGCATCAGCACCCTGTACGCCACCGTCGATGCCATCGAACAGGAGGTGCTGTCCGCCGACCTGGTGGTCGGGGCCGTCCTGGTGCCGGGCGACAGCGCGCCCAGGCTGGTGTCGCGCGCCATGGTCGGGCGCATGCTGACGGGCGCGGTGCTGGTCGACGTGGCCATCGACCAGGGCGGCTGTTTCGAAACCAGCCGCGCCACCACCCACGACCGGCCCACCTACGAGGTCGACGGCGTGGTGCATTACTGCGTCGCCAACATGCCCGGCGCGGTGGCGCGCACCTCGACCTATGCGCTCAACAACGTCACGCTGCCGTTCGTGCTGGCGCTTGCCGACAAGGGGCCGACGGCGGCCCTGCGCGACGATCCGCACCTGCGCGCCGGCCTGAACGTGATGGCGGGCAAGCTGACCCACGACGGCGTCGCCCACGCTTTGGGCGAGAGCGCCACCGCGGCCGAGACGATGCTGGCGGCCTGAGCGACGAGGGCGGCCGGGGACGGGCGGGTCATCGTCATGCCGCGCCGATGATGGTGTGGAAGAGATGCTCCGCCTCGCGCCGCGTTCGACTCTGTTGCTCCGG
Source organism: Roseospira goensis (assembly GCF_014197795.1). Classification (GTDB taxonomy): domain Bacteria; phylum Pseudomonadota; class Alphaproteobacteria; order Rhodospirillales; family Rhodospirillaceae; genus Rhodospira; species Rhodospira goensis. The sequence goes on from NZ_JACIGI010000002.1 coordinate 58,598, forward strand.
GCCGGGAGCGGCCCAGCGTTGCCACTGGGGATCGTCCAGCACGTCGCGGATCCAGTGGTCGAGAGCGGCGATGCGCGGGCCGGTGCCCAACTCGTTGGTTCGCGACTTGGCCTTTTTCAGGTCTTCGATCGCGGCCCGGACCGGTGCCGGTACGTTCAGACCTGCCATCAAGGCGTCCAGCGCCATCGGGGGCGGCGCGCCGGTCTCGACGACCCAGCGCAGGCACAGGCAGGGGCGAATGGCATAGAAGTATTTCTTGAGACGAACCGTCTCTCGATCGGCCAAACCAGACCGCCAGTTGGTGGCGGCGGTGCTGGCGTAGGCGTGGGCCAGGGTGCGGGGCGCCGCGTGGCGGTCGAACAGGGCGCGCGCTTCGGTCTGGAACGTCCCGGAGTCCTCATAGACGATGGGCGAACGGAGCCACTCGGACAGGGCCGGGTTGGTCTTCAGAAGCAGCCGCAGGGCCTTGCGCACATCCCAGCCGGCGAGGTCGATGAGATGGGCGTCAAGAGGCGCCTCGATCACATCGCGGCCGGGATCCAATCCCAGGTACCAGCGCAGCGGCCGAGCGTAGATGAAGCGGACGTCGTAGTCGCTGTCCGGTGACGGAAAGCCCCAGGCCCGGCTCCCGGACTCGGCGGCGAAGAGAACGCGCACATCTTCGGTGCGCTCCACCTCCTGGAGGCGCGACCGTATGCGCGCCCTCATGGCCGTTGACACGGACGGGGCGGTGTCCGTTCGCGCGGGCTCGGTCACTGGGGCTGCGCCTCCGCCCTCACGTCACCGTCAGGTTGGCCGCGCTTTCCTTCAGCTCGGCCCCGAAGCAGCGCTGGTAGTATTCGGCGATCAGCGGCCGTTCGGTCTCGTCGCACTTGTTCAGGAACGTGACCCGGAAGGCGAAGGCGACGTCGCCGAAGATGGTGGCGTTCTCGGCCCAGGTCAGCACCGTGCGCGGGCTCATGACGGTCGAGATGTCGCCGTTGATGAAGCCGTTGCGGGTCAGGTCGGCGACCGCGACCATCTGGCCCAGCAGCTTGCGGCCCTCGGGTGTGTCGTACTCGGGCCGCTTGGCGGCCGAGATCTCCACCTCGGCGTCGTGCTCCAGATAGTTCAGGGTGGCGACGATGTTCCACCGGTCCATCTGGCCCTGGTTGATCTGCTGGGTGCCGTGGTACAGGCCGGTGGTGTCGCCCAGGCCGACGGTGTTGGCGGTCGCGAACAGGCGGAACGACGGGTGCGGGCGGATCACCTTGTTCTGGTCCAGCAGGGTCAGGCGGCCTTCGACCTCCAGCACGCGCTGGATCACGAACATCACATCCGGGCGGCCGGCGTCGTATTCGTCGAACACCAGCGCGCAGGCATGCTGCAACGCCCACGGCAGGATGCCCTCGCGGAACTCGGTCACCTGAAGGCCGTCGCGCAGCACAATGGCGTCCTTGCCGACCAGGTCGATGCGGCTGACGTGGCTGTCCAGGTTGACGCGGATGCACGGCCAGTTCAGGCGCGCGGCCACCTGCTCGATGTGGGTCGACTTGCCGGTGCCGTGATAGCCCTGGATCATGACCCGGCGGTTGTGGGCGAAGCCCGCCAGGATGGCCAGCGTGGTGTCGCGGTCGAACCGGTAGTTGGGGTCGAGGTCGGGCACGTGCTCGCTCTTCTGGGAGAAAGCGGGCACGCGCATGTCCGAATCGATGCCGAAGGCCTCGCGCACCGAAACCGCGGTATCGGGGGTGTCGAGGTGGGGCTCGGCCGGGATGTCCATGGGGGTCCTCGTCTCGCGGGGTCTCGAAAAGGTGGGCGGAGCGTACTGCAAAGCGCGACGCGCTGGGAACCGGTTTTGCCGTCGGTTGCCGGCGGGGCCGCCGGCGGTCGGGCCGGCGCGGGTCAACTGTCGACGACGGCCAGCAGGACCTTGTACGCCTCGTTGACGCGCTTGAATCGCTCCTCGGCGTGCTTGTCGCCGCCGTTGGCGTCCGGGTGGAAGCGCTTCACCAGGGTCCGGTAGCGCGCCCGCAGGTCGTCCCGGCTCAGCGGCCAGTCCAACTCCAGTTCGCGCAGCGCCCGGGCCTCGCGGCTGTCGCGCGGGAACGGTGATGCGGTCTCGCGCTCGGTCGCGCCGCCGCCCGGGGCGTGGGCGAACAGACCGAGCGGGTCATGCAGGGCGTCGGCGTCGAACCGTCGCGGGCCGTGCCCGCCGCGGCCGCCCATGGGCCAGGTCGGCCGGTCCCAGATGGTCGAGGTCCGCACCTGCTGCTCGATCTCATCCGGGTTCATCCCGGCATAATAGTTCCAGGCCTTGTTGTACGCCCGAACGTGTTCCAGGCAGAAGGTATAGTAGCTGCCGAGGCTGCGGTCCTTGGGGGCGCGGTACTCGCCGGCGGCCTCGCATCCGGGCACCTCGCACACGGGGGTCCGCGGCGCCGCGGCGAACCCGTCGCCAAAGCCGGCGAAGTCGTCCAGCTCCATCACGGGGTCGGGCCGGCGGCGCCGGGCGGTGGCAGCGCCTTGCGCGCCTGTTTTCCGTCCGTGAGCGACCATGCCCCTACTATGGTGTCGGGCCGGGCCGCTGGCAAGCGTGGGCAGGGCCGCTCGATGGCTTGATCCGCGCTCGGGCCGGCGCCATATCCGCGCCGAGCGAAACGAACCGGAAGGCCCGCCATGACTGCCGCCCTCAGCTATCGCGACCGCATTGAGGCCAAGCTGACCGAGGGCCTGGCCCCGGCCGCCCTGCGGGTCGTCGACGACTCGCACAAGCACGCCAGCCACGGCCCGCGCCTGGCGGCTCTCGCCGAGGCCGGCGGGGCGCACGGTCACGCCCCCCTTGATGGCCAGGGCGAAACCCACTTCCGCGTCGAGATCGTGGCGGCGGCCTTCGCCGGCAAGTCGCGGGTCCAGCGTCATCGTATGGTCAACGCCCTGCTGACCGACGAGTTGCGCGAGCGCGTGCATGCCCTGGCCATCAAGGCCCGCACGCCGGAGGAGGCCGCGGCGGCGCCGCCGCGCGCCCGCGCCTGAGGTGCCGACGCGCCCCCGCGCTCGTTGGCGATTCCCCCCGGGAGGACCGTCCGCTATGGTGTATCCGCCGTAGCCAGGAGCGCCGCGATGTCCACCTTCGTCATTCCTCCGCACCCCACCACGAGCCTGCCGGTTGCCGGCGAGACCGGCCGCTTCCCGGTGCGCCGGGTGTTCTGCGTCGGCCGCAACTACGCCGACCATACCCGCGAGATGGGGGGCGACCCGCGCACCCAGCCGCCCGTCTTTTTCACCAAGCCGGCCGATGCCGTCCGGCCCGAGGGCGGGACCATCCCGTACCCGCCCGCCACGGAAGAGCTGCACCACGAGGTCGAGCTGGTGGCGGCGCTCAAGGGCGGTGGCCGTGGCATCCCGGTGGCGCGCGCGCTGGGCGCGGTGTACGGCTACGCCGTCGGCATCGACCTGACCCGCCGCGACCTCCAGGCTCGGGCCAAGGCCGCCGGGGAGCCCTGGGACGCCGCCAAGGGCTTCGACCTGGGCGCGCCGGTGGGGGTGGTGTCGCCGTGCGAGAGCCTGGACGGCCACCCGACGCAGGGCCGCATCCAACTGTCGGTCAACGGGCAGGTCCGACAGAGCGGCGACCTGTCGCAGATGATCTGGTCGGTGGCGGAGATCATCCATCACCTGTCGGGCCTGTGGGAGCTGCGCCCGGGCGACCTGATCTTCACCGGCACGCCGTCGGGCGTGGGCGCCTGCGGTCCCGGCGATCATCTGGAGGCGGTCATCGCCGGGCTGGCCTCGCTGGAGGTGACGCTGGTCCCGCCGCGCCATTAGCACGGATCGCACCCCGTCGTGATCATGTCGTGGATCACGACGAGGTGCGCGACTCCCACTTCGGACGATCGGCTGTCCTAAGAGCGGAACGCCCGAATATGGAATCGCATGGTGATTTCGAATTCGGGCGTTCCGCTCTGAAACCAAACAGATCGCGCCGATTCACGCTCGAAATCGGCCCCACCCCGGTGGTTCCGATTTCGAGCGATCGGCGCTAACGTGCGTGACCCTGGGGGGCTCCGGGGTTCGTGGCGCGGACGGCGTGACGGGCGGCAAGCCCCGGCGCTGTCTGGGGACGATGCGGGCGTTCGGGTGCGGTCGGATCCTGTGTCGGACGAGCGCTCGCGCCGCGCTTGCCCATCGAGGGAGGTGGTCATGACCCGGTCCTGGCGTTGGGGGGCCGTCCTCGGCCTGGTGGGGGCGGTGGCGATCGGAGCGGCGGCCGTGGCCCAGAGCGTGCGGGAGCGCACGCCGGCCGATCTGACGGTGCGCTTCGAGGAGCGCCTGGGCGCCGATCTGTTCCACATCGAGAACACTGGCACCTGCGAGGCGGTGGTGACCGCCGTGACCATCGACCTGCGCGGGGCCGGGGGCGCGCTGGTGTTCGACACCGAAACCGGCGGCGGCGGGGTCGGGACCGCGTATCCCTTCGTGACCCTGGAGGGCGCCGACAGGATCGTGGCGGCCGAGGGCGGCGCGGACGGCGGCCACATCCTGACGCTGACGTTGAACGGCCTGGGGCGCGGCGAAAGGGTCGTGCTGTCCATCGACGTGGACGAGCAGGGCCGCGCCGGCGCACCGGGGCTGACGCAGATCCACGGCACCCAATTCGAGAACGGCACGGTGACCGCCACGCTGGTCAGCCCGGGCGGCACCGAGGCGGTGCACGCCGGGCGCTTCGACGGGGCCGGCTGGGCCTTCGTCAATCCCCGCCATTGCGCGCTGTCGTGACGGGTGTCGCGGCGGTTCGCTCGCGGTCCCGTCAGGTCTCGTGCGGCGGCGCGGCGCGGTCGTCCAGGCCGGCGAAGCTCGTCAGGTCGTGCTTGGGGCGGGCGTGGCCCAGGGTCTCGCCCGTGACACGGTAGCAGGCCAGTTCGGCGATGTTGGTGGCCTGGTCGCCGATGCGCTCCAGGTTCTTGGCCACGAACAGCAGGTGGCTGCACACGCCGATGTCGCGCGGGTCCTCCATCATGTAGGTCAGCAGTTCGCGGAACAGGCTGGAGTGCACCGCGTCCACCTCCGCGTCGGCCTGCCACACCGCGTGCGCGGCCGCGGTGTCGCGCGTCAGGTAGGCCCGCACGCTGCGCCGCATCAGGTCGCCCACCATGCGGCCCATGCGCTGCACGGACGCGCCGCTGCGGCCCGGCGGCGGGGCGTGCTCGGCGATGCCGCGGCGCGCGGCACCGGCGGCGTAGTCGCCGGCCCGTTCCAGCATGGTCGCGCAGCGCAGGCCCGCGACCACGCTGCGCAGGTCGTCGGCCTTGGGCTGGCGCAGCGCCAGCATGCGCACGGCCTGTTCATTGACGCGCTGTTCCAGGGCGTCGACCGCGGCATCGGCGGCGGACACCGCGGCGGCGCGGTCGGCGTCGTGGTCGGCGAGGGCCGCCAGGGCCTCGGTCAGGTTGGCGTCGATGCGGGCGCCCATCTCTTCGAGCGTGCGGTCCAGCGCCGACAGTTCGGCATCGAAGGAGCGGACGATGTGGGGATCGGGCAGGGGAGCGTCGGCCATGACAGGAGCCTCCGGCGCACCGGCGGGCGGGGGTGGGGCGGTCGGGGTCGCGGAGGCGACACCCGCACGACCCAATCCCTATAGCAGACCGCCGGAGTGTTGAAAAACGATTGCCGCCTCCGGACAAGCGGCGGCGGCGGCCGTCAACCCCGACTGATCGCCGAATGCAGCGGCGTCGTCTCCTCGTAGGCCCGCTGCTGGGCCGGCGTGGCCGCGGTCTGATGGCGCGCCTTCCAGTCGGCATAGGGCATGCCGTAGACCCACGCCTGCGCCTCGTCCTTGCTCAGGTCGGCGCCGCGCTCGTCGGCCGCGGCCTTGAGCCATTTCCACAGGCAGTTGCGGCAGAACCCGGCGAGCGTCATCAGGTCGATGTTCTGCACGTCGGTGCGCCATTGCAGATGGGCGACCAGGGCGCGGAAGGCGGCGGCTTCGATCTCGGTGCGGGTGGCGGGGTCCATGGCGGCGGCCTCCGGGTGGGGTCGGGGATGAGCGGGACCGGGCGGCAGGGCCCGGCCGTCTGGCATGTGGGGCAGGCCGGGAGGGAATGGAACCGGCGGTCGGCCCGGATGAGCGCCCGTGTGGCTGGAGCGCAAATGATAATCGTTTGCAATTCTGGTCCGCGTCCGTTACCCCAGAGGCTCCCGGATCGAGGAACAGGAGGGCCTTCCCATGATGATCTGGCGCGGGCTGTCGGCGGCGGACCTGGTTGAGGCGATGCGCGCGGCCGAACCCCCGGCGGGCTCCGTCACCGCGACGCCGGCGCGAACACCGGCACCGGCGCCTCCAGCCCCCGCAGGGCGTGGTGGCCGAGATCCCGCCACGGTCCCGGATGGCGCCGGCGGACGGCGTCGCTGACCACGATGGTCTCGCCCAGGCGCTTGCTCAGGCCCTCGATGCGGGCGGCGATGTTGGCGGCGGTGCCGATCACGGTGAATTCGAGGCGTCTTTGGACGCCGATGTTGCCGTAGGTGACGCGCCCGACGTGCAGCCCGATGCCATGGGCGAGGGCGGGCAGGGCGAGCCCCGCCCGCTCGTCGTTGTAGTCGGCCATGCGGGCGCGGGCGTCCAGGGCGGCCTCCAGGGCGGCGCGCGGCGGGGCCGGGTCGGCGGCCGCGGTGTCGTCGGCGGCGAACGGGAAGATGGCGAGCGCCGCGTCCCCGATGTAGCGCAGCACCTCGCCGCCGTGGTCCAGCACGGCCCCGGCCATGCAGTCGAAGTAGCCGTTGAGGGTTTCCAGGAAACAGCCGGCGTCCATGGATTCCGCCAGCGGGGTCGAGCCGCGCAGGTCGGAGAACCAGATCACGGCCTGGAGGGTCTCGCCGTCGCCGCGGCGCACCTTGCCGTCCAGCACCCGTGCGCCGGACTGGCGCCCCAGGTAGGTTTCGAGCAGGGTCAGCGAGGTGTGGCGCAGGGCCTGGATCTCGACGATGCGTGCCAGCACCGGCATGGCATCGTCGATGACGGCCAGCGCCGGCGCCTGGAAGCCGTCCGGCTCGCGCGTGGCGAAGGTGATCGCGCTGCCGCGCCCGTCCCCGAACGGCAGCGACAGGGCCAGGTAGTCGGTGAAGCCCTCCGCGGCCAGGTCCGCGAGGATCGGATAGTCCAGTCGGCGCGCCGGCCCCGCGAGGCGGCGCCGGATGGTGGTGCCCGGATTGTCCATCAGGTCGCGGAAGGGGCTCAGGAGGAAGGCGTCCTGTTCGAGCAGGGAGAAGGCCCCCTCGCGCCGCTCGACCGCGGCGCCGGGCTGCCACAGGAACGCCAGGCTGAACACCTGTGGATGCAGCAGCCGCACCGCAAGATTGATGCGGTCGACCGGCACCGCCATGTCGCGCAGCAGCGGCCCCAGCCCGGCCAGCAGGTCCTCGGGGGAGTCGCGGCGCCAGCCGGTTTCCAGCAGCCAGCTCAGGACGGCGTTGCGCCGCCAGCTCTCGCCGTAGGGCGCGACCGGGCCGAGCGCCCGCGCCGCCGACTCTCCATCCATCGCCTCTGCCTCCGGTGCGGGTCGGGAGACGACCCGCCGGCGGACGCGGCGCGGCGGGTCGTGTCAGCGGGTGGTCAGGGTGGGGACGCCGCCGCCGGACAGCACGTTGAGCGACCCCGTCTTGCGGAACGGTACCGGCTCGTTCTGGAAGCGCCCGACGAAGGCTTCGCCGCTCAACACATAGTCCACGGTCCCCCGGTTGCCCAGGGCCAGCACCTGCTGGACCAGCTCCAGGGAGCCGATCTGGGCGCGCACCGGCACCGTCTGCGTGGACAGCCGCGGCACCGTCAGCGTCTCGTTGGAGTAGCCGCGCGCCAGCGGGCGACCGTTCAGCTCGACCGCGGCGCGCATGCCGGTGATCGGCATGTCGCGGGTGTTCGGGTTGGTGACCGACAGCAGCAGGTCGACGTCCTGCTGGAGCAGGCCGGCCTCGATGAAGCGGACGTCGCGCAGGGCGACCTCGGGCGGGGCCAGGTCGCCGGGGGCGGCGCAGGCGGCGAGCGGGAGGGCGGCGACGGCGGCGAGGGCGGCGCGGCGGGACAGCATGGCGGGCTCCTGTGAGGGGGGACAGAGTCAGGGGGACGGGGGCGACCGCCTTTTAGACCGAGCGAAGGTGACCAAAATACGGTAAAGCGCATCCCGGGTCGCGATCCCGCGCCCAGGGCGCGCCGTTGGTTTCTGGACAGGTGGGCCGGCAACCGGCTACACATACGCGACGTTCTCCATCTGCCCGACCTGCGGGTCTGTCCCCCCGACCGCCCCCCTTCACCGGAGAGGAAGAGGCCGCATGCCGACGTCCAAGCCCCTCGTTGTGGTCACGCGCAAGCTCCCCGAGGCGATCGAAACGCGGATGGCCGAGCTGTTTCGCGTCCAGCTTAACCTGGATGATCATCCGTTCAGCCGCGAGGACCTGGCGGCGGCCATGGCCGAGGCGGATGTGCTGGTGCCCACGGTCACCGACCGCATCGACGCGGCGGTGCTCTCCCAGGCCGGGCCCAATCTGCGCCTGATCGCCAACTTCGGGACCGGCGTCGACCACATCGACGTCGCCTCGGCACATCAGCGCGGCATCACGGTGACCAACACACCGGACGTGCTGACCGAGGACACCGCCGACATGACCATGGCACTGATCCTGGCGGTGCCGCGCCGGCTGGTGGAGGGCGAGCGGCTGCTGCACTCCGGCAAGTGGACCGGCTGGTCGCCGACCCACATGCTGGGCCACCGCATCTGGGGCAAGCGGCTGGGCATCGTCGGCATGGGCCGCATCGGCCAGGCGGTGGCGCGGCGCGCGCGCGGCTTCGGCATGGCGATCCACTACCACAACCGCCGCCCCGTGCACGCGGACATCGAGGCCGAGCTGGAGGCCACCTACTGGGACAGCCTGGACCAGATGCTGGCGCGCATGGACGTCATCTCGATCCACTGCCCGCACACGCCGGCCACGTACCATCTGTTGTCGGGCCGCCGGCTGCGGCTGCTGCATCCGACGGCCTACATCGTCAACACCGCGCGCGGCGAAGTGATCGACGAGAACGCGTTGGTGCGCATGCTGACGAACGGTGAGCTGGCCGGGGCCGGCCTGGACGTGTTCGAGCACGCGCCGGCTGTCAACCCGAAGCTGCTGGCGATGGACAATGTGGTCGCCATCCCGCACATGGGCTCTGCCACCATCGAGGGCCGCATCGACATGGGCGAGAAGGTGCTCATCAACATCAAAACCTTCACCGACGGTCACCGGCCGCCGGACCGCGTGCTGCCCAACCTGATCTGAGCCGCCCCGCCCGAAACGGCGGGGATCGGGCGGCGCCCGGCGGCGCGGGTGTCGGTGGGGGGGCGTGCCGGCCCGGTCGTCGTTGCGGTCTCGTGGCAGCGGCGTATAGTCGGATCAAGGGGACCGTGGGGAGTCCCGGCACGGCCGTGCCGGGCTGGATCGGACCGGACCGGCGTGGCAGCCCCGGCGGTACGTCGGCCAGGAGGCTGCGGGCAGCAGGCTGGGGGCGGGAGGCTGGCATGATCCTGAACGCGCTCTCCCCGGGCTACCCGAAGCTCAAGGAGTTCGTCTCCCGACAGCTCTACGCCCGCGCCACGACCAACCGGCGCACCTGGGCGGCGTTCCTGAAGTACAGCGAACTGAGCGACGCGAAGGCCCGGGCGGCGCTGACCGACGGCACGCTGCCGCGCCTGAAGATCGAGCAGATGCCCGGCGCCAACGGGCGCTTCCGGGGCAGCACCGATCCCGACGCCATCGAACTGGCCAAGGCGGTGGCCGATACCTTCGAACACAACGCGACGGATCCCGACTGGCAGCTTCTGGTCGAGTCGACGATCCTGCACGAACTGGTGCACTGGGGCGACTGGAAGGACGGCAAGGACCAACCCGGCGAGGAAGGCAAGGCGTTCGAACGGGCCGCCTACGGCCGTGACGTCAACCGTCCGGTGAAGAGGACCAGGGCGACGGCCGCTCACCCAGCGAGTTGCGGTACGCCGACCTGCCGGCGGTGAGGACGCGGGCACCCCGGCGGCGCGACCCGCGACCGCCGACGGCCGCCGCGCGGGTCGTGGCGCGGGTCGTGGCGCGGGCCGCGCTGGGACTTGGAGTGGCGCTGGGCCTGGGGCTGGTGACCGCCTGCAGTCCGGCGCCGAGGGAGACCGACATGACACAGGCATCCGTGGGGCCGCTGTTCGAGCAGGCCGTGATGCACGAAAGCGTGCAGCCCTATTTCCACATCGGGGCGCAGCCCCGCCGGCTGCCGGTCACCGTGCATAACACGACCGACCTGGGTCTCGGCCCGTTCAGCCTGTTCGGCCGCCCGGTCGTGATCCGCGAGGGATCCGCCGAGGTGCGGGTGGGGGCGACGGACGATCAGAACATTCTGATGGTGGATGCCCTGGAGTTGGGCGACGACCGCGCGCACCTGCGCTTCCGGCACGTGGTCGAGGGCGTGGTGGTCGAGGCCGACTACAGCCGCCGCGACGGCGACGGCTGGACCCTGACCCGGCTGGAGGCCTACGAGGAGTAGAGGCGCGCCCGCGGCCGCGACCTGAAGCCGATTGCGACAAACCGGACTCGCGGCGCGATTACGGTTCGTCGCGATAATAGGCTGTAAAATCAATAATGTAGAGCCGATTCACATTCGAAATCGGACCGCATCGGCGGTTCCGATTTCGAACAATCGGCTCTACACCTTGGTCAGGTCGAGGCGGCGGTTGATGCGGTCCACGTCCGCCCGCAGGCGGTCGATCTGGGCCTGGAGATGGGCCTCGGTCTCGGCGTGACTACCCAAGTCCTGCCGGATGCGAGCCTGCCCAGACTCCAACCGGGTGAGACGCAGGAGCGCTTCCTCCAGCTTTTCCCCCATGGCGTCGGACTTCGCGTCCAGACGGCGCAGATAGACCAGCAGAGATAGACCAGCAGACTGGTGTCGGGCTCGTCGCTCATGGGCGTGTCCTCCGCTCTGGCGTGGCGGACCCTGCGCCCAGTATATGGCGCTGGCCGATCCGCCCTCAACGCGCCAGTCTGACCCGCATGAGCCACCCACTCTCCCCCCTGATCCTCCTCGCCGGCCCCACCGCCAGCGGCAAGTCCGCCCTCGCGCTGGCGCTGGCCGAGGCCTTCGACGGCACCGTGATCAACGCCGACAGCCTGCAGGTGTATCGTGACCTGCGGATCCTGTCGGCGCGGCCGACGCCGGACGACGAGGCCCGCGTGCCGCATCGCCTGTACGGGGGGCTCGACGGCGCCGAGGTGTGCTCGGCGGCGTGCTGGGCGGAGATGGCCGCCGAGGCGGTGCGCGAGACGTGGGCGGCGGGGCGGGTGCCGGTGCTGGTGGGCGGCACCGGGCTGTACATGGCGGCCCTGACCGAGGGCTTGGCGCCCGTCCCGGACATCCCGCCGGAGATTCGCGCCGCCGCCCGCGCGCGCCTCGCCGCCGAGGGCAACGCGGCCGTTCACGCCGCCCTGGCGGCGCGCGACCCGGTGATGGCCGCGCGCCTGGACCCCGGCAACACCCAGCGCCTCGCGCGGGCCTGGGAGGTGCTGGAGGCCACCGGCCGCTCGCTGGCGTGGTGGCAGGCGCAACCGCGCCGGGCGCCGCCGCTGGCGGCCCGCACCCTGACGCTGGTGCTTGATCCCGACCGCGAGGCCCTGCGCGCCGCGATCGACGCCCGCGTGCACGCCATGATCGCTGCCGGCGCGCTGGACGAGGTGCGGGCGCTGCTGGCCCGCGGCCTGCCGCCCGACCGCCCGGTGATGAAGGCGGTGGGGGGTCCGGATCTGGCCGCCCACCTGCGCGGCGAGATCGACCTGGACACCGCGGTCGCGCGCATGCAGGCGGCCAGCCGCCAGTATGCCAAGCGCCAGCGCACCTGGTTGCGGGGCCAGACGACGGCCGACGCCGTCTTGTCCAGCCCCGATGGTGTGAAATTTTCGGAAAGACTGACGGCGCAAACCTTTGCAATCGTTCGCCGGTTTTTGTTGACCGGGTAAGGGGCACGGACTACGGTGACGCTCCCCCGCGCCGTCGCCGTCTGGCGGCGCGAGCGGGTCGGCTCGCCCGTGCGGCCCGTTGGCCAGCCGCCATGCGTGCCGAGCCGCCCCCGGCGGGGCTTCTGTTCCACTCCCGTCCGACACCTTCCGTCTGACACCGAAGGATGCGCACCATGTCAGAGACGCAGCTCACCGGCGCCGATATCGTCCTCAAGGCTCTGGCGGACCAGGGCGTAGAGGTCATTTTCGGGTATCCGGGCGGCGCGGTACTGCCGATCTATGATGCGCTCTTCAAGCAGAACCGGATCCGTCACGTGCTGTGCCGCCACGAACAGGGCGCCGTGCACATGGCGGAGGGCTATGCCCGCTCGACCGGCAAGGTCGGCGTGGTGCTGGTCACCTCCGGTCCGGGCGCGACCAATGCGGTCACCGGCCTGACCGACGCGCTGATGGACTCCGTCCCGGTGGTCTGCCTGACCGGTCAGGTGCCGACCTTCCTGATCGGCAACGATGCCTTCCAGGAGGCCGATACCACCGGCATTACGCGTCAGTGCACCAAGCATAATTACCTGGTGAAAGAGTCCGACAAGCTGGCGCGGACCATCCATGAGGCGTTCCTGGTCGCCAACACCGGCCGGCCGGGGCCCGTGGTCGTCGACCTGCCCAAGGACATCCTGATGGGCAAGGCGCCCTATATCCCGGCCGCGCGGGTCAAGCACCGTTCCTACCGGCCGCAGGTCAAGGGCGACTTCAAGCTGATCGAGAAGGCCGTGGAGATGATGGGCACGGCCGAGAAGCCGCTGTTCTATATCGGCGGTGGCGTTGTCAACTCCGGTCCCAACGCGAGCAAGCTGCTGACCAGCTTCGTGCGCTCGACCGGGTTCCCGATCACCAGCACCCTGATGGGCCTGGGCGCCTATCCGGCCTCGGACCAGCAGTTCCTGGGCATGCTCGGCATGCACGGGACCTACGAGGCCAACATGGCGATGCACGACTGCGACGTCATGATCTGCATCGGCGCACGCTTCGACGACCGGGTGACCGGCCGGCTGGATGCGTTCGCGCCCAACTCGCGCAAGATCCACGTCGACATCGACCCGTCGTCGATCAACAAGAACGTGGCCGTCGACCTCGCCATCGTGGGCGACGTGGCCCATGTGGTCGAGGACATGATCCGGGTCTGGAAGTCGCGCCAGGTGCGCCCGACCCAGAAGGCGCTGGCCGCCTGGTGGGGCCAGATCGACACCTGGAAGGCGCGCAACTGCCTCGCCTATCGGGACACCGACAGCGTCATCAAGCCGCAGTACGCCATCCAGCGCCTGTACGAGCTGACCAAGGACCGCGATACCTACATCACCACGGAGGTGGGCCAGCACCAGATGTGGGCGGCGCAGTTCTACAAATTCGAGGAACCGAACCGCTGGATGACCTCCGGCGGCCTGGGCACCATGGGCTACGGGTTCCCGTCCGCGATCGGGGTGCAGGTGGCCCATCCGGAGTCGCTGGTCATCGACATCGCCGGCGAAGCCTCGTTCCTGATGAACCTGCAGGAGATGGGCACGGCGACGCAGTACCGGCTGCCGGTCAAGGTGTTCGTGCTCAACAACCAGTACATGGGCATGGTGCGCCAGTGGCAGGAGCTGCTGCACGGCAGCCGCTACTCCGAGAGCTACAGCGATGCCCTGCCGGACTTCGCCAAGCTGGCCGAGAGCTTCGGCTGGCTGGGACTGGTGGTGGACAAGCCCGGCGACCTCGACGCCGCCATCACGGCCATGATCGACAGCGACAAGCCGGTGCTGATGGACGTGCACGTGGACCCGTCGGAGAACTGCTACCCGATGATCCCGTCGGGCGCGGCGCACAACGAGATGCTGCTCGGGCCGGAAGACGGCGCCGGGACCAAGGTCTCCGATCACGGCATGGTGCTGGTCTGATCCGGCCGTCCCCCCGGCCCGGCCGGGCCGGGGCGCGGACGGCGGACCGCCGGCGAGATCCGAGCGCGCCCCCGGGGCGGGGCCGGGTCCCGCCGACCGGCGTCAAGACAACAGGAAAACAAGGGTCATGTCTTACCTCATGATGACGCAGCAGGACATCCGCACCCATACCATCGCCGTGCTGGTGGACAACGAGGCGGGCGTCCTGGCGCGCGTGATCGGGCTGTTCTCCGGGCGCGGCTACAACATCGAGAGCCTGACCGTCGCCGAGGTCGATCCCGGCGAGAAGCTGTCGCGCATCACCCTGGTCACCTCCGGCACGCCGATGGTGATCGAGCAGATCAAGGCCCAGCTCGGCCGCCTGGTGCCGGTGCGCAAGGTCTCCGACCTGACGGTGGAGGGGCCGTCGGTGGCGCGCGAGCTGGCGCTCATCAAGGTCGTGGGCACCGGCGAGAAGCGCGTGGAGTCCCTGCGCATCGCCGACATCTTCCGCGCCAACGTGGTCGACAGCACCAACGAGTCCTTCGTCTTCGAGATCGTCGGCAAGACCGACAAGCTCGATGCCTTCATCAAGCTGATGGAGCCGCTCGGCCTGGCCGAGATCAGCCGCACCGGCGTGGCCGCCATCGCCCGCGGCAACGCGCCGCTGTAGGCCGGCCGGCGCCCCCCGCGCGGCCTTGCGTCCGCATCCTGTTACCGCTACCGCGACATCATCCCAGGGAACCAAGAACCATGCGCGTGTATTACGACCGTGACGCCGATGTGAACCTCATCAAGAGCAAGAAGATCGCCATCGTCGGCTACGGCAGCCAGGGCCATGCCCACGCCCTCAACCTGCGCGACTCCGGCGTGGCCGAGGTGGCCGTGGCTCTGCGCGAGGGCTCGTCCAGCCGTAAGAAGGCGGAGGCCGAGGGCCTCAAGGTCATGACCCCGGCCGAGGCCGGCGCCTGGGCCGACGTGGTGATGATCCTCACCCCCGACGAACAGCAGGCCGACCTGTACCGCGACCACCTGGCCGGCACCATGAAGGAGGGCGCTGCGATCGCGTTCGCCCACGGCCTCAACATCCACTTCAGCCTGATCGAGCCGCGTCCCGACCTCGACGTGTTCATGGTGGCGCCGAAGGGCCCGGGCCACACCGTGCGCTCCGAGTACGTGCGCGGCGCCGGCGTGCCCTGCCTGATCGCGGTGGCCCAGAACGCCTCCGGTAACGCCCATGAACTGGGCCTGTCCTACGCCTCCGCCATCGGCGGCGGCCGCTCCGGCATCATCGAGACCAGCTTCCGCGAGGAGTGCGAGACCGACCTGTTCGGCGAGCAGGCGGTGCTGTGCGGCGGCCTGACCAGCCTGATCCAGGCCGGCTACGAGACCCTGGTGGAGGCCGGCTACGCGCCCGAGATGGCCTACTTCGAGTGCCTGCACGAGGTGAAGCTGATCGTGGACCTGATCTACGAGGGCGGCATCGCCAACATGCGCTACTCGATCTCCAACACCGCCGAGTACGGCGACTACACCTCGGGGCCGCGCGTCATCACGGACGACACCAAGGCCGAGATGAAGCGGATCCTGGAGGACATTCAGACCGGCCGCTTCACCAGCAAGTGGATCCAGGAGTGCAAGGCCGGTCAGCCCGAGTTCAAGGCCACCCGGCGCCTGAACGCCGAACACCCGATCGAGGAGGTGGGCGAGAAGCTGCGGGGCATGATGCCGTGGATCGCCGCCAACCGCCTGGTGGACAAGGCGAAGAACTAGCGCCGATCGCTCGAAATCGGAACCACCGGGGTGGGGCCGATTTCGAGCGTGAATCGGCGCGATCTGTTGGTTTCAGAGCGGAACGCGCGAATTCGAAATCACCATGCGAGTCCGTATTCGGGCGTTCCCCTCTAGGACGGACGTCGGCGGCGCCCACGCCCGTCTCTTCTGTCGTGCGACCCCGCGCCCCGGCGCGGGGTCGTTCGCGTTGCAGCCGATGACGACACACCGGGCTCGCGGCGCGATTTCGGTTTGCCGCCATCGGCCGCGACTCACACATCCAGGGCGGAGTCACGCGATCCGCGCTCCGGCCCTACATTGAGCGCGATCCGCGCTCCGGCCCTACATTGAGCGCGATCCGCGCTCCGGCCCTACATTGAGCGCGATCCGCGCTCCGGCCCTACATTGAGCGCCATCCGCGCTCCGGGCCGCCCGGCCCGGCTATTCCGCCGCCTGGTCGGCGCGCGCCCCCAGGGTGTGCAGGCAGCGGTCGATCCAGGCCGCGGTGAGCTTCTCCTGCGCCGTGTTCTGGCCCAGCCGCTCGTGCAGCGCCTTGAAGTCCACCGTGTCCAGCGACTGGTCCTGATTGAAGCACGAGAACACGATGGTCTGCCGGCCGGTGACCGGATCCACGTGCGGCTGCAGGCACTGGGCGCAGATTTCCTTCATCATGCACTGCATCGGGCTGTTGATGGAGCCGATGCCCAGATTGCCCGGCTTCAGGAACGGCGCCAGCACGTCGTGGCGGGCCGTGCCCACGGCCTGCATCATGCGGTCCGATCCGATGGCGATCACCCGGTCGACGTCGGACAGTGGCACGGTGGTCTCGCCCAGGGTGCCGTCGCCGTAGGCCACCATGGCCTGCACGATGTTGCCGACGAAGGCCTTGTCCTGCGGCCGCGCCGGCGTGAAGCCCGGCCCCTCGTCGCAGCACCACACCACCACGTCGGCGGCGTCGTGGATATCATCGACCTTGAAGCGGTCGCGCATGGCCTTGTAGCCGGCGAAGTACAGCACCTTCGAGCCGGCCGCCCGCAGCGCCGTGCCGATGGAGAACAGCACCGCGTTGCCGAGGCCGCCGCCGGCCAGCAGCACGGTCTCGCCCGCCGGGATCTCGGTCGGCGCCCCGGTCGGCCCCATCACCACCACCGGCTCGCCCGGCTTGAGCAGGGCGCACAGGTCGGACGAGCCGCCCATCTCCAGCACGATCATGGACAACAGGCCGGCCTCGCGGTCGACCCAGGCGCCGGTCAGCGCCAGCCCCTCCATCGCCAGCAGGGTGCCGTCGGCGTGGGGTGCGAAGCGTTCGAAATTCTGCAGGCGGTAGAACTGGCCGGGATGGAAGCCCTGGGCCGCCAGGGGCGCGCGCACCACCACCTCGACGATGGTCGGCGTCAGCCGCTCCACGCTGTGCACCACCGGGCGCAGCGCCGCGTTGAGGCGCGCGAAAAGGCGGTCGCGCGCTTCCGTCCCGGCGGGGCGGCGGTCGAGCGCGCGGCTGATCACCGGATAGGCGCGCAGGGCCGAGGCAAAGGCGGTCACCACGTTGCCGGCGAACGACGGGTGCAGGTCGCCGAGAAAGCTCATCGAGGTGCCGTCGTCGTTCACCGCCATCAGCACGTCGGCCTTCGCGGGCTTGGCACGGCGCTCCGGCGAGACCGGGGCGCCGGTCTCGTCGACGGCCTGGAAGAACTTGCCGTCAAGGGCGAACTGGCCCTCGTGCTCCCGCGCCAGGGTGGTGTTGGGCACGGTGCCGGCGGCGACGATGATGGAGCGCGCCGGGATGGTGCGGCGCTCGCCGGTCTCGCGGTGCTCCACCAGCAGGCCCTCGGCGTGGCCGAAGCGGTCCAGTTCCACCCGCACCGGGCTCCACAGCTCGGCGACGGTGATGCCCTCCTCCAGGGCCTTCTCCACCTCTTCGTGGTTGTTGCGGTAGGCCGGGGAGTCGGTCAGGCGGCGGCGGTAGACGATGCCGGAGCCGCCCCAGGACTGGAGCAACTCGCGGATCCGGGGCTCGCGGCCCTCGGCGGCGGCCGCCGCGCGTTCGGCCCGGATCGCCCGGCCGTGCGCCAGGAACTCGTCCATGATGGTGCGCTCTTCCTCGCTCCAGCGGGCGCGCACCGCCGCCTCGCCGCGCTCGGCCACCAGGGCCTCGTGACGGGCGAGGATCTTCTCCACCTGCACCGGGTAATAGGCCAGCGCCTCGGTGGTGGCGTCCACGGCGGTCAGGCCGCCGCCGATCACCACCACGGGCAGGCGCAGTTGCAGGTTGGCGACGCTGTCGGCGCGCGCCGCCCCGGTGAGCTGCAACGCCATCAGGAAGTCCGACGCCTGGCGCACGCCGCGGGCCAGGCCGTTCTCCATCGGGACGATGGTCGGCTTGCCGGCGCCCATGCACAGGGCGACGTGGTCGAAGCCCATCGCATAGGCCGCCTCGGGCGGCAGGGTGCTGCCGTAGCGCACGCCGCCGATCATGGCGAACTCCGCCCGGCGTTCCAGCAGCAGCCGGATGACGGTGAGGAAGTTCTTGTCCCAGCGCACCGTGATGCCGTACTCGGCCACGCCGCCGAAGCCTCCCATGACGCGGCTCTCCAGCGGCTCGCGCAGCGCCTCGACGTCGCGCACCGGTGTGAAGGGGACGCGGGTGCCCAGCGCATCGACGCCGGACAGGGCGGGGTCCAGCGGTTCGATCTTCAGGCCGTCGATGCCCACGACATCGTGGCCGTCGTTCATCAGGTGATGGGCCAGCGAGTAGCCGGCCGGCCCCAGCCCGACCACCAGCACGCGCTTGCCGGTGTCCGGGCGCGGCAGTGGGCGGCGGATGTTCAAAGGGTTCCAGCGGGTCAGCAGGCTGTAGACTTCGAAGCCCCAGGGCAGCGCCAGCACGTCCTTGAGAATGCGGGTCTCGGCCTCCGGGATGTTCACCGGGTCGCGCTTCTGCTTCTGATAGATGCAGGCGACCATGCAGTCGTTGCAGATGCGGTGCCCGGTGCCGGCGCACAGCGGGTTGTCGATGGTGATGATGCCGAGCGCGCCGACGAAGCCCCCCTTCGTCTTGGCCTCGTGCATCTCGCTGATCTTCTCCTCCAGCGGGCAGCCCAGCATCTCGCGGCCTAGGGCGTTGACCTGGACGGCGCCGGTCTTGCGGTCCTTCAGGCCGGTCGAGCAACTGTCGTTGCCCTGGTGGTGGCAGAAGATGCAGTAGTGTGCCTCGTCGAGGCCCTTGACCAGATCGGCCCCCGGGTCGGTCAGGGCGAAGCCTTCGCGCCGGCGCTGGTGGTGGGCCGGCAGCCGCACCCGGGGCAGGGCGCCGTCGGGGTCCGCCTCCAGCGGGATCAGCGCCATCGGGTCGTTCTTCTTCGGCTGCTTGAACAGCACGCCGTCGGCACTGCGGGCGCGCCCTTCCGGCGTCAGCCCGGCCCAGGCGGCGAACCGCATCGCCAGGTCGAGGTCGTCGGCGTGGGCGGCCTCGTCCTCCATCCAGGCCATGACCTGGTCGGCGAACCGGGTCTCGGTCACCGGGCCGCCCAGGCGCGCGGCCAGATCCGCTTCCAGGGCCGGGCCGTCGAGGGCTGCGGCGGCGTCCGGCTTGACCTTCTTGAAGGCGATGCGCTGCACGAACAGGCGCTTGCAGGCGAACAGCACGGCGAGGCGGTCGTGCTCCGCCGCCTTCGCCCGGATCGCGGCGCCGATGCCGAACAGGAGGCCGAGAAAGTCCTCAAGATGCGGCGCCAAATCGAGAATCAGCGCGGATTCGGCCTTCCGGTCGAGGGTGTCCGGCGCCTGCCGCGCCGCCGCGAGGCGATCGGCGAGGCCGGCGTCGGTGCCGCGCAGGTGGTCGAGAAAGGCCGCGTCCACCCGGGCCAGCCCGCCCTTGTCGTACAGGGCGGCGAAGTCCAGGCCGAAGCCGAGGGTCAGGGCAGTCGTGTCGGCCGGACCGGGCTCCGGGGTCTCGGCCTGTAGGGCGGGGCGCGGAAGGCTGTCGTCCATGGGGGTTCCGATGTCTGCCTGTCGTCAAGACTATGAAGCGCCCCGGCGTGCTGCCGACGGCACGGGCGGGCGAACCGGTCCCGCCGCGACGGTCCGGTCCGGCCGGCCCGTCACGCATCGGCCAGGCACACAGGGGCGACGCGCGGCCACGCGGGGGCGCATTGACACGCGGGGGCGCATTGAGCGGGTCACGTAAGGGTGCGCGCGCCCGCGCACAAGGGAGCCCGGCCGTTCGGTCGTGGCACCGCGGTCCCGGCGTGGGTGTTCTGCCACAGCCGTTGGGCCAGGGAAACGAAGAATATGGCCCGGTCGGGACCGGAGCCCGCCCAGGAACCTCCATACAGGAGCCTCCACACAGGAGCCTCCACAAGAGAACGGGACGCGCCGCCCACAGCGACCGTCCCGTTGAAGTCTGTCCAGGTTAGGGATACGGAGGACACCGCTCAACCCGACGAGCAGTGGCAGGGGACCGCGTTCGACCTGGGCCCCGTCAGGTCCGACCACCATCGGAACCACCACCATGCGGCCGGTCTACCGCCGCCGCCCCGGACCCCTCCGCAGCGCGGCGCCCTCGCGGCCGCATGTCCATCTGACCCTGGAACCGTACCACGCGAGCGGAGGGGGGCGAGGTGCGCATCGGATTGTCATCCTTTGTTGACACCCGGGCATCGAAGGGGGGAGGTGCGGCTGCTCCATCGGGACGAGGCAGCCCGGGGCAGTCCGGGCGGTTTCGCGGGTCGGTGGCCGGGGCCCCACCCTTGAGCGGGCCGGGGCGCGCGGCCACATCACGAGGACCGGCCCCTCCGGGCCGCGCGACGATACACGGCCCATCCGGGCCTCGCCTGCGCAGGAGACCGCCGATGACACCCGTCCGTCCGCCGCGCGTCCGGCCGCGTCGCCGCAGGTCGCCGCCCGCGCGGTCCGTGCCGTCGATCTGGGTCGCGATCCCGCTCCTGGCGGCGCTCGTCGGCCTGGGGGCACCGGCGGCGGCCGCGCCACTGTCTGCCGGCGAGAGCCGGACGGTGGAGTCGGCGCAGCAGACCTTTACCGTCGAGGTGCTGACCGACCACCTGTCGTATCCCTGGGGCATGGCGTTCCTGCCCGATGGCGCCGCCCTCATCACCGAGCGAAACGGCACCCTGCGGCTGTGGGTGGACGGGGCGCTGGACCCGCGTCCGGTGGCCGGCGTGCCCGAGGTGTGGGCGTCGGGGCAGGGCGGCCTGCTCGACGTGCTGGTGCATCCGGACTACGCCGAGACCGGCTGGATCTACCTGTCGCTGTCGCAGCCGGCCGGCTGGGGTCAGGCCCACACCCGGGTGGTGCGGGCGGTGTTCGACCGCGAGGCCCACACGTTGCGCGCCGTGACGGTGATCGTGGACGCCACGCCGTCGTCGCGCGGCGGCCGCCATTTCGGCTCCCGGCTGGCGATCGGCGGCGACGGCAAGCTGTACATCACCACCGGCGAGCGCGGTGACCGTCCGCGCGCCCAGGCGCTCGACGACCTGGCCGGCAAGGTGCTGCGCCTGAACCTGGACGGCTCCGTGCCCGAGGACAATCCGTTCGTCGACCGCCCGGATGCCCGGCCCGAGATCTTTGCGCTCGGCACCCGCAACGCCCAGGGCATCGCCGTGCATCCCGAAACCGGCGCCGTCTGGTTCCAGGAGCACGGCCCGCGTGGCGGCGACGAACTCAATGTGGCGGAGGCGGGGGCCAACTACGGCTGGCCGGTCGTCACCTACGGCATCAACTACAGCGGCACGCCGATGGGAGAGGGCACGCACAAGCCCGGGATGACACAGCCGCTGTACTACTGGGACCCGTCCATCGCCCCGTCGGGGATGCTGATCTACGACGGTGGTGCGTTCCCGGACTGGCGCGGCGACGTCTTCATCGGCGCCCTGAAGTATCAACTGGTCGCGCGCCTGGAGATGGACGGCACCACGGTGGTCGAGGAGGAACGCCTGCTGGAGGGCGCTTTGGGCCGCATCCGGGCGCTGGAGCAGGGGCCGGACGGGGCGATCTACATCCTGACCGACACCGCCGACGGACGGCTGGCGCGGCTGCTGCCGGCGCGCTGACGGCGGCGTGACGGTCCATCCCGCGGGCGCCGGCGCCGGTGGTCCCCTCAGAGGGGCGGGCCATGACGACTGGCCCCACAGCGCGGCGGGACTTATACTGCTGCGGGTCCGGGTCGTTGCGCTCTGTCGGCGATGCCCGGTGCGGCATCGGGCGGCGTGAGGGACGGATGACGGCCGACCAGGCAGGGGAAGACGCGCCGCCGGCGCCGCCGGTGCCACCGATGGCCGGGCTGCCTGGACCCGGCGACCTTCCGGCCTCCCTGCGCCGCGACCTCATCGTGTTCACGGTTCTGGGGTCCCTGGGCGTCGCCGCCAGCTTTGTCAGCGTCAACATCCCCCATACCGTCGTCTTCCTCGACGGACGCTTGGCCTTCGCCTTCATGGGATTCGCGCTGTTGCGGCGCCTGTGGCTGGCCATCCTGCTGGCGGTGCTGCTGTCGCTGTCGGGGTTCCACGTCCTCGCGCTGCCGACGGCCGTCCTCGGCAACCTGATGATCCAGGTGCCCGCCCTGATCGTGGTGCGCGCGGTGCACGCCGCGCTGGTGGCGCGCGTGCCGTCCCTGGCGGTGTATGCCGCGGCCTGGCTCGCGCTGGTCCTGCTGGTGTATCAGGCCATCGTCACACCGGTGATCCATGGCGTCGTGGCGGTCCTCGACGGCGCGGCGCTGGGGCCGGCGGTGCTCCAGGGCTGGCACGATCAGGCGTTCCTGGTCGAGTCCATCCTGGTGGCGAGTGTCTCGACCGCCGGCATGGTGGTCGCGCGCACCTACCGCGAAACCGACCGGCACCGGCGCGAACTGGACGTAACGCTGAACTCCATCGGCGAGGCCGTGGTCACCACCGACATGGCCGGCCGCGTCACCCGCATGAACCCCCAGGCCGAGCGCCTGACGGGCTGGGTGATCCGGGAGGCCCGGGGGCGTCCGGTCGACGAGGTCATGGTCCTGGTCAACACCCGCACTGGCGCCCCGGTGGAGACCCCGGTTGCCCGGGTGATCGCCGAAGGGCGCACCGTGGGGCTGGCCAACCATACCTCGCTGGTGGCCCGCGACGGCACCCGGTACCACGTCGCCGACAGCGCCGCGCCGATTCGCGATGCCGATGGCCGGCTGCACGGGATCGTGATGGTGTTCCGGGACGTCAGCGCCGAGTATGCGTCCCACGAGGCCCTGGCGGAGAGCAAGCGCCAGCTCGATCTGGCGGTGGAGTCCGCCGAACTGGGCATCTGGGACTGGCGCGTCGCCACCGGCGCCGTGGACCTGGTGGGCCATCAGGCGGCGTTGTACGGTTTCGCGCCCGGCACCACGCGCGTGCCGGTCGAGGCGTTCCGGGCGCGGGTGCATCCCGACGACTGGGACGAGACCTGGGCCTTGGCGATCCGGACCGCCGAAGAAGGCGGTACCTTCGACTGCACCTTCCGCATCGTGGAGCGGGACGTGAGGGAAGGCGAGTCCGAGCGTTGGGTGCGCGCCCTGGGCAAGGCGCTGCGCGACGCGGACGGCGCGGTCGTGCGGGTCATCGGCACCGCGCAGGACGTGACGGCGCGGACCCTCTCCGAGCGGGCGTTGCGCCAGACCGTGGATGCCCTCAGCCGCTCCAACGCGGAGCTGGAGCGGTTCGCGTCGATCGCCTCCCATGACCTTCAGGAGCCGGTCCGCAGCATGGTGGCCTACGCCCAGCTTCTGACCTACCGATATGCGCCCCACCTGGACGCCGACGCCCGCGAGTTCCTCGGGTTCATCGAAGAGGGCGCGAAGCGCATGCAGGCGCAGGTCCTGGACCTGCTGGAATACTCCCGCGTCTCGGCCGGCGACCGCCCGTTCCGTCCGGTGCCGCTGGACGGTGTGGT
Organism: Roseospira goensis; assembly: GCF_014197795.1. Taxonomy (GTDB): domain Bacteria; phylum Pseudomonadota; class Alphaproteobacteria; order Rhodospirillales; family Rhodospirillaceae; genus Rhodospira; species Rhodospira goensis. The sequence goes on from NZ_JACIGI010000002.1 coordinate 82,207, forward strand.
GGCGGCCGCCCGCAAGAACCTGGAGGCGGTCATCGCCGACAGCGGCGCCCGCCTGGAGGTCGGGCCGCTGCCGACCGTCCGCGGCGACCGGGTGCAACTGGTCTCGCTGATGCAGAATCTGATCAGCAACGCGGTCAAGTTCCGCCGGCCCGGTGTTGCGCCCGTGGTTCGCGTCCGCGCCCAGCCGGCCGAGGACGCCCAGGTCATCGAGGTGGCCGACAACGGCATCGGCATCGCCCGCGAGGATCACGCCGCGGTGTTCAAGATCTTCAAGCGGCTGCACACCGCGCAGGAGTACCCGGGCACGGGGCTCGGGCTGGCGCTGGCGCAGCGCATCGCGGAACGACACGGCGGGACCATCACCGTCGACAGTGCCCCGGGTGCGGGGAGCCGTTTCCGCGTCGCGCTCCCCCGCTGCGGCGGCGATGATCCCGGCGCGGAGAGCAGGGGGGACGAGGACTCTCTGGCGCGCGAGTTGTGAGCCGTCTGCTGCACGGCATGCGTTTGCTTGACAGGGGTCCGCTTTCGCATAGGGTTCCAGCACCGGGCCCTGTTGTGGACGTCGCCGGGCGCGCCCCGCCCGGCCCTCCAGGGCTCTTGAGCGGCCGGGTCCGGCTGGCGCCATTCGGGCGGACCCGGCGTCAACCCATGTCACTTGGACATGTCACAGGGAGACGACATCCATGCGCAACCTCCTGACTGCCACGGCGGCTGCCCTGCTCGTGGCCGGCCTCGGCGCCCAGCCTGCGATGGCCGCCGACGACGCCGACGCGGCCGTGCAGCACCGCAAGGACGTGATGACGATCGCCGGCGCCAGCATGGGCTCGCTGGGCTGCTTCATGAAGGGCGACTGCGCGCTCGACGGCAAGGTGCTGGCGCGGCTGGCGAAGTCCATCGCCTTCGCCGGCGAGCTGTCCGTTCCGGCTTTCGAGGTCGATACCCGCGACTCCATGGCCGACACCACCGCGCTGCCGGCGATCTGGGAGAACTGGGATACCTTCGAGGGCGGCCTGAACGCCATGAGTGCCGCCGCCGACGAACTGGCGGTGGCGGCGGCCGACGCCGACCCGCAGGCCATGGGGCCGCTGATGCAGAAGCTGGGCGGCACCTGCAAGGACTGCCACGACAACTTCCGCGACTAGCGCGGATCACGTCACTCCGCGCGAAATGCATGAGTCGCGGCCGCGTGCACCGCGGGGCCGGATCAGCCTGGTCTCGGGTCTCGGGAGCGGCGGACGTCGCTGCACGGAGAAAAGACCAAAGCGAGAAGAAACGGGCCGCGCTGCCATGTCAGGCTGCGCGGCCCGACCGCTTTCGGGACCAGGCTTAGGACTCGAGAGCTATCATGGTCCGGCGATGCGTCGACGACGGGAACGGACATTTCAGGTTACGCATAGAGTATATAAAAATTGAAACGAATTCTGCCCGAAGACTGCGCAAAGGCGGCACAATAAAAAACAGTTGCCGTTTCAGGTTTCCACTGGTAGCGTTCAGACAGTGGCGGGGTGGTTCCGGATGCAGGACAGTATTGGCCTGTGCGGACTCGATGGACCCCGCAACCAAAGACGGATTCCGCCGATCCGGCCCCGGCCGGTGCCTGTGCAGTCTCGTCGACAAGTGTCCGGGACGCCGCGCCAAGCCTCGGCTGCGAGCGAAATCCGACGGGAGGCACCCCCCCGACTGCCCCCCAGCCTCTCGTTGGAGGGAGACCCCCCGAACTCCGTTCGGGGGGTCTCTTTACGCGCCGCACCCCGACACGGCCGCAAGCGAGTCGCCGTGACGGGCGCCCTCCGGCGGGGCGGCGGCGGGGCGGGCGGCGCGGGGGCGACCGCCCGTGCACGGCTTGCCGGGGGGCCGGATTTTTCCTTGACGCCCCGGCGGAAAACGCAGGATCTGAGGGCGAACCTCAAGCCCCTGCCCTTGGTAGGGTGTCTGCGCCGGACGCCGCTGCGCGGCGGGTCCGGCGGTCGTGCGTGCCGGAAGGCGTGGCCGACGGGGGTGTGCCGCGCGCCATCGCGACCGGCGGGACCGGCGGGTGCGGCCCGTACCGATCCGGCCGGGATACGCGCCTCTGTCGGCATGCGCTCTTGTCCATGCGCTCATGTCGGCATGTGGGTGCGTAAAGGCAGGACACCATCACTTCATCACCTCATCGCGTCACCGTGTTGCGTGACGCCACATCGAGCCGTCGGGGGCCAAGATGATCGTTGTGGAAGCCATTCTCATCATCGGGTTGCTGGTCTGGGTGACCCTGCGCCAGCGGGCGTTGCTGCGCGAGATTCAGGAGAGCCAGGCGGCCCAGGCCGCGGCGGCGCCCGAAGGGTCGGCTGGGGCGTCGGCTGGGGCCTCGGCGGCGCCCGCCGCGCACACCGCGTCGCAGCCGGAGGCGGCTGTCGCGCCGCGCACCACCGCGCCGTCGCCGGAGGCTTCCCCGCCCCAGCCGGCCGCGCCGGTCCCGCAGGCCGAAGCCCCCGCGCCCCAGCCGGCCGCACCGACGTCTCAGGCCCAGGCCCCTGCGCCCAAGCCGGCCGCGCCGGCCCCGCAGGCCGAAGCCCCCGCGCCCAAGCAGGCCGCACCGACGTCCCAGGCCCAGGCCCCCGCGTCCAAGCCGGCCGCACCGACGTCCCAGGCCCAGGCGCCCGCGCCCAAGCCGGCCGCGCCGGCCCCGCAGGCCGAAGCCCCCGCGTCCAAGCCGGCCGCACCGACGTCTCAGGCCCAGGCCCCCGCGTCTAAGCCGGCCGCGCCGTCGTCCCAGGCCCAGGCCCCCGCGCCCAAGCCGGCCGCACCGGCGGCGACCCCGGCCACCAAGACGATAGCCAAACCGGCCGCGGCGGCGGCTCAGGGGACGGCCCAGGGGACGGCCCAGGACCCGGTCAAGGGCACGGCCAAGGACAAGCCCGCCGCCGCCCCCAAGAGCAAGGCGAGGGGCGCCGGCAAGGGCAGCAAAGGCGGCGGCAAGGGCGGCCGCAAGGGCTGATCGGCGTCGCGGACGCGGCTCGGCTCTGTCTCCGGATGGCGCCGCGCCGCGCCGGGCGCCTGCCGCGCCGCCGTCAGGCCGCCGCGGCCATCGCCGGCAGCTTGAGCAGGGCGCGGGCCTCGGCCGGGGTGGCCGGATGGCGATCGTACTGCGCGCACACCTCGGCGGCCCGCCGCACCAGCGCCGCGTTCGAGGGGGCCAGCGTGTGTTTGTCCAGGCGCACGTTGTCCTCCAGCCCGGTCCGCAGGTGGCCGCCGTGCTCCAGAGACCAGTGGTGCAACGTGAGCTGGTGGCGGCCGATGCCGGCCCCAGTCCAGGTGGCGTCCGGGGCCAGCCGGCGCAGCGTGCGGACATAGAAGTCGAAGGTCTCGCGGTCGACCGGCACCGCGTTCTTGACCCCCATCACGAACTGCACGTGCAGCGGGCCGACGATCTCGCCGCTCTCGGCCATCTCGACCGCCTTGAACAGCATGGACAGGTCGAAGACCTCGATCTCCGGCTTGATGCCGTACTCCTTCATCAGGCCGGCCAGCCAGGTGATGAAGGTCGGCGCGTTCTCGTAGATCCGGGTCGGGAAGTTGCACGATCCGGTCGACAGCGACGCCATGTCCGGCTTCAGGGCCAGCATGCCGCCGCGCTCCTCGCCGGTGCCGGAACGGCCGCCGGTGGAGACCTGGACGATCATCCCGGGGCAGTGCGCCCGAATCCCCTCGATCAGACGGGCGAACTTCTCGGGATCGGAGGTGGTGGTGCCGTCGTCGTTGCGGACGTGGCAATGCGCCAGCGAGGCGCCCGCCTCATAGGCTTCGTGGGTGGACTCCACCTGCTCGCTCACCGTGATCGGCACGGCCGGGTTGTCGCGCTGGGTCGGCACGGAGCCGGTGATGGCGACGGTGATGATGCAGGGCGTGGTCATGGGAACGTCTCCGGGCGATGAAGGGCTCTGACACAAACAGATGACCCATCATCGACCCTGAAACAAGTGCGTCATCCGCCCGGCGGTTCCCGGCGCCGCTCGCGGATCGGCCGCGGACCTATCCGGTGAACGCCTGCAACCCGGTCTGGGCGCGGCCCAGGATCAGGGCATGGATGTCGTGGGTGCCCTCGTAGGTGTTCACGGTCTCCAGGTTCATGGCGTGGCGGATGACGTGGTACTCGTCCATGATGCCGTTGCCGCCGTGCATGTCGCGGGCCACGCGGGCGATGTCCAGCGCCTTGCCACAGTTGTTGCGCTTCAGGAGGGAAATGGCCTCCGGCACGGCGCGACCCTCGTCGATCAGCCGGCCCAGGCGCAGCACGCTGGGCAGGCCCAGGGTGATCTCGGTCTGCATGTCGGCCAGCTTCTTCTGGATCAGCTGCGTCGCCGCCAGCGGACGGCCGAACTGGGTGCGCTCCAGGGTGTACTGGCGGGCGGCGTGCCAGCAGAACTCCGCGGCCCCCAGGACGCCCCAGGCGATGCCATAGCGCGCCTTGTTGAGGCAGCCGAAGGGGCCTGCCAGGCCGGCGGCACCGGGCAGCAGGTTGGCCTCCGGCACCTCGACGCCGTCCAGCACGATCTCGCCGGTGATGGAGGCGCGCAGGCTGAACTTGCCCTCGATCTTGGGGGTCGAGAACCCCTGCATGCCGCGCTCCACCAGGAAGCCCTTGATGCGGCCGTCGTGGGCATCGGACTTGGCCCAGACCACGGCCACGTCGGCGATCGGGCTGTTGGTGATCCACATCTTGGCGCCCGTGAGGCGGTAGCCGCCGTCGGTCTTCTCGGCGCGCGTTTTCATGCCGCCGGGATCCGAGCCATGGTCGGGCTCGGTCAGGCCGAAGCAGCCGACGGCCTCGCCGGACGCGAGGCGCGGCAGCCATGCCTGCTTCTGCTCTTCGGTGCCGTAGGCGTGGATCGGGTGCATGACCAGCGAGGACTGGACGCTCATGGCCGAGCGGTAACCGCTGTCGACGCGTTCGATCTCGCGTGCGATCAGACCGTAGGCGACGTGGTTGACGCCGGCGCCGCCGTAGGCTTCCGGAATGGTGGGGCCGAGCAGGCCGAGCGCGCCCATCTCGGTCATGATCTCGCGGTCGAAGCGTTCCTCGCGGTTGGCGCTGAGCACCCGCGGCATGAGTTTGTCCTGGCAGTAGGCGCGGGCGCTGTCCCGCACCATGCGCTCCTCCTCGGTCAGCTGGCCGTCGAAGTCCAGAAGGTCGTCCCAGTTGGCGAGGGGGCTGGCGGCGCTCATGGGCGGGGGTCCTCTTCGCTGCGCGTGGTGTTCAGCCGAGAGAATGGCGCGCGGGCCGCCATTGGTCCAGGCGCCGGCTTCGATGGCAGCGATCGGGCGCGGTGATGGGGGCGGCGCGGGGATGGCGGTGCCGCAGTGGGCGCAGACATCGGCATGGCAGTGCACCACCCGGTCCGGGGTGTCCGCCAGGTCCCGCGTCGTGCCCGGCCCGTCCCGTGTATTGCGCGGTGTCTTCTCGCGCGGCGGCCGCTTGCGGTTCTGCCCGCGCGACGGCGGACCGCTGGAGCTGGCCCGGGTCTTCGCAGGATCACGGGGCGGGCGCCAGGGGCAGGAACAGGCGCTCCACGGTCAGCAACGGGCGCTGGTCGTCCTCCAGCGCGGAATAGAGGGTGAGCGAGAACACCCATTCGCCGCCCTGGGCGACGGGCGCCGCCGTCGCGCGCCACTGCGCCACGGCCGATTGCATCACGCCGGCGGTTTGATCCGTCAACGGCTGGTTCGGGTACAGATAGATCGGGGTCTCCTCGATCAGACCGTGGCGCGGATCGAGCGGGTCCGTCGCCAGTTCGTAGGCGTAGGAGACCCCCATGGTGACGGTCAGCGACCCGTCCAGCGCGTCCGCGCCGAACAGGGTTTCGAACGCAGCCTGTAGGGCCTCCGCCACGCCCTCGGGCTCCGGGCCGGTCTGGAGCGGCACCCGCTCGTCCCACGGGTTGAACGGGGTGACGACGCTCGCCGCTTCCACCGTGTCGGTCTGGAAGACGAAGGCGGCGTTGGTCTCCGGACCGTCCGGGCCCAGCAGTTTCTGGTTGCGCCGCACGGCGATCGAGCCGGTGGCGTTCTGCCAGCGGGCCACGTTGAGGTCGGGGACGGTCAGGGTGAACGTGGGCCAGAGGGCGGGAACCCGGACCCCCTCCGGCACCTGGTAGCGGGTGATGGTCTCGGAGACGGTTTCGGGCGCCAGGGACACCGCTCGGCCGTCCACCGTCCGGGCCGTCACCTGCGGCCAGACGCCGTCCGGGCCGACGGGGGTCTCGAGGGCGGTCAGAGTCAGGTGGTCCACCTCGCGGGTGCCCGCCTCGGCGCCGTCGCGGTCCGTCACCCGCGCCCGGAACGCGAAGGTCTCCGCCGCCAGGTCGGCGGCCGCCCGGCTCCGCCGCGCCTGCTCGGGCTGGTGGCGGATGGTCCAGTGGTCGGCGATCGGGCGGGCCAGATCGAGGAAGGTGCCGGCCGCCGTGCGCTGGGTGGGGGACAGGGGGCCGTCGGTCTCGGCCAGGGTGTCCAGGATCGCCCACAGGTCGTCGGCGACGGCCATGTAACGCGCGAGCTGCGGGAACAGATCCTCCGTCTCCGCGCGCGCCTCCCGCAGATCCCCGGGCCGTAGGTTGTAGCGCAGGGTCACGGTGACCTCGTCCTGCTCGGCGTGCTCGTGGGCATAGGTGAAGGCGTGGTCCCACAGCGCCATGTCGGCCAGCGGGACGTCGGTCTCCGCCCGGACGGTCCCCCGGCGTCGCCGCGCCCGCACCCGGGCACGCGCCGGCGCGTCCAGGGCGGAGGGCGCGGCCGACTGCCCGCGCGCCTCCGGCAGGGCGGGGAAGACCCGCAGGGGGATGGGAACGGAGACCGTGCCCAGGTCGGAGGACAGGGCGGCGGGACGATGGTCGCCGCTCAGGGGCGGCAGGAAGCTCAGCCACTGGGAGGACGCGTAGCCCTGGGGCAACCCCGCCGTGACGATGTTCCGCTCCATGTCGGTGATGCCGAAGGCCATGTCCGCCGTCACGGCCCGGTGGGTGGCCGGATCGGCCTCGCTCAGGAGCATGGTGACGAAGGGCGAGCGGTCGGTGAGCCAGCACTTGGCGGCGGTCATGGTCCAGGAGCGGTCGGTCCCGGTGTCGCCGGTCACCGTGATGCCGCCGTAGAGGTCGGCCGGGGCGAGCCCGGACTCCGGGTCCTGCCAGGGCGAGGAGACGGTGCGGTCGAGCTGGACCAGGGCGGCGGCGGACCAGGCCTGGGACAGGCTGACCCCCAGCCGCTGCTCCAGGGTGGCCGCGGCGGCGGCCTGACCCGCGGCCTGCTGCGGATCGTCGATCTCCAGAACGGGGGCGAGGCCCTCTGCGATGGCGCCCGCCAGGTCGCGTTTGACCGTGACGATGCCGGCCAGGGTGTCGCGGGTCTCCGCCGTGCGGTACAGCGCCGCGGCGGTCCCGGCGCTCAGGATCCGGTCCATGTCCGACAGGAACCGGGTGGCCCAGGGCTGGGTGTCGATGCCCTGGAAGTCGGTGTCCTCGGCGTGCGGCGACAGCGCGCCATCGGGTCGCAGGGTGCGGATGGACACCCCTTCGCGACCCACCGGGCGGGTGTACAGGGGGGCGAGGGCAAAGAACCGCGGCTGCGGCCCCGGGGCGCCGGGCACCGTGGTGGTGCCGGCGATGGTGAGCGACCGGATGCCCGCCGCGCCGAAGTCCACCGCCCACAGATCGCGCCGGTCGTCCGCCGCCCGACCGGTCGCGACGCGCAGGTTGGGCAGGGCGTCGACCAGGGCGGCGATGAAGGCGTTGAGGGTGAGGCCGCCGGAGTCCGCCGCGTCGCCCGTGCCCTGGGGCGCGGGGATGACGGAGACCACCCGTTCGACACCGCCGCCGGCGCCCGGCTCGAAGTCCGGATTGACCAGGGCCGTGGGCCGGGCCAGGGACAACTGGACGCGCAGCGAGAAGGCGGGGCCGGGATAGGGACCATTGGCGCCGATCGGCAGGGTGATGCGTGCCGGGGACGGCGGCAGCAATGCCAGCGCCCCCGCCGCGAACAGCGGGATGTCCCGGTTGGCGGGCGCCTCGGCGAGGGCGGCGGGATCCACCTGCACGCCCGCCTCGGCGAAGCGGACGATCAGGCTGTTGAAGCTGTCGTTGGCCCGGGTCTCGACCGACACCAGCCCGTCCGGCCCCCGGACGGTGACCCCCGGGGCGATCAGGCCGGGCGTGCCGGCGTTGGCCAGGGCGAGGGCGCCGGCGCCGAGGCCGAACAGGTCCGGGATGTCCCCCGGCGTGGCCGCCCCGGCGAAGCGGGCGGGGGGACAGATCAGCAGCGCGCCGGGCTGTAGGGCGCCGGCGTCGGCGCCGATGCCGGCCACCAGGTCGGCCAGGGTGGCGTCGGGCGCGGTCGCGCGGACCTGGGCCAGGGCTTCGGCCAGGGACTCCCCGTCGGGCGGCGTGGTGATGGGGACCGTCTCGCCCCCCACCGGGATCTGCAAGGTCGTGTCCCCGGCCAGGACCCGGGGCATGGCGGCGTTGTCCGTCGCCAGCGCCAGCGCCGGATCGTCGCCGGGCCAGGCGAAGCGGGGCGCGACGGCGTCGAGGGTGTCGCCGGCCCGCAGGGTGTAGGGATTGCGCGCCAGGGCGGGATCCGCGGGCCAGACCGCCAGACCGGGGATGGCGAACAGGCCGTCCGCCGGAACGGCCAGGTCCGGATTGGCCGCCAGCAGGAGTTCCCTCGGACAGGCGTAGGCGTCGGCGAACTGGCGCAGGGTCTGGTCCGGCTCCGGCGTGATCCCGGCGCCGTCGTTGAAGGCCCCCAGGTGGATCAGCGCGCCCATGTCGAACAGGTTCGGGGTCGCCGTGTTCAGGGCCGCCAGCTGGGCCTGGGAAAGGCCGCTGCCGGTGCTGGCGAGGGTCTCTCCCTCGGCCGCCACCCACTGGGTGCTGGCGACGGTTTCGTCGGCCTGGAACAGGCCCGGACGGTCGGCGTGGGTCTCGCCCAGGTCCAGGGGGGTTACCGTGACGCCCGCGGCGGCGAAGGCGGCGCAGACGGCGTCGAACGAGCGGATCGGCGGTGTCCCGTCGGGACCGGTGACGGTCACGGTGACCACGGTGTCGTCGGAGACCGCGACGGAGAACGTGACCCCCTCCTGCAGGATCGGGGCCGCGGCGTTGTCGCGCGCCAGCGGACCCGGTGTGGTGCCCAGGGCGTCGGCCAGGTCCGCCAGGGACGGCGACCCGTCGCCGGTGCCGTGGGTGAGCGGCGGCGAGACCGCCAGGGCGGCGCCGACCCGCAGGGGCAGGGTGCCGTTCTCGGGATCCGCGAGCAGCGCCTCGGGCTTCACCCGGGGCCAGCCCGCGGGCCGGGTCGCGCCCGCCAGGGTCTCGGCGGTGTCGTTTTCGGCGAACACGGCGAAGGCGGGGACGACGACGGACGCGCCGCTGCCGAACAGCGCCTCCATGGGCCGGTCGGCGTTGGCGAGGGCCATTTCTGCGGGCCGCACACCGAATTCGGTGGCGATGGATCCCAGGGTGGCGCCCTCGGGTGCCCGGGCGGCGCCCAACCGGGCGGCGGCGGCGTTGAACGCCTGGGCGGCGGCGGCGAAGCGCCACAGCAGGGCCGGGTCGACGGCGTGGTTGGCGCTGGTGTCCAGCGAGGTGGTCACCGTGGCGGTGAGCGTCTGGCCGAGTTGGTAATAGGACTTGGCGTAGGCCTCGGCCTGGCGGCCGGCGGCCGCCGCGGCCGCGTCGCCGGGCTGGGCGGGGCCGGGCATGACCGTTGAGGGGCGTGGATCGACAGAGACGGTGAGCGAGACGCGATCCCCCTCGCGCTGGACGGTGTACCCGGTGACGACGGCGGGCCAGTCGCCCACGCCAATCAGGGGGTCGGTGTAGCCGGTGGGCATGGCGACGGTGCCCTGGCCCTCCGGTGCGGGGCCGGTGCGATTGCCCAGGATGTCGTGGAACGTCAGGCTGGCGGTGGCCGTCGGCAGGCTCTGCGCGCGGCCGAAGCCTCGGTACGGATCGTCCTGGGGATCGGGGAGCCCCGGGACGGCGGGCAGCGCGGAGGCGCCGGCGAACCGGCTGAGGGGCAGGATCTGGTCATAGCGCCACAGGGGCTCGGCCTCCAGGGCCGTCCGCCGGTCGCGGCGCAGGCCCCGGCGCACGAGGCGCGCGCGTTTCCAGGCCGGGGGCGGGCTCGCCTCCGACGGTGCGGGCGGCGCGGGCATCCCCGAAGCCGCCATGACGTAGGGTGAGGCCCCGCTCTGCGGGATGGCCACACCCAGCAGGCTGAACAGCCGCCGCAGTTGCAGGACCGCCGCCTCGGTATCGCCGCCGCCGGGGGGCTGGTCCGGGGGCGCGTCGAGCGCCAGGGTGAACCCGGCGCTGCCCGGCGGAACCAGGGCCTGAAGGATGGTGTCCTGCTCCCCGTGGTCCTCCGCGTAGAGGGTGTCGATGGCCGCTTCGAGGCCCGGGGCGACCAGGGCGCAGGTGTTGAACGGCAGCAGGGGGCGCCCCTCCGGCGCCGGGTCCTGTTGCGATCCGGCGATGACCAGAAGGTCGATGGTCGCGATGCCGTTCTCGTCCAGGGCGCTGGCAGGCAGGCCCGCCTCCAGGCCGACCGCATAGCCGACGCCGCCGACCACGCTGCCTTCCCACAGCAGGGTGACGAAGCGCTCCAGCTCCGCCAGCGAGGCCGCCGGCCGCTCCGGCTCGTCGCCGCGGGCCAGGGCGCGGGTCCGGCCGGCGGCAATGTCGGGCGGCCGGGGCACGGTTTCGGTCGAGAGGTTGGCCTGGATGATGAAGGTGTCGGTGGGTGCCCCCGGCAGCAGGGCGAGTCCGGCGGCGTTGCCGGCGTTGGGCGCGGGCCGCGCCAGCACATGGACCACCGTGCCCGCGCCGGCGCCGTCGGCCAGCCACTGCCGCAGGGCGAGGAGCACCGGGCGGTCCGCCTCGGCCACGCCGTGCAGGGCGAACAGGGTGAGGTCGTCGTTGACCTGCTTGATCCGCACCGGGATCCGGCTGGCCCAGGTGGCCTCGGCGACGGTCGCCGCCGCGCGGCCGGTGGGTTCGCCCTCGGCGGTGGCGAGCAGGTCGTAGGGCACCGTCGACCCGGCCAGGGCGCGGGCGCGCAGGTCCTCGGGGAACGGCCACAACGAGGGCTGGGCGCTGACCGGCGGGCCGTCCATGCCGGGGATGGGCAGCGCGATCGGCGTCTGCACCTCGATGCGGTGTGTCAGGCCATGGGCGCGCGGGCTCCGCTCGGCCAGGGGCATTGCCGCCGGCGGCTCCGCCACGGGGATCCCGTAGGCGGTGGCCGGTCCCATGGCGATGATCTCGGCGTTGCTGTAGGCGTAGGTCAGCTCCGCCGCTGCGGCGGTGGGGATCACCATCCCCCGGGGCGCCGCGGCGCGGGCGCCGAAGGCGCCGGCGGGCGCCGTGCCGCCGCCCTCGGACACCGTGCTGTCGACCAGGGTCACCCAGGCGGTCTGGGACGTCAGGGTCAGCGAGAGGGCCGGGTCCCCTCCCTTGTCCGGGTCGGTGTCCACGTCCAGGTCGAACTGCTGACCGGTCAGGTCGTACAGTGGCGCCGTCTGGTCCGGGCTGGGGACCACGTGCCCGTCCTGCTCGACCGGCAGCGGGGTGCGCAGCCCGCCCAGGAGCGAGCGCGAGGCCTGGTTGACCACGCGCGGCAGGGCCTCGCCGTCCAGGATGCCCCGGACGATCCCCGCCACCGTCATGACCGGCAGTTGGGTCACGGTGAGGTCCGTGCCGATGGCGTAGAGCCCGGGCCGGTCCGCCAGCCGGTCGGCGGCGTCGGCCACGCTCAGGCCGTAGGTCCGCGACAGGACCGCGAAGCTCAGCGTCCCGCCCTCGGGCGCGCGGGCCACGGCGCCGGGCACCGGCACCACGGCCAGGGGCGCGAGGATGGGCGCCGCGCCCGCCCAGCCCAGGATCGCCGGCCAGGCATAGGTCCAGGTGCCGCGCGCCGGATCGCTCCCGTCCTGGGTCCAGGTGGCATCCAGGATCAGGCGCCGCGCCAGGGCCTCCATGCTGTCGCCGGGGGTGACCGGCAGGCCGCTCCAGGCCGGCAGCCCGTAGCTGTTGGCGCCGGTCTCGGTGACCCCCGCGAGGAAATCGAGCCAGTCCGGCGCCTGTTCGGGCGCGCGGTCCGGGTAGACCTGGACCAGCGTCAGGGCGGCGGCGATGCGGTCGAGGGTATCGCCGGCCACCGTGGTGTAGTCCATGGTCGGGGACACGGCGTTGAAGGCCTGGGGCACCTGGAGCACGTGGCCCGGCGGGATCTCCAGGGAGGTCACCACGCGGTCGTTGCCGGTCAGGGTGGACAGCAGATCGCGGTTTATGTCGTACACCGCCTGGGCGTACCAGGCGGCGGGATCCAGGGACGGCAGGACATAGCGGACATAGGCCGTCGCCGCGGCCATGAGGCGGCTGTCCGGACCGGCCTGCCAGATGCGCGCGGGCAGGTCGAAGACGCTGCCGCCCCGCAGCACCTGCGTGGCGGCGCCCAGCGGTCGGTCGCCCCCCGGTCCGGTGAACAGGGCGGTGGCGGAGTCCAGGTTGAACAGCGCGGCGATGCCGTCCAGCGTCTCGCCGTCCGCCACCTGGTGGGGCAGGTTGCCCAGCGTGACGGTGTCGAGGGCGAAGGCCTGGTCGGCGTTGTCCTGGGCCAGCACCTCCGGGGCGACCCCCAGGGCGATGGACAGCGTCGATCCCACCGGCGCGGCGGCGAGGCGCTGCGCGAGATCCGGATTGAGGAAGGTCAGTTCGGCGGCGCTGGCGCCGAGCGCGTCGGCGACGCTCTCGACGGTGTCGCCGGAGCGGACGGCATAGTCGACCGTCGCCGAGGGGAACGTGCCCGCCAGGTCGGCGAGGGTCTGTCCCTGGCCGTCGCCCCCGTCCGCCACCGTGACCCGGGCCACGGCGAGCAGGTCTTGCGCCTCCTTGACCGCGGCCTTGGCGATCATCAGGCAGTAGTCGCGGAAGATGTAGGTGGGATAGGACTCGTAGGCGGCCGGGTCGTCGACCGCGGGGCGCGGGCCCGCCGCGCCGCCCACCGGCAGATAGTCCCCCGTGCGCCGTGCCACGCCCCATTCGTACCACGGGCCGACCGGGTTGATGGCGGCGAAGTCCACCGTCCCGCCGGGCGTGCCCGTGCGGGTCAGGCCCGGCGGCAGGGGGGCGACCATGCCGCCCACCTCGGTTGCGTCGCCGCCCGGATCCCCGGCCAGCAGCAGGTGGAGGTTGGTCGCGAACAGGCGGTCCAGCATGTCCCAGGCGAAGCCCAGGTCGGCGGTTTCCGGATCGTCGAGTGCGGCCGTCAGCAGGGCGAGCTGGCCGGCGGTGACCGGATCGGTTTCCGTCGCGGGGCCGTCGGGGATCGCGTACAGGCAATACAGCAGCAGGACCTTGACCCAGAGGTCCGGGGTCAGGGTGTCGGTGTCCCCGTCGTCGGCGGCCAGGGCGTGCTGACGGGCCGACCGCCGGGACGTCGCCGCCGCGGTCGCCGCCTCCGGGGTCTCGCCCGAGTTGGCGCACAGCAGGAACGCCACCCGGTAGAGCGGATCGGCCGGCGGGTCGGGCGTGGTCGTCCAGTCCACCGGGGGCGCGCCCAGCGAGACGGTCGGCAGCAGGTGCAGCAGGGCCTGTCGCGGTTCGCCGTCCGGGAACAGGGCGCGATCGGGGTCCCAGCCCCAGGCCCCGGCGAGGCTCCGCCCCGGCCCCAGGACCAGCGCCCGCCTCGCCCGGGCGCGCCGCAGGTGATGATCGCGCAACGCGGCCAGCCGGCGCATCCGGTTGCGGCGGGCGTAGCCGCTGCCGCCGCGGACCAGGGTTCCGCCGGTGCCCAGCAGGCCCAGCCGCGCCGCCGCGCTGTCCGCCCGGAAGGGGGCGGGGTCGCCGCCCGGGGCCACGATCCAGGGCGTCTGTTCGGTCGTTCCCAGGACGTAGGTCAGCTCCAGCTCGACGTGGAAATTGAAGGACACCTTGATGAACAGCACCTTCACCTTGGCCTGGGCGTCGACCGACACCAGCATCTCGAACGTGGTCGGCCGGTAGGCTTCGAACAGGGCGGCGACCTGGGCATAGGCCTCCAGGGTCACGGAAACCTTGATGACCTTGAAGTCGACGTAGCCGTAGACCTTGCCGTGCATGGCCGCGATGCCCAGGGCGCGGAAGTACTGCGCCGGGGGCTGGCCCGCGCTGGCCGGGTTGAACCAGCCGAGCACGCCCTGGAAGATCACCTGGACCTCGACGTAGGCGCCGCCGGCGAGGATGCCGGCGCGGATCTCGCGACCCACCCCGGCGGCCAGGCCCACGCCCAGTTCCAGCACCGGCGCGAAGGTGCCGTTGGTGATGCGCGGCACCTGGCTGGAGGTCACGCCGTCAAGAAGACCGACGTAGACCCCGCCGCGGCCGATGAAGATGTAGGCCTGCACCGAGAAGGAGCGGGTGAAATCCTGGTTGTATGGGAAGCCCAGGTCGACCTTGAAGTTGCCATTGGTGTAGACCTCGACGACCACCGTCCCCAGGGTGATGGAGGCGACGCCGATCTGGAAGGTCCGGAAGGCGTCCGGCAGCCGCAGTTCGACGCGGAACATGCCCACGTCGTCCGAGATCTTCTTGTACAGGATCTCGAAACGCAGCCCCGCCAGCGACCCGGCCTTCTCCCCGTTCAGGCCCACCGACAGCCCGTACAGGATGGGATCGTTGAACAGGAAGCCTAGATCCACGGTTCCGGCCATCAGGCCGATGTCGAGGCCGATCAGCCATTGACTGTCCGCCGAATAGGCGATCTTGCCGGTGGGGCCGGGCAGGTTGCCCGGATTGTCCACGGGCTTCATGAAGGCCTTCAGTTCGGCCAGGGTCCCGGCCACGGTGTCCGGCGGGTCCTGGATGCGGATGCGCTGGCCCAGGCCCAGGTAGCGCAGGTCGACCAGCCCCGTTCCCGTGCCCGGCACGGCGGGCGGCGGGTCGTTGACCACGTCCCAGGCCAGGGCATCGTCGCCGGTGTAGTCCTGGCCGAGCAGGGCGCCTTCCAGGATCAGCTCCACCTTGCCCGCGCCGCCGTGGCTGTAGCGCACGCCGATGGACGACAGGGACCCGAAGCCCAGGTCGACCTCGGCCCGGTAGACGAACTCGACCACGTTGCGGGTGGGGTCCAGGGTCAGGACGAAGCTGGACAACTCCACCCGCTTGAGGATGTCCCAGGGGGCGTCGAGCTGGAACCCGATGGTCGGGGCTGCCAGGTTGACCAGGTATTCCAGCATGTCGCCCAGCGTGGCCCCGCCGAGCTGGACCGAGACCACCTGGTGGCGCGGGTTGGTCTCGCTGCCCGTCTCGCCCCGCCAGGCGGTGACCGCCTGGACCCAAAGGGTGTCGACGCAGACCTTGAGCAGGTAGGTGGGCTCGTCCACGCCCACGTCCATGCCCACCTCGACCGCGATGCGGTTGATCTGAAACGTGCCGCCCAGGCGGCCGTGGGCGGGCGTCTCGGCCGGCGCCGACCCGTCGCGGGCGATGTCGATGCTGGCCGAGGCCGAGACCTTGAGGGGGGTCCCGAAGAGTTCGGGCGTCCAGCGGCCGGAAATGGTGCCGCCGAGGGCATAGGACCGGCCTTCCGTGGCGAACCGTACGTCCAGGCGGTCGACGGTCAGGTGGGGCACGGAGGCCGGCGCGGCGCCCAGGCCCAGGAAGCGCGCGACCACGTCCGTCAGGTCGATGACGGTGCCCTGGTACAAATGGCCCTCGAAGACCCAGCCCACCGGCGTCTCCGGGTCCTGGACCGGGTACGCGGCCGAGAGCATCAGGCGCGGGCTCTCGTAGTCGTCGGGGGGATCACTGGGGACGAAGGAGAAGACGCCCGACAGGCCGCCGCCGACCTGGCCGTTCTGACTGGCGATCCAGAACTCCACCTCCTCCAGGACCAGGGTGATGACCACCAGGTCGATGGCCCAGCCCTGGGTGAGCACGGGATCCCCGGTGTCGGCGTCCGTGAACACGACCTGGGTATGGCCCGAGTAGTTCTGCGCGATGGGGTCGGCCGCGAAGCCCAGCTCCGTCACCGTGGCGGCGTGCAGGCCGCCGACGGCGGGTCCCGGGGCGCCGAAGTAGTAGGTGAACGCCGCGCCGATGGGAATGCGGTCGCCCTCGCGCATCTCGCCCTGGATCAGCAGCTCGGGCAGGCTGACGGCGACGTCGATGTCGACCTTGGCGGCGGTCGTGCCCGCTCCGGGACCCGGGGGCGCGTGGCCTTCGTGGCCGTCGCTACCGCTGTCGCCGTCGCCATCGCCGGAGAAGCGCAGGGTGCCGAAGACGGCGCCACTGACCGTGCCCGTGGACCGGACCACGCTGTCCGACCCGCGCACCGCGCCCCAGGCCCACAGCCAGCGGGTGCCGACGTTGCGCAGGGTGACGAAGGGGATCGGGGGCGACCACGCGCGGTCCGAGACGATGGTCACCGCCAGATCCCGCAGGTCCGGGACCAGGCCCCCCGCCGGTGTGGTGAAGGTCAGGTTCACCTCGCGGAACTTGAAGGTTTCGATCAGCGGGAAGTTGTCGGGCAGGGGCAGGGCGGGCAGGCCGAAGATGGTCGTCAACTGGGCCATGCCCCGAACCACGGACGCCGAGTCCGGGTCGAACAGCGCCGTCAGCCGCCACTGGGGACCGGCGACGAGCAGGGGCGTGTAGAGGCGGGCGACCAGGGCGTCGGCCCCCGATCCCAGCCTGACGGTGCCGGTCAGGTTGACCACGGAGAAGCGGGTCCGCCCCCAGTCGGTTGCGTCCAGGTCGTCGCGGACGATGAACTCAAGGCCCAGATCCGACAGGGACAGGCCGCCGGGACCGTCGTTTGCCTGGGCGGGGGAGCCGACGGCCAGGGTCGCCGACCCGGCGGCCCGGGCCACCAGGTCCAGGACCGGCGGGGTCTCCCAGTCCGGCGGCATCGTCAGGGACCCGTCCAGCGCCAGCGGCCAGGGGGCGAGCATGTCCAGGGCGGGCCCGAAGACGGGGGCCTCCGGCAGGCGGCCCGACAGGGTCAGCGTGGCGTCCGGACGGCTGTCGGCCTGGAACACGGGCGACAGCAGCGCCAGGTCGGCCAGGATGGACGGCCCCCAGATGACCGGGCCGAGCGCGCTGTCGCCGGTGCGTTGGCTGGCGGGAAGGGCGGCGGGATTGAAAAAGCCCGAGAAGGTCCACCCCGGGCTGGTGACCGTCAAGGAGAGCTGGAAGACGCCGCCGCTGTCGCCCCCCTCGGTGTAGAGCAGGCGGCCCTGCACCGGGAACCGCATGCCCTGCGGGTCGCCGGGCTGGCCGAACCGGCCCGATCCGGTCAGCGTCACCCGCTCAAGGCCCTGCGTCAGGGTTGCGTCCGACAGCGTATAGGCGTCGGTGATGCCGAACAGCCCCAGCACGCCGCGCAGCGGCGCCAGAGCGGTGTCGGCGGACGCGCTCCACAGGTCGATGGTCCCGGCCGAGAGGGCGGCGTTCAGGGCCGCGTATACCGTCGTGACGGACATGGGCTACCTCTCGGAACCGGGGACGGGGCGGGCACCGCGAACGGTGGTGCGGGGGTGGGTCATCGCCGTGGCTCCAGCCGACGGATCGCGCGCGCGGGGCGGGCCGGCGGGCGGGCGGCGCCGGCCGGCACGGGACCAGCAAGGCCGCCGGGGGCGGGTGCCCCCCGGGACGGGGCGATGGTCTCCCGTTGGAACAGGGCATGGAGTTGCGCGGTGGTCTTGGGCAGGCGGTTGCTGGGAATCCCCGCCATCGGGATGTTGCGGGTGTTGACCGAGGACTGGGCGTCGATCTGGTATCCCCAGTTCATGCCCTCGGTGAACGAAACATCGGAGGGCATTGTGACTTCACTATAGGGCGGGAAGATGAAGTTGCCCTTGATAGTGTTGAGAGCATAATAGAGGTTGGTATAGTAGTTCTCATTCGAGAGAAACGTATAGTTCTTGTACGGCGTGTCGATGGTGTCCGAGACCGGAACATCGAAGTATGCCGAGACCAGGTGGTAGGGGGACAGGGACTCGTCCGACCACCACGGGCCCCTGTGGTCGGCGAACGTCAGGAAGGCGTTGATCGTTTCCAGGGAGGGGTGAGAATGCTTGGTGTCCGCGCTGACCACGATGGTGGCGCCGTAGGTCAGCGAGGCGAAGGTGTTCACGACCTTGCGGGCTTCCTCGCTGATGGCGCCATTGGTCGAGGACAGGCCGAAGGTCGTCAGGCGGCTGCCGTGGTGGGGCGCCAGCAGCATGAAGGTGTCCTGGAGCCAGACCTTGTGTTCCAGGAAGTGCTGGTTCACGAACTGGAAGGTCGAAAAGGTGGCGTCGCCGAAGATGACGGCGCCGACGTTGAACATCTTCATGTAGATGCCGAGCGACGTCGAGTTGGCCAGGTCGCCGTCGGGCTTGGACTTGGCGTAGACTTCTTCGACCAGTTTCCCCTGCGACGTGGCCGATTCCGAGGTGTTCACGGCGATCACGTAGGCCGAGGCATGGTCGCTGTCGAACACGCTGACCCAGTCCTTGATGTTCGGGCTGGGAAAGCTTGAGCAGCCCACCCGGAAGTTGCGGACATCCTCGTCCGCGTTCTCCGTCCGCTCCCCCAACTTGGTCAGCACGTTTCCCTTTGAGCTGGTATACCATTCGCTGCGGCCGCTATGGTAAACGTAGCCGATTTCCATCTCGGGAAGCGCCTCCAGCAGGGACCAGATCAGATTGACGTGATCCGAGTCCTTGTGGGAGATGAACATGGCGTCGAGGTAGCCCTTGTCGTCTCCGCTGCGCGCCTTGATGCGCTTGGCGAGGAACTCGACGGTGGGGCCGCCGGCCCGTCGTTTGCTCTTGCTGGAGCCCAGGTCGAAGAGAGCGTTCGCGACAACGTCGTTTTCCTCGTCGTATTCCTCAAAATACGTGCACATGCCCTGGCCGACGTCGAGAGAGTAGAGGCGTTGGTAGCTCATCGCGTTGCGTTCCCGAGCGGGTCAGAGGATCGGCGAGTCAAACGACGGGCGGGGTCCGCCGGCCGGCGCGGGCCAGGCGCGCGGGGTCCGGCCGGGAGCGGGCGATGGTGCGGGTCCCGGTCCCGGTTCCGGTCCCGGTTCCGGTTGGGGGCAGGCTCTTTGTCTCCTCGCTGTCCTCCTTGGCGTAGGCGGCGTACCAGCCCAGGGCGGCGCGGGGATTGCCGGGGGCACCGAACAGCAGCACCTCGTTGTTGCCGGGCGGGAAGCTCCAGGCGAGCACCGAGAGGGCGAAGCGGCGCAGGCGCAGCAGGTAGGCCAGGCGGTCCTCGCCGTCCCGGTAGGTCTCGAACTGGAAGCTGCGGAAACCCAGCTTGAGCACCCCTTGCAGGGGCAGGCTGCCGTTGATCGCGTTGGTCATGCCCAGCTTCAGGCCCAGGTAGACGGTTGGCTCGCCGCCCGACGCCTCGGGTCCCCAGGCGGCCAGGAGCGTGATGTCCAGGCCGATCGCCCCGCTCAGGTCCCCCAGGGTGCCCATGTCCAGGCCCAGGGCGAGGCCGTACCAGGGCGCCGCCAGGGGCGTCTGGGTCAGGGGCGCGGAAATGGAGGTGAACCCCAGGCTCTCGGGCGTGGCGCCGGTGGGCGGTTCGCCCGGCGCGGAGAGGTCGGGCGCGGCCACCAGGCCCTGGAGGCGCAGCGGGAAGTTCGCCGCCAGGGACTCCGGTCGCGCCAGCGAGGCGCCGGGTCCGCTGTCGAAGGCGATCGCCGCCTCGCCGGCCGAGAAGGTCTGGTCGGCGGGGTCGCTCAGCGGGAAGGCCATCGAAACCACCAGACCCTGGAACGACAGATAGCCCTCCAGCCCGGCCTCGCCGGGGCCGTAGGAGAACAGGTCGAACCCGGGGATGGCGAGGAAGGTCAGCCGGCCCGACAGGGTGAAGTTGGCGGTCAGCGTCCCGTCGACCGGGGCGGCGGCGGTGTCCATCCGGCAGTCGCGCACGTCGATGCCCACCAGGGCCGCGCCGTCGGTCTGGTAGACATTGTCGCCCAGCAGCGTGAAGGCGTAGCTGGGCTGGCCGCCGACCCGCTGGTAGGAGCCGTCGAGGATCAGATTGTTGCCGCGCGCGCGGTCCGCCTTGGCCAGCCAGGACCCGAACAGCCGGTTGACCATCAGTTCCGCCTGGGCCGAGAAGTCCACCACCCGCGCGTTGTCGAACCGCACCCGCATGGCCAGGGTCTTGAAGCCGAACGGGATGGTGGTCGAGGCGACCAGATCATCCGGATCATTGTAGTCGATCAGGCCGAAGGCCGCGGTCTGGCCCAGGTCGATGACGCCGTCCCGGGGGGTGTAGGGGGTCACGGAAAAGCCGACGTGATGGGCGAAGAACCGCGCCTGATCCACGCCCGCGGCCAGGAAGCGCAGCGCCTCCGGCATGCCCGCGAAATCGACCGGCGCGTTCAGGACCAGCACGCCGTTCCAGCGCGGGTTGTCCAGCACCTCGTGATAGAACAGGGCCAGCGGATCGCCCTCTGGCGTGTCGGGGTCCACGGCCTTGAGGCGGGCGCGCCGGATGATGCCCTCCAGCACCCCAAGGGTGGGGGCGAGCGATCCCTCCGGGGATCGGGCCGCGGCGCTCCAGCCCCAGGCCGCCGGGTCCTGCGCCAGGTCGGTGATCGGTCGGGCGCAGTACTTGATCAGCATCAGGGTCGGCGACAGGGGGTCGGTGCGCCAGGAGCGCGGCGAAAGCTGGAAGGTCCAGCCCTCGATGTCGGCGCGCAGCAGGCCCGCCGCGTCCTGGGCCTGGGCCAGGTAGTCCCCGGCCGGGGCGGCGACCACGGCATCGAACGCCGCTTCGGTGGGGAACAGGGGATAGGGCGGGGTCTGGGCGGCGAGGGCCTGGGTGATGGCCTGGGCCTCCGCCGGCGGGACCCCCGCCTGGGCGAGGCGCGCCAGGGCGGTGTCGGCGGTGAGCTGGTAGGCCACCGAGGAGCCGCCCATGAAGGTGTCGACGTTGGAGACCACCGTGAACACCTGGTTCGCCTGCAACGCCGCCTGGAACGGAGGCCCCACCGCCGTCAGGGACAGGCGCTGGGTCGCGGACCGGGGCATGTTGGCGAACAGCATCCCGGCCCAGGCGTTGCGGTCCGGGGTGAGCACGGCGATCAGCCCGTTGGGGGTGACGCCCAGGGGCGCGTCGCCGGCCCCCTCGCCCCGCCCGGAGACGAGCGCGGCCGGCACGGCGGCGGCGGGGCTGTCCGCCGGCCGCGCCTCTGGCAAGCCGATCGCCTGGCGGCGCCGGGGGGCGAGGGCCGCGGCCTCGATCCGGTCGGCGGTGTCGATGGCCGCTGGTGGGATGCGCGCGTAGACCCCCATGGGCCAGGCCGGCGGGGGGGACTCCAGGCTGTCGTGCAGCGCGGGCAGCCGTGCCGCGACCATGGCGAGGTAGGACAGGAACCCCGCGGCCGGCGCGGACTCCGCGTCGAACAGCGGTGACCGCAGCGGCTGGGCCAGGTAGTCCCGACCGGGTCCGCCGGGGGTGGCGGGCAGCACCGTGGCATGCGCCGTGGTGCCCAGGTCGGTGAGCAGGACCCGTTCGACCTCGCCGGCCGGCGCATCGGGGGTGACCGGCGGCACGTAGGCCGCGCCGTTGCCCCGGAACAGCAGGATCGAGCCCTCGTCGTCCGGCAGCACGACGCATTCCGCGCCCGACGTGCCCAGGATCATCCGCGCCCCCTGGCCGCCGGCGGCCTCTGGGGCGGAGAGTGCGAACTGGCCGTCGGGGGCCAGGTGGTAGACATAGGCGGCGCTGGCCGCCTCGGGCGCGTGGAACAGCGGCGTCCGGCCGAAGCTGAGGCGGGCGCCCGGCAGGGCGCCGTTGGCGGCCAGGGGCGTGACCTGGGTCGGATGCCCGGTATCGGTGCGCTGGGCGAACGTGAACACCGGCGGGGTCTCCGCCCCGCCGTCGAAGGTCAGTGCGGTGCGCTCCGGCCGCAGCGGCGTGAGCGGATCGAACGACACCGACAGGGTGAAGGTCACGGCGTTGGTCTGCTGCAACAGCGGCATGTCGACGATGGACACCGCCGCCGTGGGGCTCGCCGCCTCCACCTCGCCGTAGCGCAGCATCACCCCCAGCCGGTCCGGGTCGTCGCCGGCGCCGGTCTCGCCCTGGTGGGCCGCGACGGGGAAGGTCAGGCCGCCCAGGTGGGCGCCGCTGAGGGGCAGGCTGCCCGCGCCGCCGGTGGCCGGGTAGACGCCGCCCGGGGCCGAGAAGGCGAGCCGGGGATCGGTCACGGCGATGGCGTCCGCGCCCGCCGTCAGGACGGCGCCGCCGCCCACCGCCACCGCGTACGATCCGAGCTGGAAGCGGGCATCGCGCACGCTGCGCCAGGGGCCGGCCGGCTCGCCCGGGGTGGCGGGCAGGGCGTCGATCCCCTGGGTGGTCCAGGCCTGGGCGGGGGCGTTGGGGTTGGCCAGCCAGAGCAGGCGCAGCCAGCCCCGGGGCGACAGCCGGGGCAGCAGCGCGCGCAGGGCGGCGAGGAACCCGTCGGGGTCCGCGGGCGCGCTGTCCAGGAACAGGTAGAGCCCGCCCACGTCCGCCCAGGTCTCGGCAAGCGTGGCCTGGTCGCCCAGCGCGTCGTCGGTGCTGGCGGCATAGCCGGCCCAGTAGTCGGGCAGGCCGCTTTCGGCCCGCGTGCTCAGGGCATAGAGGCCCGGGGCGATCCGGTCGAAGGAAGGGGTGGTCATGGCCGCGCCCTCGCCGCCGTGGTCAGGGCAGGTTCGTGGTCACGGAATCCCCCGGCAGCAGGGGCAGGGACAGGGCGGTCCACCCCGGCCCGTAGGCCCCCAGCCCGCTCCAGTCCAGGCGCACCGGCCACCGCTGATCGGCGGTGGCGGGGGCGGTGGGGTCGAGAACCGCGGCCCCCAGGCTGCGGGTCAGGGTCAGGCCGGTGACCGGTCCGGGCGCGGCGAACGGCGCCTGGCCGCGCTGGGCGAGCAGGTTGGCGACGGTGGTTCCCACCGGCACCACCATCGGGGCGCCGTCCAGGGTCACCCGCAGGCAGGGGCGGGGCATGGCCCGGCCCCGGAAGTAGGCCACCGGATCGGCGCCGCCCGGGGTGTTCCCGGCGGTGGTCAGCGCGGTGAAGCTGCTCGCCGCGGCCAGGGTGACGTTGGTCGGGGTGTCCGTGGGCGTCGGATCGCTGGCCCCGGGCAGGGTGGTGGGCGCGAACAGCCGGTAGAAGGGGGCGACGAAGGCGGGGAAATAGAGGTCCGCGGCATCGGCCACGCCCCCCATCTGCTCGGTGGTGTCGTGCGACGGCGGGGGATTGACCGACAGGGCTCCCCCGGCCACCAGCTGGCCGAAGAAGCTGTCCCAGCCCGTGGTGATGCCGCCGGCGCTGTCGATGAACTGGCCGACCTCGTAGTCGACCACCGGACCGGCGACATAGCCGTTGCTCCAGCGCAGGGCCGAGGAACTCTCCGAGATGGCCTGATAGGGGCTCGCGGCCACCCGCAGGACCATGCCCGGACGCAGGTCCACCGAGCCCAGGGTGGCGCCGGTGTCCGCCGACGGGACCGTCAGGCCGTAGCCGTAGTACAGGACCTCCGCGAAGGTCTGCGGCAGGGTCCGGGACAGGGCATCCTGGATCGCCAGGATGCCCCAGGGGGCGGCGCCCGCGCTCTCCAGGGCCTTGAGGAAGTCCACATAGGCGGCGCGCAGGTCGGCGCGGATCGGTTCCGCCCCGAACGACCAGGGCGAGGGGTCGTCCGGGCCGTCGCCGCCGACGGCGATGGTCAGGGCATAGGGATAGGCCGGCGCAGCCGAACTCGTCGCCAGGGAAAACGGGCCGGCGGTCACGGGCAGGCCGGACAGCGGCGTGCCGTTGCCCACGTCGGGCACAAAGAGCGTGATGGGCGCCCCGGGGGTGCCGCCGGCCAGGGCGGTGGCCAGCCGGGCCGCCGGGTAGAGATGGGGGAAGGCCACCGAGGCGGCCGCGGCCGAGGGCACGAAGGCGGGCCTGAACAACGCCACGGGGGCGCTCGGCGGACCCAGGTTGTCGGCGGTCTCCACCGGCTGGTTGGCCTGGACCACCACGGTATGCGTCGCCGAAGGGGTCGACGGGGTGTAGGGCCAGCGTCCGCCGGTGGCCCCCGCCGGGGCGGTGAAGGGATCGCCGTCGCGCGTGGTCGTGCCGTCCGTCGTCTGCAACACCGTGACGGTGAAGGAGGCGGCGGCCGGCACCGGGTCCCAGTCCACGGTGAGCGTGGCGCCGTCGTAGCGGGCCGACACGCCGTCCGGTGGCGCGTGGGCCAGCGTGAAGGGCGCCGAGACCGGGCCCAGGACCGCGCGGCCGTCCTCGGAGACGGCGGCCCGGACGGTCACCCGGGGCGGAGCGCCGCCGGCCGCCAGGATCCCCGCCGGCAGCGGCGCGGTGGTGTCGTCGGCGTAGAGCCGCGCGCCCCCCGGCAGGTCGATCCGGTACCCCGAGACGCCGTCCAGGCCGGCCCAGCGCAGGGTGGCCGTGCCGGTCAGGGCGTCGACCGCGAAGCCGGTCACGGACGGGGCGGCCGCCACCGCCGCGACGGGCGGCGCGGCGGTGTTCAGGGCCGCGCCGGCGCCGGGCGCCAGCGCGACGGTCAGGGCCGGCGGGGCCCCGTCCGCCACGCCCTGGACCGCGGCCGGCACAGGCAGGGTGGCCGACAGGCCGGCCGCGCGGACCGCGGCGACGGGGGTGCCGTCGGCGTGCAGGGTGAGCCGGGTGTACTCGGGTGGCACGGTCGAGCCCGGCGCGGTCCAGCACACATCCAGCGTGGTGTTGTCGGGCGCGCTGGTCACGCTGGTCACCGCCGCCGTGCCGGTCACCACGGGCACCAGGATGCCCTCCGCGCCGATGCCCTCGCCCGTGGCGATGACCTGGGCCAACCAGGTCTGATCGTCGGCGAGTGGGCCGCCCAGCGGGATGGTCCCGTGCGTGGCGGTGCCGCCGGAGACGCTGGCCGTCATGGCCTGGCCGGTGGTCTGCGAGAACACCTGAAGGGTGAAGCCGCTGACCGCCGCGTTGGCGGCCATGTGCCAGGTCAGGGCCATGGTCTGGCCGTCGTAGGTGGCGCCCTTGATGCTCGGCAGGGTGGCGATGAGGGGTGTGCCTGGCGCGGACACGCCCGCCCCCGCCGCGCCCACGGCGGCGACCCGCAGCAGGACGGGTTCGGTCTCCGGCAGGGGGGCGGGCAGGGCCAGGGTGCCGTTGGTCGCGCTCGCGGCCAGGGTGATGGCGTGTTCCGTGCCGGAGTTGACCCCGATGGCGCTCAGGCGCACCGAGTCGACGCCCTGCGCCGGGGGCGCGGACCAGCGCGCGACGATCGCCGTGCCCTGGCGGTAGAGGCTGCTCGCCTCCAGGGTCGGGCAGGCGAGGGGTTTCGGGAAGGCCGCCAGGTCGGCGCGCGCCGACGCGTTCCCCTCCCCGACGGCGGCCACCGTGATGACCCACTGCTGCGCGGCGTCGAGCCCCCCGCCCATCTGCGCGGCGGTGATGACGCCGGCGGTGGTGTCCATCCCGGCGACGGGGGTGCTGTAGGTCAGGCCGCTGTCGGTGGAGAAGACCACGATCTCGTAGCCGACCGCGGCCTGCCACGAGGGCGCCCAGGTCGCGTGGATGTCCGATCCGTCATACAGGGCGGAGACGAGGGCCGGGCGCGCGGTCGGCAGGATGACCGGGGCGCTGGCCTGTCCCGGGGTGTCGTCCCACAGGGCGCGGACCACGACCTGATAGGCCACATCCGTGTTGAGCGGCTCGGGCAGCGTCAGGGTGCCCCGGTTCGTGGTCCGCCCCGGGATCGGATCGCTCTCGTGGGTGATGACGGTGTCGCCGCCGCCCAGGTAGGCCAGGAGGATGACGTAGCCCGTGACACCCGTGTCCTGGGACGGGGTCCAGGCGGCCCGGACGCTCGCACCGTCGTAGATGGCGGACGTGATCTTGGGATCGTTCGGATCGGTCTGGTCTTGATCGGTGGCGGCCATGGGATCCTCCGAGAGGGCCTGGACGGCCCGGACAAGGGGGCCGGAACGCGGATCGGCAGGGCGACCGGCCCGGTCCGGGAGGCGGTCCGGGAGGCCGGGGGGGCGCCGCCGGCGCGGGCGTCACTGGTGGTTGTCGAAATCCTGGTGCCAGACCTCGGGCAGGCTCTCGCGGATCTGCGCGGGGGAGCGGGCCAGCGTGCGGTTCGCGATGGTGGTCAGCGACTGCTGCATGACCGCGTCGCCGGTCAGGATGCCGCCGGCGAAGAAGGTGCCCGCGCGGCCGCCTTCCTCGACGGTGAGGTTGTGGACCACGCCCTCGTAGGTCTCGGGGGCGATGGCGGTCACCGTCGCCGAGCCCTCCAGGGTGGTGACCCGGTCGCCGACCCGCAGCGCGCGGGCCTGCACCGGCACGCCCTCGGCCAGGATCACCGGATGGGTGCGGGTCATCAGCACGTCGTGGCCGGCGTCGGTCTGGATCCGCAGCATGGGATGGGGCTCGCGCCCCTGGGTGGTGCCGCGCACCAGCCGCGTCTGGCCGTGGGCGGTCTTGACCCGCTCCTGCTGGTTCGCGGTGAAGGCCTCCACGGGGCGCTCGCCGCCGTCGGCCAGGGCGATCGGGGTGCCGGCGGCCAGGCAGCCTTGCAGGATGGTCAGCGGCGGCACGATGGACACGCCGGGAACGCCGATCTGCGAGCGGTCGCTGGTGAAGTTGATCGTGCCGAACGGGGGCGGTTCGCCGCCGCCCGAGCCGTTCAGGGCGACATAGGCGGTGACCCACAGATAGGCGGTGGTGGCGTCGTAGTACTGGATGCAGTCGCGGTTGTTGGGAAAGGCCGCCGCCGGGTAGTTCCAGGAGATCTGTTTGTCGTCGACGGTCCAGTACTGAGGATCGAGGACCTCGCCCTGCTTGTAGTAGACGTTACAACCGCCACCGTTCGGGTTCTGGATGTAGATGGTGACCACGCCGGCCGGCGGCGAGACCACCGTGTTCGGATAGGAGACGGAGCCGGAGAGCGGGAACACGAAGTCGGTCGGGTGCGAGGTGGAGTTCCAGTAGTCGCACTCCTGCTGACTGCCCCGGTACCAGCAAATCTTGATCGGTGTTTCGTTGGCCTTGGTGTTGGTGCAGCTCGTCTCGTAGGACCCGGTGCACTGGCCCGCATTGTTCCGAACGCAATAGTTCGGTTGTTCCATGCAGGCTTGCGTCGGATTCAGGGTGTCCTGGAAGGTCTGGACGTAGACCACTGGTTCCGTGTCCGCGGCCGCCGCCGCACTGCTCTTCGGATAGTAGACGAACAGCCCCTGGGCCCGGGTCGTGGGACTGCCGGCGTCGGGGGGGACCTGGCCCTCCACCTGGACGCGGAAATCGGTCCCCTGGCCGTACTGGGTCTCCGACTGGGTGGCGTAGACGTGGCCGCTGTCGGCCTCGTACAGCTCCATGACGATGGAGGTGGTGGTCGTGCCGTTGACGACCGACGAGATCCCCGTGGCCTGATAGCCCACGGGGGCGTCGTCTTCGCCGCGGGCCATGGCCAGGGCGGCCGCCGCGTTGTCCTCGGAGAAGGTGGCGATGAAGTTGAGGTCCTGGGGCGTGCCCGTTTCCGCCACGACGGCCGCGAGCGTGGCCTGCGGCGCGGGCGTGCCCGCGGCTTCGAGGCGCGCTGCCCGGCGCTCGTGGGTCTCCCGCAGGCTCTGGAACAGATACGGTGAGCGTTCGGGGGTCTCCCCGCCGCGGCGCAAGGCGGCCATGGTCACGCGGTAGTGCAGCGGGTTGCCCAGGTCGAGGCGGTGCGGCACACCGATCGCCACCTCCGCGTCGAGGGCCCGCAGATCGGCCATGTCCGCCTCGGACAGGACCGGGGCGCGGCTCGTCCCGCCATCTTCCGCGGCGGGCGCGGGGGCGCTCCAGGCGACGAGGGCCGCCAACAGCACGACGGGGGCAAGGCAACGGGTCATCCAGGGGGCACCATTGCGGATCATGGCGGGGTCTCCGGATTGAATGGGCGTCGGCGGCACTGATAGGGCAGGTTGAGAAGCCCGCCTCGACAATCTTATGAGAGCCCCAGCTTGTCACTCGGTTTCTAGGGTTGTCCAATCAAATGTTCCCGGCCCGCCATGTGAAAGAATCAAGATGGTCTGATATATCTAGTATTTTTGTAGTATTTGTGTTGTGGGCGGTTTGCAAAATTGGAGCCATAGACCGAAAATCATAGTTAATAAGGTGATCGTTGCAAAAAATACGATGGTTCTTATGGTGCTTTCGTCTTGTGTTTTTTGCTGTTTCATGAATATCAATTAAGGGGTGTTGCCGATCCTTTTTGCGAGGACCGAGCGCGGCGCTTCCGTCCCGGGGCGCCACAACCGAAGCTATGCTTCAGGGGCGTGATGCCGGTTCGACGGGTTTTCGCGGAAAGGAGGTCTCCGGCGCGGCCTGGTGACGGCCGATCGCGCGGCCGGAGGCGCCGTTCCGCGTCCGACTCGGTGACGCCCGCCGGCTCCGATCGGGGGCACGGCGGCCGCACGCGCGGCCTGACCCGCAGGTCTCACTCGTCTCGGTCCGATGGTCCGGTCGGGCGGCGCACGCGGTCCGACTCTCGCGCCCACGGCGCGACGGCCCCGCGCCCTGTGTGGGACCGCCATCGAAAGGTGTTGGTGTAGGCCGGCTTGGAGGCGCAGGATGAAGGAGCGGCGTTGGCCGCCGGCCGGCGCCGGGTGTTCCCGACTCTGCGGGCCCGACTCCCCTGGCCCGATTGCACTGGCCCGATTCCACTGGCGATGGACCGGACCGACATGACGCAGACAGGCTCGACAGGCGTCATTGACCGGGACGCCCTCCAGGCGCTGTTCGACGCGGTGATCGCGCGCGGCTACGTGCCGGTGGGACCGACGGTGCGCGACGGTGCCCTTGTGCTCGATGAACTGACGGGCGTGGCCGACCTGCCCGCCGGCTGGACCGAGGACCAGGAGGCGGGCACCTATCGGCTGCGCCGGCGCGACGATGCCGCCCTGTTCGGCTTCACCACCGGTCCCCAGGCCTGGAAGCCGTACCTGTTCCCGCCGAAAACGAAGCTGTGGGCGGCCGAGGCGACCCGGGACGGCGGTTGGGCGATCCACAACACGCCCGACGACGCCCCCGACGACACCCGGCCCTTCGCCTTCATCGGGGTGCGGCCCTGCGACCTACACGCCATCCAGGTGCAGGACCGGGTCTTCCTGGATCCCCGCCATCCCGATCCCCTCTATGCCGGGCGGCGCGAGCGGGCGCTCGTGATCGTGGTGCAGTGCGGCCAGGCGGCCGCGACCTGTTTCTGTGCCTCGATGGACACCGGCCCGCGCGCCGAAAGCGGCTACGACCTGGCCCTGACCGAGGTCTTGGAGGGCGACGCACACACCTTCGTTGCCGACGCGGGCAGCGCGGTGGGGCGGTCCCTGCTGGCCGAGGTGCCGCATGACGAAGCCGGCGCCGACCATCTGGCCGCCGCCGCGGCCTGCACCCAGCGCGCCAGGGACCAGATGGGGCGCCGGATCGACACCGCCGGGCTCCCGGATCTGCTCTCCGCTGCCTACGACAGCGACCGCTGGGACGCCCTGGGGCGGCGCTGCCTGGCCTGCGGCAACTGCACCATGGTGTGCCCGACCTGCTTCTGTTCGCGGGTCGAGGACGTCACCGACCTGACCGGCGACCACGCCGAACGCTGGCGCGCCTGGGACTCCTGCTACACCCTTGATTTCTCGTACATCCACGGCGGCAGTGTGCGCCGGACGATCGGCGCGCGCTACCGGCACTGGCTGGTCCACAAGCTGTCGACGTGGCACGACCAGTTCGGGACGTCCGGCTGTGTGGGCTGCGGGCGCTGCATCACGTGGTGCCCGGTGGGCATCGACCTGACGGCGGAAGTGCCGCTGATCCGGGACCGCGGATCCAAGGCCTAGCAGAAGGACCACGCCGATGGTCAGTATCAAGCCGATCCGCACGCTGCTGGCCGAGAACCCGTTCTTCGCGGGCC
The DNA here is from genome assembly GCF_014197795.1 of Roseospira goensis. Taxonomy (GTDB): domain Bacteria; phylum Pseudomonadota; class Alphaproteobacteria; order Rhodospirillales; family Rhodospirillaceae; genus Rhodospira; species Rhodospira goensis. Next base: position 112,172 of record NZ_JACIGI010000002.1, read on the forward strand.
TGTCGGACGATCAGTTCGAGACCATGTCCGGCTGCGGCACCATCGTCCATTTCAAGGCCGGCGCCTTCCTGTTGCGCGAGGGCGGCGCGGCCGACACGTTCTACCTCATCCGCAACGGGGTGGTGGCGATCGAGAGCAGCAGTCCGGCCGGCGGGCCGTTGTCGGTGGCCCGCGTCGGTGCCGGCGGCATCGCCGGCTATTCCTGGCTGTTCCCGCCCTATCGCAACGCGTTCGATGCCCTGGCGATCAGCCATGTCTCCGCCGTGGCGCTCGACGGCGCCTGCCTGCGCGGCAAGGCCGAGGCAGACCACGAACTCGGCTACCAGCTCATGAAGCGCTTCGCCCAGGTCATGCTCGACCGCTTGCAGGCGACGCGCCGGCAGATGCTGGATGTCTATGGCAACGTCAGGACCACGGATGACACCGGCTGATCGTTCCGCCCCCCTGCACCCGCGGCCCGTCCGCGTGCTGGAGACGCGCGCGGAGATGCCGGGCTGCACCACCCTGCGGGTCGCGCCGGCGGATCCGGCCGACGCGGCCGACCCGGCGGGCGCCTGCGGCTTCGCGCCCGGGCAGTTCTACATGGTCTACGTCTTCGGCCTTGGCGAGGTGCCGATCTCGGTCAGCGGCGACGCCGCGCGACCGGGCGAGCTGACCTTCACGGTCATGGCCGTGGGCGCGGTCACACGGGCGCTCTGTGCCGTCCGGCCGGGCCAGACCCTGGGCCTGCGCGGCCCGTTCGGCACCGCCTGGCCGGTCGAGGCCCTGACGGGGCGCGACGTCATCGTCATGGCGGGCGGGCTCGGCCTCGCGCCGCTGCGGCCGGCGATCTACCACCTGCTGCGCCACCGGGACCGCTACGGCGCGGTCGCGCTGCTCTACGGCACACGCCAGCCGCGCAGCATCGTCTTCGCACCGGACCTGACCGGCTGGCGTGAGGCGGCGGCGATCGACGTCGCCGTGACGGTCGACAGCGGCGACCGCGACTGGTCGGGCCACGTCGGCGTGGTCACCGAACTGCTGAAGGGCCGGCGTCTCGACCCGGCGCGAACCGCCGCGCTGCTGTGCGGGCCGGAGATCATGATGCGCTTCTCCGCCTATGCCCTGCGGGATCGCGGGGTCGCGGCCGGGGCCATCCACGTCTCGATGGAGCGCAACATGAAGTGCGGCGTGAGGATGTGCGGCCGCTGCCAGTACGGGCCCTTCTTCGTCTGTGACGACGGGCCGGTGTTTTCCTTCGATCGTGTCGAACACCTGTTCGGCATCCGCGAGGTGTGATGACCGACAAACCGACACTCGCCGTCTGGAAGTTCGCGTCGTGCGACGGCTGCCAACTCACCCTGCTGGACTGCGAGGACGAGTTGCGCGCCGTGACGGAGGCCGTGACCATCGCCTCGTTCCCGGAGGCGAGCCGCGCGGTCCTCGACGGACCCTACGATCTGTCCCTCGTGGAAGGGTCGATCACCACCCCGGCGGACCGGGCGCGCATCCAGGCGGTGCGCCAGCAGTCGCGCACCCTGGTCGCCATCGGCGCCTGCGCCACGGCGGGCGGCATCCAGGCCCTGCGCAACTTCGCCGACGTCCAGGCGCTGCTGGAGACGGTCTACGCTCGCCCGGAGGACATCAGCACGCTCGCAACGTCGACGCCGATCGCGGACCACGTCACTGTGGATTTCGAGTTGCGCGGCTGCCCGATCAGCAAGACCCAACTTCTGGAGGTCATCACCGCGGTCCTGGCCGGGCGCAAGCCGAACGTCTGGCCGAGCAGCGTCTGCCTCGAGTGCAAGGCGCGCGGCACCCCGTGCATCATGGTCGCCCACGGCACGCCCTGCCTGGGGCCGGTCACACAGGCCGGGTGCGGGGCCATCTGCCCGGCCTACGGTCGCGGCTGCTACGGCTGTTACGGGCCGATGGAGACGCCGAACACGGCCGCGCTGGTGGACTGGTTGCGCGGTCTCGGTATGGCGGAGGCCGCGATCCAGCGCCTGTTCCGGACCTACAACGCCGCGGCCCCGGACTTCCGGCAGGCCGGGGACCGGCTCGGGGAGGGGCGTCATGGGTGACGATCCCCAGGGGGATCCCCAGGTGGGCGGGACCGAGACGCGCACCATCAAGGTCGACTACCTCGCCCGCGTCGAGGGCGAGGGCGCGCTGTATGTCCGGATTCGCGACGGCGCCCTTGAGGACGTGAAACTGAAGATCTTCGAACCGCCGCGCTTCTTCGAAGGGCTGTTGCGCGGGCGGGCCTTCACCGAGGCGCCCGACATCACGGCGCGCATCTGCGGCATCTGCCCCGTCGCCTACCAGATGAGCGCCGTGCACGCCATGGAGGCGGCCTGCGGCGTCACCGTGGACGGCCCGCTGCGCGACCTGCGCCGGCTGTTCTACTGCGGCGAATGGATCTCCAGTCACACGCTGCATGTCTATCTGCTGCACGCGCCGGACTACCTGGGCTATCCGAGCGCGATCGAGATGGCCAAGGACCACCCGGACGCCTTCGAGCGCGGCCTGGCGCTGAAGAAGGCCGGCAACGACGTCATGCGCCTGCTGGGCGGTCGCGAAATCCACCCCATCAACGCCTGCGTCGGCGGCTTCCACCGCGCCCCGTCCCGGCGCGAGCTGTCGGACCTGCGCGAGACATTGCTGCGGGCGCGCGACCTGGCGCGCGACACCGTGCGCTGGACCGGCACCCTCGATATCCCCGACTTCACGCAGGACTACACGTTCGTCTCGCTGCGTCATGCCGACGAATACCCCATGAACGAGGGCCGCATCGTCTCCAGCACGGGCCTCGACATCGCCGTTTCGGCGTACGACGACCACTTCGAGGAACGACAGGTCGCCCATGCCACCGCGCTGCATTGCGTGATGAAGCCGGACGGCGGGAGCTACCTCGTCGGCCCGATGGCGCGCTATGCCAACAACGTCGACCGGCTGCCCCCGGAGATCCGCGAGGCGGCGACGGCGGCCGGGCTCGGCCCCGTGTGCACCAACCCGTTCCGCAGTATCACGGTGCGCGCCGTCGAGGTGCTGTACGCCGTGACCGAGGCGCTGCGCCTGATCGAGGGCTACCGGCCGCCGGAGCCGGCGGCGATCCCGGTCCCGCCCCGGGCCGGCACCGGGCATGGCGCGACGGAGGCGCCGCGCGGGCTGCTCTATCACCGCTACAGCCTCGACGACGACGGCCTCATCACGGACTGCACCATCGTGCCGCCGACGTCGCAGAATCAGACCCGGATCGAGGACGACCTGCGCCGCCTGCTTCCGACGTGCCTGGACCGGCCCGACGACGCCGTGCGGGACCTGGCCGAACAGGCCATCCGCAATTACGACCCGTGCATCTCCTGCGCGACGCATTTCCTGCGCCTGGAGGTCGACCGCGGATGACCGGGCGGGGCACGCTGATCGTGGGGGTGGGCAACCGCGATCGCGGCGACGACGCCGTCGGCTGCGTCGTGGCGGCGGCGCTCGCCGGGCGTGTGCCGGCGGGCGTGGCCTGCATCGACCACGACGGCGAGCCCCTGGGGCTGATGGCCTGTTGGGAGGGCGCGGCGCGCGTCGTGCTGGTCGACGCGGTGGCCTCGGGGGCGGCGCCCGGGCACATCGTCCGCTACGATCTGGCGCGCGAGCCGTTGCCGGCGGACGTCGCGCCGTGTTCGACGCATGCCGTCGGTCTGCCGCAGGCGGTGGAGCTGGCGCGCGTGCTGGGGCGATTGCCGCCGGCGATCCGCTTCATCGGCGTCGAGGGGGCGGCCTTCGACGCAGGACGGGGGCTGTCACCGCCGGTGGGGGAGGCGGCCGAGGCGGTCGTGACGGAGATCCTGGCGGGACTAGGGTAGATCGCGCCAAAATGGAATCGTGCCGCGGTCCCGATTTCGAACAATCGGCTCGAACGAATACCGGCCGACGGAAGGGCGGACCTCTCCGTCGGCCGGTATCTACACGTTGCGCGGATCGCGATCACTCGGAACCACGCCGTGGGTCGGAGTGATCGCGTCGATTCGCGCTAGGCGACGCGCAGGTTCACGGCCGAGGACTTGCCGCGACGGCGGTCCACCTCGATCTCGTAGCTGACGCGCTGGCCGTCGCTGAGGTGCGCCAGACCGGCGCGCTCGACCGCGCTGATGTGCACGAAGACGTCGGGACCGCCCTCGTCCGGCGCGATGAACCCGTAACCCTTGGTGCTGTTGAACCACTTGACCGAACCCGTGTTCATGTCGGTCTCTCCTTTTCTTCGTGGATGAAGGACTGTCTTGGGGTGAAGGCGGAGCCCGGACGCCGCCGCGCGCGGCGGGGGCCGTCCGGGCGGTGAAGGACTCAGGCGCCGGCGGCGGCCGCGGCGGCCGGACGGGCGCGTGACCGGGACCGGCTGCGCCGACGCGGCGGGCGTCGCTCGGCCGGGTCGCGGGGCGCCGCCGCGCGCGACGCGGGCCCGGCGGCCCGACCCCGGCGCGATGCCTCGGCCGTCGTTTCGGCCATCGTCTCGGTCCTCGTCTCGACACCCGCGTTGGCGGCGCCGTCCGGGTCGAGGGTGCGGCCGATCAGGCGCTCGATATCGCGCAGCAGGCTGCGCTCCGCCGGGTCGCACAGCGAGATGGCGACCCCGCTGCGGCCGGCGCGGGCGGTCCGCCCGATGCGGTGCACGTAGGCCTCGGGCACGTTGGGCAGCTCGTAGTTGATGACGTGGCTGACCCCGTCGACGTCGATGCCCCGGGCCGCGATGTCGGTCGCCACCAGCACCGTGACCCCGCCGGCGCGAAACGCGGTGAGGGCGCGTTCCCGCTGGGACTGGCTCTTGTTGCCGTGGATGGCCGCGGCGGACAGGCCGGCCTCCTGGAGGTGGCGGTTGACGCGGTCGGCGCCGCGCTTGGTGCGGGTGAAGACGATGGCGCGCTCGACCGTGGGGCAGCCCAGCAGGTCGATCAGCACGCCGCGCTTGGCGGGGCCGTCGACGTGCCGCACCGACTGGTCGATGGTCTCGATCGGCCGGGCGGCGGGGGCCACGGCGACCTCCACCGGGTCGGTCAGGAAGTCGTTGGCCAGCGTCCGGATCGCCTTCGGCATGGTCGCAGACAGCAGCAGCGTGCGCCGCTGCTTCGGCACCGCCGCCATCAGCCGGCGGATGGCCGGCAGGAAGCCGAGGTCCAGCATCTGGTCGGCCTCGTCCAGCACCACCGTCTCGGCGGCGTCGAGGCGCACGGCGCCGGCGCCGAGATGGTCGAGCAGCCGGCCCGGGGTGGCGACCAGGATGTCGACGCCGGGCGCCAGGGCGCGCACCTGCGGTCCCGGACGGGCGCCGCCGATGACCAGCGCGGTGGTGTGGCGCACAAAGCGGCCGTGGTCGCGGATGCTGTCCGCCACCTGGGCGGCCAGTTCGCGGGTCGGCACCAGGATCAGCGCCCGACAGCCACGGGCCGGCGCCCGCCGGGGCTCGGTGGCCAGCCGGTGCAGCAGTGGCAGCACGAAGGCGGCGGTCTTGCCGGTGCCGGTCTGGGCGATGCCGACGACATCGCGACCGTCCAGGACGGTGGGGATGACGCGGGCCTGGATGGGCGTGGGATGGGTGTAGCCTTGCGTCGCGATGGCGCGCAGCACGGGCTCGGCGAGGCCGAGATCGGAAAACTGAGTCAAATGGGAACTTTCGTGGGCCGTCGACCGCGTCCGGGGCCGCGCGAAGCGGAGGCCGGGGGCTACACGGCAGCAGTCTCTTTCGGTGGCGCGCGCGCGGACCCGTCGCCGGTGGGCGGGTGCCTGTGCACCCCTGTCGTGGCCCCGACCGTCACGGATAGTCCGACACGGATGGTCGCCGGGACCGCCCCCCGCCGGCACTCCCCTTCCCTGAAGCAAGGTGCCTTCCACGCGCGGGACCATGCGGCCCTCCTGACCGCCTAGAGACCACAGATCCGGACCGCTGGCAACTGCTTTCTGCGTGCACCCGTTGCGGGGAGCGATCGGGCGGGCCACCATCACCGGGGCCGCCACGCCCCGGGGGCAGCCCGGAGATAGCCCCGGAGATCGCCCCCGGAGATCGACCAGGAGATCGACCAGGAGACCGTCATGCGCTGCTCCCCCGCCCTGACCCTGCATGTGCTGGCCGAACGCCTGGCGGTATGCCGGCTGCCCGGCTGGCGGCCGCTGCCCGACTGGGTGGACCTGACCGACCGGCTGGTCTCGGTGACGCGGTGCGGCGACGAACTGTCGATCGTGTGCGCCGAGACGCGGGTTCCCGTGGCGGCGGCCGAGGATTCGGCGCTGGAGGTGGTGCCGGGGTGGCGGGCGCTGCGGGTCGTGGGGCCGTTGGACTTCGCGCTGATCGGGATTCTGGCCGATCTGGCGTCCCGCCTGGCGGCCGCGGAGGTCAGCCTGTTCGCACTGTCCACGTTCGATACCGACCTGATCCTGGTGCGCGAGGGTGATCTCGGCCGCGCGGTGGCGGCGCTGGAGCACGCTCATACCGTGCTGCATGCGGGGGTCTGATGCGAATGGGGCAGACCGACTCGACCCCGCGGCACCGCTGCGGGGCCTGACAGGGGGCGTGCACGGGTCGGGTCGCGCGATCGCTCCGGTTCCGGCGGCTCCGAAAACGCGGTGCTTGGGCGACCGGCTTTGAGGCCGGAACGATAAAGCGGACCAAGTCGTTACCGAAAGTTCTTCATAAAGGTGTCGAAGTTGGGAGGGCGCCACCAGCCGTGGCGAGTCTTGACCCCTCGCCGGCCCGGCGTATGTTGAAATTGTAGGGTATTTGAGGCGGCTTTGCGCCGAAGTCAGAGGGGTCTGTCATGACGAGGAAGCCTGCTTTCGGTCGTCGGGCCCCGCTACGCCGGGGTGGCGTTGGCGGCGCGGCCGGGTCGACCGAGCCGACGCGCGCGGAGTTGGAGCGTGCCTACTCCGAGACCGAGGCGTTCGCCCGCGCCATCGTGGCCGCGGAGCGGCGGGACCGGCGGCCCGGGCTCAGCCGGGGCCTGCTCGGCGGCGTCGCCGCTGTGGCGGCGCTGGTGCTGGCCCTGCCGTATCTGGGCGGCGTCATCGGCGGCACCGGTGATGGGGCCGGCGAGACCCAGATGGCCGCCGTCGACGTCGAGGCCCTGTCGCCGTCGGAGTTGGCCGACCTGGCTCCGGCGGCCGGCGGCGCGGCGCCGTCGGCCCTCGAACGCTGGATGCGCGACCTGCTGGAGTGAGCGGCCGGCGCACCGGTGCGTAACTGGTTGGCCCGAGCCGCCGGGGCGGCCCCAGCGGCTCGGTCTCGCGCGCCGGGGCGGGAGAGCCCGGTGTCAGGCCGCAGCCTGGGCGGCGCGTCCGCGCAACCACGTCAGCATGGTGTCGGCATCGGAGACCTCGAAGGGGTCGGTCGGGCAGTTGTCGTCATAGCCCGGCTCGACGAACATCTTCTTGATCTCACCGTCTTCCACATACATGGAATAGCGCCACGAGCGCATACCGAAGCCCAGGTTGGACTTGTCCACCAGCATGCCCATCTTGCGCGAGAACTCGCCGTTGCCGTCCGGCAGCAGGAACACCTTGTCGGCGCCCTGGCTCTTGCCCCACTGGTACATGACGAAGGCGTCGTTGACCGACAGACAGACCACCGCATCGACGCCGAGCGCCTGATACTCTTCGTACAGCTCCTCATAGCGGGGCAGGTGGCTGGTCGAGCAGGTCGGCGTGAAGGCGCCGGGCAGCGCAAACACCACCACCTTGCGGCCGCCGAACAGCTCGGCCGTGCTGAGGTCCTTCCACTCGAACGGATTCGGGCCGCCCAGGGCCTCGTTGCGGACGCGGGTCTTGAAGACGGTGTGGGGAACGCGCATGAAACCCTCTCTTTCGTGATGGTGTTGTGCAGGTGCGAGATGCGCCACACCCTGACGGCTCTGCGGCGCCAGGTAAAGCAAAACAAACCGAACGGATTGATCGCTTGAGTCTCTTGAAACGCAGCGTCGGGCGCTCGCCGGGCGACGCCATGGCGCTGGCCTTGGCCGAGGCCCGGGCGGCGGCGGCCCGGGGCGACGTCCCCGTCGGCGCCCTGGTGCTGGATCCGGCGGGCGCGGTCCTGGCGGCGGCCGGCAACCGCGTGGAGGCCGACGCCGACCCGACGGCGCATGCCGAGATCCTGGCGTTGCGGGCGGCGGCGGCCCGGCTGGGCACCCCCCGGCTGGTCGGCTGCACCCTCGTGGTCACCCTGGAACCCTGCGCCATGTGCGCGCAGGCGGCCGCGCTGGCGCGGGTGGACCGGCTGGTGTTCGGCGCCTACGACCCCAAGGGCGGCGGGGTCGAGCACGGCGCCCGGGTGTTCGAGCGCGCCACCTGCCACCATCGGCCGGCGGTCGTCGGCGGTGTGCGGGAGAGCGCGGCGGCGGACCTGCTGCGCGCCTTCTTCCGCGATCGGCGGTAGATCGGTTACCGCATCGACCGGCGCAGGCGCTGCACCGCCTCCATGGCGGCCCACATCATCTTGGGGCTGCGCACCAGGCAATAGTCGCCGCGCCCCCGGCGCTGGCGGCAGATGGAGCGCGCCTGGCCGGGGGAGAGAGCGGCCACGAAGGCGTGATGGCGCACCAGCCCGCCGCTGCCGACCGGTGCCGTCAGCGGCTTGCCGCCATAGACCCGGGCGGCCCGGGTGGCCAGGCTGCGGGCCTGACCGCGGCTGCGGAAGCTGCCAAGGGTGACCGCCCAGCCGCCGGTGTAGAGGCCGCCGCAGCCCTCGACGTCCGGCGCCGGCAGCCCCCGCAGCGGCCGGGGCGTGGTCAGGTGGGCCAGCCGCAGGGGGCCGCCGGGCGGGGCGACCACCGGCGGCGGCGTGCCGTCGGCCGCCGGGCCGCTACGTTGCGTCGCCGTCTCGACGTAGGAGAGGCGGGCGAAGCCGGCGTCCATCAGCCGTTCGATGGTGGCCAGGCAGTCGGCGCCCGAGGCCGCCCCCATCACCACCGCGATCACCCGCCGGCCGTCGCGCATCGCTGTGCCCGCCAGGTTGTAGCCGGCGGCGCAGGTGAAGCCGGTCTTGAGGCCGTCGGCCCCGTCGTACGCGCGCAGCAGCGGGTTGTAGCTGCGCAGGGACCGTCCCCGGAAGGCGAAGGGGTCCACCGCGAAGGCGTCGAAGCGGTCGCGGTGGTCGCGCCACAGCGCGACGGCCAGCCGGGCCATGTCGCGGGCCGTCGTCACGTGGGCGTCGTCAGGCAGGCCGGAGGCGTTGCGGAAGGTGGTGCGGGTCAGGCCCAGATCCGCGCGCGCCACCCGGGTCATTTCGTGAGCGAACAGGGGTTCGGTGCCGCCCAGCAGTTCCGCCACCGCGACCGCCACGTCGTTGGCCGAGCGCGCGATCAGGGCCGGGATGGCCTCCGCCACCGTCAGGCTGTCCCCCGGCGCCAGGCCCAGCTTGACCGGATTGGCCGCCGCCGCCGTGGCGGAGATCGGCACCGGCGTGTCGGGCGTGACGGTCCCGGCGTCCAGCGCCCGGAACAGCATCAGGACCGTCATCATCTTGGTCAGCGAGGCCGGGTAGCGCAGGTGGTTGGGCTTGTGCGCGTCCAGGACGACGCCGCTGGCGGCGTCGACCACCACAGAGCTGGTGCGGTCTTCGAAGGCGCGCGCCGGCGGCCCGGCCGCCAACAGTGCCAGCACCGCCAGCAGCCCCAGCAGCAGCACCGCCAGCCCCCGCGCGGGGCGCCGGCCCCGCGGGAGCGCGGGACTCACGGGACCTCCCCGCCGCCGTCCGTCGGCGCCGGGGTGGCGGCGAGCGGATGGTGGTCGGTCACGAGGGCGCGCAGGCGCGCGTCCAGCACATGGGTGTAGATCTGGGTGGTCGAGATGTCGGCGTGCCCCAGCATGGCCTGGACGCCGCGCAGGTCGGCGCCGCGGGCCAGCAGGTGGGTGGCGAAGGAGTGACGCAGCACATGCGGCGACAGCCGCGACGGCGGCAGCCCGGCCCGCACCGCCAACTCGCTCAGCATCTTGGCGAAGCCGTCGCGGGTCAGGTGGCCGGCGGCGGCGCGCGACGGGAACAGGAAGCGCTGACCGGCGGCGCGGGCGCGGCCCGTGGGCGCCAGGAACGTCTCGCGCACCGGCAGATAGGCCCGCACGGCGTCGCGGGCCGGCTCGCCGATGGGCACGACGCGTTCCTTGTCGCCCTTGCCGCGCACCAGCAGCATCGCCGGGTCGCGCGCTACCGCCGCCAGCGGCAGACCGACCAGTTCCGAGACCCGCAGCCCGGCGGCATAGACCAACTCCAGCAGCGCACTGGCGCGCAGGCCGCGCGGCCCGTCCCAGGCCCGGGCGGCGGCCAGCAGGCGCTCCACCTCGGCCTCTTCCAGCATTCTGGGGAGGGCGCGGTCGCGCCGCGGCGCATCGAGCACGTCGGCCGGGTTGTCGGCGCGCCGGCCCTCGGCGGCCAGGAAGGCGTAGAACTGGCGCAGGGTGGCGCGCCGCCGGGCTGCCGTGCGCGGCGCCATGCCGCGCGCCGCCTGGTCTTGCAGAAACCCGCGCAGGTCGTCGGTGGTGGCGCGCGCCAGCGGCCTCGCCCCCAGGAAGACGGCCAGGGCCTCCAGGTCGCGCCGGTAGGCGTCCAGGGTGTGGGGCGACGCGCCGCGGTCGACCGCCATCATCTCCAGGAAGGTCTCGACGTGTCGCGACATTCCGGGCCGCCCCCCTGTCGTGTCTGCCCGCTCCACGAAACCCCATCCGGCGCGGCCTGTCCAGGGGCGCGGGCCACCGCGTCACCCCACGGGGCGGCCGCCGCGCACCACCGGGGCGTCGGGGTGCTCCGGCTCCAGGCGGAACCAGCGCCCGAACGCGGGCAGGCGCAACGCATGGTGCGGTCCCTCGCCGACGGCGCGCAGGCGGCGGCGGAACTCGGCCTCGGGGATGTCGGGGGGCAGGCGGCACAGGGCGTCGAAGTCGGCCCGGCGCCGAGCCGGGCCGCCCCAGGCGGCGCCGATGGGCGGCAGCGGGCGCGACAGATCGGCCAGCGCCGGGGCCATCGTGCCCAGCAGGTGACGGGCCAGGCGACGGCTCAGGGTTTCCAGGGCCAGCCGGTCGAGGTCGGGGGGCAGGTCGATCTCGTTGGCGCCCACGATGGGGCCGGCGTCGACCTCGGACGTCATCTCGTGCAGGGTCACGCCGAAGGTGCTGGCCCCGTCGTACAGGGCGAACACGGCCGGGAACAGCCCGGGATAGGCCGCCGGCCCCGGGTGCAGGTTGTAGGCCGGGCCGGCCAGCGCGGCCAGCACGTCGGCCGGGACGATGATCGGCGAGCACACGGAGAGAAGGCGGGCGTCCGGATGCGCCGTGACCGCATCACGCAGCGCCGCCCGGTCGCACACCGGCACGATGGTCAGCGCCGGGTCGGCCGCGCGCAGGGGCGCGGCCGCCTCGGCCTGCTCCTCCGGCGGCGCCAGAAGGAGGAGGGTGGGGGGCGATGTCATGGGGCGTCCTTTTCCGGTCCGCGCCGGTCCCATGATAGCGCGGATCGCGTCCGGACGCCGTCGGTTCGGTTCCTACACCGCCTGACTGTGCCGCTTCTCGCCCACGTTCAGGTACTGGTCGAACTTGGCGGCCACGGCGCGCACCAGCGGCCGGCCCAGCTCGGTCACCCGCAGGCGGCCGCCGTCGCGGATCACCACGCCGTCGCTCTCCAGGTCGGCGAGCTGGTCCAGTTCGCGCTGGAAGTCCGACGCCTTGGCGCCGTACTCGGCCGCCACCGTCTCCAGGTCCACGCCCATGTCGCACATCAGGCGTTCGATGATGGCGCGCCGCAGCTTGTCCTCGTGGCTGATCGCGAGGCCGCGGGTGATCGGCAGGATGCCGGCGCGCACCGTGCGCTTGTAGGCGCCGATCTCACCTTGATTGCCGACGTAGCCCTGCGGCAGCGACCCGATGCCGGAGGCGCCGAAGGCGATCAGCGCCGGTGCGGTATCGGTGGTGTAGCCCTGGAAGTTGCGGTGCAGGGCCTGCTTGTTCAGCGCCAGTGCCAGTTCGTCGTCGGGGGCGGCGAAGTGGTCCAGGCCGACGGTAACGTACCCGTTGTGGGCGAAGCGCTTGGAGCCGTTGATGTACTGGCTCCAGCGTTCGGGCACGCTGGGCAGCGCGTCCTCCGGGATCATCTTCATGTGGGTGCGCATCCACGGCACATGCGCATACCCGAAGTACGACACCCGGCGCGGCTTCAGGGCCAGGGCGCGGTCGATGGTGTGTTCGATGCTGGCGGTGGTCTGGTAGGGCAGGCCGTACATCAGGTCCATGTTGATGTCGGTGATGCCGTGCTTGCGCAGCCAGTCGATGACCTGGGCCACCATGTCGTAGGGCTGGACGCGGTGGACCGCCTCCTGAACCTTCTCCTCGAAGTCCTGCACGCCGATGCTGGCGCGGGTGACGCCCACCTCGGCCATCGCCTGCACGTAGTCCTCGGTGGCGGTGCGCGGGTCCATCTCCACCGCGATCTCGGCGCCGTCGAGCAGAACGAAGCGGTCCTTCAGATGCCGGATCAGGCGGGTGAAGTCGTCCGCCGACAGGATGGTGGGGCTGCCGCCGCCGAAGTGCATGAACTTGAAGCCCATGCGCGCCGGCAGCGTCTCCGCCACCAGGTCGATCTCGGCCAGCACGGCCTTCAGGTAATCGGCGATCGGGTCGTACCGCTTGGTGATCTTGGTGTGGCAGCCGCAGAACCAGCACATCTCCTCGCAGTAGGCGATGTGGGTGTAGAGCGACAGCGGGGTGGCCGGGTCCAGGTCGCGCAGCCAACCGGCGTAGGTCTCGGGGCCGACCTCGGGCGAGAAATGCGGGGCCGTGGGGTAGGAGGTGTACCGCGGCAGGCGCAGATCGTACTTCGCGGCGAGGTCCTGTATGGTCATGATGGTCCGTCCATGCTGTCCCGATGGGCCCTACTGTACCGCGCCCGGGGGCGCAGAATACCTATATTTTCCGGATTGTCGCGCCGGTCAACAGGGAGCGTCCGCCCCACATGCCCCGCTTCGCCGCCAACCTGTCGATGCTGTTCACCGAGGTCCCCTTTCCCGACCGCTTCGCCGCCGCGGCCGGGGCCGGCTTCCGCGGCGTCGAGTGCCAGTTTCCCTACCAGTACGCCGCGGAACACCTGGCCGACCTGGCGGCCATGAACGCGCTGACGATGGTCCTGTTCAACGCGCCGCCGGGCGACTGGGCGGCCGGCGAGCGCGGCCTGGCGGCGCTGCCGGGGCGCGACTCGGAGTTCCGCGACGGCGTCGAGCTGGCGCTGGACTACGCCGACATGATGGACTGTCCGTGCCTGCATGTCATGGCCGGCGTGGTGGCGGAGGAGGACTGGGCGCCGGCGCTGGACACCTACCTGGACAACCTCGCCGCTGCCGCCGACATGGCCCGCGACCATGGCGTCCGGGTGCTGATCGAGCCGATCAACCCGGTCGACATGCCGGGCTACTTCCTGACCCGGCCGGAGGACGCGCTGCGGGTGATCGAGACCCTCGATCACCCGAACCTGGGATTGCAGTACGATATCTACCATGCCCAGATGGAGCGCGGCGCCCTGACCGACACGCTGGAGGACGCCCTGGACCGCATCGGGCACATCCAGATCGCCGGGGTGCCCGGCCGTCACGAGCCCGACGCCCGGGGCGAAGTGAACTGGCGCTACCTGTTCGGACTGCTGGATGCTCACGGCTATGATGGCTGGGTCGGGTGCGAGTACCGGCCGCGCGCCGGCACACTCACGGGCCTGCGCTGGGCGAACGACTGGGGAATCGGCGGGTAGCGGGCGGGTCGCCGCGCGTAGGCGCGGGCGCAACGCTTGTCGCCGCCTCGGCGGCGTGCTGATATGGTTGCTGTTCTCTGGCAATAGCACCTATTGTTCTTATGTCCGCCGCCGGCTCTCCCCCCGACAATCCGCACGACACCTTGGTGCGGGCGTTGCTGTCGAATGCCGGCGACGCCGCAACGCTGCTGCGCGAGCACCTGCCGCCGGAGATCGCCGCGCGCCTCTCCGGGACACCGCCGGTCCTGCTCGATGGCAGCTTCGTGGACCCGCACCTGCGCCTCAGTACCAGCGATCGACTGTTCGGTGTGGCCCTGAGAGGAGGCCGGCCGGCCTTGCTCTACGTCCTGATCGAGCACAAGAGCGCGCCGGACCGGGCGACACCCCTGCAGCTTTTGCGCTACATGGTGCGGATTTGGGAACGTCATCTCCGGTCCCATCCGGATCAGATCGGGCGCCTGCCGCCGATTCTGCCTCTGGTGCTGTACCATGGCCGCCCCCCGTGGCGCGTGCCGACCGCCGTCATCGACTGCCTCGACCTGGACGACGCCCTGCGACCTCTGGTCCAGGACTTCCGCTACACCGTTCGCGACCTCGGCCGTCTGCCGCCGGAGGCGCTGTCAGCGGTGCCGCACATCCGCGCCGTGCTGATGGCCCTGCGTCTCGGAACCGGGGAACCGGCCAGGCTGGAACGGCTGGTGGAGATCGTCGCGGCGCTCCCCGACGAGTCCCTGTTGGAGGCTCAGGTGGTGCGGTATATCGTGGCCATGATCGGCAGCCTGACGCCACGCGACTGGCACCGCGTGGCGGCGCTGGCCAAACCGCAGCGGGAGGAGGCCATGGTTTCTCTGGCCGCACAGGAGTGGATCGCCCAGGGGCGCGAGACGGGGTTCGCCCAGGGTCGCCAGGAGGGTCGCCAGGAGGGCCGTATCGCCGTTCTCTTGGCGGTTCTCGAGGCGCGCTTCGGGCCGCTGGACGCGGGCCTCCGGCGCCGCCTGGCCGGGCTGACACCGGCCGAGGTGGATGCCCTGGTGCCGCGCGCGGCCACGGCGGCGCATCTGGACGACGTGTTCGATCCGCCGGCGACGGGGTGAGCCGCGGATGGCCCGTCTGACCGCCGGCCTGCGCGCGCGCGCCATCCTGCGCCTGGTCGAAACCGGGGGCGGATTCGGCGCCGTGCTGCGCCGCGGTGACGAGACCGCGGGCGATCTGCTGCTCAAGCTCCGCGACCCGGCCGGCGTCGTCGACCTGTACGCGCCGGCGACCGCGCCGGACGGCACCGCGGCGTGGCTGCGTCTGGGCCGACCCGGCTTCCCGGACGAGGCCGCCGCGGAGGCGGCCGTGGCGCGGGCCGTGGCCCGCGACCCCGACCTGTGGGTGCTGGAGCTGGAGCCGGCGGCGCCGGGCTTTCCGCTCCCCGAGCCGGTTCTGGACGCGCCCGCCGCGCTGGACCCGAGTCGCGCGGCGGCGGAAGCCCTGTTCCGCGCACGGCGCGCTTGATCGCCCCGCGCGGCTCAGGCATCGTCCGCCCGGTTCGAGCGGTGGCCACAGGGTGTGGCCGAGCCGTGCGCTCAGGTGCTTGGCAGACGTGATGACAGACGATCCCCTGGCGGCGGTCCGTCCCCTGGATGGGCCGCCGGTGCGTTTTCTGGTGGTGGAAGGCAACCCGGCCGCGATGCGACGCGCGGTCGAGGAGGCGGGCGGTACCGTGGCCTGCGCCATCTACACCCGCGTCCTGCTCGCGCTGGCGCCGCCCGGGTCGCGCTGCGAGACCGTCTACGCCGGCGATCCCGGCGCCGAGGCGCTGCCCGAGGGCCTGGACTGGGACCAGATCGACGCCGTCGCCTGCACCGGGTCCGCCCTGAACCTCTACGACATGACGCCGGAGGTCACCCGCCAGCTCGCCCTGTCGCAGACCGTCTTCGAGACCGGCCGGCCGTACTTCGGGAGTTGCTGGGCCCTGCAGGTGGCCGCGGTAATCGCCGGCGGCACGGTGGCCCCCAACCCGCGCGGCCGCGAGGTCGGCCTTGCCCGCAAGCTCACGCTGACCGAGGCAGGCCGCGCCCATCCCCTCTACCGCGGTCGGCCGCCGACATTCGACGCCGTGGCCATCCACACCGACGAGGTGACGGTCGCGCCCCCGGGGCTCGTCACCCTGTCGGGGAACGCCATGAGCCCGATCCAGGCGGCGGAGGTCCGGCACGGCAACGGCGTGTTCTGGGGCGTGCAGTATCATCCGGAATTCGATCTTCACGAGATCGCGCGCTTGATCGCCCGCTACCAGGACGGCCTGATCGCCGACGGCCTGTTCGCGGATCGGGATGCGGTGGACCGCTTCACGGCCGAGGCCGAAGCCCTGGCCGCCGCGCCGAGGCGGCGTGATCTGGCCTGGCGCCTTGGTGTGGACGGCGATGTGCTGGATGCCGACACCCGGTTGACCGAGGTGCGCAACTGGATCAAGCATCAGGTGCTGCCAGAGCATCGCGGCCGATCCGCCTGACCACGCGCCGCCCGGGCAGACCCGGCCGCGTCCTTCTTTTCCTTTCCCTCGTCGCGCGGGCCGGCCGTGCCCGCGCCCCGGAGCATGCCGTCATGTGGCTCTCGTTCCGTTCCGTCGCGTCCCTGCTGATGGGCGTGTCCATCATGTTTGTCGGGCACGGCCTGCTCGGCACGCTCCTTGGCGTCAATCTGGCCGCGGCCGACCTGCCCTCGACCGTCAGTGGCGTGGTCATGGCGGGCTACTTCCTGGGCCTGTTGCTGGGCTCGGCGCTGGCCATCCACGTCATCCACCGGGTCGGGCACATCCGCGCCTTCGCGGCCCTGGCGTCCACCTTCTCGGCGGCGGCGCTCGCGCACGCCTTTTTCACCGATCCCATCGTGTGGGGCCTGTTGCGGGTGGTGGCCGGCTTCTGCATGGCCGGCCTGCTGATGTGTACCGAAAGCTGGCTGAACGAGCGCGCCACGCGGGAAACGCGTGGCACCATCCTGTCGATGTACATGATCGCCACCTATCTGTCGCAAGGCGTGTCGCAGTTCCTGCTTCAGGTGGGCGAGACCACGGGTTACGTCCTGTTCGCCCTGGTCTCCATCCTGCTGTCGCTGGCGCTGGTGCCGGTGGCGCTGACCAAGGTGCCGGGGCCGGCGCTGCCGACGCCGCGCCGTTTCGGGCTGGCCAAGCTGTTCCGCATCTCGCCCACCGGCGTGATGGGCAGCCTGGCCTCGGGTCTGGCGATGGGGGCCTTCTACGGCGTGGGGCCGCTGTTCGCGCGCCAGATCGGCCTCGACCTGTCGGGCACGGCCGCGTTCATGTCGGCGGTGATCCTGGGCGGGCTGGTGCTGCAATGGCCGCTGGGCTGGATCTCCGATCGCTTCGACCGCCGCCCGGTCATCATCGTCGCCTGCCTCGCCATGGCGGCGGTGAGCGCGGGGCTGGTGGCGCTGGGCTTCGCCCCCATGGACCTCAACCGCGCGGAATGGCTGGCCGCCCTGCTGGCGCTGGCGGCGCTGTTCGGCGCCCTGTCGAGCACCCTCTACCCGCTGGCGATCGCGCTGGCCAACGACTGGATCGACCCGCAGGACATGGTGCCGGCGAGCGGCGGCCTGCTGCTGGCCTACAGCCTGGGCGCGGTGGTGGGGCCGATCGTGGCCTCGGTGCTGATGGACGGGGTCGGGCCGTCCGGGCTGTTCTTGCTGGTCACCGTGGTCGGGGTGGCGATGGCCGCCTTCACCCTGGTCCGCATGCAGATGCGCGAGTCGGTGCCGATGGAGGAGCAGGCGCCGTTGCAGGTCATGCCGCGGACGACCGCGGTGGCCTATACCATGCTGCCCACCGAGGACGAGGACGGCCAGCTCTGCTTCGACTTCGACGCGCCGCCGCCGCCGGCCAACGAGCCCGAGACGCCGGCGGCCGCCGACCAGGCGGCTTGAGGCGGGGGGCATCATGGACCGTCCCCGTCCGCGCCCCCGACCCGGCACCGGCCGCCGGGCCGCGCAACCGGCGCCGCCGCCGCCGACACCGCCCGAGACTCACGCCCGGCTGGCGGCGCATGCGCCGCGCACCTGGCAGCGCATGCTGTCCGGACGGCGCCTGAACCTGCTCCAGCCGTCGCCGCTGGACATCGAGATCGGGGACATCGCCCTCGGCCTGGCGCGTAACACGCGCTGGAACGGCCAGACCACGGGCGATCACGCCTGGTCGGTGGCGCAGCATTCGGTGGTGGTGGCGGACATCACCCGGCGTCTGATCGCGCCCCGGCGCGATAGCGAACTGGAACTGGCGGCGCTGCTGCACGACGCCTCGGAGTATGTCACCCACGATCTGATTACGCCGCTGAAGGCCGTGGTCGGCGACGTCTTCCGGGAGGTCGAGGACCGCCTGATGGTGGCCGTGCACCTGCGCTTCGGGTTGCCGCACCGGCTCGACGTGGCCCGCAAGGCGCTGGTCAAGCGCGCCGACCACATCGCCGGCGCGACCGAGGCGGTGCAGCTCGCCGGCTTTGCCCCGCACGAGGTGAAGGGCGTCCTGGGCATCCCTGAGAAGCCGTGGCCTCATCTGACCCTGACCCCGATGCCCTCGCGGGCCGCCGAGTGCCTGTTCCTGGAGACCTTCGAGGCCATCGACGCGCGCTTCCGGCTGGAGCGACGATAGGGGAGGGAGGAAGGAGGCCCCATGACCGTGACCCTGCGTGCCCTGACCGGCCCGGACCTGGACGCCGCGCTGCCCAATCTGGCGCGGCTGCGCATCGCCGTGTTCCGGGACTTCCCGTACCTCTACGACGGCGACGAGGCCTACGAGCAAGGCTACCTGCGCACCTACGCCGAGACCCCGGGCGGGGTGCTGGTGGCCGCCCTGGACGGCGACCGCGTGGTGGGCGCGGCGACCGGCGTGCCGCTGGCCGGGGAGCCGGCCGAGCTCCGCGAGGCCGTGGCGGCGGCCGGGATCGACGTGGCCGGGACGTTCTACTTCGGCGAGTCTGTGCTGCTGCCGGCCTATCGGGGCCAGGGCATCGGCGTGCGCTTCTTCGAGGCCCGCGAGGCCCATGCCCGCGCCCAGGGGTTCACCCTGGCGGTGTTCTGTGCCGTGGTGCGGCCGGCGGACCACCCGCGCAAGCCCGCCGACTACGAACCGCTGGACGCCTTCTGGCGGCGGCGTGGCTATGCCCCGCTGCCGCGCGTGCGGTGTACCTTCTCGTGGCGCGATCTGGACGAGGAGACGGAGAGCCGCAAGCCCATGGCCTTCTGGGGCAAGCCGCTGTAAAGGCGCGGTTACGGCGCGGCCCCCGCTGGCCCGCTCTGGGCGCGGATCTCGGCCGCCACCTGCTCTGCTGGCGCGTCGGCTAGGCGTTGCAGGATGCTGTCATAGGCCCCGGTCCACGGGGGCAGGACGCGCAGCGCGACACCGAAGGCAGCGAAGGCCGCCGGGTCGTACAGGCCGGCGCCCCCGGGCGCGTTGACGTAGTGGGTCGCCCCCAGGCGGGCGCAGACGGCGAGGATGCGGTCCGGACCGCGCAGCGGTTCAGGCAGCGCCAGGGTACTGGAGCGCACCACGGGCGTGGTCAGGCCCAGGCGCGCGGCGGTGCGCCCGAGCTGGGTCTCCAGGTAGTCGCGCATCAGCGGCCGGCCCGCGGTCCCCGACAGCAACAAGTCTTCGGCCAGGGCGGCGCCGGCCTCGGTGTGCATCAGCGCGAACGCGCGCAGGGCGGCCCGCAGGCGCTCGGGGGCGTCGGCGGCGAGCCGGATGCTGTCGAGGCGGGCCTGCCACGGCGGGCGCTCCAGCGGCAGGGTCAGCCAGTCCAGCGTCCCGGCGTGCGTGCGCAACCGGTTGCGGTGGACCCAGCCGCGGCGCGGGAACTGCACGCAGTCGTAGATCACGAACAGGTCGGCGGCCGCAAGCAGCCGGAAGTAGCCGGCATAGGGTACGAAATACGGCTGCATGATCGCGACCGTGGTCACGGGGCCGGGGGCTCCGCCGCTGCGGCCCGGCGCACGAACAGCGCCCCGCCGCAGACCAGGGCGCGGTCCCAGGGCGGCGCCGGGTCGGCCGCGCCCGCCAGCAGCGCGTCGCCGACGCGGCGCGGGCCCGCGCCGTGCAGCCAGGTGTAGTCGTCGAACACGACCCAGCCGCCCGGCATCAGGCGGCGGCCCCACAGCGCCCAGTCCTTGCGCACGGCCGCGAGGTCGTGGTTGGCGTCGATGTGCAGCAGGGCGATGCGGCCCGCGTAGTCCGTGGCGCCGAACAGGGGTGTCTCGATGCGCGGGCTCCGCTCATAGACCGCGAACGCCTCCGTCGACGGCAGGCGCAGGTGATTGAGCCGCCCGCCCGCCAGCGGCCGCATGTTCAGATAGTACCCGTCCGCCAGTCGGTCGTAGTCCCACAGGATGCAGATGTCGCGCAGGAGGGCCGGACTGTCGTGTTGCAGGGCGGTGTCGTGCGTCCAGGGATCGACCGTGAGAACAGTGCTGTGGCCCGAGAGATGCGCCGCCAGCACCAGGGCGCTGGCCGACTTGCCCATCAGGGTGCCGATCTCCACCAGATCGCCCGGCGGGGCGGTCGCGGTCAGGGCGAACATGGCGGCGAGCTTGACCTCGTGGCTCTCGCCGTAGATGTGGCCGGCGGTGCGCAGCATGGCCGCCAGGGTCCGCCGGTCCGGTAGCGCGCCCCCGTCGGCCCCGTCGCACAGCGTCGCGAGGAGGGGGTGCAGGGCGGCGGCGCGGGCCAGGTCGTCGCCCACCGCGGCGTTCTGGGCCGCGATCGGGTGCGGGTTGACCAGAGTCAGCGGCACCGCCCCCGCCGCGATCAGGCGCGACAGCGCCGCATGCACCACCGTGACCGGCGCGAACACGTGGGTCAGGTCGTGCCGCGCCGCCAGCTCGCGCACCGCGGCGGCGAAGCCGACGTCATGGACCGAGGGCAGCCGCTCCCAGAGCGGAAAGGCGGCGGCGGTCTCGTCTTTCGGCAGCGAGGCCGCGCCCACCACTCGCTCCCCGCGCGCCGCCGCGTCCCGGGCATAGGCGCGCGCCGCCGGGACGGTGGAGGGAAACACCAGGGTGCCAGCCATCGCGTCGGCCCTCCCGCGTGCCGGGCTCACATCACCAGGCCGCCGTCCACCCGCAGCACGGTGCCGTTGATGTAGCCGTTCTCGATCGCCTGCTGCACCGCGAGCGCCACCTCATCGGCCGTGCCCAGGCGGCGCAGAGGCACTTCGCCGGCCACCTCGGCCACCCGCGCCCCGGTCAGGGCGGCGTGAGTCGAGGGGGTGTCGGCAAAGCCCGGCGCGACGCAGACGGCGCGGATGCCGAGCGGTCCCAGCTCCCGCGCCCAGGTGGCGGTGAGCGCCTCGATCCCGGCCTTGGCCGCCGCGTAGGCGCTCTGGCCCGGGTTGCCGCGCGCGCAGATGGAGCCGATGGAGACGATCACGCCCTTCAGACGCCTGCGGGCCATGCGCTCGGCGACGCTCATTGTGACGGCATGCACGGCCGTCAGATTGGTGGCAATCACGGTGTCCCAGAGCGCCAGCCGCTCCGCCCGCGTGGTGCGGCGCAGCAGGTCCACCAGGGGGGCGTTGCGGATCAGGCCGGCGTTGTTGACCAGGATATCGAGGCCGTCCAGGGCGTCGAAGGCAGTGCCCACGGCGGCGTCGGCGGCGTCGGCGTCGGTCAAGTCGACGGGGACGGTGACGACCGCCGGGTGGTCCGCCCGCACGGCCTCCAGGCCGGCGGTGTCGCGGTCGAGCACGGCAAGCGCGGCCCCGGCGGCGGTCAGCCGGTCGACGATGGCGCGGCCCAGCCCCTGGGCGCCGCCGGTGACCAGGGCACGGCGGCCCTCCAGAGGGGGGGGCACGGCGGGGGCCACGGTGGGGGGCGGGGTCGTCACGGGGTGACACCCTTGCGCCGCAGCACCGCGGCGATGGCGCCGTAGCTGGTCATGGCGGCGATCTCGTCGCCGTCCAGGGTCAGGCCGTACGCCTCCTCCAGGGAAACGATCAGGTCCATGTGCTTGAGCGAGTCCCACTGCGGTAGGGTGCGCATCGACGCGTCGTCGTCGATGGCGTCGACGGGCAGGCGCAGGACCTGGGACATCACGGAGCGCAGAGTGGGCATGCGCGGGTCCTGAACGGGCCGGGGGCTCGTGACAGCCGAGCCCCGCGGCGACGGTGCGACATGCGGCGGATCGTATGGGGCCGCCCGCGGGGGGTCAAGCCGCCGTCCCCCGGGCGTTGCGGCGGGCGCTTAACGCGCTGGTAAGCCCCGCCTGCTAGGGATGAGACTCCCCTCGCGGGCGGCGTGTGGAGCGGTATCCCCCGATGACGGCCTTCCCCTACATTCACTCAGTCGGGCAGCGGTTCGCGGCCGTGGCGGCAGCGGCGCCGGCGCGGCCCGCGCTGGCGTTCAGCGACGGCCGCGTCCTGCGCTATGGGGACCTCGCCGCCCTGAGCGGGCAGGTGGCGGCCCTGCTGCACCATCACGGCGTGCGGCGCGACGACGCGGTGGCGCTGCTGCTGGAGAAGAGTCCGGCGGCCTATGCGGCCATGCTGGGCGCCCTGCACCTGGGGGCACCCTATGTCAATCTCGACCGCACCAGTCCGGCGGTGCGGCTGGCCCGCATCCTGGACCGCTGCCGGCCGCGCGTGCTGCTGGTCGACGCCGCTCCCGAGCCCGATCTGGCGGTGGCGGCCCGCGACCTCGGCATCGTCATTCTTGGTCCCGATGTCGCCGGGATGGCCGCCGCCGCGCCGCCGCTGCCGGCGGACCGGGCGACGCCGACGGGGACGACGCCGGCCTACCTGATGTTCACCTCCGGCTCGACCGGCTTTCCGAAGGGCGCGGTGATCCCCCACGCCGCCCTGTTGAACCTGGCCGCCTGGGCGGCCGAGACCTTCGCCCTGACCCCGGACGACCGCCTGACCAACGTCAATCCGCTGTACTTCGACAACGCGGTCTTCGACGTCTACGCCAGCCTGCTCACGGGCGCCTGCCTGCATCCGTTCACGCGCGACGAGACCGCCGAGGCGCGCGCCCTGGTCAAGGCGGTGGGCGCGGCGGGCTGCACGGTGTGGTTCTCCGTGCCGTCGATGCTGATGATGCTGACCACCCTGCGGGCGATCGCGCCGGGAGACCTCGCCGCCCTGCGGCTGGTGATCTTCGGCGGCGAGGGTTACCCGAAACCGGAACTGCGCAAACTGTACGACCTCCTCGGCGGTCACGCCCGACTGGTCAACGTCTACGGCCCGACCGAGTGCACCTGCATCTGCTCGGCCCATGCGATCGGCCCGGCCGACTTCTCGGACGGGACCGGGCTGGCGACCCTGGGGCGGCTGGCGCCCAATTTCGAGCCCCTGATCCTGGACGGCGACCGGCCGGTGGCCCCCGGCGAGACCGGCGAGCTGTGCCTGCGCGGCCCCCAGGTGGGCCTGGGCTACTGGCGCGACCCGGCGCGCACCGCCGCCGCCTTCGTGCCCAATCCACTCCACGACCGCTATCCCGAGACGATCTACCGGACGGGAGACCTGGTGCGGGCGGACGCCGACGGCCGGTTGTGGTTCCGCGGCCGCGCGGACAACCAGATCAAGCACATGGGCTACCGTATCGAGCTGGAGGAGGTGGACGCCGCGCTGTACGCCGTCGCCGGCGTGCGCGAGGCCGCCGCCGCCTACGTCCGCACCCGCGCCGCCTGGGGCCACATCGTGGCCGCGGTCAGCGGCGAGCCGGGGCTCGCGGAGGCCGGGGTGGTGGCCGCGCTGCGTGCGCGCCTGCCGCCGTACATGGTGCCCGACCGGGTGCGGGTGCTGGAGCACCTGCCCAAGAACCGCAACGGCAAGATCAGCCGGCCCGACGTGCGGGCGCTGTTCCTGCCCGACGCCGCCGGCGTCGCCCCGACCGCCGCCCCCGAGGAGAACGCGGGATGACCGATATCGTGCTGTTCGGCACCGGCATGGTGGCCGATGTGGTGGCCGCCACCATCGCCCGCGCCGGCCGTGACCGGGTGGTGGCCCATACCGTGGATCGGGCGGTGCTGACGGCGCCGGAGCATCGCGGCCGGCCGGTGTGGCCGTTCGAGGAGATCGAGACCCACGTGCCGCCGGACCGCGCCCGGATGCTGGTGGCCGTGGGCTACCACGACCTGAACGCCCTGCGCGCCGCGCGCTGCGCCGATGCCCGCGCCAAGGGCTATGAACTTGCCAGTCATGTGGGCGGGGCCGGCGCCGATCCCACGGTGACGGTGGGCGGGAACGTCGTCGTGCTGGACGGCGCGGGGTTGCAGCCCTATGCCTCGGTGGCCGAGGGCACGTTCGTGTTCTCGGGCGCCACCGTGGGCCACCATGCGAGCGTGGGGCCGTTCTGCTGGGTGACCTCCAACAGCGTCATCAGCGGCGCCAGCACCATCGGCGCCCGCTGCTTCCTGGGTCTGGGCTGCGTGATCGGTCATCGGGTGACGGTGGGCGACGGCTGCGTCGTCGGCGCCGGCGCCCGCCTGCTCAAGGACGCCGCGCCGGACGGCGTCTACCTGGAGCCCGGGACCGACCGCTTCCGGCTCGACACCCCGCGCTTCCTGCGCATGACCCGGCTGGCGTAGGGGGGCGGGGTGACGGGCGAGATACAAGCCCCGAGCGCGGCGCGCGCCCCGGATAGCGCCACCCGCTTCCTGTGCGTGGGCAATCGCGGGTTCGTGTATGACCGCATGATTGCGCTCGGACTCACCCTGTGTCCGCCCATCGCCGTCGAGGGGTCGTATTTTCACAGGGCCTTGGAGGCGTCGGGGCAGGCGTTCCGAACGGTGCGGCGCAAGGCCGCGTTGCTCGACCTGCTGGCGCGGCGCGACTTCGATGTCCTGGTCTCGAACGGCTGCCCATTCATTCTGCCCGCCGGGGTGATCGACGATCCGGCGCGGACCTTCGTCAACGTGCATCCCTCGCCGCTGCCGGACCTGCCGGGTGTCGACCCGGTGCCCGGGGCGCTGCTGTTCGGGCGTGATTCGGGCGCCAGTTGCCACGTCATGGATGCAGGCATCGACACCGGCCCCCTGATCGCGCGCGAGGTGATCCCCTACGATCCGGCATTCGACGCCGACCTTTTGTACCACCTTTCGTTCCGGGCCGAGGTGGCCGTGTTCGAGCGCGCCTTGGCACGCGGGTTCGCGCCGGACCCGGCGCTGGCGGCGAGCCATGTCGGCGACATTCGGTCCTACATGCGGCGCGAGGCGGACCTGTGGCTCGACTTTGCCGAGGCACCGGAGGCGATCGCCCGCCGCGTGGCGGCCTTCAGCAATGCGGCCCAGGGTGCGCGGCTGCGCGTGGGTGAGGCCACCGTGGTGGTGCGCCGCTGTGCCGTTGTGCGCAACGGGTTCCTGACACGCACCTTCGCCGCCTGCAGCGACCGCACGGTCGTGCTGCGCTATGGTCCGGGGGTGCTGGTGCGGCGGGCCGATGCTTTCCTGAGGCTGGATGGGCTGGAAGGCGACACGGCCGACCTGGCGCCCGGGGTGCGGGTATGACCGCGGCGGAGTCTTAGGCCCCGGACCGGGGGACGGTGGAAGGAGCGAGGCTAGCATGCGCAGTTCGGCCCTGGAATGGTTGCGGGACCCGCAGGACGGTCGGCCGCTCACGGTCGCCGAGGGCGCCACCATCGTCGATGGCGTCCTTGTCGAGGGCGAGCTGGTGGGGACGATGCGGCGCTATGCGATCCGGGACGGGGTGCCCGACCTGGCGCCCGATGAAACCCTGTTCGGAACAGCCCGGTTCGCCCGTGGCTACTACCGCGGGATCGCCGACAGCTATGATGAGACTGTTCATGTGACGTTCGATCTTTACGGGGATACCGAGGACGGGTTCCGCGAGACTCTGGTGGACCGTCTCGGGGTCAGGCCCGGAGACCGCGTCCTCGAACTCTCGGCGGGAACAGGGCGGGATTCCGAACGCCTGCTGCGCCGGCTGGGCGCGCACGGCCATCTCTGGCTTCTCGATCTGTCCCCGGACATGCTGCGCCACGCGGCCGATCGCCTGCGGGACGCCCCGGTGCCCGTGGATCTGTGCGTTGGCAACGCCGCCGCCCTGCCGTTCGCCGACGACGCGTTCGACGCCCTGTTCTGCTTCACCGGCGTCGGGCATTTCCCCGATCTGCGGCGCGCCCTGGCCGAGATGGGGCGCGTCGTGCGGCCCGGCGGGCGGGTCCTGTTCTGCGAGAAGAACGTGCCGCCCTGGCTGCGGGATACCACGTACGGCCGCATCCTCATCAACAACAACCCGATGTTCGCTGATCCGGTCCCTTTGACAGATCTGCCAGTATGCGCCCGAAACGTGCGCGTCCAGTGGCTGCTCGGCAATGTTCATTACGTGATCGACTACGACGTGGGCGAGGGGGAGCCGGTCGGGAACTTCGACCTGGACCTGCCCGGCTATCGCGGCGGGACCTTCAACACCCGCTACTACGGCCGCCTGGAGGGGGTCACCCCGCAGGCCAAGGCCCTGTACGAGCGCGCCGCCGCGGCGCGCGGCGAAAGCCTGCATGCCTGGCTCGACCGCGTCGTGCGTTCGGCGGCCGAGGCCGACCTGTCCGGTGACGGGGATGCCGGGCCGGTCGCCGGGGACGAGGCCCCGACCGGGCCGGGAGCCGGGTGATGCGCTGGCGCAAGCTTGGGCGGGTCTTTGTGCCCGACCCCCGGTCCTGGATGCACAGCTATGCCCAGACGCCGACGCCGTTGGCGGTCGGGGACCGCATCCGCGTGTTCCTGGGTTGCCGCCCGCGCGCCCGGGTGGAGGGCCTTCCGGTGGCGCGCGTCGCCTTCGTGGACCTCGACCGGTCGAAGCCCACGCGTGTTGTCGACGTTCACGACGGACCCGTCCTCAATCTGGGCGAGACGGGCAGCTTTGACGAGTTCGGACAGCATCCCATCACCGCCATGTGGCGGGGGGGCGAGGTCTGGCTCTACTACGTGGGCTGGACCCGCATGGTGTCGGTCCCCTTCAACCGGGCCATCGGGCTCGCCATCAGCACCGATGGCGGGCGCTCCTTCCGGCGCTACGGCCGCGGTCCGATCATGGGACCGACCCCACGTGAGCCGTTCCTGCACCAGGGGCCCGCCGTCCGTCGCTTCGAGGACCGCTGGCACATGTGGTACCTGGGCGGCCTTCGCTGGGTGAGCGACGGTGGCCGTCCGGAAGCGATCTATCAGGTCATGCACGCGACCTCGGACGACGGGATCGCTTGGCGGCGGGAGGGCGTGCCCATCCTACCGACGGTGTTCGCTGACGAGTGCCAGGCCGGGCAGGCGGTGATCCACCGCGGCGGCCTCTACCACATATGGTTCTCGTATCGCCCGGGGCTCGACTTCCGCAACGCCGCGCGGGGCTACCGGATGGGGTACGCCTGCTCGGCGGACCTGGCGACCTGGTCGCGCGACGATGCCCAGGCGGGGCTCGACGTCTCGGCGGCGGGCTGGGATTCCGAGATGGTGGGCTACCCCAACATCCTGGAAGACGGCGCCCACACTTGGCTGTTCTATTGCGGAAACTACTTCGGGCGCGACGGCTTCGGCGTCGCGGAGATGGTCGAGGGAGAGGATCCGTCCCCCGGAACCCTTGGTGGGATGAAAAGGCAGGTGACATGACGGGCGCGATTCCCCGCCGGAAGGTGTTCGGCGTCGGCTTCATGAAGACGGGCACGACGACCCTCGAAACGGCACTGGAGCAGTTGGGCTACAGGGTCTGCAAGGGGCACTGGAACAACAACCACACCAACTACCTGATTGCCCAGGCCCTGAGCGGCCACGCCGACGAATGCATCCGCTTCGCTCGCAACTACGACGCCTTTTTCGATGCGCCGTGGGGCGGGACGGATCTGTACCGGTCTTTGCACGCGGCTTTCCCGGACGCCAAGTTCATCCTCAATACGCGCGACCCCGCAGCCTGGGTCAAGTCTGTGCTCGCCATGGACCTTGCGTTCGACCCCGATCCGGAGACGTGCCTGGACACCGTCTATGACCGAGGCTCCTATGGCCATGTCTTCTATTTGAACACGTTCTTCGGGATTCATAGCCTCGCGGAGGCGCGATCCAAGCTGTATGAGACGTACGTCGCGCACACGGCGCGGCTGCGGCAGTTCCTCCGGGACGTCGGCGCGGACGTCCTGGAGATCGACGTGACCGCGGGCCAGGGATGGGAAGTCCTGTGCCCCTTCCTTGATCGGCCGATCCCGGACCGCCCGTTCCCGAGGCGCAACGTCGGCGCCGTGGTCAACCCGATCAACCGGGCGCGCGGATCGGCGTCGCAGCCACCGCCCGCGCCCGCAACGACGGCCGCCACGCCGGTGGCACCCAAGACCATGGCCGACGTCAAGGTGGTGGTTTACATGGGCCTGTACCGCCACGAACCGTTCGTCCGCGAGGCCCTCGACAGTGTCTTCGCGATGGACTACCCGCACCCGGACAATGTGCGCGTGGTCATCTACGACGATGCTTCTCCCGACAACAGTTGTGATGTCGCAAAGAACTACCTGAACGAGACGGCGCGGCCGTTCCCGTGGCAGCTTCATCGCAGCGACGAGAACCTCTGTGCCGGACAGACCAACCTGATGCTCCGGTCCTATCCGGCCGACTATTACGTCATCTGCTGCGACGATGATGTCCAGACCCCCGATCGTCTGCTGACGGCGGTCGAAACCCATCTGCGCACCGGGGCGCTGGTCGTGAGTGCGAACGCCAATCTGATCGACGAACGCGGCGCCTTCCAGGGCCTGCGACAGGCGCCGGACGCCGCCGTCGCGGCGCCGACGCTGGCCGAGTTCCTGAAGGCAGGGTCCATCGCCACCTGTTTTGGGGCCGGGCAGAGCTACGCGCGCCGAATCATCGACGTCTTCGGCCCGTTTCCGGAGACGATCCGCAATCTCGACGTCATCGCCCCGTTCCGCGCCGCCCTGCTCGATCCAGAGGGGGGCAACGCCTACATACGGCGCCCGCTGGTGTTCTGGCGCCAGCATGCCGCGATGATGACGCTGAAGGCCGCTGCGCGCACCGGCGACGACCCCTTGCAGAAGGCCATCGCTGAAGAGCGCTGGCACGCCAACATGGTCGGCAATGTGCTGGCCATGCTGGACGACACCGCCCGCCTGAAGCAGGTGCAGCCGCAGCGGGACGTGGGACCGATCGTCAATGCCCTCGTGAACCGACAGGTCGCACTCACCCGACGCTGGACCC
Source organism: Roseospira goensis (assembly GCF_014197795.1). Lineage (GTDB taxonomy): Bacteria > Pseudomonadota > Alphaproteobacteria > Rhodospirillales > Rhodospirillaceae > Rhodospira > Rhodospira goensis. The sequence continues at coordinate 141,094 of NZ_JACIGI010000002.1, forward strand.
GGCTGCGCCACGACATGGCGCGCCAGGGCATCGGGCTGTTCTGACGCGGCCGATCGGTCGGTCGCTGGTCCGCCTACGCCGCGTAGCCGAACAGGGCGCAGACCTCGTGATACAGCGGGCTGGTGTCGAAGCGGTGCCGCGTCTCCGGGTCCAGCGGGCGGCGCTCGGGGGCCTCGATCACCGCCAGCCCGCCGCCGCGCGAGGGCTGGTCCAGGTCGCCGGTCACCCGCCGGTTGGCCGCCCAGCGCTGCGGCCAGGCTGGATCGCAGGGCACCGCCAGGCGCCGGCACAGGGTCTCGACCCAGGGGTGGGGATCGGCGACCAGATCCTCGTAGCGCATCACGCCGAGTGGCGCCACCAGGCGGGCGAAGCGGGCCAGGCCGTCCAGGTAGTGGTCCAGCGTCAGGGTGCGGCTGAGCCCGCGCCGGGTCATGGCGCTCTGCCACTGGTCGATGGGGTGGCGCACGGTCACCACCAGGGGCACGGTCCAGCGCGGGGCCAGCACGGCGGCGGTCGTGAGGCGGTAGGCCGGGTCCGTCAGCTTGGGGACGCCGTGGAAGTCCAGGTGCGTCCAGTCCCGCAGCACCAGGACGCGCCCGCGCGCCGCCGCCCGCGCTTGCACCAGCGCCACCGCCTCCCGGAACGCCTCGGCCGGGGGCAGGCCGGCCAGCCGGTTCACCGCCGACGCGTCCGTGTCGTCCACGAGTCCGTGCCAGGCCTGCGCCTGTGCCAGCACCGGGCCGGGGCCGGCGCGCGGGTGCACCTCGCTCAGCAGCACCACAGATTCCATGCTCCCCAGGATGCGGGCGATCAGCGTCCCGCCGGTGCGCGCGAGGTGGCACAGCAGGCGCGGGGCGGTGAGAGCGGGCGCCGGCGTCATCGCTCAGACCAGCCGCCGGGTCACGGGGTCCGGCCGGCAGCGGCAGAAGGCCCGGAACACGGCGCCGCGGTCCGGATCGTCCAGCCAGTGCCGACCGACGCTCAGCGCGGCCTCGACGTTGTGGGCCTCCAGGGCCGCGAACGCCGGGCTCTTCCACGGCTGGTCGTCGCCCAAATGGTAGGTCGCGTGCGCCGTGGTCAGCATGACGAAGCGCGCCGCCACCGCGGCCAGGTTGAACAGCAGCGCGCGCATCACCATCCCGGCGCCCAACACGGAGTCGCTGGCGACGAACCGTTCGTAGAGCGCGCGGCGGAAGATGAAGCAGTCGAAGCCGGGGTGCGTCTGGCCGTACTCGCTCGCCAGCAGGCCGGGGGTGTCCAGCCCCGGCGGCGGCTGCGGTACGGTGCGGCGGTTCAGGGTGACGGCGTCCACCCCGCTGCCCAGAAGCTCCGCCGCCAGGGTGTAAAAATGCGGCAGCGGACAGATGTCGGCGTTGGTCAGCACGATGGCCTCGGCGCCGGCCGCTTCGGCCGCGGCGATGCCGTGGGCCAGCACGTCGAACAGCAGCGGCAGCGGCCGGTCGGTCTCCAGGGTCGGGAGGTCCCGGGCGGTCCGCGCCAGGGGCGCGGCGGCCGTGAAGCCCTCCGGCACGAGGTCGGTCTCGCCGGCCATCGGCACCGCCACCGGGTGCACCGCGATTCCGGCCGGCGTGGCGGCCCGCGCCGCCCGCATCGCCGCGACGGTGTGGCGCTGCACCGCGTCCAGGCCGTCGCCCTTGCGGTACAGATTGACGATGTGCGCCAGCCGCAGACGAGGCGCCGCCGGGGCCGGTCCGGCGCCGCTGGCGGTCAGGACCGCCGCCAGACCGGCGCCCGGCCCCTGCTCCACGACGCTGGCGGCATGTCGCCGCAGCACGCCGCCGCCGTCGGCCAGCGGCGCGGCGCCCGCCGGCCGGTCGCGTCGGCTCTCCAGTGCGTCGACGAGGGTGCGGGCCAGGCCGGACCAGGTGTGCGGCCGCACCGCCTCCAGCGCGGCGCTGCGGTGGCCGGCGCGCCGGTCGGCGTCCTCCAGCATGGCGCGCCGCAGCGCGGTCAGCAGCCCGCCCGGGCTGCCGGGCCGATACAGCAGGGCGCCGGCGCCGTCCGCGACGTAGTCGGTGAGCGCCGGCAGCGCCGGGCCGATCACGGGGCAGGCGAAGGACATCGCCGCCAGCGCCGAGCCCGAGGTGAGAATGTCCTTGTAGGGCAGGACGGCGAAGTCGGCGGCCTTGTAGAGGGTCTGAAGCTGGCCGTCCGGCACCCGGCCGAGGGCGGCGCGCACCCCCGGCACCTTGCGCGCCAGGGCGGCGACCTCCTCCGCCGTATAGGGGGGCGACACGGACCCGGCCAGGATCAGATGGGCGTCCGGTTCGGTGGCGCGCAGGCGGGCGAACGCCAGCAACAGGTCGTCGAGCCCCTTGTAGGGCCGGATCATGCCGACGAACACGAACAGCGTCTCGTGGGCCGCCACCCCCAGCGTGGTGCGGGCCTCCTCGCGTGTCACGGTGTCCGGATAGGCGCCGATGTAGCTCGGGTGCGGCGCCACCACGACCGTGTCGGCCGGCACGGTGTAATGCGGCGCCATGCGCGCCAGGGCGTGCGGCGAATGCACGTGCACGGCCGTGGCCAGGGCGGCAAGGTCCTGGTGCAGCGCGGCCTCGACGGCGGGAAAGGTGTGTTCGTGCGACAGCACGTTGTGCACGGTCCACAGCACCGCGCCGCCGGCGTCGCGCAACCGCCGCAGTTTATCCAGGTGCGCGGCACAGGCCGCCGCCGCGGCGGCCTCGGTTTCCGCGCCCACCGTCACCGGCGTGGTCCAGTGCTGGTGGAACACCACGCGGGGGGCGCCCGCCGCCGTGGCCTGCTCCAGCGCGGCGTCGATGCGGCCGGCGGCGGCGGTCCAACCGTCCGGCAGGCTCTCGGCCAGCAGTCTCTGGTACGGATTGACGTGCGTGACGTCGGGCCAGAAGACCAGGTGGCTGCGGGTCGGGCCGCTCGGCATGGGGGGCTCTCCGGGCATCAGCGGTCGGCGCACAGGGCGCGCATCTTGTCGGCGCCGTAGCGGGCGGCGAAGGCGGTGTTGGGGCCGTCGGGCGCTTGCGCGCGCAGGTCGGTGGCGACCGGGGCATCCGCCGGCACGCCGGGCAGCGAGCGCAGCACGGCGGCGGGGTCGGCCACCAGGTCCTCGTACCAGACCGTGCGGGCATCGGCCGTGCGGGCCTTGAGGAACGCCTCGGCCCATGTGGTCCACTGCACGATGTTGCGCAGGGCCGTGTCGATGCCCTCAAAGCTGTAGGAGGCGGGCGCGGTGGCTTCGAAGTGGGCACTCCAGGCGCCGGTGGTGCGCGCGATGTGGTAGGAGACGGCCTGGGCCACGGTATCGCGTCGGCGCAACAGGACATAGTGCGGCCGCAGGTCGGCGAAGGCCTCCTCGATCCGCAGGAACACCGGGAGGTGGTGGCCGTGCAGGTTGACGCCCAGCCATCCGCCGGGGCCGGTGCGATGCCGGCGCAGCGCGGCGGCGTAGGCGGGCAGGTCAACGCGGCCGTCGCGGTGCGCGCCCCAGCGCGCGGCCAGCGCCGGCAGATACTGGAACGGCTGAAAGTACTCGTGCGCCACGCACACGCCGGCGCGATAGAGCAGGTCGCAGAGCAGCGTGCTGCCACTGCGCGGCGTGCTGAGGATCACCAGCAGGTCCGACGGTGGGGTGTCCGCCGCGGCGTCGAAGGCGGCGTTGACGAAATCTTCCGGCGGCAGCGCGCGATCCATGCCCCTCTCCCGCGAGTGCGCGTCAGTCTGGGGCGGGTCCGCTTACCCGGCGGTTAACGGAGGCGGCGGCGCGTCCGGTCCGCGCCGCCTCAGGACGGGTCCGCCGCGTAGAGGGCATAGACGTCTGCGGCGGTCAGGGTCGGGGTCTCGTTGGCGAAGCTGTAGCCGGGCGGCTTCTCGTCGATAAAGATCTGGGACTCCATGGTGAAGTCGTCCTGGTCGTCGAAGGCGCCCAGATTGAGGACCGTCTGGCCCTTCTTGATCGAGTAGTAGAACAGGCTTGTGCCGCAATGCTTGCAGAAGCAGCGTTCGGCCCGCTCCGAGGAGCGGTAGCGGCCGATGGCGTCCTCGCCCTGCCAGGTCACCGGCGCCGTCGCGTCGACCGCCAGCATTGGGCCGCCGCCCCAGCGCCGGCACATGGCGCAATGGCAGGCCGAGAAGTGCAACGCGTCGAGGGGCACGGAGAACCGCACGGCGCCGCACAGGCACCCGCCGGTTCGCACGTTGGGCTCGGTCATGGTGGTCTCTCCCACTCTCCCACTCTCCCGTTGCGCGGCCGAGGCCGCCCTTTCCGGGCATGGGGCCGCGCGGACGACAGCGGGCCGGGACACCCCTCCTACGGCGCGCCGACCGGCGGGCGGAAGCGGCCGGGCGGCAGCCCCTCCTCGACCGCGCCGAGCACGGCCAGCGAGTCGCCGGTCTTGGCGACGCCCGGGAAGTGGCGCCCGATCAACATGCCGTCCAGCTTGGCGAAGTACTCGACCGGGGCCGCGCCGGTGCGGTCCATGGGCCACAGCCGGGCCAGCTTGTCGCCGGCCCGGACCGTCTCGCCCAGGTCGACGCACATTTCCAGCATGCCGTCGGTATCGGCGAAGGTGAAGCAGTCCATGGACGGCATGTCGAGGTTCAGCGAGGGCTCGATCTCCATGTCGCCCTCCAGGATGCCGGCATGGATCAGCACGTTGCGCACGCCCTTGCGGGCCATGCGGGTGCTGGCCGCGCTGGAGGTGCCGCCGCCGCGCAGCTCGGTGCTGACGAAGGTCTTGCCGGCTTCCTCGGCGGCGGTGTCGAACAGACCGGCGGCGTCGATCTCCAGCATCTTGGCGGTGTAGGGGGCGTTGAAGGCGGCCGCCGCCTCCTCGCAGCGTGCCTCCTGGGTCTTGTCCGGCAGCACGTGCGAGGCCGCGAACGGCAGGAAGTCCAGCGTCGAGCCGCCGGCGTGGATGTCCAGCACCAGATCCGACATGGGCAGCAGGTAGCGCTGGATGTAGTCCGCGATCTTCTGCGTCACGGTGCCGTCGGCGGCGCCCGGGAACAGGCGGTTGAGATTGCCGCCGTCGATGGGGGAGGTGCGCCGGCCAGCCCGGAACGCCGGGTAGTTCATGAACGGCAGCATGATGATGCGGCCGTTGATGGTGCGCCAGTCCAGGGTCCGGGCCAGTTCCAGGATGGCCAGCGGCCCCTCGTACTCGTCGCCATGATTGGCGCCGGTCAGCAGGACGGTGGGGCTGTGGCCGTTCTTGGCCACGCAGATCGGGATCATCAGGTTGCCCCAGGCGCTGTCGTCGCGGCTGTAGGGCAGGCGCAGGAATCCGTGCTGCAATCCGTCGGCATCGAAGTCGACGGTGGGCACGATCGAAGACGGTTTCTCGTACATCAGCGACATGGACGGTCAGTCTTTCACCACCAGTTCCCGCGGCGTGTCGGCGAGGATCTCGGGGCCGCGCTCACCGATCACGATGCTCTCGGTGATCTCGAAGCCCCAGGTGTCCATCCACAGGCCGGTCATGAAATGGAAGGTCATGTTGGGTTCCAGCACGGTGCGGTCGCCGGGCCGCAGGCTCATCGTGCGCTCGCCCCAGTCCGGCGGATAGCTGATGCCGATGGGGTAGCCGGTGCGGTTGTCCTTCTCGATGCCGTGTCGGCGCAGCACGGCGAAGAAGGCGTTGGCGACATCCTCGCAGGTATTGCCGGCATACGCCTTTTCCAGTCCGGCTTCCATCCCTTCCTGCACGGCCTTTTCGGCATCGAGGAAGTGTTGCGGCGGCCGGCCCAGATAGACGGTGCGCGACAGCGGGCAGTGGTAGCGCCGGTAGCAGCCGGCGATTTCGAAGAAGGTCCCTTCGTTGGGCCGGAGTGGCTGGTCGGTCCAGGTCAAGTGCGGCGCCGAGGCCTCGACGCCGGAGGCCACCAGGGGGACGATGGCGGCATAGTCGCCGCCGAACTCGGCGGTGCCGCGCAGGGCGGCGTCGTAGATCTCTGCCACCAGGTCGTTCTTGCGCATGCCCGGCTCGATGACGTCGCGGATGCGGGCGTGCATGGCATCGACGATGCGGGCGGCGCGGCGCATGTAGGTGAGCTCGGTGTCCGACTTCACCGCCCGCTGCCAGTTCACCAGCCCGGTGGCGTCCTGGAACCGGGCATCCGGCAGTTCCCGCAAGAGCGTGTGATAGGCGGCGGCGGAGAAATAGTAGTTGTCCATCTCGACGCCGATGCGCCGGGTGCCCCAGCCTTGGTCGCGCAGCAAGCCGGCCAGGACCTGCTTGGGGTGGCGCTCGGTCGACTGCACATAGTGGTCGGGGTAGGCGACGATGCGCGCCTCCGGCAGCCACGACGTCAGCCGGGCGCCGTTGGCGTCCTGGCCGCGCCCGAACCACAGCGGGTCCTCGTCGATCGGCAGCACGACGCCCTGATGGACGTAGAACGACCAGCCATCGTAGCCGGTCAGCCAATTCATGTTCGACGGGTCGGTGACGATCAGCAGGTCAAGGCCGGCGGCCGCCATGGCTTGCCGGGTCTTGGTGAGGCGCCGGGCGTATTCCTCGCGCGAGAAGCGGGCCGGGGCGACGGGGCTGACGGGGCTCATGGGCGGTGTGGTCCTAGCTCTCGAACGCGCTGCCGGCGCCGGACCGGTCGGCGCGGGCCAGGGCCAGGGTGGCGATGGCGGTGTCCTGGACGCCGGTCCCGGTCAGGTCGGCGATGGTGATCTGCGCCGGATCGGTGCGTCCGGTCGCGGCGCCGGTCACCACCGCCCCCAGCTCGGGGAACGCCTCGTCGGCGCCCACCAGGCCGGCGGCGATGGCGTGGTGCAGCTCGCCCAGCCGGCGGGTCTGGGACAGGCTGTCGGCGACGTAGAGATCGGCGCGCCGGATGGCAGCCGGGTCCAGTTCGTTCTTGTGCTCGGCGTCCGAGCCCATGGCGGTGACGTGCTGGCCGGCCGTCAGGTGGTCGGCCATCAGCAGCGGCGCGGTCGCCGGCGTGGTCAGCACCACGATGTCGGCGTCGGCCACCGCCTCGGCCACGCTGGCGGCCGCGGTCACGGGCAGGCCCCGGCGCGCCGTCATCTCCGCCGCGTAGGCCGCCGCCTTGTCGGCGTCGCGCGCCCAGACGGTGGCGGACTCGATCGGGCGCACCAGGGTCAGCGCATCCAGTTGCAGACGGGCCTGCACGCCGGCCCCGATCACGGCGACCCGGCGGGCGTCGGTGCGCGCCAGGTGCTTGGCGGCGACGGCGCCGGCCGCGGCGGTGCGGACGTCGGTGAGGAAGCCGTTGTCCAGCAGTACCGCCTCCAGAAGGCCGGTCCTGGCGCTGAACAGGGTCATCAGGCCGTTGACGCTGGGCAGGCCGAGCTTCGGGTTGTCGAAGAACCCGGGGCTGATCTTGATGGCGAAGCTGTCGAGGCCCGGCACATAGGCGGTCTTGACGTCCACCTCGCCATGGGCCTCGACGATGTCCAGGCGCAGGATCGGCGGCATCACGACACCGCCGCCGGCCAGGGCGACGAACGCCTGCTCGACGCAGGCCACGGCCTCGCCGTCGAGCGGAACGACGGCGCGCAGCTCGGCTTCGGTCACGATCCGCACGGTGGGCATGGGCGGGATCCTCGGTGTGGTCTGCCGTCAGGACAACGGTTACATGTATTGGAGGGTCGTAACGGTGGCGGCGACGGCAGCAACGCACAGGCCGATCGCCGCAAAGACGGTGGTGACGATAAAGGCGCGGCCCGGTTTCTCGGCCAGTCTGGCGCCAAGGTCGGCCTTTGCCTCCTGGACGTCGGCCTTTGAAGCCAGCGCCGGCACCGTCGCCCGCCATTCGGTGCGCAGGTCCTGGACCTCGGCTTTCAGGTCGATCCGAACGTCCTTGGTCTCGGTCTGGGCTTCCGTGCGAAATGCCTGAAGCTCCGCCTTGGTCGCGAGTGAGGGCAGGGTGACTCGAAGCTGTTCGTCGATGCGCACGATCAGCGGTTCGAGACGGCGTAGAGTCGCCTCCAGCGCCGCGACCCGGCGCGTCAGGTCCGTCATGCCACCGTCTCCTCCACCGCTGCCGCCGCCGCGTCGCGGCGGTTGGCGTTCATCTGCAAGCCCCCCATCATGGACCGTCATCCAGCCTGGCAAGGAGTCTTTATTCTCCATCGCCGCGCCTCCGCTTCGACCAGTCAACAATGCGGGATCGCAGGACTGTGGTCAGAACACCACAGTTTCGGCAAACATAAATAACCTCACCCAGCGTTAGAAATGTTTGATTTTCGGGACTCCAGTATCGCTCTTTATTGTAGTTGTTTGGAAGCAAGAAAACCGGGTCGCTGTCGTCTCCGCAAATATGGCACCCTTTGTGGTTCCGGAACTCACGCCAGAATTCTATTGCCTCGTCATTGCTTAACCCACTGTCGTCCCAAGGCGGCAGGGTCATTGCGTGACGCTCCGTTTAGCCCAATTGAGGAGTCATGTTGGACGAGACTACCCGATGATGCAGCGTCATGTCGATGTTGCGCCCGCTGAGCAGGACGATGGTGGGGCCGGTGGGGCGGACCTTGTCCGCCAGCAGCGCGCCGAGGCCGACCGCCCCGGATCCTTCGACGATCTCGATGTCCTGCCAGTAGGCATGGCGGATGCCGTCGGCGATCTCGTCCTCGGTCAGGGTCACGGTCTCGTCGACCAGGTCGCGCACCATGGCGAAGGTGTGCCGGTTGTCCAGGCCGATGCCGCCCCCCAGCGAGTCCGCCAGCGTGGCCACCTCCTGCACGAACACCGGTCGGCCGGCCCGCAGGCTTTCGATCATGGCGGCGCCGCGTTCCATGCTGACGCCCACGATGCGGGCGTCCGGGCGCGCGGTCTTGACCGCCAGCGCAACGCCCGCGATCAGGCCGCCGCCGGACAGGGGTACCAGCACGGTTTCCAGATCCGGCAGGTCCTCGACCAGCTCCAGGCCCACCGTGCCCTGGCCGGCGATGATGTCCGGCTGGTCGAAGGGCGGCAGCATGGTGAGGCCGTCGTCGGCCACCAGGCGGTCGACCTCCTCCTGCGCCTCGTCCTGGCTGTCGCCGACGATGCGGACCTCGGCGCCCAGGGCGCGGATGCCGTCGATCTTGTTCTGCGGCACCAGCGACGACATGCAGATGACGCAGCGCACGCCGGCCGCCTGGGCGGCGTAGGCCAGGCCGCGGCCGTGGTTGCCGGTCGAGACGCCGACGATGCCGCGGGCCTTCTGGGGGTCGGTGAGCGCCAGCACGGCGTTGGTGGCGCCGCGCACCTTGAAGCTGCCGGTGACCTGGTGGTGCTCCAGCTTGAGGCGGACGGGCACGCCGAGGCGGTCTGTCAGGCTCCGGGATTCGCCCAGAGGTGTGCGGCGGACGCGGCCCCGCAGGCGGTCGCGCGCGGCCAGGATGGCGCCGGGTTCGATCGGCATCAGGCGGCCCCGCGCTGCCAGTCGGGGGTAAGCGGGCAGGCGAACAGGCGGCCGCCGTCCGGGACGTCGGCGGTGACGCCGCACAGCCGCAGGGCCAGCCAGGCGGCGGCCTGGTTGCTGGTCACCACCGGGCGGCCGATGGCGGCCTCGATGCGGGCCGCGACCGCGGCGCTGGGCACGGCGGTGCAGGAGATGAACAGGGCGTCGGCGGTCGGCGCGGTGGCGGCGACGGCCTCGCGCACGATCACGTCGCCGTCGAGCCGCGCCATGTCGCGGTCGTCGCGGATACCCCAGCAGGTCAGCCCGTCCAGGGTATAGCCGGCGGACTCGAAGCGGTCCGCCACCGGCTGACTGATGGCCGGCAGGTAGGGCGTGAGGAGGGATAGCCGCCGCACGCCGAGCGCGCGCAGGGCGGCATCGGCGGCGGTCATCGGGTTGGTCACGGCGGCCCCCGGCTTGGCGGCGCGCACCGCGCGGGCCACGCCGTCGTCGCCGATCACCGCCGACGCCGAGGTGCAGCCGAAGTGCACGACGTCGAAGGCGGCGCCGGGCACGAGCCGGCCGGCGGCCGCCGTCAGGTGGCCTTCGAGGGCCGCCAGCCCGTCCGGCGTATCGGGGTTGTCATAGGGGACGCGGCTGGCGAACACCGTCACGCCCAGGCCGTGGGTCAGGCGGGCGAAATCCGGCTCCAGCGTCAGGTCGGTCTCCAGCGCCACCAGGCCGATGCGGCGCAGGGCCGAGGGCGCGACGAAGGCCGGTGACGTGGCCGGCGGCCCCAGATCCGAAACCCGAAATGCCATGGCCACCCTCCATCGGTCCGACTCCGTCCAAGTCGCATCTTGCGGCCCGGGCCAGTCGCCGTTCAATGCCCGGCGTTCGAAAAATCCGCCAAAGATCGTGCGGGGTGGCGATGATCTTTCTGTTTTCACGCGCCGTCACAGACAGACTTTCTAGGTCCGGCCGGGACCGCGGCGCACCGGCCTCGCACCCCGGCGTGCCGCTCCGACGCGCGGGGGGCGGCCACCGCCGCTGTCGCCCGGTTCGGGAAAACGGTCGCAGAACAGCGGGTTCGACCGCAGGGCGGCGGCCGCTCCCAGCCCCCGCCCCGGCGCCCCGGCCGGCCCGACGGGGCCGAGGCGGCCGCCCACCGCGCCGGGCCGGCCCGGCGTCGGGGGCGCATTCCGACGGGCCCGGCCCGCTGTTGACCTGGGCGCCGATCTCCTGTGCGATGAACGCATACCCCAGGGCGACGGTCGGGCGCGGCGGAACGGTCGCCGCACCCGGCCCGTGTGCCGTCCGGTCCTGTCGGGCCTGCGGGTCCGGCCGCCGCTGCACGACCCCTCAACGGACCGCTCAACGGACAGGGAGAGCACCATGACCCATCGTTTCGCATCCATCGTCGGCGCCGCCGTGGTTTCGACGGTCGCCATGACCGCGGCCTCCGGCGCGCTGGCCGCCACGTGGAAGTACTCGCTGGAAGAGGCCATCGACGAGGTGCAGGGCGTCTACGCCACCAAGTTCAAGGAGCACATCGAGGCCAACTCCGACCACAGCATCGAGATCTTCCCCTTCGGCACCCTGGGCGAGTCCAACGACACCACCGAGCTGGCCCAGATGGGGGCGATCCAGTTCGCGACCGCCTCGCCGGGCTTCACAGGCAGCCTGATTCCGGAGTTGCAGGTGTTCCTGCTGCCGTACGTGCTGCCGGAGGATCACGACGTTCTGGCCGACTTCTACCAGACCTCGGACACCATCAACGAGATGCTGGCCGCCAAGTACGAGGACAAGAGCCTGCACCTGGTGGACATGTACCCCGAGGGTGAGGTGGTCATGACCACCAAGGAGCCGGTAACCGGTCCGGCGGATCTGGACGGCGTCAAGTTCCGCGTCATGACCTCGCCGATGCTGATCGAGACCTACGAGGCGTTCGGCGCGACGCCGACCCCGCTGCCGTGGGGTGAGGTCTACGGCGCCTTGCAGACCAACATCATCCAGGGCCAGGAAAACCCGATGTTCTTCGTCGAGTCGACGAAGATGTACGAGGTGACCGACCACATCACCTACGCCGGGCATAACAACTTCACCACCGCCGTGGTCGCCAACAAGACCTTCTTCGACGGTCTGTCCGAGGACGAGCAGGCGCTGGTCGCCGAGGCCGCCAACGTGGCCTACGATCACATCATGGAGTACCAGCGCGGGCTGACCGAGCGCTCCGAGGAGAAGATCCTGGAGGCCAAGCCGTCCATGACCGTGACCGTGCTGACCGACGAACAGCGCGAGCCGTTCCGCGAGGCGGCGGAGCAGGTCAAGGACGCCTTCGTCGAGGAGGTCGGCGGCGATGCCCAGGCCGTGCTCGAGGGCTTCCAGGAGGATATCGCGGAGTCCAAGGCGCGCGTCGAGGGGAACTGAGGGCCGTCCCGCCCGCCACACCTCTCACCCGGACGGCCGTCCCGGTCCGCGAGCCCGCGGGCCGGGGCGCGCCGGCGGAACCGAATAGCAAGGGGGCGCCGCATGACGGACACCGAAGGGGGGGCGGATCCGGGCGGGCCGCCGCGGGACAAGGCCCCGTTCTCCGGGGTGCTGCGACCGTTGGCCTGGATCGACGGCGGCATCGCCCGCTTCGAGGCGGTGGTGCTGGCGCTGGGCGTGACCATCATGGCCGCCGTCTCGGTGGCCAACGTGATCGGCCGCTTCGTCCTGGGCGAGAGTCTGTTCTTCGTCGAGGAACTGAACCGCTTCCTGGTGGTTCTCATCACCTTCGTCGGCCTCGGCTACGCCGCCCGCATGGGGCGGCACATCCGCATGTCGGCGATCTATGACGCCCTGCCCGACGGCCTGCGCAAGGGCCTGATGGTGGTGATCTGCCTGGTCACCGCCGGGGTCATGTTCGTGCTGGCCTGGTACGCCTACGGCTACGTGCTGTCGGTCTACGAGACCGGGCGCATCGCGCCCTCGCTGCGCATCCCGGTCTTCGTCACCTTCCTGTGGGTGCCGATCGGCTTCGTCATCACCGGCATTCAGTACCTGCTGACCGCGGTGGCCAACCTGACGCGGCCGGACGTCTACATCTCGGCGTCGGTCATCGACAGCTACGACGAAACCGAAACGAAGGTCTGACGGAGGACGCCGTCCATGGCCACGGTCATGATATCCGTCATGGTGGTCCTGCTGCTGCTGGGCTTCCCCATGATGATCCCGCTGATCGCCGGTAGCTTCGTCGCCTTCTTCCTCTACATGCCGGTCCCGCCGGAGATCATGGTCCAGCAGATGCTGGGCGGCATCCGTCCGGCGGCGCTGGTGGCGGTGCCGATGTTCATCCTGGCGGCCGACATCATCACCAAGGGCCATTCGGCCGACCGCCTGATCGACATGGTCATGCGCTATGTCGGCCACATGCGTGGCGGCCTGGGGGTGACGGCGGCGACGAGTTGTGCCCTGTTCGGGGCCGTTTCGGGCTCGACCCAGGCCACCGTGGTGGCCATCGGCAGCCCCCTGCGGCCGCGCATGCTGGAGGCCGGCTACAAGGACAGCTTCACACTGGCGCTGATCGTCAATGCCTCCGACATCGCCATGCTGATCCCGCCGTCGATCGCGATGATCATCTACGGCGTCATCTCCGGGACCTCGATCGCTGAGCTGTTCGTGGCCGGCATCGGACCGGGGCTGTTGATCCTGGCGCTGTTCGCGAGCTACTGCGTGTTCCATGCTTGGCGCCACGACATCCCGACGCTGGACAAGGCGAGCTGGAAGGACCGTCTGACGGCGACCCGCGAGGCGGCCTGGCCGCTGGGCTTCCCGGTGATCGTGGTGGGCGGCATCTACGGCGGCATCTTCAGCCCGACCGAGGCGGCGGCGGTCTGTGTGGCCTATGCCTTCGTCCTCGAATTCATCATCTTCCGGTCGCTGAAGACGCGCGACCTGTACGAGATCGCCAAGTCCACCGGCCTGATCACCGCGGTGGTGTTCATTCTGGTGGGCGCCGGCAACGCCTTCTCCTGGGCCATCTCGTTCAACCAGATTCCACAGCAGCTCCTGGGCGGGCTGGGGCTGGACGAAGCGACGGCCGTGGTGGTGCTGATCGCCATTTCGATCGCGTTCTTCGTCGGCTGCATGTTCGTCGACCCGATTGTGGTCATTCTGGTGCTGGTGCCGATCTTCGCGCCGATCGTCGAGAGCGCCGGCATCGACCCGGTGCTGGTCGGGGTGATCATCACCTTGCAGGTCGCGATCGGCTCGGCCACGCCCCCGTTCGGGTGCGACATTTTCACGGCCATCGCCATCTTCAAGCGCCCCTACATGGACGTCATCCGGGGCACGCCGCCGTTCGTGGTCATCCTGCTGGGGGTGAGCGCGGCCTTGATCGCGTTCCCACAGATCGCGCTGTTCCTGCCCCAGTTGGCGTTCGGGAACTGAGGCCGTCGACGCGCGGTCGGCGCGGCGGCCCCCGCTTCAGAAGGAGGCTCTCGCCATGTTCCGCACCCTGCTGGTGCCGGTCGACGGCTCCGATCAGGCCATCAAGGCCATCGACTTCGCCGTCGACCTGTCGCGGCGGTTCGACGACGCCCGGATCATGCTGCTGTGCGTCTACCGCCACCACAGCCCGATGGAGGGCTCGCTGTCCATGGTGCGGCCGCTGCATCCGTCCACCCCGGACGAGGCGCTGACGGACTACGCCAAGGAGATCGTCGCCAAGGCCAAGGCCTACGCCCACGAGGCCGGGGCGCGCGAGGTCGAAGCCTATGCCAAGCGCGGTCAGCCGGCGCGTGCCATCGTCTCCTTCGCCGAGGAGCATGGCTGCGACGTCATCGTCATGGGCGCGCGCGGCTCCGGCGACATCGGCGACTTCCTGCTCGGCTCCGTCTCGCACAAGGTCTCGGGCCTGTCCCCGGTCACCTGCATCCTGGTGAAGTAGCGGGCGCCAGCCCGAGCGGCCGCCGGCGCCCCTGTTCATCCATATTGTCTCCCGCATCGGTTCGCGCCCATATTCCTGGGGCGGGCGCGGCCGAGGGCCGCCCCGTGCCAGGGTGGGGAGACGGCGAGGCGGATGAAGACCAACGGCGTGAAACTGGATGAGCGGGACCTGCGCATCATCGCCATCCTGCAGCGCGAGGGCCGCATCTCGAAGTCGGAGTTGGCGCGCCGCGTGCACCTGTCCTCGACGCCCTGCTGGGAGCGCCTGCGTCAACTGGAGGATGCGGGTGTCATCGAGGGCTACGAGGCCCGCATCGCCCTCAAGCCCTTCGCGCCGCTGGCCCAGGTGGTGGTGACGATGGAGTTGGAGAGCCACCAGACCGAGGACTTCGCCCGCTTCGAGCGCGGCATCGCGGCGTTCCCCGAGATATATGAATGCGACGCCCTGGGCGGCGGTATCGACTATGTGCTGCGGGTTCTGGCGCGGGACCTGGAGGACTACCAACGCATCATGGACCGCCTGCTGGACGCCGGCCTCGGCATCCGGCGCTACTTCACGTATGTCGTCACCAAGCCCGTCAAGCGCACGCCCCCGCCCGTGACCCGGCTTGCCGAGCCGCCCTGAGCCGTTTCGGCGCCGTCCCGGCCGTTCGTGCCGTGCTTCATGGGCCGACCTGCCCCAGGGGGATAAGCCCTTCAGGGGAATCCGGGACTGTGGCTTTCGTCGCGCGGGAGGACACGGCATACTCGGCGAAACTCGGAGCGTCCCCGCCGTCCCGGCGGGCGGTCCCGTCCATGCCCCAGCGTCGCCGCCCCGGCGCAGATCCGCTGACATGGCCTCGAATCGTCGGTCGACAGCCCGCCCCGAGAGACCCAAAGATTGGAGGAAGATGGGCATGTCGTACCCAGGGAGTCCCGCTGTCATCAACGGCAATGGCGCCGTTGCCCACGTGATGTCGCACGTCTGCGGCGGCGTCATCGGGTATCCCATCACGCCCTCCACCGAGATTTCGGAACTGTACGAGGAGTTCCGCGCCAAGGGCGGCTGCAACGTCTGGGGCCACCACCCGTTCTTCTTCGAGCCCGAGGGCGAGCACTCGGCCCAGTCGGGCGCGCTCGGCGCGGCGCTCACCGGCGGCAAGTACATCTCCAATGCGTCCTCCAGCCAGGGCATCCTGTACGGCCTGGAGTCGCACTACGTCACGGTCGGCAAGAAGGTCGGCGGCTTCGTGCTGCACATCGCGGCCCGGGTGGTCTCCCGCCACTCGCTGAACGTGATGGCAGGCCACGACGACGTCTACGCGCTGCTGCCGTCGGGCTACACCATCCTGTTCGGCTCCACCCCGCAGGAGGCCGCCGACCTCGCCGCCATCGCCTACCGGATCGCGGCCGACTCGCTGATCCCGGTCGCCAATGCCATGGATGGCTTCGCCACCAGCCACATGATGAGCGAGGCGACCCTCCCCGAACCCGACCTGCTGCGCGACTACCTGGGCGACCCGGCCGGCCGCATGCCGTGCCCGACCGTGGCACAGGCGCTGCTGTTCGGCGCCAAGGGCCGGGTGTTCCAGCTCCGGGCGTGGCTGGACCGCCATGCCGACGCGCTGACCGCGGACGGGCGGGCCGCGCTGGACGCCTACCTTGCCGATAACGCGGACGCCATCGAGAGCGACGCCGAGACCGCCCTGCTGGCGCCGACGCTGGCCCACCTGCCGGAGTCGCTGCACGGGCGCTGGGGCCGGCTGTGGCGCAACGCCTGGGAGAAGGACACCCGCCAGCGCGTGCCGGCCCTGGTGGATGTCGACAACCCCGGCCTGACCGGCCCGGTGCAGAACCAGCCGGACTTCCAGGCCGGCGCGGTCGACCACTTCACCCACTTCGCCGCCGACGTGCCGCGCCTGGCCCGTGCCGCCATGGCGGCCTACGGCGCGATGACCGGGCGGGTCTACACCCCGGTCATGCCCTACCGCTGCGACGACGCCGAGACCGTGCTGATCGGTCTGGGCTCCGTGACGCAGGACGTGGAGGCGGTGGTGGATCACCTGCGCGCCCAGGGCCGCGCGGTGGGCTGCCTGTCGGTCAAGCTGCTGCACCCCTTCCCCGAAGCCGAGATCGCCGAGGCGCTGGCCGGCAAGCGCGCGGTCACGGTGCTGGAACGCTCCGACGTCACCGCGCTCACCGGGCTGGTCTCCCGCGCCCTGGCCAAGGCGCGCGAGAACGCCGCCGGCGCCGCGCATGCCGGCATCCCGGCGCTGGCCGAGCCGCCGCGCCTGACCACCGCGATCTTCGGCCTGGGCGGACACGACTTGCAGCCGCGCCACCTGGTGGCGGCGTTCGATGCCATGGACCGGGCCGAGCGGGCGCCGCTGGTCTACCTGGGCTCGCAGTTCTTCTCGGCGGCGCCGCCGGCCGGCCTGGCCGACGCCCAGGCCCGTCTGAAGGCCGCCTACCCCGAGACCGCGCTGATGGCGTTGCAGACCGGGCCGAACCCGCATCTGCTGCCGGACGCGGCGTTCCGCATCCGCTTCCACTCGGTGGGCGGCTATGGCACCGTGGCCACCGGCAAGCTGCTGACCGACATTCTGTCCGGGGTGCTGGGCCTGTATTCCAAGTCGGCCCCCAAGTACGGCTCGGAGAAGAGCGGGGCGCCGACCAATTTCTACATCACCCTCAGCCCGGACCCGGTGAAGATCACCAACGCCGAGTTGGAGGACGTCGAGATCGTCCTGTCACCGGACCACAAGGTGTTCGCCCACACCAACCCGCTCCGGGGCCTGGTCGAGGGCGGCACCTTCATTCTCCAGTCCAACCGGGCGCCGCTGGAGGTCTGGCGCGACCTGCCCGCCGTGGCCCGCCGCGATATCCGCGCCAAGAAGCTGAACGTCTATATCGTCGACGCCTTCGCCGTGGCGCGCCGGCACGCGCCCTCGGCCGAGCTTGAGACCCGCATGATGGGCATCGCCTTCATCGGCGCCCTGTGCGGTCACGAGGCCCGGGTGCTGCACGGCACCGACGAGGCCACGCTGATGGCCCGGGTGCGCGAGCAGATCGTCAAGAAATTCGGCGCCAAGGGCGACGCCGTGGTCGAGGGCAACATGGCGGTGATCCGCGACGGCGCCACCGCCACCCTCGCGGTGCCGTACGAGACGCCCGCGTTCCTCGACGCCGAGCAGGGCAACGAGGCCCGCGATCCGCGCACCGTCGCCCTGTCGGCGCTGCCCTGCGGCCTGGAGGTGGGCCGGGCCCCCAGCGCCCTGTTCGATCCCGACTACTTCGACGCCATCGTCGGCCAGCCGTTCCGCGACGGCACCATCGGCGAGGCCCCGGTGCTGCCCGGCGCCGGCCTGTTCATGCCCCCGGGCAGCGGCGCCATGAAGGACAAGGGCCTGTTCCGCCGCCAGGTGCCGGTGTTCGATGCCGACAAGTGCACCGGCTGCCTGGACTGCACCCTTGTGTGCCCCGACGCCGCCATGCCGGCGACCATCCACGGGATCGAGGACCTGCTGGCCCGCGCCCTGGAGGCGCTCGACCCGGCGGCGCCCGAGACGGCCGCGCTGGCCCAGCACACCGACGCCCTGTGCGGCGGCATCCGCGAGGTCTTCGCCGCCGCGCGCCAGAAACATGTTCCGTTGCACACCGCCTTCGCCGACGCCGCGGCCGGTGTGCTGCCGGCTGACAGCGGCCTGGACGGCGCGGTGGCCGCGGTGACCGAGGCCCTGGCCGCCTATCCGGTCGCCAAGACGCCGGTGTTCTACGGCCAGTTCGAGCGCAAGGCCGCCGGCAGCGGCGGCCTCTATGCGGTGGCGCTGGATCCGTGGAAGTGCAGCGGCTGCCTGGAGTGCGTCACCGTCTGCGCCACCGACGCCCTGGTGCCGCAGGACCAGGACGACGCCCTGCTGGAGACGCTGCGCGACCGCTTCGAGACCTGGTCCCGGCTTCCCAACACGCCGGCCCGCTTCACCGAGGCCCAGAGCGCACCCCAGGCCAAGCGCATGATGCTGGACCGCGACGTCTACTACTCCACCACCGGCGGTCACGGCGCCTGCCGGGGCTGCGGCGAGGCCACCGCCATCCGCCAGGTGATCGCCGCCAGCCACGCCCTGCACCAGAAGGGCCGCGCGGCCTATGTCGCCGAGCTGGAGGGCCTGCTGGACGACCTGGCGGCGAAGCGCGAGACGGTCACCGACACCGCGCGGCGAGACCGCATCGCGGCCGCCGCGCGCACGCTGGAGGCCACCCTGTTCCGCCTGGAGTCCGGCCCCACCGGCAACGGCCCGGCCGCCAACATGGTCGCCAACGCCACCGGCTGTTCCAGCGTCTACTCGTCCACCTTCCCCTTCACTCAGTACCGCGACCCGTGGGTCAACAGCCTGTTCCAGGACACCCCGGCGGTCGCCAAGGGCCTGTTCGAGGGCGCCGCCGCCGATGCCGCCGCCGCCTACAAGGCCGAGCGCATCGCCGCGCTGGAACTGGCCGATGCCTACGATCCGGCCACCCATGACGGCTTTTTCCGCCACTTCTCGTGGGACGCCTTCACCGACACCGAGCGCGCCCGCCTGCCGACGGTGTTCAGCGTCGGCGGCGACGGCGCCACCTACGACATCGGCTTCGGCGCGCTGTCGCGCATCCTGTCGACCCGCACGCCGATCAAGGTGGTGGTGCTGAACACCGGGGCCTACTCCAACACCGGCGGCCAGGCGTCCACCGCCAGCCTGACGGCGCAGGACTCCGACCTCGCCCGCGTCGGTGCCGCCCACGCCGGCAAGGAGGACGGCCGCAAGGAACTGGCCCTGATCGCCACCGTCCACCCCCGGGTGATGGTGGTGCAGACCGCCATCGGGCTGCCGGCGCACTTCCTGAAGTCTGTGCTGGCGGCGCTGACCCACACATCGTCGCCGGCGGTGATCGACATCTACACCCCGTGCCAGGGCGAACAGGGCATCGGTGACGCGGTGGCGACCGAGCACGCGCGCCTCGCGGTGCGCAGCCGGGTGTGTCCCGTGTTCGTGCACGATCCGGAGGCCGGTGAGTCGATGGCCGAGCGCCTGTCGCTGGACGGCAACCCGGATGTGCAGCGGGACTGGACCACCCACACCCTGTCCTATACCGACGCCGACGGCCAGGCGCGGACACGGGAGGTGCCGTTGACCCCGGCCGACTTCGCCCGCGAGGAGGGCCGCTTCCGCCGCCAGGTCTCGGCCCGGCCGCTGGCCGATGCCGTGGAGGGGGTGCCGGTGCACGCCTTCATCGACCTGCCGGAGGCGGAGCGGGCCGGCAAGACGCCCTTCACCTGGGCGGTGCAGGCGGGGACGCTGGTGCGCCTGCCGGTCTCGGCCCCGATCGTGCGCCTGGTCGAGGAGCGGCGCCGGCACTGGCGCCTGTTGCAATCGCTGGCCGGGTTGGACCTCGCGCGGCTGCAGGAGGCCCACCGCGCGGAGATCGAGGCCCTGACGGCGCGCGCGGCGGAGGCGGCGGAGACGCTGGCCACCGCTTAGAGCAGATCGCGCCACAATGGAATCGTGCCGCGATCCCATTTTGGCGCGTGAATCGGCTCTAAAATCAATAATGTAGAGCCGATTCACGTTCGAAACCGGACCGCATCTGCGGTTCCGCTTTCGAACAATCGGCTCTAGGTCCACCGCGCAGGTCCACCGCGGAGGGGAGAGCGCGCGCCACCGGACCCGCTGAAGGGGTTCGGTTGCGCGCACGGCCCGCCCCAGATGCGGCGGGGGACACCGGGGATGGCGTCACGGCATGCGGATGCCGTGGAACACGTCCGTGCCGGCCAGCCAGCGCGCGGTGGCGTCGGGGATCGCCAGGGCGCGGGCCAGCGCCCCGCGCAGCTCCAGCCGCTCCTGGCGGTAGCGGGCCGTGACCGCGCCGGCCAGAAGCCCGGCCTGCATGGCGTTGTAGATCGCCTGGCGCGGGTAATAGACCGGAACGCTGCCGGTCGGGTCGGTGGCCAGGGTGGCCTCGCAGGCGGCCAGATCCATGGAGGTGTGGCCGCGGCATTTGAGCGGCCGGACCGCGTAGACCGAGCACAGCCCGGCGCCGTCCAGCAGCGCGCAGGGCGGGCGCGTCACCTCGATGGCGGGCGCCAGCGCGGCGGCGTCGGCCCGCGTGCGCACGTCTCCCGCATCCGGCCGCGCGCGCACCGCATCGGCCAGCACCAGCACCTCCGGCGCGGTCACCAGAATCCAGCGGGCATGACAGCAGATGGAACAGCCGGCGCGACAGGCGATCGGCTGCGGTGGCGGGGCGGCTTCCTGGTTGCGGCGCGCCAGGTCCTCGGCGATGTCCCAGAGCTGCTCCAGCAGGGTCGCCAGCCCGGCCGGGGTAGGGCGGGACGCCAGCGACTCGGCGGCGGCGTCATGAACCGCTTCGACGATCTGGCGTTCCAGCGGCGTACGGTCCTGGATGGTCATGGCGGCGGGACTCCGCTTGGGAGTCCTGACGGTAGAGCAGAACCTCGGTCCCGTACAGATCGCCGACGGGGTGGCGCGCCAACGGCCGCCAGGTTCCCAGCCCGAAGGTGTTGGACACCACCCAGACGCCGGCCGGCGCCTCCCGCTCCAGGCGGTCCGCCAGCCGCGTCATGGCGGCGCGGTGCAGGTAGCAGACGACCAGACCCGCCCGCGACAGGTCGACCCGGTGCAGGTCGGCGCGGCGGACCTCCAGGTTTTCGACCCGCGCGGCCCGCGCCCGCAGCCGCGCCACGGCCCAGGGGACGGGCGACAGCTCGACCGCGATGACGCGCCGCTCCGGGTAGCGTGCCGCCAGGGCCAGCGCCAGACCACCCCAGCCGCACCCCAGTTCGAGGATATCGCCGCGAATCTCCGCCGCCGGCGGCGCCGCCGCCAGCAGCGCCCGGCGCGCCCGCGGCGCCGACGGCCAGGGCGGCGCGCCCAGTCGCACGGTCCAGGCCACCACCAGCGCCACCGCGATCAGCACCGCCGTCAGCAGCGCGACACCGCCCACGTCCCCCAGATCGGCTCCCCCGACGGCCATGGTGGCGCCGGGCCCGCTAGCGGGCGCGGAAGCTGGCCTTGCGCTTGGCCTTGAAGGCGGCCACGCCCTCCACGTAGTCCTCGGTCGACAGGAAGTCGTAGCACTCGTCCAGTTCGCTGTCGGACACCGGGTGCGGCGTGACCAGGCGCTGCACGAACCGCTTGTGCCAGCGCGCGGCCAGCGGCGCCCCCTGGCCGATGCGGTCGACCACGCCCGCCACGGTCTCGTCGAGTGCCTCGGGCTCGACCGCGTAGTTCAGCAGGCCCACCTGATGGGCCCAGGCGGCGTCGTGGATCTTGCCCTCCAGCAGGATCTCGGCGGTGCGGGCGGCGCCGATCAGGCGCTGAATGGCCTCGATCTCCGGATAGGCCATCACCACGGAAATGCGCGAGATCGGCACGCCGAAGCGGGAGCGCGTCGTCGCCACCCGCAGGTCAGCCTGGCAGGCCAGTTCCAGCCCGCCGCCGACACAGGCGCCGTCGATGCGGGCCACCACCGGGGCGGGGCATTCGCGCACGGCGCGCAGGGCGCGGCGCATGATGACATCGTAGTCCTTGGCCTGCTGGGCGGTCGCGCGCACGGTGTCGAACTCGCCAATGTCGGCCCCGGCGGCGAACGCCTTGCCGGCCCCCTGCAGCACCACGCAGCGCAGGGCATCGTCCTCGGCCAGGGTCTCGAACGCCTCCGCCAGCCCCTGCCACATCGGCAGATCGAGCGCATTCAGCTTGTCCGGCTTGTTCAGCGTCACGGTGGCGACGAGGCCGGCGTCGTCCCGGCTGGTGAGGATGGCGTCCGGTTGCATGCGACTCCCCCTATGCAGGTCCTGGATGGAAGGTTCTGGCCGGATCGTCCGGGCCGCAGGCCGGGCGGTCGGACGGCCCGGGGCGCCGGTCCCCGACGGCGCTTCCTTATAGCCGTTCGCAGGCGCGGGGACGAAGCGGAAATCCGGCACGCGGGCCGGTGCGCCCGCAGGGGGGCGCGCCCTGGGGCCGATCTGGCGGCCCGCCCGATGGACGGTGTATGGTCGGGCCGAGCGGGTCGAGCCCCGCTCCGCCCCCGGTCGCGCAGGAGGCCCCATGGACTGGTCGGACGGCTACAAGACCGACGTCACCTATGCCATCACCTTCTTTCGCAAGATGGCGCCGGCCCACATGGCGTTCGCGGCCCTGATGCGCAGACAGCAGGCGCCCGACCCGGCCAAGCCCTTCCGCTACGCCGAACTGGGCTGCGGCCAGGGGCTGGGGCCGCTGATCCTGGCCGCCACGCACCCCCATGCCGAGGTCATGGGGTTCGACTTCCTGCCCGGTCACGTGGCGAGCGCCCGCGCCCTCGCCGAGGAGGCCGGGCTGCCCAACGTCAGCTTCCGCGAGGACAGTTTCGAGCAGGCCGCGGCGCTGCCCGACGACGCCGTGCCCCGCTTCGACATCATCGCCCTGCACGGGGTGTACACCTGGGTGAACGAGGACAACCGGCGCGCCATCGTCCGTTTCATCGACCGGCGGCTGAACCCGGGCGGCCTGGTCTACATCAGCTACAACTGTCTGCCCGGCTGGGCGCCGATCATGCCGTTCCAGCGGCTGTTGATCGAACACGCCCGCCGCCACCCCGGCGCCAGCGGCACCCAGGTGCTGGGCGCCATGACCTTCATCGAGGACCTGCTTGACCGCAAGCTGGAGTACTTCACCCGCAACCCCCGCGTGGCCCAGCACATCCGGACGGCCGCCACCCGCAACATCCGCTATCTGGTGCACGAGTACATGCACACCGGGTGGGCGCCGGTCTATGTGACCGACGTGGCCGACGCGCTGGCCGGGGCCAAGCTGAGCTACCTGTGCGCCGCCGACGTCGACCGCACCGTGACCCAGTCGGCCCTGCCCGAGGGCGCCCGCGACGCCCTGCGCGGCATCGAGGACCCGGTGCTGCGCGAACTGGTGCACGACTTCGCGGTCGACCGCTTCTTCCGCGCCGACATCTACGTCAAGGGGCCGCGGCCGTTGACGTCTGCCGCGCAGCACCGCGCCTTGCGCACCCTCAAGGTCGCGCCCGTCGTGCCGCGCGCCACCATGGGCGGACCCAAGACGCCCGAAGGCGGCGAGGACACCACCGCGCGCGCCGTGCTCTACGACCCCATCGCCGACGTGCTCGCCGACGGACCGGCCAGCCTGGGCGAGATCGCGGACCGCACCGGCATCAGCCTCGGCATGGTCGTCTCCGCCTGCGCCGTCATGGTCGGCCGCGACTGGATCCAGCCGGTGGTGCCGGGCATCGACCCGGCCCCGGCCCGGCGCCTGAACCGCGTGCTGGCCGACCATGTCCTGACCGGGGTGCCGATCGTCAACATGGCGGCGCCGCTGATCGGCTCCGGCCTTCCGGCCAGCGACCTCGACCTGGCCGCGCTGGATATCCTCTCCCGCGAGGACGTGGCCGACGCGAGCGACCTGGCCGGGCGCCTGCGGGCGCGGTTGCAGGCCGCGGGCCGCCCGGTGGTCCACGACGGCAAGACCATCGACGATCCGGCCGAGGCCGAGCGTCACGTGGCGGAGCGGGCGGCCGCCCTCTATGGTGAGCAGGCGCCGGTGTGGCGCCACCTGGGCCTTCTGTGACGGCCCGGGCGGCGGCGGCGGGCATTGCCGGCGGCCCGCCGGAGCCGGTAAACAGGGCGCCCGATCCCGACCCTCCGGAGTGCGCCGCCCCATGAGCCCCGACACCCTCGCCCTCCCCGACCGCCAGGCTCGCCACAAGGACGCCGGCCGGCTGGTCGCCCGCATTCTGCTGGAACTGGGGGCGGTCAACTTCCGTCCCGAGGCGCCCTACCGGCTGACCGCCGGCTGGGCCAGCCCGGTCTACATCGACTGCCGGCGGCTGATCGCCTTCCCGCGCGCGCGCCGGCGGCTGATTGCGCTGGCCCAGGACACCCTGGAACGCGACGCCGGTTTCGAGGTGTTCGACGCCGTCGCCGGCGGCGAGACCGCCGGCATTCCTTACGCCGCCTGGCTGGCCGACGCGCTCGACCTGCCGATGCTGTACGTGCGCAAGAAGCCGAAGGGATTCGGCCGCATGGCCCAGATCGAGGGCAGCGTGGCCGAAGGGGCGCGGGTGCTGCTGGTCGAGGATCTGGCCACCGACGGCGGCTCCAAGCTGGTGTTCTGCAACGCCCTGCGCGACGCCGGCACCGAGGTATCGCATGCCTTCGTGGTGTTCTTCTACGGGGTCTTTCCGGGGGCCCTGAAGACCCTGGAGGACGCCGGGCTGACCCTGCACTTCCTCGCCACTTGGTGGGACGTGCTGGAGGAGGCGGAACGCCAGGGCGCATTCCCCGCCGCCGCCATCGAGGGGGTGCGGGCGTTCCTGCACGATCCGGTGGGCTGGTCCGCCGCCCACGGCGGCCGCGGCGCGGAGGCGTAACACCGCCCGATCGGATCAGGCCGGGCGGCCGCCGGGTGGTTCCAGCAGCGCGCGCACCGGCGCGTGCAGGGCGTCGGCGAGGGCGGTGTGGTCGGCGGCCGTGTAGTGCACGCCGTCGACGCCGTGGGCCGCGCCGAGCACCGCGCCGGCCTCGACCACGGGCAGCCCGTGGGCCGCCGCCGACGCGACGACGGCCGGACCCGTGGCCTCGGAGACCGCCTGGCGGCCGCCGAAGCTGTCCGCGGTCCAGGGTGCGAGGGGGCCCAGTGGCGGTGGCGCCAGGATCAGCACGGGCGGGGCCGGCCAGGCGCGCGCCGGTGCCGCGTCGTGCACGGTGTCCGCCAGACCCACGACGGCGTCGGCGATGGCCTCGGGCGTGCGGGCGAAGCGTGTCTTCAGGTCGTTGGTGCCCAGCGCCAGGACGACCAGATCGACCGGCCCGGCCGTGACCAGCGCCGCCGGCAGCCGGGCGCGGCCGTTGAAGTCGCGCGGCGCCAGGGGGGCGAAGACCTCGGCCGAGACCGCGTCGTCCAGGTCGGTCGTGCGCGCCGGCACGGCATCGACCAGCACCCGCGTTCCCGTCCCCAGCCGCGCCGCCAGCGCCTCCGGCCACGGCACCCCGGGCGCGAATCGCTCCAGGGGCCGGCGTTCGTCGGCCGGCACCCAGCCCCAGGCGTTGGAATCACCGAAGACGAGGATCGTGCGCATGGCGGGCCATCCGGGTCGGAAGGGGCGGGATGTCCAGGGTAGCCCGACGACCGGTGCGGCGGCCAGCCGCCCGCCGTCGGTTTTGCTCTGTCCCGCGTCCCAAGAATGGCTATCATTCGCGCATGCATATCCATCATCTCCACGAATACCGCCAGGACGCTGCGCTGCGGCAAGTGGCGGATACCGGGGCGGGCGAACAGCGCACGCGCTGGGTCATCGTCCTGGCCGCGATCACCATGGTGGTCGAGATCACCGCCGGCCTGCTGTTCAACTCCATGGCCCTGCTGGCCGACGGCTGGCACATGGCCAGCCACGTCGGCGCCCTGGGGATCACCCTGGCGGCCTACGCCTACGCGCGCCGCCATGCCGACGATGCGCGCTTCACCTTCGGGACTGGCAAGGTGGGGGTGCTGGGCGGCTACACCAGCGCGATCGCGCTCGGGCTGGTGGCGGTGCTGATGGCCTGGGAATCGGCCACCCGCCTCGCCAACCCGCTGCCCATCGCCTTCGACCAGGCGATGTTGGTGGCGGTCATCGGCCTGGTCGTCAACCTGGTCAGCGCCCGCTTGCTGCATGGCGCCGGCGTGTCGCACGGCCATGGGCATGCGCACGCGCATCATCACGATCACGATCACGACCATGGGCACCATCACGACCACAACCTGCGCGCCGCCTATTTCCATGTGCTGGCGGACGCCCTGACCTCGGTTCTGGCCATCGCCGCGCTGCTGGCGGGCAAGCTGCTGGGCTGGGTGTGGATGGATGCGCTGATGGGGCTGGTCGGCGCCGCTGTCATCGGCCGCTGGGCCTGGGGGCTGGCGCGCGACAGCGGGCGACTGCTGCTCGACGGGGCCTTCGACCCGGCACGCGCTGACGCCATCCGCAGCGCCCTGGAGGCCGACGCCGACAATCGCGTCGCCGAACTGCACGTCTGGTCGGTCGGGCCGGGCGCCTGGGCGGTGATCGCGACCGTGGTCACCCATACACCCCGGCCACCGTCCCACTACAAGGCGCTGCTGGCCTACCAGCCCGACCTGGTGCATGTGACCGTCGAGGTCCACCCCGGCCCCGGCGCGCCCTGCCTGCCGCTGGACCTCGGGGATCGGGACGCAGCCAGCGCGCACCGCTGATCCGTCGGACATTGGGTCGGACCTTGAACCGTCCCGGCGACGTCAGACCGGAGCGCCGTCCCATCTTGGTGGCGGCGACACGGACTCGTCTGCTCCATCGCCTCCGCGGCGTCTCCACGCCGGCCCCACCTGTCGAAGGGCAGCACCAAGACGCAGTACCGGGCCGCGTCGCCCGGCCGGTCGACGCACAGGGTGATCCCATTCATCGGTCGGGATCGCGGCGGGCGCTCCAGCGGCCGGTGGTTGACCCCGCGGGTGAGGGGCGCCCCGGCTGATGCGACCGTTGGAAGGAGACCCGCCCTCGCGAAAAGGGCCGCGCCCTCGCGGACGCGGCCCCTTCGGTCGGAGACTCAGGCTGCCTGCGCAGGCGGGCTTAGAAGCCCATGCCGCCCATGCCGCCCATGCCGCCCATGTCGGGGGCACCGCCACCGGCGCCGCCGTCCTTCTTCTCCGGCACGTCGGCGACCATGGCCTCGGTCGTCACCAGCAGGCCCGCGATCGAGGCGGCGTCCTGCAGCGCGGCGCGCACGACCTTGGTCGGGTCGATGATGCCGGCCTTGATCATGTCGGTGTAGACGCCGTTCTGGGCATCGAAGCCCTGGTGCGGGTTGTCCTGCTCCATCAGCTTGCCGGCCACGACGGCCCCGTCGGCACCGGCGTTCTCGGCGATCTGACGCACCGGCCACTGCAGGGCGCGGCGCACGATGTCGATGCCGGCCTGCTGGTCCGGGTTGGCGCCCTTCAGGTCGGCCAGCACGCGCGAGGCGTACAGCAGGGCGACGCCGCCGCCCGGCACGATGCCTTCCTCGACCGCCGCGCGGGTGGCGTGCAGGGCGTCGTCGACGCGGTCCTTCTTCTCCTTCACCTCGACCTCGGTGGCACCACCGACCTTGATCACGGCGACACCGCCGGCCAGCTTCGCCAGACGCTCCTGGAGCTTCTCGCGGTCGTAGTCGCTGGTGGTCTCCTCGATCTGGCTGCGGATGACGTTGCAGCGCGCCTCGATGTCTTCCTTGGCGCCGGCGCCGTCGACGATCGTGGTCTCTTCCTTGGTCAGGGTCACCGTCTTGGCGGTGCCCAGCATGTCGATCGTGACGTTCTCCAGCTTGATGCCGACCTCTTCGGAGATCACCTGGCCGCCGGTCAGGATGGCGATGTCCTGCAGCATGGCCTTGCGGCGGTCACCGAAGCCGGGCGCCTTGACGGCGGAGACCTTCAGGCCGCCGCGCAGCTTGTTGACCACCAGGGTGGCCAGGGCCTCGCCCTCGACGTCCTCGGCGATGATCAGCAGCGGCTTGCCGGACTGCACGACGGCCTCGAGGACCGGCAGCAGCGGCTGCAGGCTGGAGAGCTTGCCCTCGTTGATGAGGATGTAGGGGTTCTCCAGCTCGCAGAGCATCTTCTCGGTGTTGGTCACGAAGTACGGCGACAGGTAGCCGCGATCGAACTGCATGCCCTCGACGACGTCCAGCTCGGTCTCCAGGCCCTTGGCCTCCTCGACCGTGATGACGCCCTCGTTGCCGACCTTCTCCATGGCGTCGGCGATGATCTTGCCGATCTCGGCCTCGCCGTTGGCCGAGATGGTGCCGACCTGCGCCACCTCCTGGCTGTTCTTCAGCTTGGTGGAGCGGGTCTTGATGTCCTCGATGACCGCGGCCACGGCGGTGTCGACGCCGCGCTTCAGGTCCATCGGGTTCATGCCGGCGGCCACCGACTTGGCGCCCTCGCGCACGATGGCCTGGGCCAGCACGGTCGCGGTGGTGGTGCCGTCACCGGCCAGATCGGCGGTCTTGGAGGCGACCTCCTTGACCATCTGGGCGCCCATGTTCTCGAACTTGTCGGACAGCTCGATTTCCTTGGCGACGGTCACACCGTCCTTGGTGATGCGCGGGGCGCCGAACGACTTCTCGATCACGACGTTGCGGCCCTTGGGGCCCAGCGTCACCTTGACGGCGTCGGCCAGCACGTCCACGCCGCGCATCATGCGGTTGCGGGCGTCGATGCCGAAATGCACTTCCTTGGCAGCCATGTCTGTCTATCCTCTCGAACGAATCGGGTCGGGAAGGGTCGATGGAAGGGGTCGAGCAGGCGGCCGCCCTACTCCAGAACGCCCATGATGTCGGCTTCCTTCATGATCAGCAGCTCTTCGCCGTCGATCTTGACCTCGGTGCCGGACCACTTGCCGAACAGAACACGGTCGCCCGGCTTCACGTCCGGGGTGATGACCTTGCCGTCGTCGCCGCGGGCACCGGGGCCGACGGCCAGAACCTCGCCCTGCATGGGCTTTTCCTTGGCGGTGTCCGGGATGATGATGCCGCCGGTGGTCTTCTCTTCCGACTCGACACGCTTCACCAGCACGCGGTCGTGCAGCGGACGCAGCTTCATTCTCTTCCTCCGTCGGTCGACGCCGTCTTGATCGGGGTTGATCATGGAAAGGCCGCCCCGAGGGACGGCCAACATGTTGATCTGAGCCGGTTTCTGAGGGCTGTTAGCACTCTTGCCCGGCGAGTGCCAACGAGATAGGGCGAGGCCTTCAGGCTGTCAAGCGTCCGCGTGCGGATCGCGTGCGGGAAAGTGTGGGAATGGGGACGGGGCCCCCGGCGCCCACGCGGGAGCGTGGGCGCGAGATTGCCCGGACCCCCGGCGCCCACGCGGGCGCGTGGGCGCGAGATCCCATCTCTCGGTCCCACGCTCCGGCGTGGGACCGGCGTCATCCGGCCGCCGCCAGCGCCCGCCCGAGCAGGCGCGCCAGCGCCGCCGGGTCGTCCCAGGCCACGGCCACGTCGATGACGTCCACCTGCTGGCGCTGGTCGGGCGGCAAGCGGGCGGCGTCCTTGGCCGTGGTCACCGGCGCTGCGCCCAGCGCGAAGGCCTCGTCGAGGATCGGCTGGATGTCCGCGCCCTGGTAGGGGTGGTGGTCGGCAAACGGATGGGTCGCCAGCACCCGGCAGCCCACGTCGTGCAGCATCCGGAACACCTTGTCCGGGTCGCCGATGCCGGCGAAGGCCACCACGGGCTGCCCGGCCAGCCGCCGCACCCGCGGCCCCGGCACCAGCCGCGCGCCCAGGGTCGGCACGTGCGCCGGCACCCGGCGGGCCACGCGGGCGGTGTCGCGGCCCATGATGACCACCGCGCCCGCCCGCCCCAGGCCCACGGGGACCGGCTCGCGCAGGGGCCCGGCGGGGATCAGGCGGCCGTTGCCGAAGCCGCGGGCGCCGTCCACCACCACCAGGGACAGGTCCTGCACCAGCGCCGGGTTCTGGAAGCCGTCGTCCATCACCACCGCCCCGGCGCCGGCCGCCACGGCGGCGCGGCCGCCGGCGGCCCGGTCGCGGGCGATCCACACCGGCAGGCCGTCGCGGGCCAGCATCAGCGGTTCGTCGCCCACCGTGGCGGCGTCGTGGCCGTGCGGATCGACCCGCAGCGGCCCGCGCGCCCGTCCGCCGTGACCGCGCGATAGCACCACGGCATCAAGGCCCCGGTCGCGGCGCAGCCGCCGTGTCAGGTCGGCCACCACCGGGGTCTTGCCGGCGCCGCCCGCGACCAGATTCCCCACGCACACCACGAGCACCGGCAGGCGGACCGCCCGCCCCCGGCCGCGCGCCAGGCGCCGCGCCGTGGCCCAGCCGTAGGCCAGCCCGGCCGGCTCCAACAGGCGCGCCGGCAGCCCGCCCTCGGCGGTCCACCAGAACTCAGGGGCCCGCATGGCCGCCCGCCTGACCCCCGGCATGGCTCAGGGCCTCCGGCGGCGTCGCGCGGACCGGCGCCAGAGGGTCGAGCCATGGCGCCAGCGCCTCCAGCACCCGCGTCAGCACGTCGGCCTCGCCGGCGGCGAAGGCGGCGCCGCGCGCCCCCAGGGCGCTCCGGTCGGCCGCGTCGAGCAGCAGGTCGGCCACCGCGTCGGCCAGCGCCGCCGCGTCCGAGACGCAGCGCGCGGCGTCGGCGCCGATCATGCGTGCTGCGATCTCGCGGAAGTTCTCCATGCGCGGCCCGAACAGCACCGCCGCGCCCAGCCGCGCCGGCTCCAGGGGGTTCTGGCCGCCGCCCTCGCCGAGCAGGCTCTTGCCCATCACCACCACCGGCGCCAGGCGGGCGAACAGCCCGACCTCGCCCATGGTGTCGGCCAGGTAGACGTCCGTGCCCGGGCCGGGCAGCACCCCGGCCGAGCGTTGCGCCACCGTCACGCCCTCGGCTTCCAGCGCCGCCCGCACGGCGTCGCCGCGCGGGGCGTGGCGGGGCATCACCAGGGTCAGCAGGCCCGGCACGCGCTCGGCCACCGCGCGGTGCACACGCGCCGCCAGCGCCTCCTCGCCCGGGTGCGTCGACAGCGCCAGCCAGCACGGCCGCCCCGCCAGCACCGCCCGCAGCCGGGCCAGCTCGTCCGCGTCGGCGGGCGCCGGCGGGGCGGCGAACTTCAGGTTGCCGACGCAGCGCACCGGCGCTGCGCCGAGGGCGGCCAGGCGGGCGGCGTCGGTCTCGCTCTGCGCCAGGGACAGCCGGAACAGGCCTAGCAGGTGGCGCAGCGGGGCGGCGGCGTGGCGGCGCCAGGCCGTGAACGAGCCGTCCGAGACGCGGCCGTTGAGCAGCACCATGGGCACGCCGCGGCGCGCGGTCTCCACCAGCAGGTTGGGCCAGAACTCGCTTTCGGCCAGCAGCAGCAGATCCGGGCGCCAGTGGTCCAGGAAGCGCCGCACGCCCGATACGCGGTCGACCGGCACGAACTGGTGCACCGCGCCGGGCGGCAGCCGCTCGGCCATCAGCGCCGCCGAGGTCACCGTGCCGGTGGTACACAGCACCGACAGGCCCGGTCGCTCCGCCGTCATGCGGTCGATCAGCGGCAGCAGCGACAGCGCCTCGCCCACGCTGGCGCCGTGCAGCCACACCAGCGGTCCGTCCGGGCGCGGCCGGCCGGCATGGCCCAGGCGTTCGCCCAGGCGCGCCGGATCCTCTTTGCCACGCGCCCGCCGGTGCAGCAGCAGCAGGCGGACCACCGGCGCGGACAGGTCGGTGAGTCCCCGGTACAGGGTGAGCAGCAGCATCCGTCCGCCAGGGCCGTCGGTGGAAAGGGGGGAACCGCGCAGCCTTACGAGGGCTGGGCGCGCGGGTCAAGCACCGCCGGCGGCGCTCGCCAGGGCGTCGGTGTCGAACGGGCAGACGTTGCCGAGGAACTGGTCCACGCTGGCCTCCCAGCCGTGCCGCAGGGCGAACGCGCGGCAGCGCGCGGCCGGGACCTCCAGCGCGGCCAGGGCGGCGGCGCGCAAGTCGTCGTCCAGCCGGCCCACCGGCGCATCGCCGATGACGTCCAGCGGGCCGGCCACCGGGAACGCCGCCACCGGCACGCCGCAGGCCAGCGCCTCCAGCAGCACCAGGCCGAAGGTGTCGGTCAGGCTGGGGAACACGAAGGCGTCGGCCACGGCGTAGTGCAGGGCCAGGTCCTCGCCGCGCTTCTCGCCGACAAACACCACGTCCGGATGGGCCGTGCGCAGTTCCTCCAGTTGCGGGCCGCCGCCGACCACGATCCGGGTGCCCGGCAGGTCGAGCGACAGGAAGGCCTCGATGTTCTTTTCGATCGCGACCCGGCCGACGTAGACGAACCAGGGCCGCGGGCCACTGATGACACCGTCGAGCGCGCCCTTGTCGCGCGGCCGGAACAGGTCGGTGTCGACGCCGCGGCCCCAGCGGCGGATGTTGGTGAAGCCCCAGCGCGTCAGCTCCGCCTCGATCGACGGGGTCGCCACCATGACGGCCTCGGCGCGGCTGTGGAAATGGCGCAGCAGGGCGTAGCTCCAGTCCACCGGCACCCAGAACCGGGCGTGGACATACTCGGGAAAGCGGGTGTGGAAGGCGGTGGTGAAGGGCAGGCCACGATCCAGGCAGAGGCCGCGCGCGGCCCAGCCCAGCGGACCCTCGGTGGCGATGTGAATCACGCTCGGGTGCCACTCGGTCAGCGCCTTGGTGAGGCGGTGGCGCGGCGCCAGCGCCAGCCGGATCTGCGGATAAGTCGGGCAGGGCACGGTGTCGAACTGGTCCGGGGTCACCATGCGCACGGCGTGACCGCGCCGCTCCAGGTGCTCGCGCAGGGTGTCCAGGGTGCGCACCACGCCGTTGACCTGGGGGAACCACGCGTCGCTGACGATCATGATCCGGTGCCGGGAGTCGTCCGCCGCAGAGCCGGCCGTCGACTTGGGGGCCGACCGCGCCGGCCCGGCGCCCGGGTCGGGGGACGCGGCCTCGACGGGGGTGAGGGCGCGGGGGTCGGGCGTGATGTCGGGGCTGGTCATGGCACGAGGACTCGACGGAACGGCGGGCGGCGCAGGGGTCCGCCCCGAGACGGGCGCCGAGACGGCGGGCGCGGCGCCGGTCAGGCGGCGCCGGAGGTGGGGTGGGCGTGCTCGGCCGGTTCGGCCTCGGCGGGGCGCTCGCCGGCGCCGGCCTCGGGGGAGGCAGGCGTGGACTCGGCCGGGGCCGTCACGCGAGACGGGCGCGACAGCGGCGCGGGCGCCTGCGCGAGGCCGGCGAGGTCGGGGGACGTCTCCTCCAGCGCCCGCCGGGCGGCCCGGGCCTTCTTGCCCCGGCTGCGGTAGGCCTCGACCATCGAGATGTCGCGCACCTTGGTCCAGTCGAGGATCTCCATGCGGCCGTCGGCATGCTCGACCATGGCGGTGCAGCTTTCGACCCAGTCGCCGTCGTTGCAATAGAGGATCTCACCCACCTGTCGGATCTCGGCATGGTGGATGTGGCCGCAGATGATGCCGTCGACGCCGCGCTTCTGCGCCAGCTCGGCCATGCTCTCCTCGAACTTGTTGATGTACTGGACGGCGTTCTTCACCTTGTGCTTGAGGTACTGCGACACCGACCAGTAGGGCAGGCCGAGGCGGCGCCGGGCCACGTTGAACCAGTGGTTCAGCTCCAGCACCAGGACATAGGCCCAGTCCCCCAGCACCGCCAGCCAGCGGGCGTACATCACCACGCCGTCGAACTCGTCGCCGTGGATGACCAGGTAGCGGCGGCCGTCGGCGCCCTCGTGGATGGCCTCGCGGCGCAGTTCCACGTCCCCGAAGTTGGCATCGCAGTAGTCGCGGGCGAATTCGTCGTGATTGCCGGGGATGAAGATCACCCGGGTGCCCTTGCGCGCCTTGCGCAACAGCTTCTGAATCACGTCGTTGTGGGCCTGGGGCCAGTGCCAGTGGTTCTTGAGGCGCCAGCCGTCGACCACGTCGCCCACCAGGTACAGCGTCTCCGACTCGGTGCTGCGCAGGAAGTCCAGCAGCATGTCGGCCTTGCAGCCGCGCGTCCCGAGATGGATATCCGACAGGAAAATGGTCTTATAGTAGCGTGTCGTTGCACCGAGTGCGGTCATGTCCCTGGCCTGCTCCCCGCCCCCCGGATCGCGAGGGGCCTGCTCGTTCGGGGCCTGTGCGCTTGGCTCCATCGTCTCACCACCCACCGGAGCGCCGTTCGTCCTATGCCGCAGTCCGATCGTCCGCCGCTGCCGCTGCCATCGCCGATGACGCCTTCGTCGTCATGGCATCCCCACACCGGGGTGTTCGGCCTACGATCGGCGGGCCGGCCTGGACCGCCCGAGCCGGCGGCCAAAACACCCCGTCCGTCTAAGCAGTCGAACCGGGGGGCGCAAGGGAAACGACCCCCTCGGGCCGGCGGTGCCGCGCCGCCGCAGGCGTGTCGGACACAAAGACTAGTATAGCATCCAGAGGAGCGCACCGCATTTTGATCCTGAAACAAATAATTCATGCCTCCCGTCGCCGTGCGGCCCCAGAGACGGGGGACGCGGCACGCGCGACGCGCGTGTTGGTGATTGCCAATCCCCGCGCCGGTCGGGCCGGCGGCCGGCGCTTGGCGCGCGCCCTCACGGATCTGCGGGCCGGCGGCGTCTGCGTCGACGTGGCCCGGCCCCAGGGACCGGCCGACGCCCGCGCCCGCGCCGCCGGCGCCGCCGCCTCCGGCTACGATGTGGTGGTCGCCGCCGGCGGCGACGGCACCGTGGCCGAGGTGGCGGCCGGCTTGCTCGACGGTGCGGGTTCGCCGGACGGCCGACGGCCGGCGCTGGGCGTGCTGCCGCTTGGCACCGCCAATGTGCTGGCCCATGAACTGGGTCTGCCGCGCCGGCCGGAGGCCGCGGCCCGGGTGCTGCGGGCGGGGCACCGGCGCGTCTTGTGGCCGGGGATCGTCAACGGTCGGCCCTTCATGATGATGGCCAGTGTCGGCATCGATTCGCACATCGTACACCACATGGACGCCGGCCTGAAGCGGCGCACCGGCAAGCTGGCCTATGTCTGGGCGCTGCTGGGTGCCGCCTTCCGCTACCGGTATCCGCCCGTCGCGGTCACGGTGGAGGCCCCGGACGGCCATACGGAGACGCTGCGCGGCCCGCTGGTGCTGATTACGCGCGGGCGCTGCTACGGCGGCCCGCTGGTGGTGGCGCCGGAGGCCGATATCGGCACGCCGCTGCTGTGGGCGGTGGTGCTGACCCGGGGCGGCGCCTGGGCGACCGCGCGCTATGGGCTGGCGCTGCTGGCCGGGCGGCTGCCGCGTCAGCCCGGCGTCCGGCTGTGCCCGGCGCGGCGGGTCCGGCTGGCGGCGGCGGAGCCGGGCGCGGACTCGGCGGGCGCGGCGCTGCCGCTTCAGGCCGATGGCGACGCCATCGGGACGCTGCCGGCCGAGATCGGCGTCGGCCCGGTCGCGCTGGAGGTGCTGGCGCCGGCCTGAGCGGGTCAGTACGCCGACACGGGGTGACGGTCGTAGCGCGTGGCGTTGAAGCCGCTGGCCGGCATCGGCGTCAGGGTCTCCAGGTCGTCGGAGCGCGGCAGCTCGAAGTCGACGGCCGACAGGACGTCGCCGGTGGACGCCTGGATCAGCTTGGCGTTGATGAACACGCGGGTGCGCGCCGGGGTATAGGTGCCGGCCACCACCGCCTGGGCGCCGACGCTGCGGCTGAGGTCGCGCATGTCGCGCGACAGCACCAGCTCGCCGGTGCCCTCGCGGGCCTTGAAGGCGGTGCCGAAGCGCAGTTCGCGGACCGTGAAGCCGGCGTTGGCGAGGCGGGTGGCGACCTGCTCCGACACCAGCCGGCCGAGCGGCGACGAGGTGCGCAGGTCGCTGCCGCTGACCAGGGTGGTCACCACGATGGGCTTGTCCGGGTTGAGCGGGGCGCGCGAGAACTCCATGAGCTGGTCCGCGGCCGCATAGCTGGCCAGTTCGATGTCCACGGCGGGCCGGCCCGCCTCGGGTTCGGTCAGGGTCGAGGCCGGCCGGGGGTCCTCGGCGCAGGCCGCGAGCAGCAGGGCCGGGATGATCAGGAGCGGACGCAGCAGGGGACTCATGACCGGCCTCTGTTATTCGACGGCGAAGCGCGCCACCGGCGGCTCCGGCAGGGACCGGCCCTGGGCCGCGTACAGCGGCGGCATGGCCAGTTCGGGGTAGTGCTGGATGTTGCGCCGGGCGACGTAATAGGTGGTCTCGCGCGTGATCTCGGCGCCCTCGGGCCCCAGGATGGTGACGGCCACGGTGATCTCGGACAGGCCGCCCTCGTCGGCACGGTCGGTGGCCAGGTCGAGGAACGTGGCGCTGGCCACCGCGGTGGCGGCCGGCGGGGCGAGTTGGGCCAGTTCGGACAACCCCCACAGGCCCGACGTCAGCAGTGTTACCTTGCCGAACGGGCGCTCGTCGGCGATGTCGTGGTCGCTGACCCGGGTGCCGTAGGCGATCTGGTGCGTGGCCTGTGCCTTGGTGGGCACCACGGCATAGTCGTGGCGGCGCAGTTCTTCGGCCAGACCGTTGCGGAAGATGCGGTCGAAGTCGGTGTAGCTGGCGTGGCCCTGGACGTAGAACCGGGCGTCGTCCGGAATCTCCTCGCGCAGGTGCTGGGCCAGCTTGAAGCCGGTGTCGGTCGCCATCGAGCGCCAGTGCGTGTTGGACAACAGCTCCGGCTGGGCCTGCATCGGATGCGCCGTGCGGATCGGCACGTCCGTGCAGCCGGCCAGCCCGGAGATCGCCACGGCGGCGAGGAGCGCGGAAAGCGGCGTGCGCACGGGCCTTATCCTTCCTTGACACATCTGTCCGCACTGTACGGCCGCACGAAGAAGAATGTCAATGTGATTAGGGGTCTATGAGACGCAATTCCAGCTCTTGTTGAAGGCGGCGCGCGCGTTGCCGCGGTCCCGGACGGGGCCGGGGGCGCGGCCGGGGGCTCAATGGATGCTGTGGCCGCCGTGCGGGCTGTCGAGGGAGAAGGTCGGCACGGTCACGTCGAAGACCTCCCCGGTCTCGGTCTGGCGCATGGCGTAGGTGCCCTCCATGAACCCGGAGGGCGTCGCCAGCGGGCAGCCGCTGGTGTACTCGAAGGCCTCCCCCGGCTCCAGCACCGGCTGGACGCCGACCACGCCCGGCCCCTCGACCTCCTGCACGAAGCCGTTGGCGTCGGTGATGACCCAGCGTCGGCGCAGGAGTTGCACCGTCTCGCCGCCCTCGTTGTCGATGGTCACCTGATAGGCCCAGACGAAATGCCCCTCGTCCGGATCGGACTGGTCCTCCAGGAAGATGGGCCGGACGGTGATGCGGATGGCGCGGGTGGTGCGGCTGTACATGGGCGACGGGCCTCCCTGACTGCGGCGGCTCGGCCGAGGTGTACTGCATTCGTGGGGCTGGCGGAACCGTCGTCCCGGTCGTGCCGGGGCCGGGCGCCGCGCGGCCGGCGTCCATGCCCCGGTTTCGCACCGGCCCCGCCATGATGTCGACGCCTTCGGCGCGTGTCCTGAGGCCAGATCGCGGCGGCCGGTCCGGGGGGCGGATGCCGGCGCCGTTTCGCGGGGAGGACGCATCATGCACCTTGAGACGCCTTTGAGGACGGGGATCGGCGGCGCGGCGATGATCGCCCTGGCGCTGCTGGGAGGTCTGGGCGCGGCATCCGTGCCGGCGGCCCGGGCGGCGGAGCCGGAGAGCTGCCTGGCAATCGTCGAGCGTCTGGAGCGCGACCTGGAGACCGAGACCGGCTTGACGCGGACCCTGCCGGCGGTGCCCGGCGTCGGGGGCGGCGGGGCCGTCCACGGAATGACCCGCGACGCGGCGCGGCTCACCACCCGGGCGCCGGCCGCTCAGCCGCTCGCCGAGGCCCGGCCGCAGGCCGCCACCGCTCCGACGCCGCCACCGGCCCCGGCCCCGGTTGGGGGGCCGCCGCCGCGGGTGGAGCGCGACCGCTTCCCGGAGGCCGCCGTCAACGGCGTCGTCCGCGTGACCGACCAGCCGGTCTCCACCTTCGCCGCCGACGTGGACACCGCGTCCATGGGGGTGGTGCGCCGCTTCCTGCGCGACGGCGACCGCCCGCCCAGCGATGCGGTGCGGGTCGAGGAGATGGTGAACTCGTTCGACTACGACTACCCCAAGCCGATGTCGGCGGACCAGCCGTTCGCGCCATCGGTGACCCTGATGCCATCGCCCTGGGGGGCGGGGCGCGACCTGCTGGTGATCGGCATCCGCGGCTGGTCGCCGGAGCGCAGCGCACGGCCGCCGGCCAACATCGTGCTGCTGGCCGATGTGTCCGGCTCCATGCATGGCCCTGATCGCCTGGGCCTGGTGAAGCGGTCGATGGCGCTGCTGGTGGACCAGCTCGGCGCCCGCGACACGGTCTCGCTGGTGACCTATGCCGGCGCCGACCGCGTGGTTCTGGAGCCGACCCCGGCGGACGCGCGCGACACCATCTGCACGGCCCTTGGTCGTCTCGCGTCGGGCGGTGGCACGGCGGGCGCGAAGGGCATCGCCACGGCCTATGCGCTGGCCGAGGAGAGCTTCCGCAAGGGCGGCATCAACCGAATCATTCTGGCCACCGACGGCGACTTCAATTTGGGGATCGTCGACGACGGCCGCCTGGAGGATACCGTCGCGGCCAAGCGCGAGACCGGGATCTATCTCAGCATCCTGGGCGTCGGGCGCGGCAACTACAACGACCGCACCATGCAGCGGCTGGCGCAGGCGGGCAACGGCATGGCGGCCTATCTGGACTCGCTGGCCGAGGGGCGCCGCGTGCTGGTGGAGAAGCTGGCCGCGCAGCTCCAGCCCATCGCCGACGACGTCAAGTTCCAGATCGAGTTCAACCCGGCCCGCGTCGCCGAGTACCGCCTGGTGGGCTACGAGACCCGGCTGCTGCGCGAGGAGGACTTCGCCAACAACGCCGTGGACGCCGGCGAGATCGGCGACGGTCACAGCGTCACGGTGCTCTATGAACTGGCCGCGCCGGGTTCGGCCGGGCTGCGCCTGCCCGCGCGGCGCTACGGCGACGCCGCGGCGGTGGCGCCGGCCGGTGGGCGCGACGCCGAGATCGCGCACCTGCGCATCCGCTGGAAGCCGCCGGGGGCGACCGCCTCGCGGCTGATGGAACGGCCGGTGACCGAGGCCGACCGGGCGCCGCTGGCGCAGCAGGACGACGACGCCCGCTTCGCCGTCGCGGTGGCCGGATTTGCCCAGATCCTGCGGGGCGACTCGGCGGTGGGCGAGACCGGACTGGGCGATGTCCTGGAACTGGCGGCCGGCGCCGTGGGCGACGATCCCAACGGCCACCGCGGCCGCTTCTTGGCGCTGGTGCGGGCCGCCATGGCGGGGCCGTGAGCAGGGTCGCAGACCCGCTGGGTGGGACATGGGCGAGGTGTCGGGTGACGATGGGCGCGGATCCGCGGGGCGGCGGCGACCCGCGGCTATCCCCGAGCCGACACCGATCCGGAGATGCAACGTCCGAAGAACACAAACATAGGTCGGACTTTTCGGCGCGCCATCCCGGAAAATCGA
The DNA here is from genome assembly GCF_014197795.1 of Roseospira goensis. Classification (GTDB taxonomy): domain Bacteria; phylum Pseudomonadota; class Alphaproteobacteria; order Rhodospirillales; family Rhodospirillaceae; genus Rhodospira; species Rhodospira goensis. The sequence goes on from NZ_JACIGI010000002.1 coordinate 180,423, forward strand.
ATCCCGTATACGGATTGGGGTGGTCGCCTGCACGCCAAGGATGCTATGTGTTATAACACATCACGCATCTGGCGGAGGAGCCCCGGATGAGCGCCGACCTCACCCCGCTCGCCAACCGGCCGTCGATAGACGACCATCTCACGATGCATCGCCGCATGGCGATCACGCGCGGGATCGAACAGGAACTGGGCGCCCTGCACAAGGCCGGACGCACCCGTGGCCCGATCCATCGCTGCGACGGCCAGGAGGCCGTCGGGGTCGGGGCCACGGCGGTCCTGACGGCCGACGACTACGTCACCACCACCCACCGAGGCCATGCCGTCTACATCGGCAAGGGCCTCGACCCGCGTAAGGTCGTGGCCGAGATCCTGGGCCGCGAGACCGGCTACAACGGCGGCCGCGCCGGCCACATGCTGCTGGGCTCGGCGGCTCACGGCATGCTGGGCGGCAACGCCATCGTCGGCGCCTCGATCCCGGCGGCGGCCGGCATGGCGCTGTCGGTGCAGCTCCGACGCCAGGACCGGGTGGCGGTGGCGGTGTTCGGCGACGGGGCGGCGCAGACCGGCATCTGTCACGAATCCATGAACCTGGCCGCGCTGTGGCGGCTGCCCGTGGTGTTCCTGCTGGAGAACAACGAGTACGGCCTGACGGTGCCCTACACCGCGCAGTCGGCGGTCCGTGACCTGCACGTGCGCGCGGCCGGCTACGACATGCCGGGCGTCCAGATCGACGGCAACGACGTGGTCGCGGTCCATCAGGCGGTCGCCGCCGCCGTGCAGCGGGCGCGCCGGGGCGAGGGGCCGAGCCTGATCGAGGCCCGCACCTACCGCATGGAAGGATTCTCCACCTCCGACGTGGGCGGCTACCAGTCGGAGGCCGACCTGGCCCGCTGGCGGGCGCGCGATCCCTTGACGGTGTCGCGCGCGGCGCTGGTCGAGAGCGTGGGGGCGGACCGGGTCGAGGCGGTCGAGGCGGAGGCCGCGGAGATCGTCGCGGCCGCGTTCGCCGCAGCGCTCGCCGATCCGCCGCCGCGCTTCGCCCCGCATCCCGCCAGCGCGCCCTACGCGACCCCGGGACCGGTCCGGGGAGCGGCCCGGGGAGCGGCATTGGGAGCGGCGTGACATGCCCGTGATAAGGTATGCCGAAGCCCTCAATGCCGCATTGTATCAAGCTCTGTCCGAAGACCCTCGCGTGTTCGTCTTGGGTGAGGACATCGCCCAATACGGCGGCGTTTTCAAGGTGACGAAGGGCCTGCGCGATGCGTTCGGCGACCGGGTTCGCGACACGCCCATCAGCGAGCAGACCCTGACCGCCATGGCGGTCACGGCGGCCATGACGGGCACCCGGCCGGTGCTGGAGATCATGTATGCCGACTTCATGCCGCTGACCCTGGATGCGCTGGTCAATCAGGCGTCGGTCTATGGCTACCTGTGGGGTGATCAGGTCGAGTTGCCGTTCGTGCTGCGCACCCAGGGCGGCGGCGGCCTCGGCACCGGCGCGCAGCATGCCAAGTCGCTGGACTCGTTCGTCGCCCACATCCCCGGCCTGAAGGTGGTGGCGCCCGTGACCCCGGCCGACGCGAGAGGCCTGTTGCTGGCCGCGATCCAGGACCCGGCGCCGGTGGTCGTGCTGGAACACAAGCTGCTCTACAACACGCGCGGCGAGGTCCCGGACGGCGGCGCGCCGGTCGAGATCGGCCGCGCCCGGGTGGCGCGGCCCGGGCGCGATGTCTCGCTGATCGCCACGTCGCGCATGGTGCTGGAGGCGGAAGCCGCCGCCGACCGGCTGGCCGAGTCCGGCATCGAGGCCGAAGTCATCGACCTGCGCACGCTGCGGCCGCTGGACGTCGCGGCGATCACGGCCTCGGTGGCGAAGACGCATCACGCCGTCGTCATCAACGAGGACTGGGGCTTCTGCGGCTATGCCGCCGAGCTGTCGGCGACCATCATGGATCATGCGTTCGACGATCTGGACGCGCCGGTCGAGCGCGTCGCGACGCGCGACATGCCGATACCGTATGCGCAGCCGCTGGAGGACGCGGTGATCCCCAACGCGGCGCGGATCGTCCACGCGGCGCTGCGCGCGCTCGCCTGAGACGGGGAGGGGACCATGGTCACGGCAATCACCACGGGCGCGGTCGGCGGCGAGTACATGGACCACGTCCTGGTGGTCGAGTGGCGGGTCGGGCCGGGCGATGCCGTGCGCCAGGGCGACGTCGTCGCCGTGGTCGAGACCGCCAAGGCCGCCACCGAGGTCGAGGCCCCCTGTGACGGCGTGATGGGGCCGATCCTGGCGCCGGTGGGAACCGAGGTTCCGGTCGGCGCCCGCCTGGGCCTGATCGGCGCCGATGCTGCCGATGCCGCCGATGCTGCCGGCGACCAGCCGACCCCCGAGCCCCCCACGCCGGTCCCCGCGCCAGAGATCAACGCCGATGCGGGCGCCGATGCGGGCGCCGAGTCGGACCCGGGGCCGGCCGACCGCCGCGTGCCAGAGGCCGGGGACGGCGCGCGCCTCGTCGCCAGCCCGGCCGCGCGCCGCATGGCGGCCGAAACCCGGGTCGACCTTCGGGTCGTCGCCGGCACCGGTCCGGGGGGGCGCATCAAGCGGCGCGATGTCATGGCCATCCTGCGGGCCGGGGCCCCGGCCGGCGAGGCGGGGCTGCCGGCTGTGGCCGGCTCGCCAGAGGGTGACCGCCCGCTCGCCGTGCGCCGCAGCGGCCCGGCCAACGGCACCCCCGTCTTGCTGCTGCACGGGTTCGCGGGCGACAGCACGGTCTGGCATGCGCTGGAGCGGGAGCTGGCCCGTCGGCATCCCGTCCTGCGTCTCGATCTGCCGTGCCATGGCCGGTCGCCGCGGCGCCGCTACCGCTGCTTCCGCGACTTCGCCGGTGACGTCATCGCCACCGTTGCGGGCTGGGACACCGGCCCCCTGCACGTGGTCGGCCACTCCCTGGGCGGGGCGGTGGCGCTCGCGCTCGCCGACCAGCGGCCGCAGGCGGTGCGGTCGCTGAGCCTGATCGCGCCGGTGGGGCTGGGCAGCGAGATCGACGGCGGCATCATCGAGGGCCTGTGCCGGGCCTCCCGGGTCGAGAGTCTGGAGCCGTGGCTGCGGCATCTGGTCGTCGATCCGGCCCGGGTCGGGGATGCCTACGCCCGCGCGGCCATGGCGGCCCGCGCCGACCCCGCGCTGCGCCTGGCCCAGGGGGCGCTGGCCGCGATGCTGTTCCCGGACGGCACCCAGGCCGTCAACGTGACCCCGTTGCTGCGCCGGGTGCGGGTGTCGCTGCGCATGATCTGGGGCCGGGCCGACGCCGTGGTGCCGTGGCGGCATGCCCTGGCCGCGCCGGGACACGCCGGGCTGCACCTGTTGCCGGCGGTCGGCCATCTGCCGCACCTGGAAGCGCCCGAGACGGTGCTTCGCGTGCTTGAAGATCTCATCACCTGTACCGATGATGGCGTCTCAACCGTGACGTCGGCGACCCCGGACGGGTCGCTGCTGTCGACGCAGGAGGCGTGAGTGTCGGATCTGAGCGGTCAACGAATCCTCGTGACGGGCGCCCGCCGGGGCCTCGGCTTCGCCATCGCGGCGCGGTTCCGGGACGCCGGGGCGCGGCTGTGCCTGTTCGGGCGCAGCGGGATGGAGGCCGCGCGGGAGTCCCTGGGCGCGCCCGATGCGCTGGCCGTCACCGGCGACGTGACCGATGCCGCCGACCTCGACGCCGCCGTGGCGCAGATGACCGCGGCGTTCGGCGGCGTGGACGGCGTGGTGACCGCGGCCGGCATCACCCAGGTGGCGCCGATCGACTCCCTCACGCCGGCGCAGTTCCGCGCCGTCCTGGACACCAACGTCACCGGCACCTGGCTGACGGTGCGCGCGGCGCTGCCGGCGATGCCGGCCGGGGGCGGCTGGGTGGTCATGCTGGGGTCGGTCTATGGGGCCGACGGGGCGCCGGACCGCTCGCCCTACTGTGCCTCCAAGGGCGCCGTGCACATGCTGGCCCAGGCGCTGGCCGTGGAGCTGGGGCCGCGCGGGGTTCGCGTCAACGTGGTCGCGCCCACCGGCGTTCGCACGCCCATGGTGCAGGACCTGATCGACCGTGGCGTCTACGACGAGGCCGGGGTGGCGGGACGGACGCCGCTCGGCCGCCTGGCCACGGCCGAGGAGGTGGCGGCGGCCTGCGCCTTCCTCGCCAGCGGGGAGGCCGGGATGGTCACGGGCACGGTGCTGCCCGTCGATGGCGGCTGGCTCGCCAACGGCTTCATCCAGACGCGCGGGCGCTGAGCCGATGGCCGCCCCCGCCTCCGCCCCCGATACGCTGCTGTTCCGGTGCGAGGGCACCGAGCATCCGATCATGCTGGAGACCGCGCACGCGCCGCGCACGCGGGCCGCACTCGATGCCTGGCTGCCTGCCGAGGTGACGATCCACTGCGCCAAGATCGCGGGCTGCCACATCTACTGGCCGTGCCCGATCCTGGAGACCCTGGAGGCGGGGGCCGATATCCACACCCTGCCGCGGGGGGCGTTTCTGTACTATCCAGACCGCCAGTACATGGAACTGACCTATGACGCCCTCCAGGCGGAGACGGCGGCGGTCACCGTTCTGGGCCGATTCGCCGGTGATCTCGGCTGGCTGCGGGCCTTCGCCGAACGGCAGCGGCGCGCGCATGGCGCGCGGGTGTTCACCGCCCGGCTGGTCCCGGCCGGGGCGGACGGGGCCCCGGCGCCCGCTTCCGGCCCCGTGCCGTCGGATACCCCGCTGGCGCGGCTGCGGGCCGGCCGCCGCGCCGCCTGGGCGGCCGAACCCGACGAGTTGCGGGCGTTCCTGAAGCGGGACGGCCTGAACATCCCCTTCGGTCCGCTGATGACGGCCGAAGGGGAGTTCCGCCGCACCCAGGAGATCCTCTGGCGGCTGTGGCGCAATGAAGCGGGCCATGACGATCGCGTCCGTGCGACACTGGCGCGCGAACTCCTGTCGCTGACGCTGGACCGTGTGGTCGGCTATTGCCATCTGACCGAGGCGGGTACAATCCTGGAGGCTGGCGTGTCCGCCCTCGCGGCGTCGGAGGGGGCGTCGGAGGGGGCGTCGGAGGGGGCGTCGGAGGGGGCGTCGGACGGGATGGCGGCGCCAGTCTCGGAGGTACTGGCGGACCTGACCCTGTACTGCGGGCGCATGGCGTCCTGGCTGGACCTTCGTATTCCCTGGTGGGAGGCGAACGAGATCACCCGGCGCCTGCGCGGAGAACCCGGGGCGGAGTCGGACGACTGATGTCGCCCGCAGCCACCGTGCGGGGCCACCGCAAGCGGCGGCGACCGCCCGGCACGCTCAGGTCGTGTTCGCCCCCGACTCCAACACATACGATCCGACACAGTCGAACGGCCGGAGCGATGACAGTGCGAGACGACTCCCGACATCCCCTCCCGCGCGCCACGACGGGAGGGCAGCCGTGAACGGCGCGCTGGGCCAACTGGATCCCGTCAATCGGCCGGGCACCCTGGCGGATCGGGCGCGTGACCAGTTGCGCGCCGCCATCATGGCCGGGCGCTTCGATCCCGGATCCAAGCTGACCATCCGCTCCGTGGCCCGGTCGCTGGACATCAGCCTCACGCCGGCGCGCGAGGCCCTGTACAGCCTGGTGTCCGAGGGTGCGCTGGACATGGGGCCGAACGGCACCGTGTACGTCCCCGACCTGGACGAGGATCGGGTGCGCGAGCTGCTGGTGATCCGCACCGCGCTGGAGAGCGCCGCGGCGCGCGAGGCGGCGCCCTTCCTCGATGCCGAGACGGTGGCGCGCATCACCGAGATCAACGACCGGCTGGTGGAGGCGGACGCGCAACAGGACTACCGCGCTGTCATCCATCTCAACTGGCGCTTCCACTTCGAGATCTACCGCCAGGCCCGGATGCCCAACCTGACCCGCATGATCGAGACCTGCTGGCTCAAGACCGGCTCCTATCTCAACGTGCTGTACCCGGACTACGGGCGCACCGATCGCGGCATTCAGAACCATGCCGAGATCATCGCGGCCATGCAGGCCGGCGACGGCGAGCACCTGGCGGTCGCCATGCAGAAGGACATCGAGACCGCCAGCCACGCCCTGCTGGGCGCGATCACGGGGGCGCGCGGCGGCACGCGGGCGGCGGGCGCGAGCGTGGCGCCGCCCACCGATCCGGACGGCGGCGTGCCGTGACGGTCCGGGACCATCCGGTGTGCCCCCGGGGGCGGGGCGCACCGGGTCCAAAAAACAGCCTTTGAGAGCGGGCCGCCCGGCGTTACGCTTTCGGCCGGAACAGGGAGGCAGACCATGGAGGGACCGATGATGCGGACTGTGGTGGCGGGTGCGGCGCTGACCGGCGCGATGGCGGCGGCCGCCTGGGGCGGCGCGGCGCAGGCGGCGGAGATCGACCTGCGCATGGCGATCATCTCCAGCGAGAACAGCATCTACTACGAAGACATGGCGAAGCCGTTCGCCGATCTGGTCGCGGAGCTGACCGACGGCCGGGTCGAGATCGAAATCCTGCCCGCCGGCACCGTCGGCAGCGTCCTCAAGCTGCACGACGCGGTGCAGGACGGCCTGATCGACATGGCCCAGACGACGCCGATCTTCCTCGGGACCTCGGACCTGGTGAACGCCATGGTGGCGTCGTTCCCGACCGGCCTCGGGGTCGACAGCTACCTGCCGTGGCTGTACCAGGCCGGCGGCCTGGAGCTGTGGCAGGAACACCGACGCGAGACGATGGGCATGCATGCCCTGGTCACCTCGCTGGGGCCGTCGGAGTTCTTCGCGCACGCCAACGAGCCGATCACCGGGGCGGATGACCTGGAGGGCAAGAAGTTCCGAACCCTCGGCAACTGGGCCGCCATCGTGGAAGAGAACTACGGCGTGTCGCCGACCGTCGTCGCCGGCTCCGAGATCTACGGTATGCTGGAGAAGGGCGGCATCGACATGGCGGAATACTCGATTCCGTCTGAGAACCAGAAGATCGGCTTCCACGAGGTCGCCAAGTACATCATCTACCCCGGGATCCAGGCTCCGGCCTGGGCCTTCGAGACGGTGATGCTGACCGAGACCTGGGAGAGCCTGCCGGAGGACATTCAGCGCCGTATGGAACTGGCGGCCGAGCTGACCACCCACCGCAGCCTGCAGGCCATGATCACCCGCGACCTGAAGGCCCTGGAAGAGTTGCAGGACGGCGGCAATGCGTTCGTCCGCCTCGACGACGCCTTCATCGCCGATGCCCAGGAGAAGGCGCGCGCCTGGGCGATGCGCCTGGCCGAGCAGGCCCAGGCCGAGGGCGACGACCTGCCGATGCGGCTGGCCGAGTCCGTGTTCGGGTTCCAGGACTACTGGCGGGATAACGCCAAGTATCTCGTCATGGATTATCGCAAGTAGGGCGGCGGCGGCGGCCGGGCCGGGTCCCTGGGGGCCGGCCCGCTGCCGCCGTGCCGTCGTGGTCCGACCCGTCCCGGCGCGAGAGGCCCGTGCTGCATCGTCTCCACACCGTTCTGAGGGGCGTCGACCGCCTGTCCGACGCCATGGCCGCGCTGGCCGTCGTGCTGCTGGGGGTCATGATCGGCGCCACCCTGTACGAGGTGGTGGCGCGCCACTTCTTCAACGCGCCCACCATCTGGTCGAACGACGTCAGCTACATGCTCAACGGCAGCGTGTTCATGCTGGCGGCGGCCTACACCCTGCGGCGCGACGCCCACGTGCGCATCGACGTGCTGTGGCAGATGCTGCCGCGCGCGCTGCGCCACGGCGTGCAGGCGCTGTTCCTGCTGGCGGTGTTCACGCCGGTGCTGGGGTTCGGCACGTACTACGCCGTGACCAAGGCGTGGCGGGCCTGGTCGCGCGGGTCGCTGGAGACCGCCAGCGCCTGGGAGCCGCTGATCTGGCCGTTCCTGACCGGGCTGGCGGTGGGCATGCTGGGCCTGCTGGTGCAGGCGGTGGCCGAGGGCATCCGTCACCTGCTGCGTCTGGCCGGCGTGCCGGGGTCGGACGACGACCCGGCCGCGGCGTCCTGAGCCCCGGTCCGTCCCAACTCCGCCGACAGGAGGCCGCGCCCCGTGGAGACCGAGACCCTCGCCGTCCTGATGTTTCCGGCGGTCATCGCCCTGCTGCTTCTGGGCCTCCAGGTCTCGTTCTCGCTGATCGCGGTCGGGTTCCTGTTCGGCTGGGTGCTGTACGACTACCGGGTGGGCATCCAGCTCTTCAACATCATCCAGACCACCGCCTCCCAGTTCCTGCTGACCGCGGTGCCGCCGTTCATTCTCATGGGCTGCGTGCTGGAACGCTCCGGCATCGCCGAGCGCCTGTTCCGGGTGGTGCAGATCTGGGTCGGGCGGCTGCCCAACGGGCTGGCCCTGACGACCATGGCGATGGCGACCATGATCGCGGCCACCACCGGCATCGTCGGCGCGGTCGAGGTCATGATCGGCCTGATGGCGATCCCGGCCATGCAGCGGCTGGGCTACCGCAACGACCTGATCGCCGGCACGGTCTGCGCCGGCGGCTCGCTGGGGACCATGATCCCGCCGTCGCTGGTGCTGATCGTCTACGCGTCGGTCGCCAACCTGTCGGTGGGCAAGCTGTTCGCCGCCGCCATCCTGCCCGGGATCCTGATGGTCGGGCTGTTCATGCTCTACATCATCGTGCGCGGTATCCTGGCGCCGCCGGCGGTGCCCTACGCCGACACCGAGGGCGAGGGCATGACCCTGGGGCGCAAGCTGTGGCTGACCCTGGTCGGGCTGCTGCCGGCGACGGCGCTGATCGTGGCGGTGCTGGGCACGATCCTGCTCGGGATCGCGACCCCGACCGAGGCGGCGTCGGTGGGCGCGCTCGGGGCGCTGCTGCTGGCGGCGGCGGATCGGCGCCTCAACGGGCGCATGCTGCGCGACGCCTTCCTGACCACGGTGCGGCTGACCAGCATGATCCTGCTGATCGTGGTGGCCGGCTCCATGTTCAGTTCGATCTTCCGGGGGCTGGGCGGCAACGACGTGGTGCGGGGGCTGGTGGACGCCATCCAGGTCGACGCCCTGGGGCTGGTGCTGCTGCTGCTGGCGATCGTGTTCGTGGCCGGGTTCATTCTGGAGTGGGTCTCGGTGCTGCTGATCTGCCTGCCCATCTTCGTGCCGCTGCTCGACCTCTACGGGGTGGATCCGATCTGGTTCGCGATGCTGACCTTCGTGATGCTCCAGACCTCGTACCTGACGCCGCCGATGGCGCCGTCGATCTTCTACCTCAAGGGCATCGCGCCGCCGGGCATGACGACGCGGCAGATGTACGCCGGCGTGCTGCCCTTCATCCTGTGCCAGATCGTGGTTCTGGCCATCCTGATCGCGGTTCCGTCCCTGGCCACCTGGCTGCCGACGGTGCTGGTCACGGGGTTCTGAGACCGAGCCTGAAGGAGCCGACGGTATGGCCGACCTGCCGAACATCGCGCGCCGCCGCCTCCAGGGCGAGGTGATCAAGCCGATCTACGAGGAACTGGTGGCCGAGATCGGTCCCGCGCGCGCCCGTGCCCTGCTGGGGCGGGCCATCACCCGCTCGGCCGAGGCCGAGGCGCGCCGCGCGGCGGCCGCCGAGCCGGACGGCGAGACCTCGATGGAGCGGTTCACGGCGCTCTTCAACGCCACCTACCGCGACCGCGGCCTGGAGAGCGGCCTGGAGGCGGAGGTGCTGAGCGCCGGCCCGGACCACCTGGATTTCGACGTCACCCGCTGCCGCTTTGTCGAGGTGTACCGGGAGCTGGGCCTGGGAGAGATCGCCGACGTGCTGTCGTGCAACCGCGACGGCACCTTCGCCAGCGCCTACGATCCGCGCATCACCCTGGAGCGCGCCCAGACCATCGCCGAGGGCGCCGACCGCTGCACCTTCCGCTACCGCTTCAAGCCATGCGGTGGCGGCGTTTGAGGTGCGGCGCCGGCGCGGGTAAGGTGGCGCGCCCCGCCGTCACCGAGGTTCGCCCGTCGCCATGTCCGACCGCACCGCCGTTGCATCGCCCCGGATCACCATCGTCACCGGGGCCGACGACCGTTACGCCCCGCTGGCCGCGGAGCTGATCGCCTCCGTGCGCGCCCACCGCGTCCTCGACCACATCGACCTGTCGCTGATCGGCACCGGCATGAGCCCGGCCGTCGCGGAGAGCCTGCGGCCGCAGGTGGAGAATTTCGCCGATGGCACCTGGAGCATCGACGCCGCCGAACGCCGCGCTGCCGGCCGCGACTGGCTCATGGCCCGGGTCGCCAAGCTGTACACCCGCGATTTCTTTCCCGGCTACGACGTCTACATCTGGATCGACGCCGACGCCTGGGTGTGCGACCCGGCGGCCATCGACTGGCTGCTGACCGGGGTGGCCGAGGCCGGCCTGGCGGTGGGCTACGACGACCGCCCGACCAGCCCGATCCCGCTCGACATCCGGGGCTTCCTGGGCGGCTGGGTGCTGGCCCGCACCTACTGCATGAAGCACGCCCGCCGCGCCCGCCTGCCAGCGGAGGCGGTGCGCCGGCTGGCGCGGGTGCGGCCGTTCAACAACGGGGTGTTCGCCCTCGCCGCCGACGCGCCGCACTGGCCGGTGATCCAGGGGCATATGCGGCGGCTGGTGCACAAGGGCCGCATCGTGGGCTCGAACCAGATGGCGATCGTGATGGCGGTGCACCTGGACGGCCTGCCGGTGGCGATCCTGCCGCATGCCTGCAACTACCTGGAGGTGCCGCGTGTGTGCGCCCGCAGCGGCGCCTTCGTCGAGGCCGAGATCCCGCACCGGCCGGTGGGGGTGCTGCACCTGGCGGCGCGCGACGCCATGCGCGCGGATCCGACGCTGGAGATGGACCTGCGCGACACGGCGGGGGGCACGGTGCGCCGGTCACTGCGCTACCGGTCCGAGTATCTGGCGCGGGCGTAGGGCGTGCACCATGGCGCCCACGGAGGACCGTGGGCGCGAGATCTCTTTCTCGGTCCTACGCTCCGGCGTGGGACCGCGCGCCAGTCTGGCGCCCACGGAGGACCGTGGGCGCGAGATCTCCTTCTCGGTCCCACCCTCCGGCGTGGGACCGCGCGCCAGTCTGGCGCCCACGGAGGACCGTGGGCGCGAGATCTCTTTCTCGGTCCCACGCTCCGGCGTGGGACCGCGCGCCAGTCTGGCGCCCACGGAGGACCGTGGGCGCGAGATCTCCTTCTCGGTCCCACGCTCCCGCGTGGGACCACGGGCAGGACAGAGTGGGTGCGGCCCTACGCGGACCGCGGACGCCTCCGGAAATCCAGGTACGCCGGCGGGCGGCCGGCGGCCAGGGCCTTGGCCTCGTAGCGGGTCTGTACGTGGTCGGCCGGGGGCGCGCGCCAGTCGGCGGGCCGCCGGGCGGTCCACTCGAAGGCCGGGTGCGCGGTGGCGTGGCGCAGCGTCCAGCGGACATAGCCGGGATCGTCGCTGGCCACCCGCAGCAGGCCGCCGTCCGTCAGCAGGCGGGCGAACAGGTCCAGGCGGCGGGGCGCGATCAGCCGCCGTTTGGCATGGCGGCTTTTCGGCCAGGGGTCGGGGAACAGCACGAAAATGCGCTCAAGGCAGGCGTCGGGCAGGTGCGCCAGCAGGGGACGCATGTCGTCCGGCCAGATCCGCACGTTGGTCAGGCCGGCGTCGTCCACCGCCGCGACCAGCTTGGCGACGCCGTATTCGAACACCTCGCCGCCGACAAAGCCGACATCGGGGTGGGCGGCCGCCTGGGCCGCCAGGTGCTCGCCGCCGCCGAAGCCGATCTCCAGCCACACCGCGCGCGGGGGGCGGGGGAACAGGGTCCGTGGATCAAGGCTCTCGCCCTCGGCCGGTGCCGGGATGGCGAGCGCGGGCAGGACCCGGTCCATCGCCGCCTGCCGGCCGGCGCGCAGGGGCTTGCCCTTGCGCCGGCCGTAGAAGCGGACGTCCTCGGTGCGGACGCCGTCCGGGGGGGACGTATGCTCGGGATCAGAGACCAAGGGCCGTCTTCAGGTCGTCCACCAGGTCCACCCGCTCCCACGAGAAGCCGCCGTCGTCCAGCGGCGTGCGGCCGAAGTGGCCGTAGGCGGCGGTGCGGGCATAGATCGGCCGGCTCAGGCCCAGGTGCTCGCGGATGCCGCGCGGCGACAGGTTCATGACCTCACGCAGCGCCAGCGACAGCGCGGCCTCGTTGACCGTGCCCGTGCCGTGGGTGTCGACGTAGACCGACAGCGGCTTGGAGACGCCGATGGCATAGGACAGCTGGATGGTGCACTTGCGCGCCAGGCCAGCGGCGACGACGTTCTTGGCCAGATAGCGGGCAGCGTAGGCGGCGGAGCGGTCCACCTTGGTGGGGTCCTTGCCGGAGAAGGCGCCGCCGCCGTGCGGGGCCGCGCCGCCGTAGGTGTCGACGATGATCTTGCGCCCGGTCAGGCCGCAGTCGCCCACCGGGCCGCCGATGACGAAGCGTCCGGTCGGGTTGACGTAGAACTCGTCGTCCGGGCACATCCAGCCCTCGGGCAGCACCTTTTCGACGTGTCGGCGCACCAGCTCGCGCACCTCGTCCTGGCTGGCGCTGCTGACGTGCTGGGTCGAGACCACGACGCTGGTCGCCCCCACGGGCCGGCCCTCGACGTAGCGCAGGGTCACCTGGCTCTTGGAGTCCGGTCCCAGGATTGGGGCATGGCCCTGCTTGCGGGCCTCCGCCAGGGACTGGAGGATGCGGTGCGAGAACGCGATCGGCGCCGGCATCAATTCGTCGGTCTCGTCGCAGGCGTAGCCGAACATGATGCCCTGATCGCCCGCGCCCTCGTCCTTGTTGCCGCTGGCGTCGACACCCTGGGCGATGTCGCTGGACTGGCTGTGCAGATAGATCTGGACCTTGGCCCGCTCCCAGTGGAAGCCCTCCTGGTCGTAGCCGATATCGCGGATGGCCGCGCGGACCTCCTCCTCCAGCCGGTCGGGGTTCTCCGCCACCTCGGCCGGGCCGCGCACCTCGCCGGCCAGGATCACCAGATCGGTGGTCGTCAGCGTCTCGCAGGCCACCCGGGCCATCGGATCGGCGGCGAGGAAGGTGTCGACGACGGCATCGGAGATGCGATCGCAAACCTTGTCCGGATGTCCCTCGGACACGGATTCAGAGGTGAACAGGTAGTCTTGCAACGACACGACCGGGCTCCTTCTCGGCGGGCGGCGGTACGGCTCCGGGGGCGGGTGGGGCAGGGCGGCGGCCCGGAGGGGCGTCGCGGACCCGGCCTCGGCAGGGACGATGACGGCGCCGGCGGCGCCACCACGCCCACGGTGCGCTCCCCCCGGAGCGCGGCGTCCGGCTCCCGACCGCCGTCAAGCGGCGGTACTTGGCATGAAAGGCGCTTTGCTGACAAGAGTGCAGGTGCGCCGGCACGCGCGCTCTTGGCGTCTTTCGTCCTTTCATCGCGCCCGCGGTCCCATTATATGAGGGCACTCCGGCCGGCGGCGGCGGACAGAGAGGCAGACGAAAGGCAGGACGATGGCCCGCGAGTGGACAGCGCACACTTGGCGCGACAAGCCGATCCAGCAGGTGCCCGATTATCCGGACGCCGCGCGCCTGCGGGCCGTCGAGGCCGATCTGGCGGTGCTGCCGCCGCTGGTGTTCGCCGGCGAGGCGCGCCGGCTGCGGCGGGCGCTGGGCGAGGTGGCGCGCGGCAAGGCGTTTCTGTTGCAGGGCGGCGACTGCGCCGAGAGCTTCGCCGAGTTCAACGCCAACAGCATCCGCGACACCTTCCGCGTGATCCTTCAGATGGCGGTGGTGCTGACCTACGGCGCCGCCTGCCCGGTGGTCAAGGTGGGCCGCATGGCCGGCCAGTTCGCCAAGCCGCGCTCGGCGCCGATGGAGGTGGTGGACGGGGTCGAGTTGCCGTCCTACCGCGGCGACATGGTCAACGGCATGGAGTTCGAGGCGGCCGTGCGCCAGCCCGACCCGGACCGGCTGCTGCGCGTCTACCACCAGTCGGCCGCGACCCTGAACCTGTTGCGCGCCTTCGCCCAGGGCGGCTATGCCGACCTGTTCCAGATGCACCGCTGGACCCTGGACTTCATCAAGGGCAGCCCGGCGGCCGAACGTTACCAGGACATGGCCAATCGCATCACCGAGGCGCTGGGCTTCATGGAGGCGTGCGGCCTGACGGGCGAGTCGGTGTCGCAACTGCGCGAGACCGAGTTCTACACCTCGCACGAGGCGCTGCTGCTGAACTACGAGGAGGCCCTGACGCGCGAGGACTCGACCCACCCCGGCGAGTTCTACTCGACCACGGCGCACATGCTGTGGGTCGGCGACCGCACCCGCCAGCGCGACGGCGCCCACATCGAGTACCTGCGCGGCATCCGCAACCCGATCGGCCTCAAGGCCGGGCCGTCCATGACCGAGGACGAGCTGCTGCGGCTGATCGACGTGCTCGATCCCCATAACGATCCGGGACGGCTGACGATCATTTCGCGGATGGGCGCGGACAAGATCGAGAGCCATCTGCCGGCCCTGGTGCGCGCCACCAAGCGCGAGGGGCGCACCGTGGTGTGGGCCTGCGATCCCATGCACGGCAACACGGTGAAGGCGTCCAGCGGCTTCAAGACCCGCTCGGTGGACCGCATCCTGGCCGAGGTGCGCGGCTTCTTCGCCGTGCACAGCGCCGAGGGCACGCACGCCGGCGGGGTGCACTTCGAGATGACCGGGCGCGATGTCACCGAATGCATCGGCGGCGCCCAGGCCATCACCGAGGCCCGTCTCGGCGACCGCTACCATACCCACTGCGACCCGCGCCTGAACGCCAATCAGGCACTGGAGCTGGCCTTCCTGATCGCCGAGGGCCTGAAGCAGGAGCGCAGCCTGGGCAAGCTGGCGCCGCCCGGGCTGGCCGCCGTCTCCTGAGCGCCGGGAGGCCGGGCCGTGGCGGCTGCGGCCGTCCCGCTTGAGGGTGTTGGAGTCATCATGGACAGCATTCCGTCGGACGCCACCGGCAGCATCAGCGCCTCGTGGCCGCAGGCCGACCGCATCCGGGCGTGGACCGATTCCTACTTCGTGCGGACCCGCGACATCGTGCAGCGGTTCGGCGACCGTCAGGTGACCTACGCCATTTTCATGCGCCGGCCGGTGGTCTACGCGCCGCGCCTGGCGCTGATGTGGTTGCGCTCGGTGGCGGCGGCGCGCGGCTTCGAGGTCGAGGTCGAGGAGTTGTTCCGCGAGAGTCAGTGGGTCGGGGCCGGCGAGCCCATGATGTACCTCACCGGCTCGCTGGCCGGGCTGGTCGATCTGGAGACCCTGTTTCTGCAGAAGCTGGGCGCCTGCGGGGTGGCGGCCTACAATGCCTTCACCATGAGCGCCGAACTGCCGGGCGTGGCGTTCCTGGCCATGGACGCGCGCCATTGCGCCGGCACCGAGATGGCCGAGTTGATGGCCTATGCCGCGTCCGTCGGCTCCAACCGGGCGCGCCGCAAGGCGGGGGCGCAGGGCTTCATCGGCAACGCCACCGATGCCACCGCGCACTTCTTCGGACAGGAGCGCGGCCTGGGCACCATGCCGCACGGCCTGATCGGCTACGCGGGCAGCACGGTGCGTGCCGCCGAGATGTTCCACGAGACCTTTCCGGACACCCCGCTGACCGTGTTGGTGGACTACTTCGGCCAGGAGATCACGGACTCGCTGGCCGTCTGCCGCCGGTTCCCGGAGCTGGCGGCGAGCGGGCGGCTGGCGGTGCGCCTGGATACCCACGGTGGCCGCTTCATCGAGGGCCTGGACACGCAGTCGTCGTACGCCGTGCTGGAGCGGCACTGTCCCGACGCCATCCGCGGCTACCGCTCGGAGCGGGAACTGCGCTACCTGATCGGCACCGGCGTCTCGGCCGCCGCCGTGTGGTACGCCCGCGAGGCGCTGAACGACGCCGGCTTCGAGCGCGTGCGCATCATCGCGTCGTCCGGGTTCGGGCCGGCCAAGTGCCGGGTCATGGGCTATGCCAAGGCGCCCATCGACGTCATCGGCACCGGCAGCTTCCTGCCCGAGAACTGGAACGAGACCTACGCCACCGCCGATATCATCGCCTACGACGGCGCGCCGCAGGTCAAGGTGGGGCGCGAGTTCCTGCTGCGCCGCCTGGAGGAGGACCAGCCGCACCGGTGAGGGCCGGTCAGGATCGGTCCCCCTTGGAAGGGTCCGGGGCGCGGTCGGCCGCCTCGAGTCGGCTCAGGTGGCGGTTGCCCAGCACGATGGCCGGCCCCAGCGCCAGGAGGAACGCCGTCTGCGCCACCCAGACGGTCCAGCGCGGCAGCATCCCGGCGACGACCAGGCCGATCAGCCCCATCAGCACGCCCAGCACCAGCCACAGGATGACGACCGACCAGACCATGAAGCGGCGCGGCGGGCCGGGCCGGGCGTTGCGGATCGAGCACCAGCTTCCGTAGGCGCCGCCGGCGAGTCCGATCAGCGTGCCGGCGATGCCGCCGATCCAGCCCCATGTGGCTCCCGTCATGGTCGCCCCTCCTGCGCCCGTTCGGCTGTGATCGTCGCTGCACAAAACACTGTTTCTCGTGCACCTTCGATCCAGACAAGAGCCAGACAAGAGAACGCGGGCTGCATCTTTTGTCTGGATCAGGACACGAGCGTAGCACGGGCCGGGCGGCATGGCAGTGATGCGCGTCGGGGGACGGACGGAGCGCCCGGAGAACGCGGCGGGCGGTCCGGGCGTGTGCTACACTGGTGTCGCGTGGACGGAAAGAGCGAGGGGCGGGGCGAACGCGGAGGACGGACCGTGCGGCTGCTGGCGGTCAGCGACCTACACCTGGGACATGCCGAGAATCGGGCGATCCTGGACGATCTGGACGATCACCGCGACGACTGGTTGGTGCTGTGCGGCGACATCGGCGAATCCCTGGCCCACGCCGCGCTGGCGTTCGAGGCCCTGGCGCCGCGGTTCGGGAAGCTGATCTGGGTTCCCGGCAATCACGAGTTGTGGACCACCGAGGAGGCGGACGGCCCGCTGGCCGGCGAGGCCAAGTACGAGGCCCTGGTCGCGCTGGCGCGGTCGTTCGGGGTGCTGACCCCCGAGGACCCCTATCCGGAATGGCCCGGCCCGCACGGCACCATAAGGCCGGCGGGGGGCGCGGGTGGCGCGGACGGTCCGCTGGTGCTGTGTCCGCTGTTCCTGCTCTATGACTACAGCTTCCGCCCGCCCGGGATCGCGCTCGGCGACCTGCGGGCCTGGGCGGCGGAGGGCCACGCCCTGTGCGCCGACGAGTTCCACCTGTCGCCGGCGCCGCACGCCGACCGGGCGAGTTGGTGCCGCAGCCGGGTGGAGACGACCGCCGCCCGCTTGGCGGCGCTGCCGCCGGGAACGCGGACGGTGCTCATCAATCATTTCCCACTGCGGCGCGACCTGTTGTTCATCCATCGGGTGCCACGTCTGGCGCCCTGGTGCGGGACCGTGCACACCGAGGACTGGCATCAGCGGTTCAACGCCCCGGTCGTGGTCACCGGGCACCAGCACGTCCCGCGCACCGACTGGCGCGACGGCACCCGCTTCGAGGAGGTCTCGCTGGGCTATCCGCGCGAGTGGCGCGGCCGCTTCCCGGCGCCGCGCCTGGCCGACGTCATGCGCGTGGTGCTGCCCGGGCCTTGAGGGGGCGGCCGGGAGAGCGCGCGCAAGCGAGGCGGTCAGGGTTCACTGCCGCGGGCGCCGGCCCCTCCCAAGGCAGGGGGGAAGCGGCCCACCCGGTCGGCGCGGCTGGGGATCAGGGCCAGATCGGCCGGATCGGCGGTCAGGCCGGCCAGGCGGTCGGTGCGGTCCTCCAGCCGGGTCACCAGGACGTGCTGGACCTCGCCCTCCGTCTGGAAGCGGCCCTCGGCGTACAGCAGGCGGGCGCGCAGCACCGCCTGGCGGTGGGCCTCGAACACCCGCGCCGGGACGATCAGGTTGGCGGTGCCCTCTTCGTCCTCCAGGGTGATGAACAGGGTCCCCTTGGCGGTGCCCGGCCGCTGCCGGCACACCGTCAGTCCGCCGACCCGCACCCGGTCGCCGTCGGCGGCCGCGCGCAGGCGGCGGGTGGACAGCACCCCGTCGCGGTCCAGCGTCGGCCGTAGCAGCGCCAGGGGGTGCGCCCGCAGGGTCAGGCGCAGGCTCTCGTAGTCCTCCACCACCGCCTCGCCGAGCCCGGCCTCGGGCAGCGCCACGGCCGGTTCGGCCCCGGTCTCGCGCGCCCCGGAGGCGGCGAACAGCGGCAGCGGCGGCGCCTTCAGGCGCTTGACCGCCCACAGCGCGGCGCGGCGGTCGAGCCCCAGGCCGGCCAGGGCATCGGCGCGCGCCAGGATGTCCAGCGTGCGCGCCGACAGGCCGGCGCGCGCCCACAGGTCCTCGGCGTCGCGGAACGGCCGCCGCAGGCGGGCGGCGGCGATGCGCCGGGCCTCCTGGTCGGCCGCCGTGCCCGCCAGCCCCTTGACCTGGCGGAAGCCGAGCCGCAGGGCCAGGCCGGCCGGTGTGCCGTCGGGGCCGCGGACCGGCTCCAGGGTGTTGTCCCAGGCGCTGCGGGTGACGTCCACCGGCCGCACCGTCACGCCGTGCCGGCGCGCGTCCTGCACGATCTGGTCGGCGGAATAGAACCCCATCGGTTGGCTGTTGAGCAGGGCGCAGGCGAAGGCCGCCGGGTGGTGGCGCTTGAGCCAGGCCGACACGTACACCAGCAGGGCGAAGCTGGCGGCGTGGCTTTCCGGGAAACCGTACTCGCCGAAGCCCTCGATCTGGCGGAAGCAGGCCTCGGCGAAGGCGCGGTCGTGGCCGTTGCGCCGCATGCCGGCGACGAAGCGGTCGCGGAAGCGGTGGATGGTGCCGGCGCGCCGGAACGCCGCCATGGCGCGGCGCAGGTTGTCGGCCTCGGCCGGGGTGAAGCCGGCGCCGTCGATGGCGATGCGCATGGCCTGCTCCTGGAACAGGGGCACGCCCAGGGTCTTTTCCAGGGTCCGGCGCAGGGCGCCGGAGGGATAGGTCACCGGCTCCAGCCCCTGGCGGCGGCGCAGGTAGGGATGGACCATATTGCCCTGGATGGGGCCGGGGCGGACGATGGCGACCTCCACCACCAGATCGTAGAAGCAGCGCGGCCGCAGGCGCGGCAGCATGCTCATCTGAGCGCGACTCTCGACCTGGAACACGCCCAGCGAGTCGGCCGCGCACAGCATGTCGTAGACCGCCGGATCCTCCGCCGGGACGGTGGCCAGGGTCAGGTCCGGCCCGCCGGTGGCGCGCAGCAGGTCGAAGGCCTTGCGGACGCAGGTCAGCATGCCCAGCGCCAGCACGTCCACCTTCAGCAGGCCGAGCGCGTCCAGGTCGTCCTTGTCCCACTGGATGACCGTGCGGTCGGCCATGGCGGCGTTCTCGATCGGTACGGTGGTGTGCAGCGCCCCCCGCGTCAGCACGAAGCCGCCCACGTGCTGCGACAGGTGGCGGGGGAAGCCGCGCAGCTCGTCGACCAGGGTCAGCGCCAGGCGCAGGCGCGGATCCGCGGGGTCCAGGCCGACCTCGCGCACATGGGCCTCCTCCAGGGGGCGCGCGGAGGAGCCCCAGACCGTGCCGGCGAGCGCCGAGACCGCGTCCTGCGACAGCCCGAGCGCCTTGCCGACGTCGCGGATGGCCGAGCGTGTGCGGTAGCGGATGACCGTCGCCGCCAGCCCGGCGCGGGCACGGCCGTAGGTCTCGTAGAGGTACTGGATCACCTCCTCGCGGCGTTCGTGCTCGAAGTCGACGTCGATGTCCGGGGGCTCGTTGCGGGCGGCGGAGATGAAACGCTCGAACAACAGGTCGAAGCGGGCCGGGTCGATGGCCGTGATGCCCAGGCAGTAGCACACCGCCGAGTTGGCCGCCGAGCCGCGGCCCTGGCACAGGATCCCGCGCGAGCGGGCAAAGCGCACGATGTCGTAGACGGTCAGGAAATAGGGCGCGTAGTCGAGGTCGCGGATGATCGCCAGTTCGCGCGCGACGGTGTCGCGCACAGACGCGGGCGCGCCGTCCGGCCAGCGCCAGGCCATGCCGGCGCGGGTCAGGTCCTCCAGGTGCTGCTGCGGTGTACGGTCGGGCGGGGTGATGTCGTCCGGGTACTCGTAGCGCAGGTCTCCCAGGTCGAAGGTGCAGCGATCCGCGATCGCCACCGTGCGGGCCAGGGCCTCGGGATGGTCCGCGAACAGGACGGCCATCTCCGCCGGTCCCTTCAGGTGGGCCTCGGCGTTGACGGCCAGGCGCCAGCCGGCCGTCTCGACCGTCACGTGCGCGCGGATGCAGGTCAGCACGTCGAGCAGCGGCCGGCGCGCCGGGGTGTGCATGCGCACGCCGTTGGTGGCGACCAGCGGCACCCCGGCGCGCCCGGCCACCGCCGCCAGGACGGCCAGCCGGCGGGCGTCGCGGCCGTCCAGGCGGCAGCGGGCGGCGAGGTGGCAGGCGTCGGGATCGGGGAACAGCGCGCGCAGCGCCGCCAGGTCGCGTTCGAAGGTGTCCAGCGCGGCCGCCCCCGGGGTCTCCTCCGGCGGCAGCACCACGGCGATCAGGCCGGCGGCGTGGGCGGCGAGGTCGTCGCGGACCAACCGGCACGCCCCCTTGGGGGCGCGCCGGCGGCCGAGGGTGAGCAGGGTGCACAGCCGGCCGTAGGCGGCGCGGTCGGTGGGATAGACCAGCACGCTCGGCGCGTCCTCCAGGTCGAGCCGGCAGCCGACGATCAGGCGCAGGCCGGCGTCGCGGGCGGCGCTCCAGGCCCGCACCACCCCGGCCAGGCTGTTGCGGTCGGTGACCGCCAGGGCATGCAGGCCGAGGGCGGCGGCCGTGACCACCAGTTCGTCGGCATGCGAGGCGCCCTCCAGGAAGGTGAAGTTGGTCGTGACGTCCAGTTCGGCGTAGGCGGGGGGCGGTGGAGACGGCAACGGCAACGGCAACGGTGTCATGGGAACACCCCCCGCACGGTCCAGCCGCTCCCGGGCTCGCGGGCCAGCCACAGGCGATGGCCGTCGCTGTCCTCGATGCGCCAGAGGTCGCGGACGCACGTCGGCGGGGGTGGCGCGGCGTCGTGCCACCATTCCGGGGCGATCCGCTCCGGCCCTTCGGCGCGGGCCACGCACCAGGTGTGGCGGCGCCAGCGGAAGCGGGCGGGCGGGGTGCCGTCGGCCAGCACCTCGACCGGTTCCGGGGCCAGCAGGCGCGGCGGGCGCGGCGCCGTCGCTGGCCAGATGGCGGGCGCGCCGGCCGGGGTCCGCTCGGCGATGGTGACGGCGGTCTCGGGCCAGTGGCTGGGGCGGGGCGCGGGGCGGACCACCCGGTCCGGCCCCAGGCGGGCGCGCAGGCGGTCGAGCAGCGGCGCGAGCCGTGCCTCGCCCGCGGCCGTGTCGTCTCCGGCGCCGGCCCCGGAGACGAGGGCCGGCTGTTCGCTCCCGAACGGCTCGACGGCGGTCAGCGTCAGCGCCATGGCCTCGATCCCGAACCCGACGTCGAGGCCGTCCAGGGTCTCGCGGAACAGCCGGGTCAGGGCCGCCGGATCGCGGA
Organism: Roseospira goensis; assembly: GCF_014197795.1. Taxonomy (GTDB): domain Bacteria; phylum Pseudomonadota; class Alphaproteobacteria; order Rhodospirillales; family Rhodospirillaceae; genus Rhodospira; species Rhodospira goensis. The sequence goes on from NZ_JACIGI010000002.1 coordinate 201,926, forward strand.
CCGGCCGGCTGGTTCCGAACATGCGGTGCAGCCGCGTGCCGTCGACGCGCATCAGCTCCAGCAGCAGGCGGCGGGCGCCCTTGCCGGCGCGTTCGAGGCGCGGCCGGAGCGCGCGACACAGGGCCTCGGCGGCGCCCAGGATGTCCTCGCTGCGTCCGATCGGTTCGGGAAAGGCCAGGGTCTCGCGCCAGGGCACCACCGGCGGGCGGGGCGTGAAGGGCTCCGGTTCCCGCCCCAGGGCCTGGTCCAGGCGCTGGGTCACCGCCGGCCCCAGGCGCGCGGTCAGCGGCGCCCGGGGCAGGGTGGCGAGATCGCCGATGCGGCGCAGGCCGAGCCGCCGCAGGGTCTCCACGGTCTCGGGCGGCAGCCGCAGGGCCTCCACCGGCAGGCCCATCAGAAGCTGGCGCTGCGCCCCCTCCGGCAGCAGGGCGACCCCGGGCGGATCACCGCCATCGTCGGCCAGGAAGCGGGCGGCCGCCCAGGCGGCGCCCTGGGTGTCGGCCAGGCCGACGCGCACGGCGCTGAGCCCCAGGGCCAGGACGCGCTGCCGCAGGTCGCGGGCCAGGGCGTCCTCGCCGCCGAACAGATGGGCGCAGCCGGTGATGTCCAGCCAGAGCCCGGCCTCACCGCCGTCGCCCGGGCCGTCGAGGGCGGTCCAGGGGGTATAGCGCGTGGCCCAGGTGGCCAGCGCGCCGAGGGCCGCCACGTCGGCGGCGGGTGTGGCCGGCCCGACCCGCAGGGCCGGCCGCACCGCGCGGGCGTCGGTCAGCGGCATGCCCGCGAACACCCCGGCCGCCTCCGCCGCCCGGTTGACGGCGTGCAGGGTGGCGGCGGCGCCGGTCTCCGCCGTCAGCGCGAAGGGCCGGTCACGCGCGTCGGCGTGCGGGTCGCCGGGCCGCGTCACCCGGTCGGTCGCGAAGCGCGGCAACCACAGAAAGATCACCCGTCTCATCGTTCCAGTCCAGGCTCCAGCGTGCCGGGCGCCCGCCGCGGCAGCGTTCCAGCGTCACGTCCCAGCGTGGCGGTCCCAGCCCCGGCCAGCTCACCGGCGCGGCCGGACGCGGCGTCACCCGCCAGCGGGTGGTCGCCGCCACCGATGCGACTCCGGACCCGGCCCCGGCGCCGCGCCGCCCGGCGGCGGCCAGCAGCAGGCCGGTGACGCCGCCGGCCTCGGCGGCAAGCTGGAGCCGGCGCCCGGCGGTGAGGTCGACGGCGCGGGCCTGGCCCACGACGGCGGCGAGGCCGGCGGTGCGCAGGCCCTCCTCCATGCACCACAGCACCTGGACATCGTCGCGGGCGCGGGCGATGGTCAGCCGCGCCGGCGGCAGGCCGAACTGGGCCAGTCCCGGCGGGAACAGCGTGTCGTCTGCCGCGCCGTGCCGCACGCACCACAGCACCGGCGCCGCCGCGTGCGCCGCCAGCCGCGCCGCCAGAACGGCGGTGAACCCCAGCGCCGCCGCCGGCCCGGTGGCGGCCTCGGCCGGATCGTCGGCCTCCCCGACCACCTGGTGCAGGCATCCCAGCGGCAGCCCGCCCCAGGGCAGGCCGGCATCCAGCGCGGCCAGCCCCAGGGGCAGCACCCGGCCGGCCTCCCGGGCCGAGCCTTCCAGGACCCGGATGCGCTGGCGCAGCCGGTCCAGTGATGGCGGGTGAGACATGCGACGGCACCCCATGTGTTCTTGTTTCGTTCTATTGTGGGGGCGGACGGGAGTCAAGGTCCCGGCGCGGGCCCGGATGGGGGCAGGAAGATCCTCTGCCCCCAGCGGGTCGGGGCAGGCGATTCTTCTCCGCCGGCGGCCGGACTTCAGGACCACTTTCACGGCCGGCGCCCCTATCCTGATCGGCAGACGACCCACCCACATGCTGACATGGGAGGCGGTGATGCTGCGGCACGCGAGCAGCACGGACCTATCGTCCGTGCCCCTGACCGACCCTGCGCTGTTGCGCGAGCGCGCCTACATCGGAGGCGCCTGGCGGGACACCGCCTCAGGCCACACGGTGACGGTCACCAACCCGGCCGATGGCGGCCCGGTCGGGACCGTTCCCGCGCTGACCGCCGCGGAGAGCGCCGACGCCGTGGCCGCGGCCCATGCCGCGTTCGGCCCGTGGGCGCACACTCTGGGCTGGGAGCGCTCGCGCATCCTGCGCCGCTGGTTCGACCTGATGGCGGCGGCGCGCGAGGACCTGGCGGTGATCATGACCCTGGAGCAGGGCAAGCCGCTGTCCGAGTCGCGGGGCGAGATCGACTACGCGGCCTCGTTCATCGAGTTCTACGCCGAAGAGGCCAAACGCCCCAACATCGAGGGGGTGACCAGCCACCTGCCCGACGCCGAGGTCGAGATCTGGCGCGAGCCGGTCGGCGTCGCCGCCCTGGTCACGCCCTGGAACTTCCCGTGCGCCATGATCACCCGCAAGGCCGCCGCCGCCATGGCCGCCGGCTGCCCGGTGGTGGTGCATCCGTCGCGCGAGACCCCGTTCTCCGCCCTGGCGCTGGCCGAGCTGGCCGACCGCGCCGGTGTGCCGGCGGGCGTGTTCAACGTGGTCACCGGCAAGTCGTCCGAGGTGGTGCCGCCGTGGATGGCGGAGCCGCGCGTGCGGGCGCTGTCGTTCACCGGCTCGACCGAGGTCGGCAAGCTGCTCTACCGCCAGTCCGCCGACACCGTGAAGCGCATGGTCATGGAGCTGGGCGGGCACGCGCCGGTACTGGTGTTCGCCGACGCCACCTTCGACGAGGCGGTGGCGGAAGGGATCAAGGCCAAGTTCGCCACCTCGGGCCAGGACTGTCTGGCCGCCAACCGCATCTTCGTCGAGCGGCCGCTGTACGAGCGTTACTGCGCCGCCTTCGCCGAGGCCACCGCCGCCATGACCGTGGGGCCGGGGCTGGACGACCCCGACATCGGCCCGCTGATGAACGAGGCGGCCGTGAAGAAGCAGGAGGAGCACGTCGCCGACGCGCTGGAGAAGGGCGCGCGCCTGCTGTGCGGCGGCAAGAGGCACGCCGCCGGGCCGTTGTTCTTCGAACCCACGGTGCTGGTCGATGTGCCGCCGGACGCCCTGATCTGGCGCGAGGAGACCTTCGGCCCCGTCGCCGCCCTGGCGCCGTTCGACACCGAGGAGGAGGCCATCGCCCGCGCCAACGACAGCGAGGCCGGGCTGGTGGCCTATCTGCACACCAACGACCCGCGTCGCATCTATCGCGCCAGCCGGGCGCTGCGCTATGGCATGGTGGCGGTCAACCGGACCAAGGTAACCGGTGCCCCCATTCCCTTTGGTGGCTACAAGCAGTCCGGCATCGGCCGCGAGGGCGCCCGCCTGGGCATGGAGGCCTTCACCGAGGTCAAGTACGTCTGCCGCGATTGGGCCTGAGGCCCCCGCACCCGGCCTGCGGCGCGGCGGCCCGTCCTTGCGAGTTCCGCCTTGTTCGCCTGGCGAAACGGGCGGGGCGACGCAATCCAGAGCGGACGGCAGCCCGCTCCGCCGTGGATTGCCTCGTCGCTCCGCTCTTCGCAATGACGGTGTCTGTCTGACGGTTCGGGCGGCTGGTTTCGGCCAGGCCGCCCTAGCAAACAAGGAAACCCCGTTCGATGCTCACCAACGACCAGCTTTCCGCCTGGGACCGGGCGTGCTTCATGCACCCCTCGACCCACCTGGCCCAGTTCGCCCGCGGCGACGCCGCCAACCGCATCGTTTCGGGCGGGTCGGGCGTCTACATCGAGGACCGCGACGGCCACAAGCTGCTCGACGCCTTCGCCGGCTTGTACTGCGTCAACGCCGGCTACGGCCGCAGCGAGATTTCCGACGCCATCGCCGAGCAGGCGCGCCAGCTCGCCTACTTCCATGCCTATGTGGGTCATGGCACCGAGGCGTCCATCACCCTGGCCAAGATGATCGTGGACCGGGCGCCGGAGGGCATGGGCAAGGTCTACTTCGGCCTGAGCGGCTCGGACGCCAACGAGACCAACATCAAGCTGGTCTGGTACTACAACAATGTCCTGGGCCGCCCGGAGAAGAAGAAGATCATCTCGCGCTGGCGCGGCTACCACGGCTCCGGGCTGATGACCGGCTCTCTCACCGGGCTGCATCTGTTCCATGCCCAGTTCGACCTGCCGCTGCCCTACATCAAGCACACCGAGGCGCCGTACTACTACCGCCGCCCGGACCCGGCCATGAGTGAGCCGCAGTTCTCCGCCTGGTGCGCCGACCAACTGGAGGCGCTGATCCTGGCCGAGGGACCGGACACGGTGGCGGCCTTCATCGGCGAGCCGGCCCTGGGCACCGGCGGCCTGGTGCCGCCGCCGGCCGGCTACTGGGAGGCCATCCAGGCGGTGCTGGAGAAGTACGACATCCTGCTGATCGCCGACGAGGTGGTGACCGGCTTCGGCCGCCTGGGCACCATGTTCGGGTCCGATCTGTACGGCATGCGCCCGGACATCATCACCATCGCCAAGGGCCTGACGTCGGCCTATGCGCCGCTGTCGGGCTCCATCGTGTCGGACGCGGTCTACGACGTGCTGATGAAGGGCACCGACGAGTACGGCGTGTTCGGCCACGGCTGGACCTATTCGGCCCACCCGATCGGCGCCGCGGCCGGTGTCGCGACCCTCGCCCTGATCGACGACCTGGGGCTTGTGGACAACGCCGGCAGCGTCGGCGCCTACCTGAAGGAGGGCCTGGAGGCCGCCCTGGGCCATCACCCCAACGTCGGCGAGGTGCGCGGCCAGGGCCTGCTGTGCGCGGTGGAACTGGTGGAGGCGCGGGAGCCGCGCCGGTTCTTCGAGCCATCGCGCAAGGTGGGGCCGAACACGGTCTCGGCGATGCTGCGCCAGGGCGTGATCGCCCGCGCCATGCCGCAGGGCGACATCATCGGCATCGCGCCGCCGCTGTGCCTCACCAAGGCCGAGGCCGACACCATCATCGCCGCCACCCGCGACGCGGTCGAGGAGGTGCTGGGCGCCGGGTGATCGCGCCGGGTCCGCTCCCACGCGGGCGCGCTGGGTATGCGCGGTCCCACGCGGGAGCGTGGGACCGAGGAAAGGGGGGCTTGCGCCCACGCTCCGGCGTGGGCGCCTGGGGTGTGCACGGTTCCACGCGGAAGTGTGGGACCGGGAAAAAGGGTCTTGCGCCCACGCGCCGGCATGGGCGCCTGGGGTGCGCGCGGTCCCACGCGGGAGCGTGGGACCGAGAAAAAGGGTCTTGCGCCATGCACGGTCCCACGCGGGAGCGTGGGACCGGGAAAAAGGGTCTTGCGCCCACGCTCCGGCGTGGGCGCCTGCCCCTCACCCCCCGTCCGCCCGCAACCGGTAGCGCCGCCCCGGCTCGACGGTCTCGCGCCAGGGGAAGCGGTCCCCCGTGCCGCCGGCCAGCACGGCGCGGACGTCGCGGATCACCTCGGGCCGCAGGCGATAGTACTGGTGGCAGCCATGCTCGATCTCGGTGGCCGCCACATCGGTGCAGTCGACGGCGGTGATGCGGGTGTCGAGCCCGCTGAAGGTGCGCGGCCCGGCGGTGCCCAGCCGATCGCGGTTGAACTTGGTCTTGTCGCTGACCTCCAGCGCCAGATCGGTCTCGGCGTGGTAGACGTGGATCCGCCGCGCCAGTTCGGTCAGCGGTTTGAGTTTGTCCGCGTGTTCGAAGCAGTCGTCGTCCTCGTCGGCGGCCATCAGGAACACGTGATCGAACACCTTGGTCAGGCGGCCGCCCTCCATCAGCCCCTTGAGGCACTGCACGGCGTGGCGCAGCGCCCAGTTGCCCATGCTGTGCGCCACCAGATGGATGCGGTGCGGGCAGCGCTCGCCGGCCTCCATGAAGTCCAGGAACCGGCGCAGCGCGCGCGCCATCGCCAGGCCGGACATGGCGGCGTCCTCGCGGTCGCCGCTGTACTTCCACGGGGGCTGAACCTGACCGTCGGACGGCCAGGAAAACACCAGCGTGTGCGGCTCGGTGGCCCGGATCTCGCCGCTGGCCGGGTCGGGGCGGTCAACGGTGTAGGTCTCGCGCAACTGCGCGGCGCGGCCCAGCGCGCTGTCAAAGGTGTTGGCGAAGCCGTGGATGAAGATCAGCGCGTCCCCGGCGACGCCCGGGCCGGGGCCGGCCGTCCGCTCCGCGTCCAGCGTCGCACGCAGGCTCTCGAACAGGCGCAGGCTGCCCGGGCGCTCGTTGCGGGCGCGCCGGCGGGTCATCTCCGGCACGGCGGCGGGCGCCTCCACCGGCGGGCGCTTCTCCAGCTCGACCTCCCAGTCGACGGTGAAGTCGTCCCAGCGGTCCAGCCAGGTCACCACGCCGCGCCCGACGCGGAAGTACTGCGGCCCGTCGGCATGAAAGCGGGTGCCGAAACTCTTGCGCCCGCCGCGCGGTTCGGTACGGTTGGTGGCGAACCAGATCGGTGTGGTCATGCCCTGCTGCTCCTGCGCTTGGGTCCGCACGCGCAGGCCGGCGCCGGTGCGTCGACCCTCCGCGCGTCTGCCCCCATCCTGGCCCCCATCCTGGCCCCCGTCCTGGCCATGATGCCGCGAAGCGCGTCCCCCATCAAAGGGAATGAATCCCGAGGACTGCACGCTCTGCGCGATCCCTCTGGCGTCCCCCCGCCCGCCTCACGCCCGGCCGTGCGGGTGGCTTGACCGTGGCCGGGCGTCTGCCCACACTTGCCCGCCCGGCGACGGGGCGGCACGGGTGGCGGTCTGGGAACGGGAGCGCGGGCAGCGTGGAGCGGGTGGAACGGGTGGTGATCGGCGCCGGCGTGATCGGCCTGGCGGTGGCGCGGGCGCTGGCCGAGGCCGGCCGCGAAGTGGTGATCCTGGAGGCCGCCGAGACCTTCGGCACGGAGACCAGTTCGCGCAACAGCGAGGTCATCCACGCCGGCGTGTACTACCCGGAGGGCAGTCACAAGGCCCGGCTGTGTGTGCGCGGCAAGCACCTGCTCTACCGGTATCTGGCCGAACGCGGCCTCCCGCACGCGCGCTGCGAGAAGCTGATCGTCGCCAGCCGGGCCGGCGGCGACGCCGATCTGGCCGCGCTGCGCGCGATCCGGACGCGCGCCGCGGCGGCCGGGGTGGACCTTCCGTGGCTGTCGGCGGCCGAGGCCATGGCGCTGGAACCGGACGGGCTGGACTGCGCCGCCGCGCTGCACTCGCCGACCACCGGCATCGTGGACAGCCACGGCCTCATGCTGGCGCTGCTGGGCGATGCCGAGGCCGCCGGCGCCGTGCTGGCCGTGCACGCCCCGGTCACCGGCGGCCGCGTGGGGGACGACGGCCTGGAGCTGGCGGTGGGCGGGGCCGATCCCATGACCCTGCGGGCCGACGGCGTGGTCAACTGTGCCGGCCTGGGGGCGCAGGCGGTCAGCCGCGCCCTCGCGGGCGTGCCGCCGGAGACGGTGCCGCCACTGTACTATGCCAAGGGCGTCTATTTCTCGCTGACCGGGCGGGCGCCGTTCCGGCGGCTGATCTACCCGGTGCCGGACCAGGCCGGGCTCGGCCTGCACTACACCCGCGACCTGGGCGGGCAGGGCCGCTTCGGCCCGGACGTGGCCTGGGTGGAGCGCCCCGACTACACCGTGGACGACGGCCGGGTGGGCCAGTTTGTCGAGGCCATCCGGCGCTACTGGCCGGGGCTGCCGGACGGCGCGCTGGCGGCCTCCTACGCCGGCATCCGGCCCAAGGTGCAGGCGCCCGGAGAGCCGGCGCGCGATTTCGTGATACAGTCCCCGCGCGAGACCGGGGTGCCGGGCTATACCGCGCTGTATGGCATCGAGAGCCCGGGCCTGACCGCCTGCCTCGCCATCGCCGAGCATGTCGCGGAGAGCGCCGCATGATCCGCCCCCTTGCCCTCGCCCTGATCGCTGTCCTGAGCGTGGGCCTGAGCGCCGCGCCGGCCGGGGCCGCCGATCCCGCTCCGCCCGCGCCGGGCGCCGGGACCGGGCCGGGCACCGACCGGCTGATGGAGCAGATGCGCGACCTGGGACTGGCGCCCGAGCAGGAGGGCATGGACCCCCAGGGCCTCTACGACCCGGGCGAGCGGCCCGGCCTGATGGACCGCTACCGCCGCGAGCGCGAGGCGCGCGAGGCCGCGCGGGCCGCCGAGCGCGATCCCGGCGAGCCGCTGCTGGTGCTGCCGCCGACGATGATCCCCGACTTCCGCGCCGAACTGCGGCTGATCGTGCGCGAACTGGCGCGGTATGCCCGCGCCCGCGATCCGAACTTCGCGGTGCTGGCGCGCGGCGGCGCCACCCTGGCGTTCCGCACCCGTCGCGAGGCCGTGCTGGAGGCGGCGCGCGCGGCCGCGGGCGGGCTGGGCGCCGTCGATCCGGACAGCCCGGCCGCCGGTGTGGGCGAGCCGGCCGGCGGGTTCCTGGGGGCCGTCGACGGGCTGGTGCTGGACGGCCAGTTCTGCGGCGAGCCGCCGATCGCGGACGACCGGCTGGCGCGGCTGGCCGACATGGGCCTGCGGCTGGTGTCGGTCGAGCACTGCGCCGACCGCGAGACCGCCGCCGAGGCGCGCCGCCGGGCGCGGGCCGCCGACGTGCTGATCCATGTCGACACGGCGGCCGACGGCCGCCTCGACACGGTGCCCGTCGGGCGGCCCTGGGGCGAGAACCCGGACAACATCACCGACCCGGCCCAGGCCCGCTCGATCCTGTGGCTGGAGACCGCGGCCGGCTACGGCGACGCCAGCCTGCTGATCGGCGCCCTGCGCGACACCAACCACGACATGCTGGTGCTGAACCCGTTCCTGCTGGGCGGGGTGGCGCTGGGCGAGGCCGACGTCCAGGCGTTGCGCTACAAGAAGCTGGGGGCGCGCCGGCTGGTGCTGGCGACCTTCGACGTGGCCTTCGCGCATGAGGACGCCTATTACTGGGAACCGGACTGGCGCCTGGGGGCGCCGCGCTGGCTGTCGGCGACCGCGCGCGACCGGACCGGGGCCTACTTCACCGAGTACTGGGACCCGGCGTGGAAGGCGCTGCTGGGCGACTTCTTCGTCGCGGTCATGGACCTGGGCTTCGACGGGGTGGTGCTGGACGGCCTCGACGCCGTGCATCGCTGGGAGGCCATCACGCCGGTGGAGTAGGGCCGCGGGGGCGCGCTCCGCTTTGTCGGTCCCCCGCTCCCCTCCCCTTTCTCGGTCCCACGCCGGATACGGCGCCCACGCGGGAGCATGGGCGCGAGAGGGAAGAGGGGCGCCCACGCGGGAGCATGGGCGCGAGACCCCCTTTCTCGGTCCCACGCTCCGGCGTGGGACCGGCATGCCGCCGACGGCGCCCACGCGGGAGCATGGGCGCGAGACCCCCTTTCTCGGTCCCATGCTCCGGCGTGGGACCGTCATGCCGCCGACGGCGCCCACGCGGGAGCGTGGGCGCGAGCGCCCTTTCTCGGTCCCACGCTCCCGCGTGGGACCGCATCCCGGCCACCCATGACGCGCCTTATCAAGAGAGGTCCGCGTGCATCTCACCCAGGTCATGGCCGGCGCCGCGCACGGCGGCGCCGAAACCTTTTTCACCACCCTGGCCGTCGCCCTGCAGAAGGACGGCGTCGACCAGTCGCTGGTGATCCGGCCCCACGCCGAGCGTGTCGCCGCGCTGCGGGCCGCCGGCTGCCGGGTCGACACCGCGCCGTTCGGCGGCCGGCCGGACCTGTGGACGCCGTGGATGCTGCGCCGCTACATGCATGTGCACCGTACCACGGTTGCGCTGGCCTGGATGAACCGGGCGGCGGCCAAGCTGCCCGGCGGGGCCTGGATCCGGGCGGCGCGCCTGGGCGGCTACTACGATCTGAAGTACTACCGGGGCTTCGACCACCTCATCGCCATCATCCCCGGCATCCGCCGCCACATCCTGGATGGCGGCTGGCCCGAGCGGCGGGTGCATTACATCCCCAACTTCTGCGTCGTGGACGAGGGGGCGGCCCCGGTCGACCGCGCCCATCACGACACCCCGGCGGACGCGCCCCTGCTGCTGGCGCTGGGGCGGCTGCACCCGGTCAAGGGGCTGGACGTGCTGCTGCACGCGCTGGCCGCCGTACCCGGCGCGTACCTCTGGATCGCGGGCGAGGGGCCGGAGCGGGGCGCCCTGGAGGCCCTGGCCGACTCGCTGGGCGTGGCCGGGCGGGTGCGCTTCCTGGGCTGGCGCGATGACCGCACGGCCTTGATGCGCGCCGCCGATGTGGTGGTGTTCCCGTCGCGCTACGAGCCCAACGGCACGGTGACCGTGGAGGCCTGGGCGCACGACAGGCCGCTGGTGGTGGCCGACGCCGCCGGCCCGGCCGAGATGGTGCGCGACGGCGACGACGCGCTGCTGGTGCCCAAGGACGACGCCGGCGCCCTGGCCGCGGCCCTTCGTCGGGTGCTGGACAGCCCGGATCTGGCCGCCCATCTGGTCGGCCGTGGCGCCGAGCGCGTGGCGGCCGAGTTCTCCCCGGCCCGGGTGGTCGCCGCCTATCGCGCCTTCCTGGACCAGATGGAGCGGGAGCGGTAAGAGGGAACGCTCTCCCGTTCCGCTGAGCCAAGGCCCGCCATGCCCGCCCGCAGACCCGAAGACCGCTGCCGCCTCTACCTCATCACGCCGCCGCGCATCGACGACGGGGACGCCTTCGCCGCCACCCTGACCGAGGCGCTGGACGGCGGCGATGTCGCCTGCCTTCAGATCCGCCTCAAGGACGTGGACGACGACACCATCCGCCGCGTCGCCGGCGTGCTGGTGCCGCTGGCCCAGGCCCGCAACGTCGCGGTGCTGATGAACGACCGCCCCGACCTGGCGGTGGAGACCGGGTGCGACGGCGTGCACGTCGGCCAGGAGGATACACCCCTGGTCGAGGCCCGCCGCATCGTCGGCGAGGATGGGGTGGTGGGGGTCACCTGCCACGACTCCCGCCATCTGGCGATGGAGGCCGGGGAGAACGGGGCCGATTACGTCGCCTTCGGCGCCTTCTTCCCCACCGAAACCAAGGAGGCCAGGACCCGGGCCGACCTGGACCTGCTGCAGTGGTGGGCACAGGACATGGTGGTGCCGGTGGTCGCCATCGGCGGGATTTCGCCCGACAACGCCCGCCCGCTGATCGAGGCCGGCGCCGACTTCCTGGCCGTCAGCGGCGGGGTGTGGGCCTGGCCCGAGGGGCCGAAGGCGGCGGTGGCGCGCCTGAACGCGCTGATGGAGGCGCACTCCCCGGAGCGCGAAGAGGGGTAGGGTGGGGGGCTACGACGCCGCGTCGGGCCAGAACCCGTCGTCCATCATGGCGTCGAACGCATAGGGACAGGCGACCGGAAAGGTGGCCTCGGGCAGGCCGGTTTCGCGCTCGGCTTCGATCACCGCCAGCCGCCACGCCCGCACGATGGCCGCGTCGAGGCTGGCCTTGAGGCTCGGGTTGTCCTCCAGGTGGGCAGCCAGACGGAGCCGCTGTTCCCTGATCGACAGCCGCCAGGAATTGCCGCGACGGGCCGGCTGGTGCTGCCATTTCAGCAGGTGCAGCATCAGGATGACGAGGCGGTTGACCAGCTCGCGCCGTTCCGTGCGGCCCATGCTGTCGATCTCCTCGGCAATATGGGCGACGTCGGCCTCGTCCAGCCGGCCGGCCCGCAGCAGGGCGGCCTGCTCGGTCGCCCAGGCGTGGAAATCCAGATCGTACAGCGTGGACATGGCGGGGCTCCACCGGAGGCGCGTCGGGATTAGGATCCCGCCCTCGCATCAACCGGTCAAGTCATGGGGTGTCGTCCGCCACCGGCGCCCATAGCACGTCCTCGATGCGGCGCGACCCTGTTCGGGACGGCCATACCTCATTGACGCAGTCGCCTGCCCGTCCTACCGTTATCCAGCGTAGACCGAGAGCGTCGGGAGGGGCGGACCGTGGGGCTGTCGAAAGACCGTGCCGTCACGATCCTCGAGTTCCAAACCTTCCGAAAGGACGCCGACACCCTGTTCAGCGTCGAGGAGCTGGATCATCTGAGGGTGACGCTGGCCTGCGCGCCGCGGATCGGGGACCTAATCCCGGGGACAGGCGGGGTCCGGAAACTGCGGTGGGGTCTCGCCCGTCGCGGTCAGGGCAAGCGGGGCGGCGCCCGCGTGATCTACTATTTCCATAACGAGGCCATGCCCTTGGCGTTGATCGCGGTGTACGCCAAGGGGAGAAGGCGACCCTGACCGCCTCCGAGAAGGCCGAACTGCGTGGCTTGGTCAAAGCCTATGTTTCGGCCTATGGCATGGACTGACCGGGCGGGCCGCGCTCGGCACGGATGGAGGCGTCGCGACATGTCTGCTTCGAAGATCATCGAAGGCATGCGGGAAGCGGTTGCCTACGCGCAAGGCCGGCCGGTGCCCGTGCGCGAGACCGTCGTCGCCGTGCCGGCCGAGGTGGATGTCAAGGCGCTGCGGGAGCGTATGGGGTTGACCCAGCAGGCGTTCGCGCGGTGTTTCGGCTTCTCGGTGGGGTCGGTCCGCAACTGGGAGCAGGGCGCGCGCCGGCCGGAAGGACCCGCCCGCGTGCTGCTGAAGGTGATCGAGAAACGCCCCGAGGCGGTGCTGGAGGCGCTGCGGGACGGGTGATCCGGTCGCTCGCCTACCGTCCCTCCGCCACCGGCGCCCATAGCACGTCCTCGATGCGGCGCGCCCCGGCGCACAGCATGACCAGCCGGTCGAGGCCCAGGGCGATGCCGGCGCAGTCGGGCAGGCCGGCTTCCAGCGCCGACAGGAAGTCCGTGTCGATGGGGTAGCGTTCCCCGTACAGCGCCTGCTTGAGATCCATGTCGGCCTCGAAGCGGGCGCGCTGTTCGGCCGCGTCGGTCAGTTCTCCGAACGCGTTGGCCAGTTCCAGGCCGCAGACATAGACCTCGAAGCGTTCGGCCAGCCGGGGGTCCGCCGCCTTGGGTCGTGACAGCGCCGCCATGCAGACGGGATAGTCATAGAGGAGACACGGCGCGCCGAAGCCCAGGCGCGGCTCGACATGCTCCAGGAAAATGCGGAAGAAGACGTCGTCGAAGCGGTCGTCGTCGCCCACGGTCAGGCCCAGCCGCCGGGCCGCCGCCGCCAGCGGTGCCGGGTCGGGGTCGCGCGCGGGCTCCGGTGGCAGACAGGCCATCAGGTCCACACCGGCGTATTCGGCCATCGCCTCGGCCACCGACAGGCGCCGCCACGGCCGCGTCGCGTCCGCCTCGCTCTCCCGCCAGCGCAGCGCCTTGGCACCGGCGGCCCGCTGGCAGGCGGCGACGTAGGCTTCCGTTTCGTCCATGAGATCGGTATACGTCGCGCCCGCCCGGTACCACTCCAGCAGGGTGAACTCCGGGTGATGGGTGGCGGAGCGCTCACCGTCGCGATACACCCGCGCCATCTGGAAGACCCGGGCCAGCCCGCCGGCCAGCAGCTTCTTCATGGCGAACTCGGGCGAGGTGTGCAGGTACAACGGCACCTGCGGCCGGCCGTCCGGCGGGGTCCAGGCGGTGGCGAAGGCCTTCAGGTGCGGCTCCAGACCGGGCGAGATCTGGAGTGCCGGGGTTTCCACCTCCAGGTAGCCGTGGGCCGAGAAGAAGGCCCGCGTGGCCGCCAGCACGCGGGTCCGCACGGCCAGCATGGGGCGGCGCTCGGCCACCGCGTCGGGGTGCCACCAGGGCCGGGCGGGGCGCGGGTCTGCCATCGAAAATCCAGAGTAATCAGAGGGTTGCGTGGTCGGCCCCAGGCGGTTGCCCGGGGGGCGCCAACCTGATAGGGTCCCGCCGCATTCAAGGGAATGACGTCATGAAAATCAATGCCAACACCATCCGGCCCGGCATGGTCCTGGATCACCAGGGGCGCACGTGGTCGGTGCTGAAGATCCAGCTCATCCAGCCGGGCAAGGGCGGCGCCTTCATCCAGGTGGAGATGCGCGACATCCAGTCCGGCAACAAGACCAACGAACGCTGGCGCACCGCGGATACGGTCGAGCGCCTGGACGTGCGCGAGCGCGACTGCCAGTTCCTGTTCAAGGACGAGGTCGGCTGCCATTTCATGGACGACGAGACCTTCGACCAGTTCCAGCTCCCCGAGGACGCCATGGGCGAGCAGGCGCCGTTCCTGCAGGACGGCATGAAGGTCCAGGTCAGCTTCATCGAGGGCACCCCGATCTCGGTCAAGCTGCCGCAGACCGTGATCCTGGAGGTGGTCGAGGCCGACCCGGTGGTGAAGGGCCAGACCGCCGCCGCGTCCTACAAGCCCGGCATCCTGGAGAACGGCGTGCGCATCATGATCCCGCCGTTCGTCGAGGCCGGCACCCGCGTTGTCGTCAACACCGAGGACAGCACCTACGTCGAGCGGGCCAAGGACTGACAGCCGATGGCCTTCCGCTCCGCCAACATCAACGTCATGGTCTCGGCCGCCAACAAGGCGGCGCGCGGCCTCGTGCGCGACTTCGGCGAGGTCGAGCAGCTTCAGGTCTCGGTCAAGGGGCCGAGCGACTTCGTCTCCACCGCCGACACCAAGGCCGAACGCGTCATCAAGGCCGAACTGAAGAAGGCCCGGCCCGACTGGGGCTTCCTGATGGAAGAGGGCGGCATCGACGAGGGCCGTGATCCGCGCTGGCGCTGGATCGTCGACCCCCTGGACGGCACCACGAACTTTCTGCACGGCATCCCGCACTTCGCCATCTCCATCGCCCTGGAGAAGGACGGCGAGATCGTCGCCGGCGTCGTCTACAGCCCCATCGTCGACGAGATGTACTGGGCCGAGAAGGGCAGCGGGGCGTTCATGAACGACCGCCGCCTGCGCGTCTCGGCGCGCCGCGACATCGGCCAGTCGCTGTTCGCCACCGGCATCCCGTTCCGGGGGCGCCCCGGGCACAAGCCGTTCCTGGAGCGCCTGTCGAAGGTGATGGCGGTCTCCGCCGGCGTGCGGCGCATGGGCGTGGCCTCGCTGGACCTGGCCTTCACGGCGGCGGGGCGCTTCGACGGCTACTGGGAGCACGACCTCCAGCCCTGGGACGTGGCCGCGGGCATCATCCTGGTCCGCGAGGCCGGCGGCTCGGTCACGGCCCTGGAGCCCGGCACCGACCCGGTGCACGGCGGCAGCATCCTGGCCGCCAACCAGCCCATGCACAAGGCGCTCAAGGACCTGCTGACGGTCGACGCGGCGGCCTGAGGCGGCCGCCGCTGTCGGCTTGCCCGAAAAGCCGGCCCTGGGATAGGGTGACATGGCGGGGCGGTGTGCAACCGCGGGGTGCCCGCGCCCACGGGACCTGCGGTGGTCGCGGCGGCGTGGCCCTCGGGCGGCCCGCAAGACGCCACAATGTGGCGGCATGCTCCGAACCAGTGTCCTGGGTGCGTCATCCGGGGCGAGACCCTGACGCAGGAAGAACGAGCCGGCCATGCGCGCACAGCGATCGTCGACCCGAGCCCCGTTGCCGCCCGTCCTGGGGGCTCTGATCCTTGGCGCGGTGCTGGTCGCCGGTCCGGGCGTCGTCGCCCCGGCCCTGGCCCAGTCCGGCCAGCCTAACGTCGTCGTCAACCCCGCCTTCTCCGCCGGCGCCGGTTCCGTCGGCGCCGGCTATGGCTACGGTCCGGGTGCCGGGGTCGGCTATGGCCCCGGCGCAGGGCTGTACCAGCCGCCGGCCAGCGCGGCGCCGCCGGTCGTGGGTGGGCCGTTGCAGTTGCCGCCCGCCGGCATGCCGCGGTCGCGCCTGACCCTGCCGCCCGGCATGACGCCGCCCGCCGTGGCCGTGCGCCCCGCGCCTCCCGCCGCGCCGGCTCGCCGTGCCGCGCCGTCCCCCGAGGCGCCCCCTCCCGAGGCGCCCCCTCCCGAGGCGGCGCGCGCCCCGGTGCCGGTCACACCAGCGCCGGCCGAACCCGAGGTGGCCTCGACGCCCGCCCCCGAGCCGGCCCCCGAGCCCAGCGCCGAGCCCGCCCCCGAGCTGCCGGCCGCCGAACCGGAACCACCGGCCGCCCCGCCCACACCGGCGGCGGCCGCGCCGCCGCCCGTCCCCGAGACCACGGCGCCCGCTGCCGAGTCCGACGGCGCGCAGACGGCCGCCGCGCCGCCGGCGCCGCCGCCTTCGGCGGCCACCGAAGCGGGGGCGGCCACCGAGGCCACGGGCCGCGCGGTGCCGGTCGTCGTAACGATGGCCAAGCCGCCGGCGCCGCCGCGCCCGGGCAGTGCCGACCGGCCGTTGCGCACCCGCCTGACCGCCGGCACCACGCGGCTGGTGCAGGATGCGACCGGGCGTCTCGGCCCGGCGCCGCCGCCGCTGGGCATGCCGGGGGCGCCGATGACGCGACGGGTCGAGGCCCCGGCGCCCGCCCCGACCCCCGCTCCGGCACCGGCGACCCCCGACCGCGCCGCGCCCGACCGCGCCACCGACCCCGCCGCCGGACCCGCTGCCGAACCGGCGCCCGCGCCGGCCCGCCTGCCGGAGGTGGTCTCGACCGCGCCCGCGCCGGAGCCGGCGTCCCCGCCGCAGACCGCCGCGCGTCCGGCGGACGGCGGATCCGCCGCCGCCGTGCCGGTGGGCGGCACCGTCAGCGTGCTGTTCGACGGTGACCAGACCGATCTCCCCGACGCCGCGCAACGGACACTGGATCGCGTGGCGGCCGTGCTGGCCGGCAATCCGGCGGCGCGGGCCACCGTGCGGGCCTACGCCGACGGCGGCGGCGACGCCAACCAGGCGCGGCGCACGTCGCTGTCTCGGGCGCTGTCGGTGCGGGCCTATCTGATCGACCAGGGCGTCGAGAGTTCCCGCATTGACGTCCGCGCACTCGGCAACCAGTACGGGGATGGCCGCAGGGATCGCGTCGATGTCGTCACGGCCGAACGCTGACGCCGGCCCGCCGCCTGCGGTCCGCACCCAGGAGCCCGCCACATGACCCGGCCGCGCCGTTTCCTCACCCGCATGGTGCTGTTCGTCGCCATGGTGGCGGTGGTGGCCGCGGGGCTGTTCCCGCCGCTGTTCTCGGCCTTCATGGCGAACCCGGCGCTGAACGGCCTGATCCTGTTCGTCGTGCTGTTCGGCATCGGGCTGAACTTCCGCCTCGTGCTGCGGCTGCGGCCCGAGGTCGACTGGGTGGAGCGGTTCCGCGCCGGCGAGGTCGGGCTGTCGTCCGAGCAGGCTCCGCCGCTGGTCGCGGCCATGGCCCAGATGCTCACCGAGCACAAGGAGAAGTCGCTCGGGCGCGGCCGTTTCTCGATCTCGGTCCCGGCCATGCGCTCGCTGATGGACGGGCTGGCGTCCCGCCTCGACGAGGCGCGCGACCTGGCGCGCTATTTCATCGGTCTGTCGATCTTTCTCGGCCTGCTGGGCACCTTCTGGGGCCTGCTGGAGACCGTGGGCTCGATCGGCGACGTGATCCGCGACCTGAGCATCGGCGGCAGTGGCGCCGAAGCGGTGTTCGATGACCTCAAGGCCGGCCTGGAGGCGCCCCTGTCCGGCATGGGTACGGCGTTTTCGTCCTCGCTGCTCGGCCTCGCGGGCTCGCTGATCCTGGGCTTCCTGGACCTTCAGTCCAGCCGGGCACAGAACGCGTTCCTGAACGACCTGGAGGAATGGCTGTCGCGCCTGACCCGGTTGTCGTCGGGCGGCGGCCTGGGCGACGGCGACGCCGGCGGCTCGGTGCCGGCCTACATCCAGGCGCTGCTGGAACAGACCGCCGACAGCCTTGACGACCTGCAACGCACCATCGCCCAGGGCGAAGAGGGGCGCTTGCAGATGCAGACCCAGATGCGCCAGCTCGTCGACACCCTGGGCACCCTGACCGAGCAGATGCGCACCGAACAGGCCGTGCTGCTGCGGCTGGCCGAGAGCCACGCCGACCTGCGGCCGCTGATGCAGCAACTCGTCACGGCCACCGAGCACCGCGTCGGCGAGGGGCTGGACGAGGCCACGCGCGGCCATATCCGCAACACCGACGCCGCCGTCACCTATATCGCCAACGAGTTGACGAGCAGCCGTGAGCAGACGGTCAAGGAACTGCGCGCCGAGATCAAGCTGCTGGCGCGCACCATCGCCGCGGCGGCCGGGACCTCGGACGCCTCGCGCTCCGGCGGGTGAGCCGCGGGCCGCGCACGGCCGGTCGGAGCGCCCCCGTCTGCCCCTGTCTGCCCCCGTCTGCCGCCGTCTCTGACACTATGGAACCGCCATGGCCAGTCTCAGCCGCCGCCGCGCCGGCCAGAGCCTCGACATCTGGCCCGGATTCGTCGATGTCCTGGCCACCTTGCTGATCATCGTCATTTTCGTGCTGCTGGTGTTCGTGCTGGCCCAGGTGTTCCTTGGCCAGGCGCTGAGCGGGCGCGACGCCGCCCTCGACCGGCTGCGCGCCGAGGTGGCCCAGTACGAGGACCTGCTGGCGATCGAGCGCCAGGCCAACGCCGACCTGCGCGCCGACGTGGCCCAGCTTTCGGGTGATCTACAGGCCGCCAACGCCCGCTGGGAGGCGCTGATCGGCACCGCCCGGGCCAGCGAGGCGACCGAACTGGAACTGGCCGAGGCGCTCGATCTGGTCGAGCGCCAGCGCCAGGAAATCGCCGCCCTGGAGGGCGACCGCCGCACCCTGGCCGAGCGCCTTCAGGCGGCCCTGGGGCAGGTGGCCGACCGCGAGGCCGCCCTGGTCCGGCGCGAGGACCGCATCGCCGCGCTGGAGGCCGCGGAAGAGCGGCTGGCGGCGGACCTGGAGGCCGCCTATGCCACCATCGAGGCCGACGCCGAGACCCTGGAGGCGCGCCTCGCCGACCTGGCGCGGCTGGAGGCCCAGGTCGCCGACCTGACCGAGACCCGCGACCGGCTGCGCGCCGAACTGGAGGCCGCCAACCGGACCATCCGCGTCGACAAGGAGACGATCGAGACCTCGCTGGCCCAGCTCGCCCGCCTGCGCCAGGACGTGGAGGCGCTGACCGCCCTGCGCGACGACCTCGAAGATCGCATCCGCAGCATGGACCGCCAGCTTTCGGAGACCGAGGGCGCGCTCGCGGAGGAGCAGCGCATCTCCGAGCAGGCGCGCGCCCAGGCGGCGATGCTGAACGCCCAGCTCAAGCGGGTGCGCACCGAACTGGCCCGCCTCAACGACCTGCTGGAGGCCAAGGAGGCCGAGAGCGAGGCCCAGCAGGCCACCATCGCCAACCTGGGCCAGCGCCTCAACGCCGCCCTGGCCACCAAGGTGCAGGAGCTGCAACGCTACCGCTCCGAGTTCTTTGGCCGCCTGCGGGCGGTGCTGGGCGACCGCGAGGGCATCCGGGTGGAGGGCGACCGCTTCGTGTTCCAGTCCGAGGTGCTGTTCGGCGTCGGTGAGGCCACGCTGGGGCCGGCGGGGCGCGACGACCTGGCCGACCTAGCCGACACCCTGATGAGCGTGGCGCAGCAGTTCCCGCCCGGGATCGACTGGATCCTGCGCGTCGACGGGCACACCGACAAACGGCCGATCAGCACGCCCCGGTTCGCCAACAACTGGGAGCTGTCGACGGCGCGGGCCATCTCGGTGGTGCAGTTCCTGATCGACCAGGGCGTGCCGCCGGAACGCCTGGCCGCCGCCGGCTTCGCCGAGCACCGCCCGGTGGCCGCGGGCGACACCGAGCAGGCCTATGCCCGCAATCGCCGCATCGAACTGAAGCTGGACCAGCGGTAGCCGCGCGAGCCTTGCCGTGGCCTGGGCGGCCTGCGGGCGGTCCTGCAAGGCGCATGACGTCTGAGACGTTTGAGAGGTCACCTGGCGCCACCGGAACTTCTTCCAGCACCATTGCCACATCACGGCGCGCAGCCCCCGGGGTCCAGCCCGTCCAGACGGCGTGCGTCGGGGATGCCGCACAGGTCGCACAGGGCCTCGGCCTGACAGGCCATGATCAGCCAGGGGGAGGCGGCCTCGATCGGCAGCGCGGCCGGCTCGTCGGCGGCTTCCTTGTCCGGAGTCCGGAGTCGTCGGGACGGCGTCAGGTGACCGCGTGGCGGCGGTGAAACCGTAGCCTGTCACCGTCTTGTGTCGACTGTCCCGCCGCCCATATTCTGCCAAAGGATCCAGGAACAACAGATGGGCTGGACACAGGTGCGGTCCGGTGCACCTGCGGCGAGTGGGCACCGGTCGGCCCGGACTCGACGCGCTCGCCAGACGGTTCGGCGAACACCCGGCCCCCGCGGAACGGCAGCAGCGAGGGAGGACCATCACGATGGGACGTCAGATCGAAGTCACCGAGCTCATTCTCCGGGATGCCCACCAGAGCCTGATGGCCACGCGCATGGCGATGGAGGACATGGTCCCGGTGTGCGAGGACCTGGACAACGCCGGCTACTGGTCCCTGGAATGCTGGGGCGGGGCCACCTATGACGCCTGCATCCGCTACCTGAACGAGGACCCGTGGGAGCGGCTGCGCACCTTCCGCAAGCTGATGCCGAAGACCCGGCTGCAGATGCTGCTGCGGGGGCAGAACCTGCTCGGTTATCGCCATTACGAAGACGGCGTGGTCGAGCGCTTCTGCGACAAGGCGGCCGAGAACGGCATGGACGTGTTCCGCATCTTCGATGCCTTGAACGACCTGCGCAACCTGAAGACCGCCGTCGACGCCGTGCGCCGCACCGGCAAGGAGGCGCAGGGCACCATCTGCTACACGGTCTCGCCGGTCCATACCACCGAGGCCTTCGTGGAGATGGCGCAGCGGCTCAAGGACCTTGGCGTGGACTCCATCTGCATCAAGGACATGGCCGCGCTGCTGAAGCCGCAGCCGGCCTACGAGCTGGTGCGCGGCATCAAGGAGACCTGCGGCGAGGACACCCGGGTGCACCTGCACTGCCACGCCACCACCGGGGTCACCTTCGTGTCCATGATGAAGGCGATCGAGGCCGGGTGCGACGTGGTCGACACCTCGATCAGTTCCCTGTCGCTCGGCTCCGGGCATAATCCGACCGAATCCCTGGTCGAGATGCTGGACGGCACCGGCTACACGACCCGCCTCGATCTGGAGCGCATCCGCCCGGTGCGCGATCACTTCGCCGAGGTGCGCAAGCGCTACCGGCATTTCATGAGCGATTTCACCGTCATCGACACCGACATCTTCGAAAGCCAGATCCCCGGCGGCATGCTCTCCAACATGGAGAACCAGCTCAAGGGCCAGGGCGCCGGCGATCGGGTGCAGGAGGTCATGGAGGAGGTGCCGCGGGTGCGGGCCGATTCCGGCTATCCGCCGCTGGTCACGCCGTCGAGCCAGATCGTGGGCACGCAGGCCGTCTTCAACGTCCTGATGGGCCGCTACAAGACCATGACCAGCGAATTCGCCGACCTGATGCTGGGGTACTACGGCAGCACGTTCGGCGACAAGAACCCTGAGGTGCTGACGCAGGCCGAGGCACAGCAGCAGAAGCCGGCCATCACCGGCCGCCCCGCCGACCTGCTGGAGCCGGAGTGGGACCAACTGCGGGCCACCGCCGCCGCGCTCGAAGGCTTCGACGGCAGCGACGAGGACGTGCTGACCTACGCCATGTTCCCGCAGGTCTCGACCAAGTTCTTCAAGACCCGCCACGAGGGGCCGAAGACCCTGGCCAAGGATCCAGAGGCGTCGCGGGTCACGGAACCGCCAGCACCCGCCTCCGGCAAGTCCGGCGACGCCGACAAGGCCGCGAAGGCTCCGGTGACGTACGTCGTCACTCTCAACGGCCGGGAGCACCAGGTCCGGGTCTCCCCGGCGGCCTGAGCCCACTCACCGACGACACCCCACCCAGGCGGGCGCGGCCGGACGGAATCCGGCCGCGCCGACGGCCGGGTTACGCACGCCAATCCAGGGAGAGGAACGCCTGATGTCTCAGGGTCAGGGGGGCGCACCGCCCACACCGAGCATGAAGGAGAAGATCGCCGGCCTCGCCGCCAACCGGACCCGCGTTGAGGGTGGCGGGGGACCGGCGCAGATCGACAAACAGCACGCCGCCGGCAAGATGACGGCGCGCCAGCGCATCGAACACCTGGTCGATACCGGCAGTTTCCAGGAGATCGGTCTGTTCGCGCGCCACCGCGCCACGTCGCTCGGCATGGCCGACAAGGACCTGCCGGCGGACGGCGTGGTCACCGGCTGCGCCCGGGTCGACGGCAAGGTGGTGCATCTCGCCAGCCAGGACTTCACGGTCTCCGGCGGCGCCGCCGGCGAGGTGCACAGCCTCAAGGTGGCCGAGATGATGGAGATGTCCCTCAAGACCGGCTCGCCGTTCGTGTTCATCAACGATTCCGGCGGTGCTCGCGTGCAGGAGGGCATCGACAGCCTGTCCGGCTACGGCCGGGTCTTCTACACCAACGTCATGCTGTCCGGCTCGGTGCCCCAGATTTCGCTGATCTGCGGCCCGTGCGCCGGCGGCGCCTCCTACAGCCCGGCGCTCACGGATTTCATCATCCAGACGCGGCAGGCGCAGATGTTCATCACCGGGCCCCAGGTGATCAAGCAGGTCACCGGGGAGACGGTAAGCGCAGAGGCGCTCGGGGGGCCGGATGCGCAGATGAACCGCTCCGGCGTGGTCCACCTGGTGGCCGAAAACGACGAGGACGCGCTCTACCAGTGCCGCCGGCTGCTCAGCTTCCTGCCATCGAACAACCTTGAGGATCCGCCGCAGCTGCCGTTCGACGAGCCGCTGGAGGCGGACCCGGCGCTCAACGAGATCGTGCCCGCCGACGTCAAGGCCGGATACGACGTCCGCGACGTCATCGCGCGGTGCGTCGACGATGGCGACCTGCTGGAGATTCAGGCCGGGTTCGCGGCCAACCTCGTCATCGGCTTCGCCCGCATCCAGGGCCGCAGCATCGGCGTGGTCGCCAACCAGCCCTCGGTGAAGGCGGGCGCCCTCGACATTGACGCCTCGGACAAGGCCGCGCGCTTCATCCGCTTCTGCAACGCCTTCAACATCCCGCTGGTCACCTTCGTTGACGTGCCGGGCTTCCTGCCCGGGGTCGAGCAGGAGTATGGGGGCATCATCCGCCACGGCGCCAAGATGCTGTTCGCCTACTCCGCGACCACGGTGCCGAAGCTGACGGTGATCCTGCGCAAGGCCTATGGCGGCGCCTATCTCGCCATGTGCGGCAAGGACCTGGGCGCAGACCGAGTGGTGGCCTGGCCATCGGCGGAGGTTGCCGTCATGGGCGCCGAGGGCGCGGCCGAGATCGTCTTCCGCAAGGCCATCGCCGAGGCCGAGGATACGGGGGCCAAGCGCGCGGAGATGATCCGGCTGTACCGGGAGACCTTCGCCAATCCCTATGTCGCCGCCGGGCGGCGGCTTGTCGACGACATCATCGAACCGTCGGAGACGCGGCGCTATCTGGGCCAGGCACTCGCAAGCCTGTGGACCAAACGCGAGGTGCGTCCGCCCAAGAAGCACGGCCTGATCCCGCTGTGAGCCCGCCCCCAGACCGTGCATCGGCCGCAAGGCCGGCAGGAGCGAGAGACATGAGCGAATTGACCCTGGACGATGTCATGGCCGCGGTCGAGCGCCTGCGCGAGGACATGCGCGGCGAACTCGATGCGCTCAGGACCCAGGTGGCGGTGCTGGAGGCCCGTCAGGCCGAGGTCGAGCGGGATCGGGACGCCGACGTCGGTGCGGAGACGCTGGCCATGCTGGCCGCCGCGGTGACCTCCTACCTGGGCAAGCGCGTGCGCATCCGCTCGGCGCGGCGGGTCCGGTCGGCCGGGGACGGCGCGCCCGCCTGGACCCGCCACGGACGCGCCGCCATCCAGACCTCGCATCAGTTGCACCGGGGACACTAGGCCCCTTTGACCCTCATCCGAAAGCGGCCTGCCGGCCCGCCCGCGGACCTGCCCGGGCCCGCCGCCCGGCCGCCTACGCCAGGAGTTCCGGCCGTGAAACTGCGCATCGACCTTGACGGGAAGACCTACGACCTCGATGTCGAGGTTCTGGAAGAAGACCGGCCCCCGCCGCGGCCGGGCTACCTGCCACCGCACGCGCCGCCGATGACGGTGCGCTCCTCGGCCGGACCGGCGCCGGGCGCCGGCGGCGAGGACGGCGCGGGCGGCCCGGCGGGCGGCGCGGGGGACGATGCGGCGGTGGACGAGGAGAAGGTGAGCCGCAGCCCGCTTTCGGGTGTGGTCAACCGTATCGCCGTCAGCCCCGGTCAGGAACTCAAGCAGGACGACCTGATCATGGTCCTGGAGGCGATGAAGATGGAGACCAACGTCGTCGCCGGCCACCCGGGAACCGTGAAGGCGCTGCGGGTCGCCGAGGGCGATGGCGTGAAGGTCGGGCAGATCCTGATGGACTACGCCTGAAGGAACACCGCCTGAAGGAACACCGCCTGAAGGAACACCGCCTGAAGGAACACCGCCTGAAGGAACACCGCCTGACTCGCTGCCGCGTCATCAGGTGCGCCGGCACGCCGGGCGGTCAGCGCTCCCAGCCCGCACCGAGGTCCTCTCGGTGCGGGCTAGGGCCGATCCCTCGAAATCGGAACCACCGGGGTGGGGCCGATTTGGAGCGTGACTCGGCGCGATCTGTTGGTGTCAGAGCGAAACGTCCGAATTTGAAATCACCACGCGAGTCCGTAATCGGGCGTTCCGCTCTAGGCTCGCATCAAGAGCCGGTCAGGGTCAGGCGGCGTCCCACACGTTCTTGAACTGCCCCTGACTGCCGCCGTCGTAGAACACCTCGATGATGCGCTTGCCGAGCGGATCGAGCCGCGGGTCCCGCCGCAGGGGCTCCAGCTCGCGCCGGAAGAACGCCTTGAGCTGCTCGGCCCCCTCCGCATAGGCCGCATCGCCCACCTCGGGCTGGCGGTTCACCTGGAGAAAGAACTCGGGCACGTTGGCGCCCTCGACGTGCATCTGTAGCAGCACATAGCCAAGCAGCGGGGTATCGGCCCGCCGCAACTGACCGCGCCGGAAGCGAGCGCCGCCACGCCGGGCCAGATACTCGCGGCCGATCCACTGCGGCATGAAGCCGACATGCCACGCCCCGATATGGCTGTTGGGGAAGATGGCGAAGTCGGTCTCCGGCGTCTCGCGGACCTGGTTCAGGAGGATGTTGGCGAAGTCCACCACCCGGCCGGTGGCGAATGGCCAGAACGAGCCCACGCCCTCGCTTTGCAGGCCCTCGGTATCGACGATGCTCGGATTCGCGTGCCCGCGCGGCGCAGCCAGGCGCCACAGCCAGCCCAGCGCCGGCGGCAGGATATGCATCATGCCGAAGATGCCGTAGGTGGGTTTGTCGCGGGTGCACGGCGGGGTGCGGATCCCCAGGGTGCGGATATCCACCTCGACGGGCTCGTCCTGGATGTTCGGGACCTCGTCGCGCGGCAGGATGACACGGGGATTGGGGCAGGGCTTGCCGGGGGCGTCCTCGGTGTGCTCCCAGATCAGGGTGGTGGCGTGGGGCACCCCCTGGACGTTGATGAAGATCAGCGGTTTGCTCGGGGCGGCGCAGATCCGTTCGAGGTGCGGATCGGTGCCGTATCCGGTGATATGGTCGACCCGGACGAACCACGCGTTCTCGGCGTCCATGGTGACCAGCTTGCCGCCGGGGCGCTGTAGCTCCGGCTGGGACTGGGCCATATCGTCGGTGACGGGATGCAGCCGGCAGGTCTGGGGCAGGACCAGGTGGCGCTCCTGGCCGGTCACCAGATTGTGGCCCAGGCGCAGGCGCCCGTCGTGTTCTCGGTGCGGGTATTCGAGCATCTCGCTCTTGCCGCCGCCGGAGGCCCCCTCGTGCATGATCGTGAAGGTGTAGTCGTACGGGGTGACCACCTGTACCGTGGAGGCGTGGTTGGTCACCCAGCCCTCGGCCTCGCCGATGTTCAGAAGGATGCCGTAGACCCCCTTCTTCGCGCTCGGCCCCGGATACAGGTTAAGCGAGAATATCTCGTGCATATCGGCAGAGCGGTTGTGGACCACCACCTGCTTGCCGTCGCACAGCGTGTGACGGAACGGCGGCGCCAGGAAGATGAACGCCTGCGGCCGGAAGTCCGCCCCGGCCTCGCTGCCGGCCACATGGCCTTGCAGGTCGGCCAGGCCGCCGGCGAAGAAGCCGGCGTTGGCCGGCCCGATGAACAGGCTGTCGTAACCGTGCTCGGCGTGGCCCGAGCGGAACGGAACCAGGATCAGGTCCTGCCCGGCCAACCAGTCCAGGATATCCTGTCGCGCCTGCGTGAAGGGCACGCCGAACCGGTCCTTGAACCGGGGCTTGTCCGACGGTCCGTCGTCGGCGACCACCATGCTGTCGGGGTCGCGGCGGCGCATATAGGTGTCGACGTAGTTCACGGCGGCGCCGTTGCGGCAGCGGGCCACCGTGGCCTCAAGGACCCAGCCGCGGCCGGGCGTGTCGTAGCCGACCTCGAACAGGGTACAGTCCGGGCCGCCGCAGGCCTTGTCCAGGAGGTCTTCGCGGCTCTCGGCCACGTAGACACTCGGTGCGGCCTCGACCACCGCCGCGACATGCGGCGGCAGAGGGAAGGTGACGCGGGCCGGCGCCGCGCTGACGTTTTGCATGTCCATGGCTGCTTCTCCCCGTCGTTCGCCCGCCCCGCGCGCGGAGCCGGCAGTTTCAGTCGTCGTCGCAAAAAAGACTGATCTGTCCTGACACCGTCGCCCTCGGCGATCCGGGGCGCCCGCGGCGATCCGGGGCGCCCTCGCCGTCCCCCGCCGGGCGGAGAACAGGTCGGGTTGCCGTTCCCGGCTGTCACGTGGCGTCCCGGCCCGCGCGGGGCAAGAGGGGCCGGCCACCGGGACCGGGTCATGCCACACCCGGCCACGCCGCGACCGGGTGCCGGTCGGACCCAGACAGGCGGGTCCCCGAAGGGCCGCCTTCGATCGGTTCGGTTCGCGGGTCAGCGGCAGGCGCCACGGGACATGAGCCGATTGTTCGAAATCGGAACCGCAGATGTGGTCCGATTTCGAACGTGAATCGGCTCTACATTATTGATTTTACAGCAGATTATCGCCAAAGAACCGAAATCGTGCCGCGAGTCCGGTTTGTCGCGATCGGCTGATGCCCATCTGAACCACGCCGTGGTTCCGATTGAGCGCGATCCGTGCTGAAAATCCGCTCCGGCCCCGGAACGGGCGGGGGCGTTACGGCCGGCTGCCGCGCGCGGCGAGCGGACGGCGGAACGCAAGGCGCATCTGCTTTTCGGTCTCGATCAATGCGAAGAAGACGACGCCGACCGCCACGATGAGGACGCCGTCAAGAAGCGGCACGGGCCGTGTTCCGAAGACCGCCTGCATGGGCGGCAGATAGGTGAGGGCGAACTGCGCGGCGATGACGGTGAGAACGCAGGCCCAGACGATCCGGGTGCCCCGGGCCGCGGCCCAGGTGAGCGAGGCGCCGTGGATGTTGCGAATAAAGAACAAGTGGAACATTTCGAGCACGACCAGCTGGTTCATCGCCATCGTCTGGGCCAGCTCGATCGGGTAGCCGCGATCCGTGGCGTAGAAGAACATGCCGAACACCGCCGTCAGGAACAGGCTCGAGACGAGCACGATGTGCCAGACGAGTTCGCCGGTCAGAAGGGGCTCGTCACGCGGGCGGGGCGGGCGGCGCATCGTGCCCGGCTCGGACGGCTCGAACGCGAGCGCGAGGCCGAGCGTGATCGCCGTGATCAGGTTCACCCACAGGATCTGCACCGCGGTGATCGGCAGCGCCATGCCGGCAAACAGCGCCACCACGATCGTCAGTGCCTCGCCCGCGTTGGTAGGCAGGGTCCAGCTGATCACCTTCTTGATGTTGTCGTAGACGGTGCGCCCCTCACGCACCGCGGCCGCGATGGAGGCGAAATTGTCGTCCGCGAGCACGAACTCGGCGGCCTCCTTCGCGGCCTCGCTGCCCTTGCGGCCCATGGCGATCCCGGCGTCGGCGCGCTTGAGCGCGGGGGCGTCGTTCACGCCGTCGCCAGTCATCGCCACGGTCATGCCGCGCGACTGTAGCGCATTGACAAGGCGCAGCTTGTGCGCGGGCGACGTGCGCGCAAACACGTCCGTCTCCGCCGCCGCCGCGGCCAGCGCGGTGTCGTCCATCGCCTCGACCTCGGCGCCGGTCAGAACGCGGTCGTGGTTCTGCAGCCCGATCATCCGGGCAATGGCGCGGGCGGTGGCGGCGTGGTCGCCCGTGATCATCTTCACCCGGATGCCGGCCCCATGGCACTCCGCCACGGCGTCGATCGCCTCGGCGCGGGGCGGGTCGATCAGGCCGATCAGGCCGATCAGGGTGAGCTGACCCTCCAGGTCGACGGTGTTCAGGATCGTATGGTCCTGCGGCACCGTCCGGACGGCGACCGCGAGCACCCGCTGCCCTTCCGCGGCCAGCTCTTCCACCGACCTGAGCCAGCGTTCGGCGTCGAGGGGGTCCGTCCCGCCGGCCGCGGCGCGCTGACCCGAACACAGCGCCAGCACCGCTTCCGGCGCACCCTTGACGTGGATGCAGGCGTTCCCCTCGTGGTCGTGATTGAGGGTGGCCATGTAGCGGTGCGCCGCATCGAAGGGAATGGCGTCGGTGCGGGTCCATTGACAGAAGGACTCGGCCCCAGCCCCGGTGATCTTGCCGGCCAGCGCCAGCAGGGCCCCCTCCATCGGGTCGCCCTCGACCCGCCATCCGTCCTGCGCGCCGTGCAGGACGGCGTCGTTGCACAGCCCGGCGGCGCGTGCGAACTCCATCAGCACCGCATGCTCGTCGGGATGGGCGTCGGCCTCGCGATAGCGGACCGCGCCTTCGGGGGCATAGCCGTTGCCGGCCACGGAATAGAGGTGCTCTGCGGCCGCGAGCGTCGCCGCCATCATCTCGTTGCGCGTGAGCGTGCCGGTCTTGTCGGAGCAGATCACCGAGACCGAGCCCAACGTCTCGATCGCCGGCAGGCGGCGGACGATGGCGTTGCGACGCGCCATGGCCTGCACGCCGACCGCGAGGGTGATGGTCAGCACCGCGGGCAGCCCCTCGGGGATCGCCGCGACCGACAGGCCGACGACGGCCATGAACAGGTCGGAGAACGGGAGGTGCCCGACGAAATAGCCGTAGGCCAGCAGCGACACGGCGACGATCAGGATGAAGACGGTCAGCCAGCGGGCGAAGCGGTCCATCTGGGCAACCAGCGGGGTCGTCAGCGTCTCGACACCGGCGAGCATGCCGCTGATCCGGCCGATCTGGGTGTGGATCCCGGTCGCCGCGACCACACCACGCCCCGTGCCCGCGGCCACCAGGGTGCCGGAGAACAGCATCGGCGTCCGGTCGCCGAGCGCGGCCTCCGCGGCGACCGGCGCGGTGCCCTTGTCGACGGGGACGGACTCGCCGGTCAGAATCGCCTCCTCGGCCTTCAGGCCGCGCGCCTCGATCAGCCGCAGATCCGCCGGCACGCGGTCGCCCGCCTCGACCAGCACGATATCGCCCGGCACCAGATCTGCCGCGTCGACGCTCTGGCGCCGCCCGTCGCGCACCACGGCGGAACGAGGGGCGAGCATCCCCCGAATCGCCGCCATCGCCTGTTCGGCGCGGCCTTCCTGCACATAGCCGATCACCGCGTTCACGATCACCACGGCGAGGATCACGCCGGTGTCCACCCAGTGCGACAGCGCCGCCGTGACCGCGGCCGAAGCGATCAGCACGTAGATCAGGACATTGTGGAAATGCGAGAGGAACCGCAGGAACGGACTGCGCCGGGGCGGCTCGGGCAGCCGGTTCGGCCCGGACTCGGCACGCCGGCGGGCGGCCTCCGCCCCGCTCAATCCGCCCGGCTCCGCCGCCAGCGCGCCGAGCGCCTCGTCCGGGCCAAGGGTGTGAAAGGCTGTGTCCGTACGGGTCTGGGTCATGCGGGCGATCTTCGCTGTCTCGTGAACCCCGGACGACAGGGTCCTCCGGAGGGGCCTCCGGCGGGGGGCTCCGGCGGGGCCTCTGACGTGCGCTTCCTGTCCAATCTACGGGATCTCGGGGGGGGCTTCCACCGGAGCCCACCCGTGGGCGGTGCGATCCGTGCATGGATGCCCTTTTCGTTTGGTTCATGACGGAAAATCGGGGAGGGGCGGACAACGGGACGGTCTGACACACTGGTAGTTGCGACACGACACAGACTGCCAGGGAGGCCCCGTTGTCCTTCGATGACCCTATGTCCTGGCTTGGAGGCTGGGAAGGCTACCGCGTTGAGACGATCCAGCGGCGTGAGGGTGAGCAGCCGGAAGTCTGGGTTTTCCTGGGCTTCCAGCCGGGCGCGGCGTTGATCTGCGACGGCTGCGGTGAGGCGGCCGACGCGGTGCATGACATTGAGTGTCGAGTGGTCCGTGACCTTCCGATTCTTGACGCCACGACCTTCGTGTCGGTCCCGCGGCGCCGGGTCGCGTGCCCCCGGTGCGGTCCACGCCTTGAACGCCTGTCGTGGCTGGCGCGCTATGCCCGGGTGACAACCCGTCTGGCTGAGAGTGT
>NZ_JACIGI010000003.1:0-128266 GCF_014197795.1 Roseospira goensis
CGCCGGAAACGGCGGTCCTAACCTCACCGACAGCACCGATTTTCGCCGCTGTCGATGGGGAAAGGGGGAAACCACACCGCTTTTTCCGCAGCCTGCTAGTCCTGGACCGCATCCGGTGCGTGCGTCGCCCGCGCGCGGTAGTGCGCCAGCACATGGACCCTCAGGGCACTGGACAGGTTGAGGCGCGGTCCGTGCGGGCCGGCGGCACGGGCGGCATCCACCTCGGTGACGATGTCCGCGACGGTGCGGCCCTCGGCCGCCGCGATGTCGCGCAAGGCGTCCCAGAACGGGTCCTCCAGCGAGACACTGGTCGGATGGCCGGCGATGGTGATCGAGCGTTTGCGTCCGGTCATGCGCCGGGTTCGGGACGATCGGGGGCCGCCGGATCGTGCATGAACCGGGCCGCGACCGTGACCGCCTCGGCCAGGGCCTGGGCCTCGGTGCGGCCGGAGGCCTTGCGCGGCTTGAAGCCGTGGTCGCCGTCCTCCAGCCAGTGCAGCCGGATGGCCGGCGACAGGCGCAGACCCGGGACCACCTCCCGGCCGCCCATGGGATCGCGCGTGCCCTGGCAGATCAGGGTCGGGGTGCGCAGGTGTTCGAGATGCGCCGTGCGCAGGCGGTCGGGGCGGCCCGCCGGGTGGACCGGGTAGCCCAGGCAGAGCAGGGCGCGCACCCCGGCATCGTCCGCGAGCAGGGAGGCCATGCGTCCCCCCAAAGACTTGCCGCCGATGACCACGCGGTCGGCCGGGCCATGGGCGGCGATCATGGCCCGCCAGGTATCCAGGAGCACCGGTTCACGATCGGGCGGACGGCGGCGGCCGTCGCGGCGGCGCGCGGCCATGTAAGGGAACTCGAAGCGCACGACCCGCACGCCGGCCTCGGCGAGCCCTGTCGCCACGGTCGTCATCCAGTCGGAGTCCATCGGGGCGCCGGCGCCGTGCGCCAGCAGCAGCCGCGGTCCGTCGGTCGGGCCGTCCTCCAGCACCGGCGGGCGAGGCGGCGCATCGGCGGTGGGCATGGTGGGCATGGCGCGACCGGGCGCGCGGTCAGGACCCGGCGGCGGCGCGGGCGCGCTTGCCCGCTTCCCAGGCCGCCCGACCCCAGTCCGCCAGCATGTCCTCGTCGTCCAGAACGAACGGTGGTACCCGCCGGAAGCTGGCGGCCACCAGCGCACCCCCGCCCGGCGGCTCGAAGTGGGTCATGATATCGGCCGCCGCCTTCTCGGAGTCGGTGTCGGCTGAGGTGTCGTCTGCGGTGTCGGCGTCACGCTCGGCGGCGTCGTAGGCCGCGCGGGTGCGGGCATCGACGCGGAACAGCAGAACCCCGTCCTGGATCACGCCGAACAGCGTCCCCTTGAGGTATAGGCCGATGGTTGCGCCGCTGTGGCGGGTCTCGACCCCGCCCAGCGCGGCGCGCAGCAGCGGCAGCACCGCGTCGGCCACGTGCGCGGCGCGGGCCAGCGTCGTCATGACGAGCCCCGCAGCTTGATCGGCCGGTCGAACACGGCCAGCACGTCCAGCAGGGCGGATCCCCGCGCCAGGGTCTCGCGGCCGGTCAACACCGTGTACTGGTGCGCGGGCGGCGCCAGCGTTCCCGTTCCGCGCGATTGGGGGCCGCGGGCCTGCTTGGTGATGATGTACTGCGGGCGTTCCAGGCTGCTGCGGAAGACCGCGAAGCGGGCCATGCCGTCGCTCTGGTCGATGGCGTAGTCACGCCACTCGCCGCGCATGACGCGGCGGCTGTACAGGGACAGCAGGGAGTTCATTTCCGATCGGGTGAAATGGACGAGGGGGGTGCCGCGCCGGTATTCGAGCAGGCGGACGATCTTCGACATGGGCGCTCCACTGCTTCCCGGTCCCCTGCGTCCCGGGACCCCTGTATGGTCGCGTCGCGGGGCATTGTCAGCCGAGTCGTCGACCCTGTCGAGACCTAACTGGCCGCTGCCGCGGCTGAGGTGTGTCGGCTCGTCCGCCGGCGGCGAGCGGCCGGCGCAGGCTACAGCCGGTCGCCCGAAGCCGGACTCACGCCGAGCTCCGACGTCGGACGCGACGCCGCGTTAGCGTTGCCCCGGACGCGGGCCGACCATGGGGCCGGCCAGATCCCGGGAACTGATGACGTGGCGAGGATCGGTCACCAGGCGGCCGTTCTCGCCCGGAACCGCTTTATCATAACAGGTGATGCCGCCGATCGAGCGGTAGCAGTACAGCCGCGTCTCGACCGGCATATTGGCAGGCAACGGTTGCACGCAGTAGTACCCGCCGTCGCCATAGCGGACCGTGGAGCAGTCGTGTCCGGTCACGAGCGAGACGACGTGGTCGGGAATGGTCTTGTCGGAGGCCACCACCGAGGCGATGTTGACGGCGCCGGCGGTCAGCGTCACCGGATGGGTGGCGACGTCGTACATGGTATCGCAGCCGGCCAGCGCGACCAGCGCCGTAGCCCCAGCCAGGCCCCCGGCCAGGGCGCCGGCCCCGCGCTTCCAGGGGGACCGGCGTGCGGTCCGTCGTGTGGCCCATGGTGTCGCCCATGGAGTGGCCCCGCCTGTCTCAGGCCGCCGCCTGGTGTTCGCGTCCATCACGCCCCCGCCCCATTCCTCGTCGCTCCCGTCCCGCCGCTCCAGCCGCCGATGCATACGTCGGGCGGCATCGACCGGCCCACCGAGGCTGCCGTTGCAAGCGCGGTCTGGTCACCCTACCTGCCCCGGGGTTAAGGATCGTTGAATCCGGCGCCCCTTTCCCCGCCACCACGGAGGCTCGATACCGCCATGGCCGTGCATACCCCGATCTGCGATTTCGGTTGGCGCGCTCCCGATTTCTCGCTCCCCGGCACCGATGGCCGCACCTGGACGCTGGCCGACGTGCGCGGACCGCGCGCCACCCTGATCGTGTTCATCTGCAACCACTGCCCCTACGTCAAGGCGGTCATCGACCGGCTGGTGCGCGATGCCCACGCGCTCATGGACGTGGGCGTCGGCGTGGCCGCCATCTGCTCCAACGACCCGGTGCAGTACCCCGACGACTCCTTCGACAACATGACGCGGTTCGCCGCCGACCACGGGTTCCGCTTCCCCTACCTGCACGATGCAACGCAGGAGATCGCGCGGGCCTATGACGCCGTGTGCACGCCCGACTTCTTCGGCTTCGACCGCGACCTGGGGCTTCAGTACCGAGGCCGCCTGGACTCCTCGGGCAAGCAGCCGGCGGGGCCCGACGCCCGCCGCGAGTTGTACGAGGCCATGATGGCGGTCGCCGAAACCGGGCAGGGACCGCGCGAGCAGACCCCGTCGATGGGCTGTTCGATCAAGTGGAAGGCGGCCTGAGCCGGCGTCCGGCGACCGCGCGGCTCCCGCGTTGCCTTCCCGGCATGCGCTGATTATGGTGTGCGACCGGTCCCGCCCCGGTGACCGGCCACTGTCGCACGACCGCCCCGCACAGAGGACTCGAGGAGACACCCGTGGCGAAAACGCCCAGGCGCGCCCGCGAAGACGATCAGGCCCCGTCCGCGCCCGACGATCTGGATCCGGCCCAGGCCGCCCTGTTCCGCGAGGTCGAGGAAGACCTGCGCGCGGAGCAGATGCAGAAGCTGTGGAAACGCTACGGCGGCTATGTGATCGCCGCGGCGGTTCTGGTGGTGGGCATCGTGGCCGGGATGCAGGGTTGGACCGCCTGGCAGGCGTCGGTCCGGGCTGACGAGGCCGAACGCTACTACGCGGCCGTGCGCGGTCAGGGGGTCGATCGTCCCGCGCTGGATGTGCTCGCGCAGGAGGGGCGCACCGGCTACGCCGATCTGGCGGCGCTCCAGGCCGCCAACGCCCTGGTCGAGGCGGGGGACGAGGCCGGCGCCGTCGCGGCCTACGACGCGCTGTCCGCCGACGGCGGCGCGCCGCAGCCGATGCGCGATCTGGCGACCGTGCTGGCGGCGCTGCATGCCATGGACACCGAGAGCGCCGGCGCCGTGCGCGGCCGGCTGGCGCCGCTCGATACCGAGGCCGGCCCGTGGCGGTTCATGGCGCGGGAACTGCTGGCCGTGCTGGCGTTGCGCGAGGGCGACACCGCCGCAGCCCGGACCGCGTTCGCCGATCTGAAGGAGGCCCGCGAGGCGCCGCCGGGCGTGCGTTCGCGCGCGGCCGAAATGCTCTCCATGCTGGGCGGGCCGGCCCCGGGCGAGGGCGACGGGGCCGCACCGGAGGCCGAGGGCTGAGGCGATGACGAACGGCGGCATGGGGCGCGGACGCGCGGGTCTCGCGATCGGGCTGGTGGCGGCGCTGGCCGGCTGCGGCTGGATCGGGGCGGAGACCCAGGATCCGTTGCCGGGCACGCGCATCAGCGTGCTGGAGCGCGAGGTGCGCCTGTCGCCGACCGTGGCCGGCGAGGCGGGCGAGATCCGGCTGCCGGCTCCCGCGCCCAACGACGACTGGCCGATGGCCGGCGGTTACGCCAACCACGCCATGCACCACATGAGTCTGGGCGAGGCGCCGGCGCTCGCCTGGCGCACCGACATCGGCACCGGCTCGGGGTCGCGCGACGCGCTGCTGGCCGAGCCGGTCATCGGCGGCGGGCGCATCTACACCATCGACGCCGAGGCCGAGGTGCGGGCCTACGATCTCGCCACCGGCGACCTGCTGTGGAGCGTCTGGCTGCCCGATCGCGCCCGCGAGGAGGACGACGGCTACCTTCTGGGCGGCGGTCTGGCCTTCGGGGCCGATGGCCGGCTCTATGCGACCACGGGCTTCGCCAAGGTCATCGCCCTCGACGCCGCGAGCGGCCAGGAAATCTGGCGCGAAGAGGTCGGCGTGCCGATCCGGGCAGCGCCCACGCTCAACAGCGGCCGCGTGTTCGTGGTCACCGTCGACAACCAGACCATCGCCCTCGCCGCTCAGGACGGCCGCAAGCTGTGGACTCATGCCGGCTCGCCCGAGGTCGCCAGCCTGCTGGGCACACCCGCCCCGGCGGTCGACCAGGGCGCGGTGATCGTTGCCTATTCGTCCGGCGAGCTGTACGCGCTGCGGGTGGAGACCGGCGCCGTGCTGTGGCAGGACAGCGTCACCACGGTGCGCCGGACCGATGCCGCGGGCAATCTGCGCGACATCCGGGCGCGGCCGGTGATGGCCGGCAACCGCGTCTATGTGGTCGGCCACAGCGGCCTGATGACCGCCATTGACCTGGCGACGGGCGAACGCATCTGGCAGGCGGAGCTGGGCGGCGTGCATCAGCCCTGGATCGCCGGCCGCACACTGTACGTCATCACCGCCGAGGCCGATCTGGTCGCGGTTTCGGCCGACGACGGCCGCATTCTCTGGGTCACGCCCCTGCAACGCTGGGAGGATCCCGACGACAAGGAGGGGCCGATCACCTGGGGCGGCCCGCTGCTGGCATCCGACCGCCTGATCGTGACCGGCAGTAACGAGGAGATTCTCGCCGTCTCGCCCTACGACGGCCGCGTGCTGGGCTACGTCGAGGCCCCGGCCGGCATCACCCTTCCGCCGGTGCTGGCGGCCGATACCCTCCTCATCCTCACCGACAACGGCGACCTGATCGCCTACCGGTAGGACGACACCCGCGCCCCGGCGTGCCGGGCGCCCCCGGGTCGGTGCCGCCGACCCGGCCCTTTGCGAGTCCCCGTTTCATGACACCGTTGACCGTCGCCATCATCGGCCGCCCCAATGTGGGCAAGTCCACCCTGTTCAACCGGCTGGCCGGGCGCCGGCTGGCGATCGTCCATGACCAGCCGGGGGTGACGCGGGACCGCCGCTTCGCCGACGGCCGGCTGGGCGACATGGCGCTGCGGCTGGTCGACACCGCCGGCCTGGAGGAGGCGCCGGCCGATGCCCTGGAGACCCGCATGCGGCATCAGACCGAGCGGGCCATGGCCGAGGCCGACGTGGTGCTGATGCTGATCGACGCCCGCACCGGCGTGACCCCCATGGACGCCCATTTCGCCCAGGTGCTGCGGGAATCCCCGACCCCGGTCGTGCTGGTCGCCAACAAGTGCGAGGGGGGCGCGGGCGAGGCCGGGCTGTACGAGTCCTACGGGCTCGGCCTGGGCGATCCGGTGCCGCTGTCGGCCGAGCACGGCGAGGGGTTGGCGCTGCTGTACGAGGCCCTGCTGCCGCACGAGGCGGCCCTGCATGAGCGCCAGGCCGCCGCGGGCGAGGCCGGGGCGCCGGACGGCGCGGATGCGGCGGGCGCGGAGGCGCTGCCGCCCGACCTGGAGGCGCGCGCCATGGCCGGCGCCGAGGACGACGCCGAGCCCGAGCCCGACGACCCCGGCCGGCCGCTCAACCTCGCCATCGTCGGCCGCCCCAACACCGGCAAGTCGACCCTGGTCAACCGTCTGATCGGGGACGACCGCCTGCTGACCGGGCCGGAAGCGGGCGTGACCCGCGACTCCATCACCGTCGACTGGACGCACCGCGGCCGCCCGGTGCGGCTGGTCGACACCGCCGGCCTGCGCCGCAAGGGCCGGGTGACCGACAGCCTGGAGAAGCTGTCGGTCGCGGACACCCTCAACGCCATCCGCCTGGCCGAGGTGGTGGTGCTGATGATGGACGCTGACATGGTGATGGACCGCCAGGACCTGACCATCGCCCGCATGGTGGTGGAGGAGGGCCGCGCCTTGGTGCTGGCGGTCAACAAGTGGGACGCCGCCGCCGACCGTGAGGCCACCCTGCGGCGCGTGCGCGACCGCCTGGAGACCTCGCTGGCCCAGGTGCGGGGGCTCCCGTTCGTGACCGTCTCGGCGTTGCAGGGCCGCAACCTGGACCGCCTGATGGACACGGTGTTCGAGATGCACGCGCGCTGGAACGTGCGCGTCTCCACCGGCCGCCTGAACCGCTGGCTGGCGGGGATGACCGGCGAGCATCCGCCGCCCATGGGCAAGCACGGCAAGCGCATCCGGCTGCGCTACATGACCCAGGCCAAGGCTCGGCCGCCTACCTTCGCGGTGTTCTGCAGCCGGCCCGAGGATCTGCCCGACAGCTATGTGCGCTACCTGGTCAACGGTCTGCGCGAGGCGTTCGGATTCGACGGGGTACCGGTGCGCCTGTTCCTGCGCAAGAGCGAGAACCCGTACGCGAAGGGATGATCGGGGGTGGCCGTCTGGCGCCCACGCGCCCGTGTGGGCGCCGGGTAGTCTGGTCGGCTCTTGTCCTGACTCGTCAGAACAAGAGCCATCCGCGGCTTCGCGGCGCCGGTGCGGTCGCACCGGCCGGCCGGTATTACGGTCCTTCCGCCACCGTCCGCCCCGCGTCTGTCAGCTTGCAGACCTGCCAATCCGGCTTGACCGGGTTGGCGAACCAGGGCTCGGCCCAGCCGGCGTCCAGGCACGCCTGAACCAGGCGGCGGCTGACCCGCCGGCCGTTGGCGTCGAACAGGGGCAGCTTACCGCCCGGCTGCGCCAAGCCGCGTCGCAGCCAAGCCCGCTGGGCTTTGGTCGGTCTGGGGGCTTTGGTCGGTTTGGGAGCCGGTCCGGGACTCGGCGGCGGGGCAGGGGGCGAGTCGCCGGTCCCGGCCGCCGGCGGCGGCTTGACGCCGGCCGGCGCGCTGCGCAGGCTGCCGGGCGCGGCCGCCTCGTCGGCGGCATCGCGGGCAGCGGGTCCGGATCGCGGGCGCGCGCTCATGCACGGCAGGATAGGCAGCCCGCCGGGAGGAGTCCATTGGAATACTGTCTGGTTTACATGACCGCCGGCTCGCATGACGAGGCGGTGCGCATCGGGCACGAACTGGTGGCCGATCGGCTGGCGGCTTGCGTCAACGTCCTGGGCCCCATGACCTCGATCTACGAATGGGAGGGCCAGACCCACGAGGATCCGGAGGTCGCTTTCGTCGCCAAGACCCGGCGCGACCTGGTGGATCGGCTGGCGGCGCGGGTGCAGGCGCTGCATTCCTATGATTGCGCCTGTGCGGTCGCCCTGCCCATCGTTGGCGGGCATCCCCCATTTCTTCAGTGGCTGGGCGAACAAACGGCCGCAGAAGGTTGATATCGCAACCATCAACTCTCGCCCTCCGGCTTACCCCGGGAGCGATACCGTGGCGGCGGCCTGGGCGGCAATGCCTTCGCCGCGGCCGGTGAAGCCGAGCCGTTCGGTGGTGGTGGCCTTGACCGCCACCCGGCCGCCGTCGAGTCCCAGGATCTCGGCGATGCGGCCGGCGATGGCGGCGCGGTGCGGGCCGACCTTGGGGCGCTCGCAGATCAGGGTGAGGTCCAGGTGCAGGATTCGTCCGCCCAGGGCCTCGACCAGCCCGCCAGCATGGCGCAAGAACACGTCCGAGGGCGCGCCCTTCCAGCGCGCCTCGCTGGGCGGGAAGTGGCGGCCGATGTCGCCGGCGGCAATGGCGCCGTAGATCGCGTCGGCCAGGGCATGCAGGCCGACGTCGGCGTCCGAGTGGCCCGACAGGCCCTGGGTGTGCGGGATGCGCACCCCGCCCAGGGTGACGTGGTCGCCGGGACCGAAGGCGTGCACGTCGAAGCCGGTGCCAACCCGGACCTCGCCCGCGCCGCGGAACCGGGCCTCGGCGCGGCGCAGGTCGTCGGCGGTGGTGACCTTGCCGTTGTCCTCCGCGCCCGGCACCAGCACGACCGTGCCGCCGGCCGCCTCCAGCACCGCCGCGTCATCCGTCAGTGCCTGGCCGGCGGCGGCGCGGTGGGCGGCCCGGATAGCCTCGAACCGGAAGCCCTGCGGCGTCTGCGCGCGCCACAACCCGGCGCGGTCCACGGTCCCCGTGATGCGGCCGTCGGCGTCGGCGCGCTTCAGGGTGTCGGCCTGGGCGACGGCAGGGATGGCGCCGGCGTGGTGGTCCAGGGCAGCGATGACCCGGTCGATGACGCCGACGGTGACGAAGGGTCGCGCGGCGTCGTGGATCAGCACCTGGTCGGGCGCCAGTTCCGCCAGGCTTTCCAGGCCCAGGCGCACCGAGTCCTGGCGTTCGGCGCCGCCCGGCACCGGCTCCAGCAGGTCGAGGCCGCGCGCCGCCTGCTCGTAGAGCGGCCGGTCGTCGGGATGGATGACGACGCGGATCGCGGACACGTCGGGGTGAGCGGCGAAGGTGGCCAGGCAATGCCGCAGGATCGGCCGCCCGCCCAGGGTCAGGTACTGCTTGGGCAGGCCGCCGCCCAGCCGGTAACCGCGCCCCGCCGCCACGATCAGGGCCACCCGCTTCGGTCCGCCCTTGCTCCCGCCTTGCACCGCCTCCGTCATGGTCGCCGTGTCCCTCGTCGCTCCGTTGTTTCGGTCCCATGGCGCCGAAGCGCCCCGCGGGCGGCGCAGGGTAGTGCATTCGGCCAGGGTCTGGAACGTCGTTCCGCGCCCGCGGCGCGGCCGCGGGGGCACGCTGTTCCGCAATTGCGAACGCCGCGCGTTGTGATGCCACCGATCGCGCGGTATAGTCCCGCCATGGTCAACACGCTGGGGTTCCATCTCGCCGCCGTCCTGTTCCTGGTGCCGGCGGCCGTGCTGCCGCTGTGGCGTGCCGCCAAGCCGGTGTGGCAGGCGGCCGCCACGGTGCTGGCGGCCATGGGGCCGACCTTCTGGGTCACCTGGCAGCTCACAGAGGGTTGGCACACCGGTGTTTCCGCGACCCTGTGGGTGGCGATCGCCACCAGCGCCCTGTTGTTCTTCCTGGTGACCATGGTCAGCCGCCATGCCTGGCGGCTGGCGCCGCTGCTGATGCCCTACCTCGGCCTGCTGGGCGTGGTGGCGGGCGTCACGGCCGGGGCGGACGACGCCGTCCTGCCCCTGCGCGGCCAGGCGCCGCCGGCCGCCTGGCTGGTGTTCCACATCGTGGTGTCGGTCATCACCTATGGCCTGCTGACGATCGCGGCGGTCGCGGCCCTCGGAGCCTTCCTCCAGGAACGGGCGCTGAAGCGCAAGCAGCCGACGCGGCTGACGAGGCTGCTTCCGTCGGTGACGGAGTCGGAGCGCCTCTCGGTGGCCCTGCTGGCCTGGTCGGAGGCGGTGCTCGGCCTCGGGCTGCTCAGCGGCATGGCGGTGCAGACGTTCGTCAGCGGGACCCTGCTGGTGCTGGATCACAAGACGCTGCTGTCGCTGCTGGCGTTCGCGGTCATCGGCGGCCTCTTGGCCGCGCATCGCTGGGCCGGGGTTCGTGGTCGCGCCGCGGCGCGCTACGTGCTGCTGGCCTACCTGCTGCTGACCCTGGCCTTCCCGGGCGTCAAGTTCATCTCGACCGTGCTGGCCTGACGCGCAAAAAACAGACGGACTGCCGCAAGATGGGTCGCCAATTGCCTAAGCAGTGTGCATAATGCGCGTCTTCTGACCCGGTTCCGCTCCCCATCGGTTTCTCCCCATGACCCTGACCATCGGTCCCCTGCGCCTGCGCAACCGTGTGCTGCTCGCGCCCATGTCGGGCATCACCGACGCGCCGTTCCGGCGGCTGGCGTGGCGCTTCGGGTGCGGCCTGACGGTCTCCGAAATGATCGCCAGCGGGCGCGTCGCCAGCGGCCACGATACCCGCCTGGGGCACGCGGCCGGATCCTGCGGGGACGCCGGGCCGGCCGCCGTGCAGCTCGCCGGCTGCGACCCGGTGATCATGGCCGAGGCGGCGCGCGCCTGCGCCGACCAGGGAGCGGCGCTGATCGACATCAACATGGGCTGCCCGGTCAAGAAGGTGGTCAAGGGCGAGGCCGGCGCCGCGCTGATGCGCGACGAGCCGCGCGCCGCCGCCATCATCGGCGCCGTGGTGGCGGCGGTCTCCGTCCCGGTGACGCTCAAGATGCGGGCCGGCTGGGACGCCGACCACCGCAACGCCCCCCGGCTGGCGCGCATCGCCGAGGACCTGGGGGTGCGGATGATCACGGTACACGGGCGCACCCGGGACCAGTTCTATGGCGGCCATGCCGACTGGTCGGTGATCGGCGACGTTAAGGCGGCGGTGTCGGTGCCGGTGGTCGGGAACGGCGACGTCGGCTCGCTGG
This sequence comes from Roseospira goensis, assembly GCF_014197795.1. GTDB lineage: Bacteria > Pseudomonadota > Alphaproteobacteria > Rhodospirillales > Rhodospirillaceae > Rhodospira > Rhodospira goensis. The sequence goes on from NZ_JACIGI010000003.1 coordinate 10,930, forward strand.
ACGACGCCCGGCGGCTGCTGGCGCGCTCGGGCGCCGACGGCGTGATGATCGGGCGCGCCGCCCAGGGCCGGCCGTGGCTGCCCGGGCTGGTGGCCCAGGGCCTGGAGGCGGGAACCGCGCCGGCCGAGCCGGACCTTCTCGCCCGGGCCGCGATCGCCCTGGAGCACTTCGACGGCCTGATCGACCACTACGGCGGTTATCGTGGCCTGCGCCTGGCCCGCAAGCACATGGCGTGGGCGGTGCAGGGACTGCGCGACGCGGCGGCCTTCCGGCGCGCCTTCAATGCCGAGACCGACCCGGCGTGCGCCCGGGCCGCCCTGGTCGCCTTCTGGGCGGAGGCCCGGCCGGAACGCGCGGACGGTGGTCCGGCGGCCGGCCCGTCGGCACGGGAGGCAGCATGAGCCGGTCCCTCAAGGTCGTCGATGGCGGCCGTCCCACGTCGGAGCCGACCCTCGACCCGGTCTCAATCCTCAACGCCATCGCCTCGGCCGTGCTGGTGCTGGACGACGCCGACCGGGTGGTGTTCCTCAACGCCGCCGGCGAGCAGTTGTTCGAGAGCAGCCTGGCCCACCTCAAGGGCACTCCGCTCGACGACCTGGTGCCGCGCGACAGCCAGACGTTCTCGTTGATCTCCCAGGCGCGGCGCAACAGCAGCGCCGTGTCCGAGTACGAAGTGGAGATCGACACCCCGCGCACCGGCCCCCGGGTGATGACCATCCAGGTCTCGCCCCATGGCGACATGGCCGATTGGGTGGTGGTGCAGTTCCAGGAGCATTCCAAGGCCCTGCGCATCGGCCAGCAGATGTTGAGCCGGGGCGCGGCGCGGTCGGTGTCTGCGATGGCGCGCCTGCTGGCGCACGAGGTCAAGAACCCGCTGTCGGGCATCCGCGGCGCGGCACAGCTCCTCGACCAGAGCGTGCCCGAACCGGACCGGGTGCTGACCCAGCTCATCCGCGACGAGACCGACCGTATCGTGGCCCTGGTCGACCGCATGGACGTGTTCAGCGAGGGCGGCGCCCTGAAACGCGAGCCGGTCAACATCCATCAGGTTCTGGAGCACGTTCGCCGGGTGGCCGAAAACGGGTTTGCCCGGGGCGTCCGTCTGGTCGAGAGCTACGACCCGTCGCTGCCGCCGGTGCTCGGCAACCGCGACCAGCTCGTGCAGGTGTTCCTGAACCTGGTCAAGAACGCGGCCGAAGTGGTGCCGGCGGAGGGCGGCGAGATCGTGCTGTCCACGGCCTACCAGCACGGCCTGCGGCTGGCCGCGCCGGGCTCGACCGATCGGCTGGACCTGCCGCTGGTGGTGACGGTGCGCGACAACGGGCCGGGCATCCCCGAGGACATGCGCGGCCACCTGTTCGAGCCCTTCGTCACCAACAAGCCGGCCGGCAGCGGCCTTGGCCTGCCGCTGGTGGCCAAGATCGTGACCGACCACGGCGGCATCGTCGAGTTCGATACCCAGCCGCGCCGGACGGTGTTCCGGGTCGTGCTGCCGATGGCGCCGGCGGCCCGGCAAACGCGGCGGCACGAGGCGTGAGAGGGTCAGAGTGTGACAGCGTGAGAGACAGCGTGAGAGGAGGAGAGACGATGACCGAGGCGACGGTCGGCCCCGGCGCGGAGGCGATGGCGCCGCTGCTGGATGCCGTGCCGGGCGAGGGCCGGACCATCCTGATCGCCGATGACGACCGCGCCATCCGCACGGTCCTCAGTCAGGCGCTGGGGCGGGCCGGCTACGAGGTGCGGACCACCGGGACGGCCTCCACGCTGTGGACCTGGGTCTCCGACGGTGCCGGCGATCTGGTCATCACCGACGTGGTCATGCCGGACGAAAACGGTCTCGACCTGATCCCGCGTATCAAGAAGGTCCGGCCGGACCTGCGCATCATCGTGATGAGCGCCCAGAACACCCTCCTGACCGCGGTCAAGGCGACGGAGCGTGGCGCGTTCGAGTACCTGCCGAAACCCTTCGACCTGACCGAACTGGTCAACGTGGTGCGGCGCGCGCTGTCGACCCCCAGCCAGCCGGCGGCGCGCGGCCCCGACGTGGCGGACGAGGACGAGGGCCTGCCGCTGATCGGCCGCTCGCCGGCGATGCAGGAGATCTACCGCACGCTGGCCCGGTTGATGAACACCGACCTGACGGTGATGATCACCGGCGAGTCCGGCACCGGCAAGGAGTTGGTGGCGCGCGCCCTGCATGACTACGGCAAGCGCCGCGGCGGGCCGTTCGTGGCGGTCAACATGGCGGCGATCCCGCGCGAGCTGATCGAGTCCGAGCTGTTCGGCCACGAGAAGGGCGCCTTCACCGGGGCCACCACGCGCGGTGTCGGCCGGTTCGAGCAGGCCGACGGCGGCACCCTGTTCCTGGATGAGATCGGCGATATGCCGCCCGAGGCGCAGACCCGCCTGCTGCGCGTGCTGCAGGAGAACGAGTACACCACGGTGGGCGGGCGCACCGCGATCCGGGCCAACGTGCGCATCGTCGCCGCCACCCACCGCGACCTGACCCAACAGATCCGCCAGGGGCTGTTTCGCGAGGATCTGTTCTACCGCCTCAATGTCGTTCCGATCCGCCTGCCGGCGCTGCGCGAGCGGGCCGAGGACATCCCCGAACTGGTGCGGCATTTCCTGGCCCAGGTGGCCGAGGAGGGCCTGCCCGGCAAGATGATCGACGGGCCGGCGATGGAGCGCCTGAAGCGCCACCGCTGGCCGGGCAACGTGCGCGAGCTGGAGAATCTGGTGCGCCGCCTGGCCGCGCTGTACTCGCAGGAGACCATCGGCGTCGACGTGATCGAGGCCGAACTGGCCGCCGCCCCGCCGACGGTCGGCAACGGCGGCGGCAGCGGCGAGGGCCTGAGCACGCTGGTCGAACGTCACCTGCGCGAGTACTTCGCGGCCCACAACGAGGCCCTGCCCGCCGCCGGGCTGCACGACCGGGTGTTGCGCGAGGTGGAACGCCCGCTGATCGCGCTGTCGCTGGAGGCGACCAAGGGCAACCAGATCCGGGCCGCGCACCTGCTGGGGCTGAACCGGAACACCCTGCGCAAGAAGATCCGCGAATTGGACATCCAGGTGATTCGCGGCGTACGGTGACAGACCGGGGCGCGCCCGGACCGGAAGGCCGGCGGACCTGGGAACGGAACCACGATGGACACTGCCACCCGCAGCACCCTGAAACGGCGGCTCCTGCGGTTGGGCCTGTGGGCGCGCCGCGCGCGCCTGTCGCGCGCCCTGACCCTGGTCCTGGCCGTGGCCGCGGTGGTGTCGGTGGGCGTCACCACGGCGGTGCTGACCGGCCTGGGGCCGACCATCAAGGACCCGGCGGTCATGCTGGGTCTGCTCAACGTCAACCTGGCGATCATGCTGGCGCTCGGCCTGCTGGTGGCGCGCCGCCTGGTGAAGGTCTGGGCGGCCCGTCGCAGCGGCGGGGCCGGATCGCGCCTGCACGTGCGCATGGTGGTGTTGTTCGGCGTGGTGGCGGTGACCCCGGCGATCCTGACGTCGGTGTTCTCGATCCTGGTGTTCCAGGTCGGCGTCCAGGGCTGGTTCTCGACGCGGGTGTCGACCGCGCTCGATGAATCGCGAGAGGTCGCCCAGGCGTACCTGACGGAGCATCAGCAGGCGATCGCCGGCGACGTGCTGGCCATGGCCAACGACCTGAACCGGGACTGGCTGCGCATCAGCCGGGACCCGCAACGCCTGAGTCAGTTCCTGGGCACGCAGTCGGCGTTGCGCAACCTGACCGAGGCGGTGGTGTTCGGCAAGGACGGCAAGGTGATCGCCCGCGCCGGCTACACCTTCTCACTGCAGTTCGAGCAGGTGCCGTTCTGGGCCATGGACCGGGCCGACAGTGGCGACGTCGCGCTTCTGACCGGCGAGAACGACGACCGGGTACGCGGTCTGGTGCGGCTCGATACGGTCACGCCGCTGTACCTGTACGTGGGGCGATTCGTCGATCCCGCGGTGCTGGGGGCGATCGAGAGCACCGAACAGGCGGTCAACCAATACCGCGAACTGGAGGGGCGCCGCTCGGGCTATGAGTTCACGCTGTCCATGATCTTCCTCATGGTCGCCGTCCTGCTGCTGCTGGCGGCGGTGGCCGTGGGCCTGACCATGGCAACGCGCCTGGCGACCCCCATCATGGCCCTGATCGACGCCGCCGACCGCGTGCGCCAGGGCAACCTGCGGGTCCGGGTCAAGGAGATCGCCGCCAATGACGAGGTGGCGTCGCTGTCGCGGGCGTTCAACCGCATGACGGCGCAGATCGAGGCCCAGCAGAAGAGCCTCATGGGCGCCAACCGGGAGCTGGACGAGCGCCGCCGGTTCACCGAGACGGTGCTGGCCGGGGTCTCCGCCGGCGTCATCGCGCTCGACCGCGACGGCCTGGTGACGCTCGGCAACCGGTCCGCGTGCGATCTCCTGGGCGAGGACCTCAACGCCTGGGTGGGCCGCCCGGCCGCCCGCCTGATCCCGGAGATCGCCGCGCTGATGGACCAGATCCGGCCCCGTCCGGACCGGTCGGCCCAGGCCGAGACTGCGTATCGGCACGACGGACGCACCCTCACGCTGCTGGTGCGCCTGAGCGCCGAGCGCGACGCTGAGGGGGGCATCCTGGGTTACGTCTTGACCTTCGATGATATCACCGAGTTGCAGCAGGCGCAGCGCAAGGCGGCCTGGGCCGACGTCGCGCGGCGCATCGCGCACGAGATCAAGAATCCACTGACTCCGATCCAGCTCTCCGCCGAGCGCCTGAAGCGGCGCTACCTCAAGCAGCTCACCCAGGACCAGGACACCTTCGTGCAGTGTACCGACACCATCGTGCGCCACGTCAGCGACATCGGCCAGATGGTGGACGAGTTCTCGGCCTTCGCCCGGATGCCGGCCCCCACCATGCGCACCGAGACCCTGAACGGGATCGTACAACAGGCCGTGGTCTTGCAACGCACGGCCTATCCGCGCATCACCTATCACACCGACCTGCCCGATCATCCGGTCCGGCTGCGGTGCGACGCCCGCCAGGTGACGCAGGCGCTGACCAACCTGCTCAAGAACGCGGTCGAGGGGATTGACGGCCGATTGGAAAAGGAAAAGGATCAAGCATCGGCGGTGGCCGGCGTCATTCGGGTGGGGCTGGAGGAGCGCACGGACTCGGTGGCGATCGTGGTCGAGGATAACGGCAAGGGTCTGCCGGCCCTGGATCGTGAACGCCTGACGGAGCCCTACGTGACCACCCGGACCAAGGGCACGGGCCTCGGTCTGGCCATCGTCAAGAAGATTCTTGAGGATCACCGCGGTGACCTCGTCCTGGGCGACGCGGCCGGGATGGGAGCGCGGATCACCCTCGTGTTTCCGCGTCGGAGCGACGAGACGGACACGCCCGGTGCGGTGGCGTCCGCCGCCGATACCAAGCCTCCGGTTCCCCTGGCTGCCCAGGGTGGTGTGTGACAACCCGGCGTACCGGCCGACGGATGCGCCCTTGCCATGACCAGGATTGCAACCAGACCCATGACCAAGACCAGGGATGCGGGCGCTGGCGCCCTGTCAGCGTGATCATGCCCCACGACATCCTGATCGTTGACGACGAGAGCGACATCCGCATGGCGGTGGCCGGCGTCCTGGAGGACGAGGGCCACACCTGTCGGGAAGCGACCGACAGTGACAGTGCCCTGCAGGCCATCGCCGAGCGGCGTCCGAACCTCGTCGTTCTGGACATCTGGCTGGAGGGCAGCCGGCTCGATGGGCTGGAGCTGCTCGACCACGTCTTGCGGGACTATCCGACGCTTCCGGTGCTGATGATCAGCGGCCACGGCACCATCGAGACCGCGGTGGCAGCGATCAAGAAGGGCGCCTACGACTTCATCGAGAAGCCGTTCAAGACCGACCGCCTGCTGCTGATGGTGGACCGCGCCGTCGAGGCCGCGCGCCTGAAGCAGGAGAACGCCGAACTGCGCATCCGGATCGGCGCGCACAGCGAACTGGTGGGCGAGAGCCCGCCCATCAGCCAGTTGCGCGGGGCCATCTCCAAGGTGGCGCCGACCGGGTCGCGCGTGCTCATCACCGGACCGGCCGGCACCGGCAAGGAGGTGTTGGCGCGCCAGATCCACGCCCGCAGCCGCCGGGCCGAACAGCCCTTCGTGGTGGTGAACTGCGCGGCCATGCACCCCGACCGCATGGAACTGGAGCTGTTCGGGACCGAGACCGGCGTGGACGGCTACGATTCACCGCGCAAGGTGGGCATGTTCGAGCAGGCCAACGGCGGCACCCTGCTGCTGGACGAGATCGCCGACATGCCGCTGGAGACCCAGGGCAAGCTGGTGCGCGTGCTCCAGGAACAGACCTTCGAGCACGTGGGCGGCACCCGGCGGGTGCATGTCGACGTCCGGGTCATCGCCACCAGCCACCGCGACCTCCAGGACGAAATCCAGCAGCACCGCTTCCGCGAGGATCTGTACTATCGCCTCGCCGTGGTCCCGCTGCGCGTGCCGTCTCTGGTCGAGCGACGCGGCGACATCCCGCTGTTGGCGCGGTTCTTCATGGACGCCGCCGCCCGCTCCGCGGGTATCCCGCCGCGCCCCCTGGGCGAGGATGCGATGGCCGCCCTCCAGGCTTACGACTGGCCCGGCAACGTGCGGCAGTTGCGCAACGTCATCGACTGGCTGCTGATCATGGCGCCGGGGGAGCCGCGCGAGGCCATCCGCGCCGACATGCTGCCGAGCGAAATCAGCGCCCTGACGCCCGACACGCTGCGGCTGGAGAAGTCGCCGGAGATCATGACCCTGCCGCTGCGCGAGGCGCGCGAGATGTTCGAACGGGACTATCTGCTGGCCCAGGTCACCCGGTTCGGCGGCAACGTCTCGCGCACCGCCGAGTTCGTGGGCATGGAACGCTCGGCCTTGCATCGTAAGCTGAAGAGCCTGGGTGTCGCCGGCGGGGCGGCGGCCGCCGCGGCGGCCAGTGGCGGCGACGCCGGCCAAGCCGCGCCCGCGTCGGCCGAGCCCGGCCTGGTGCACGGCGGCGCCCGCGGGTCCGCCTCCTGACCGGCGCGGCCGGCCCACGCGCGTCCGTCACGAAGGGCACGACGCCATGAAGGTCATCGTCTGCGGGGCCGGCCAGGTCGGCTTCAACATCGCCCGCTATCTGGCGTCGGAGGGCAACGACGTCACGGTCATCGACCAGCGCCCGGATCTGATCCGCAAGATCTCCGACAGTCTCGACGTTCAGGCCATGGTGGGGCACGCGTCGTACCCCAGCGTGCTTGACACCGCCGGCGCCGCCGACGCGGAGATGCTGATCGCGGTCACCCACGCCGACGAAGTGAACATGGTCGCCTGTCAGGTCGCGCACTCGCTGTTCCATGTGCCGACCAAGATCGCGCGCGTGCGCGCCCAGGACTACCTCCAGGACGAATGGGCCAACCTGTTCAGCCGCGAGAACATGCCGATCGACGTCACCATCTCGCCGGAGATCGAGGTGGCGAAGGCGGTGATCCGGCGTCTGCGGGTGCCCGGCGCGACGGAGTTGATCCCGCTGGCGCACAACAAGGTGCGGCTGCTGGGGGTGCGCTGCTCCGAGGACACGCCGGTGGTGTTCACGCCCATCCGCCAGCTCGCCGCGCTGTTTCCCGAATTGTCCATCGTCATCGTCGGCATCGTGCGCCAGGACCGCCCCATGGTGCCGAGCCCGGACGACCAGATGATGCCGGGCGACGACGTCTACTTCGTCTGCGCCACCGAGCATCAGGCCCGCGCCCTGGCCGCCTTCGGGCACGAGGAGCCGGAAGCACGGCGGATCCTGATCCTGGGCGGGGGCAACATCGGCCTGTTCCTGGCCCAGCGCCTGGAGCGCGATTTCCCGCAGGTCTCGGTCAAGGTGGTGGAGCAGGACCGCGCCCGCGCCGAGTTCGTGGCCAAGACCCTGACCCGCTCCGTGGTCATCAACGGCGATGTGCTGGACCAGGAGATCCTGGAAGAGGCCGCCGTGGACCAGACCGAGACCGTGGTCGCGGTCACCAATGATGACGAGAACAACATCCTGGCCTCGCTGCTGGCCAAGCGGCACGGCTGCCAACGGGCCATCACCCTCATCAACAAGTCCACCTACAACCCGCTGGTCTCCACCCTGGGCGTGGACGTGGTGGTCAACCCGCGCAGCATGACGGTCTCGACCATCCTCCAGCACGTGCGCCGGGGCCGCATTCACAGCGTCCACTCTCTGCACGAGGGCTTCGGCGAGCTGATCGAGGCCGACGCGCTGGAGACCTCGGGCCTGGTCGGCCGCCCCCTGCGCGAGGTGCGGTTGCCGGCCGGGGTGATCCTCGGTGCCGTGGTGCGCGGCGAGCAGGTCATCAGCCCGCGCGGGTCCACGGTGCTGAAGGCCGGCGACCGCGTGGTGCTGTTCGCCTCCTCCGGGGCGATCAAGAAGGTGGAGAAGATGTTCTCGGTGCGGCTGGAGTTCTTCTGAGCCGGACACAGGGCTGCCTTGTGCGCGCGGCATTCCCTCGCGCGCCCGAGTGGTCTAGAACCGGGGTCTGCACCGCGCACCGTCCCGCCACCGCCCCTCGGAGGAGCCATGTCCCGCATCGCCTACGTGAACGGCCGCTACGTGCCCCATGCCACCGCCGGGGTGCACGTCGAGGACCGGGGCCTCCAGTTCTCGGACGGCGTCTACGAGGTCATCGCCATTGCCGGCGGCCGGCCCATCGACATGACCGGCCACATGGAGCGGCTGGCCCGGTCGCTGCGCGAACTGCGCATCGCCATGCCGATGCCGGCGCGGCCGCTGCGGATGGTGATGCGCGAGGTGGTGCGGCGCAACCGGGTGCGCAACGGCATCGTCTACCTCCAGGTCAACCGCGGCGTCTACCGGCGCGACCACCCGTTCCCGCCGGCGGCCGTGCCGCCGTCGCTGGTGGTCACGGCGCGATCCGGGCTGGGTCCGTCGGCGGCGGTGACGGAGGAGGGGGTTCGGGTCGTCACGGTCCCGGACCAACGCTGGGCCCGCCGCGACATCAAGTCCGTCGCGCTGTTGCCCAACGTGCTGGCCAAGCAGGCGGCCCGCGAGGCCGGGGCCTACGAGGCGTGGCAGGTGGATGCGGACGGCGCCGTGACCGAGGGCACCTCCACCAACGCCTGGATCGTGACGCGGGACGGAACCCTGGTGACACGGCCGCTGGGCGACGACATCCTGGCCGGCATCACGCGCCACACGCTGATCGCGCTCGCCCGCGCCGACGGCATCCCGGTGGAGCAGCGCGCGTTCACCGTGGACGAGGCCAAGGCGGCGCGCGAGGCGTTCACCTCCAGCACGACCCTGCTGGCGCTGCCCGTGGTGCGCATCGACGACGCGGTCGTCGCCAACGGCGCGCCGGGCAGCATCACGCGGCGCCTGCGGGAGCTGTATCACATCCATATGGCCGGCGCCGGCGGCGAGGACTGGGTGGGCGCATGACCGGAGCGGCCTCCTTTTTGACGCCACCGCACCAGACCGCCGCGCCCCCGGAGGCGGTCGCGACCGGGACGCTGCCGGTGCCGCGCGTCCTCCTGTTCGACTGGGACAACACGCTGGTCGATACCTGGCCGTGCATCCATCGGGTGGTCAACATCCTTATGGAGCACATGGGCCACCCGCCCTGGACCTTCGACGAGACCCGGCGCCGCATCGGCCGCTCGATGCGCGATACCTTTCCGGAGATGTTCGGCGACCGCTGGACGGAAGCACGGGACGTCTTCCTGGATGCCTTCCGGGCGGTGCATCTGGAGATGCTGGTCGTGCTCGACGGCATGGAGCCGATGCTGGAGGGCCTGGCCGCACGCGGCGTGCCGATGGGGCTGGTGAGCAACAAGACCGGCGCCCTGTTGCGGCGCGAGGTCACGGCCCTGGGGTGGGAGCGGTACTTTTTCGCCCAGGTCGGGGCCGGCGACGCCGCCCGCGACAAGCCGGCTCGCGAGGCGGTCGACCTGGCGTTGGCAACCGCGCCGGGCGGGGCCGTGACGGCGGACCCGGCGGTGTGGTTCGTGGGCGACAGCCCGACCGACATGACCTGTGCCCATGCCTGTGGCCTTACCCCGGTGCTGTTGCGGTCCTGGGCGCCGGAGCCGGGCGAATTCGACCCCCATCCGCCCCTTGTGCATCTTTCGGACGGCGCCCACCTCTTGAGGACCGTCGAGGCGATCGGGCAAAGGTGCCCCTGACAGTCCCTCGGACGCGTCGGGATCGGGGGTGGTGGTCTGAGGCTCGGCGGCGTCTCACGACAAATGGAACGCGATACGCTGGCTGCGAAACCCTAGAGCTTGAACAAGAACGTCAAGAGCAAAAACAGAAAAAAGGAGGCACAATATGCCCCAGGAAAAATCCCAAAATGTACAGGATGTGTTCCTAAATCACATCCGCAAGCAAAAGACGCCAGTGACCGTGTTCCTTGTCAATGGCGTCAAACTCCAAGGCATCGTGACTTGGTTCGATAACTTTTCGCTGCTTCTGCGGCGCGATGGGCACACTCAGCTTGTCTACAAGCATGCTGTCTCCACGATCATGCCCAGCACGCAGATTCAGCTCTTCGAACAGAAGGCCGAGGAAGGGGCCGAAGCCTGATCCGTGGTCACATCCGGGTTTGAAGACGGGGTCAAGGACCAGGGGCGAGCGCCCCCGACCCGCGCTCTGGTGGTGCATCCCGACCTGCGCGGGGCGGCCGGGGCCGGGCGCACGCGCGATCCCGCCACCCGGCTCGACGAGGCGGTGGGCCTGGCGCGCGCCATCCATCTCGACGTCGTCGCCGCTGAGATCGTCCCAGTCTCCAAACCGCGTCCGGGCACCCTGCTGGGGGGCGGCGCGGTCGAACGCCTGGGCACCCTCATCGCGGACGACGAGGTCGGCGTCGCCATCGTCGACAACCACCTGTCCCCGGTGCAGCAACGCAACCTGGAGCGGGCGTGGTCGTGCAAGGTCATCGACCGCACCGGGCTGATCCTGGAGATCTTCGGTGAGCGGGCCCGCACCCGCGAGGGCCAGCTTCAGGTCGAACTGGCCCATCTGTCCTACCAGCGCAGCCGGCTGGTGCGGAGCTGGACCCACCTGGAGCGCCAGCGGGGCGGCCTGGGGTTCATCGGCGGCCCGGGCGAAACCCAGATCGAGATTGACCGCCGCCTGATCGGCGAGCGCATCGCCCACCTGCGCAAACAGCTCGACGCCGTGACCCGCACCCGGGAGCTGCACCGGGCCGCGCGCCGTCGCGTGCCGTATCCGATTGTCGCGCTGGTCGGGTATACGAACGCCGGTAAGTCGACGCTGTTCAACCAGGCCACGGCCGCCGACGTGCTGTCCCAGGACATGCTGTTCGCGACTCTGGATCCGACCATGCGCGGTCTGACGCTGCCGTCGGGCCGCACCGTGATCCTGTCCGATACCGTGGGCTTCGTCTCCGACCTGCCGCACGAGCTGGTTGCCGCCTTCCGGGCCACCCTGGAGGAGGTGATGGAAGCCGACGTCATCGTGCATGTGCGCGATGTCTCGTCGCCCGACGCCGAGGCCCAGAAGCAGGACGTCGAGCAGGTGCTGCGCGAGCTGGGCGTGGGCGAGAAGGTGGACGCCGGCCTGATCGAGGCGCTCAACAAGACCGACCGGCTCGATGCCGAGGCCCGCGCGCGCGTGGCGGCGGCGGTTCGGGACCGCACCCGCCAGGTGCCGTTGTCGGCGGTCACGGGCGACGGGCTGGACGACCTGCTGCGGGCCATCGACCGCACCCTGTCGGCGGGCCGGGTCGCCCTTGACCTGGACCTGGATGCCGCCGATGGCGCCACGCTGGCGTGGATCTACCGGCGCGGCGAGGTCCTGGACCGGCACGACGCCGATGCGACCGTTCATGTCCGTGTCCGCCTGGACCCGCCCGACGCCGAGCGTCTGCATCGCCGGCTCAAGCCTGGCGGGGAGCTCTCCGAGGACGACACGCTCACCGGTGCGGCGCCGGTGGCCGGGGCGACCGCGCACGGCCCGTCCTGATCGTCGCCCATCCCGTTGCAGGGCCGGCCTGTCTACTAGTAGACTGGTCGCCCCGAAGCTGGGGGAGGGCAGGTCATGGCCACACGGGAGTCGCAGCGGCGCTGGCGCGGCAAGAACCATCTGGTCAAACGCCAGCTCAACGTGATGGCCCGCGGTCTGATCCACGGCTATCTGGAGGAGATCGCGGCAGCCCACGACCTGCGCGGCAAGGGCGAGGCGGTGGCCTTCTCTGCCTTCGCGCTGCGCGTGCTGATGCAGCAGGCCGACTACGATCCGGCGGCGGCCGACCGGCTCGCCGCTCTGCGCGAGAGCTACCACCGCGACCGCGACCTGTACCAGGGGTGACCGCTCGCCCCCTTGCCGTGCTGCCTCCGGTCCCTTAAACGAACGCCCATGGCCCTGTCGATCCCCATCACCGCCGTCACCGAGGTTCTGCACGAGGTGGCGGAGGCGGAGGTCTTGTCCCGGTTCCGCAACCTGTCGCGCGCGGACATCCGGAGCAAGTCCTCGTCCCAGGACCTCGTGACCCTGGCGGACATCGAGGCCGAGCGGGTCCTGACCCGCCGCCTGCCGGACCTGTTGCCCGGGTCGTCGGTGGTGGGGGAGGAGGCCGCGTACGCGGATCCCGGCGTGCTGGACCGCTTGACCGCGCCCGGTCCGGTCTGGATCGTCGATCCGGTCGACGGCACCGGCAACTTCAGCAAGGGCATCGCGCGCTTCGGCATGATCGTGGCCCTGGCCTACCGCGGCGAGACCGTGGCCGGCTGGATCCTCGACCCGATCGACGGCCGCATCGCCGTGGCCGAGCGCGGCGCCGGTGCCACCCTCGACGGCCGCCGGGTGGCCATCAAGACCGACGTCGGGCGGCTGGGGACCCTTGAGGGGTGCGCCTTCGGGCCGCGCAGCAAGGTGCTGAAGGGGCGCGTGCGACGCTTCCATCATCTCGGCAGCGCGGCCCAGGTCTATCTCGGACTGCTTCAGAACCGGTTGCAGTTCGGCGTGTTCTCGCGGCTCATGCCCTGGGACCATGCCGCCGGCATCCTGCTGCACGCCGAGGCCGGCGGTCAGGTCGGTCTGCTCGACGGCACCCCCTACCGTCCGGCCCTGCGGCGCGGCGACCTGCTGCTGGCGCCCAACGCGGCGCTGTGGGACGAGATGCGCAGCCTCCTGCGCGCCGTGACGGTCTCCGGCTGAGGCGACGGCAAGCCCGCGATCGGCTGATTCAACGGCCGCCATAGGTGGGCGGTCGCTTCTCCAGGAAGGCGGCGACCGCTTCCGCGTGATCCGCGCTGGTGTGGCACATGCCCTGGACGGCTGCGCAATGGGCCAGGAAGTCGGGCAGGGCAGTGCGCTGCGCCATCTTCATCAGACGCTTGGTGTGACGCACCGTCAGCGGCGGCTTGGCGGCGATCTCGGCCGCCATCGCCGCGGCCGTGGCGACCAGATCGGCGTCCGGCACGACCCGCGAGACCAGACCCAGCGCCAGGGCCTCGTCGGCCTTCACCAGGCGCCCGGTGAAGGTCATGTCGGCGGCGGCGGCGGGCCCGATCAGGCGTTGCAGGAACCAGGCGCCGCCGTCCCCCGGGATGATGCCCAGGTTCACGAAGGTCTCGCCGAATACAGCCGACTGCCCGGCGATGCGGAGGTCGCACATGCAGGCCAGATCGCAGCCGGCGCCGATGGCCGGCCCGTTGACGGCGGCGATCGCCGGCACCTCCAGCCCGTCCAGGGCCAGGGGCAGCCGCTGGATGCCGTGCCGGTACTGCCGCGCCACCTGCTCGACCGGTCCGCCGAACGGCGGGGCGCCGTCGCGCATGTCCTTGACGTTGCCGCCCGACGAGAAGGCCGTGCCGGCGCCGGTGACGACCAACACCGAGACATCGGCCCCGGCGTTGATCCAGTCCACCACCGCCACGATATCGTCGACCAGCGCGCTGCCGGTCAGGGCGTTGCGCACGTCATCGCGGTTCAGGGTCAGGGTGGCGACGCGGCCGTCAACGGACAGCAGGGCGTCGGTCAGGGCCGGCACGGCGGGATCGGTCATCGCGGATGGTCTCCCGGATCGCGGTGTGCAAGGATCGGCGGCATCGTAACACACCCCCAGGATGCCGGGAGGGCGCGGCGCGTCATGTTCGGACTGTTCGGCCTGTTCGGGAAGGCACGCGAGATCCAGGCGCTCGACGATGCGGTGCGGGCCGAGGGTCTGCACCCCCGGTTGGTGCCGGATGCGGTGAAGATGACGGTGGTGCGGCTGGTCCGCGCCGAGGGGCTGTCGGACACGGCGCCGGCCGCGCCGCTGCTGGCCCACTGCATGCTGGGACCGGAGGACCACGCCGCCGCCACCGACGCGGCTCGGGCCGCGGGCGCGGCGGAGCGGCTGGCGGCAGCGATCGAGGCGGGCGACAGCCTGGACGCCCGCCTGGTGCTGCTGACCATGGAGGCCGGCGTCATCCATCCCGATGTGGTCACTGCGTACGGGCTGGAGCGGGCGTAACGGAGACACCCGCCCGCCAGCGCCGACAGACCACGGGGGGCCGGCATCCAGGCCGGCGTGTCAGAACACCTGCTGCATGGCCGTGCGGGCGTCCAGCGGGGGTGCGGCGGGCGCGGGGGTGGTGGCAGGAGCGGGGGTGGTGGCAGGAGCGGGCGCTTCCGCGACCCGCACGTCCGGTCCCGTGTCGTCCGGGTAGATGAACCCGTGCGCCGGGTAGACGCGGCCGAAGGCGCCCACGGCGGGGTGCTTGAACCGGACCCGGCTCCAGTCGTTGTCGGGCGAGACGTCGATGGCCGGCATGTGGGTGTACACACGGCCGCGGGTGGCGGCGGTCCAACCCCAGTTGGCATGGCTGACCCGAATCTCTCGCGGCCCGAGGATACCGGTAACGACGCCGACGTGTCCGCCGCTGAGCCGGCGGTCCGGCTTCAGGGCCAGCACGGCGTAGGGAGCGGGCCGGCGGCCGCGCGCGTAGCGGCCGGCGGCCTGGCCCCACCAGGTGTCGGCATCACCCCGGATCCGGACGCCCGAGATCTCGCGGGCATAGGGCACGCACCAGACGAAGGACTCGCCGCCGGTATAGGCCGGCACCGGAAACAGGCCGTTCGCCGCAACGGGCGCGCCGACGTCGGCCGGCCCGGAACTGCACGCCCCCAGCAGCAGGAGCCCCAGAAGCGCGGCCACGGCCCGCCGCGCCGGGGGGCGGGGGAGGGGCGGCGTCCGGCCAACGAGGAAGCGGGATTTCAGCTTTTTTACCAATGCCCTATCCCCCTATGCTGACACATAACATCAGCATAGGGGAGGGCGGCGCGACCGTCAACCCAAAAATAGTATACTTGTATAAACGCTACCAGGGGAAGTGGGGCGTCATGACCCTGCCGGCGTTCACTGCCCCGTCCAGGTCGGCGCGCGCTTCTCCAGGAAGGCGTCGATGCCCTCTTCGGCATCGCGGGCCAGCATGTTGGTGGTCATCACATCGCTGGCATAGGCATAGGCGTCGGCCAGCGGCATATCGAGCTGGCGGTAGAACGCCTCCTTGCCGATCGCCAACGTGAGCGGCGACTTGGAGGCGATGGTGCCGGCCAGCTCGGCCACCTTGGCGTCGAGCGCCGCCACGTCGGGCGCGACCGCGGTCAACAGGCCGGCGGCCAGGGCCTCGTCGGCGCTCAGCGGGCGGCCGGTCAACAACATCTCCATGGCCTGCTTGGGGCCGACGTTGCGCGACAGCGCCACCATGGGCGTGGAGCAGAACAGGCCGATGTTGACCCCGGGGGTCGCGAACCGGGCCTCGGGCACCGCCACCGCGAGGTCGCAGGTGGCGACGAGCTGGCAGCCGGCCGCCGTCGCCATGCCGTGCACGCGGGCGATCACGGGCTTGGGCAGCCGGGTGATCGCCAGCATGAGGTTGGAACACTGTTGGAACAGGGCTTCGTAGAACGAGCGACCCGGGTTGGCGCGGACCTCCTTGAGGTCATGGCCGGCACAGAAGGCCGGGCCGTTGGCCGAAATCACCACCACCTTGACCGCGTCGTCCTCGGCGACGGCGTCGAGTGCCGTCTGCAAGGCCGTCATCAGGGACACGGACAGGGCGTTGCGGGCTTGCGGCCGGTTCAGCGTCAGCGTGCAGATGCCCTCGGCGTCGTGGCGCAGCAGGATGGGCTCGGGCGCGGTGGGATCGGGGGCGGCCTCGGCCGCCGGCGCGCTGGTCATGCGGTCCTCCCTGGGAGACTGTGGCCGGTCGGGTCATGGTGCCCGAACCACAGGCAGGATCAAGCGTCGGGTCACGGCGCCGCGACGGAGAACGGCACCTCGCGGGTCGCGGCGCCGCCGCCGAGTGCGTCCCGCACGGTGAGCTGGATGACGTAGTCACCGGCCGGCAGCCGCTCGGTGCCAAGGGACATGGTCATGAACACCGCCGTCGAAGGCACGTGGAACGTGAACGGTACATGGGCGAAGTCGCGCTGCCCGCCAAGAATGGTGCCGTCGGTGTCGAGGACCAGGAAATCGGCCTTCAGGCCCATGGTGTAAAGGCCGTCGGCGAACTCGTACTCGAGCCCGATCGGCTCGACGTACAGGTGCAGCGGTTCCCCCGCGGTGTAGGGGCCGTCCGGGCGCGGGGCGTAGGCGCGGAAGCCCTCCGCCGTGGCGGTGGTCGCTTCCACCCGCACGAGATCGAACGGCGCGGCGCTCCACACCGTCAGCATGGCCTCGCGCAGGGCCTCCACCGCCGCCGCCGGCCGGCCCGCGGTCACGCTGTCCGCCGCCCGGGCGACGGCGGCCCGCGCTTCGGCGTTGGCGTCCGCCGCCGCTGTGGCCGGCGCGCCGCCCGCCACGGCCACCAGCATCGCCCCGCCCAGGGCCGCCCGTCCTGCCATGCGCACTCCGTTCATCCCCCTTGCCCCCCTCTGGTTCGTCCGTCGCCGTGGTCGGCTTGTATGGTCGTGTTCTGGTGTCTTCCGTCTACCGGTGTCTTTCGTCTACCGGTGTCTTTCGTCTACCGGTGTCTTCCGTCGGCCGATCCCGCCACGCCGAACCATACGGTACCGTTTGGAATCGGGGTTCCATACGGTACCGTCTGGATGTACGATAGCGGCTCGATCCGACAGCGTGACGGAACTATAGCGGCCCATGTCCCGAATATCACTGCCCGAATTCAACGCCATCCTGGACCGGGAACTGCCGATCACCCGGCTGCTGGGGATCCACACCGAGCACATCGCCCACGGCCGCGGCCGGCTGCGCATGCGCTTCAATCCCGACCTGATCCGGCCCGGCGGCACGGTGGCGGGGCCGGCGATGATGGCGCTGGCCGACGTCGCCATGTACGCGGTGGTGCTGAGCCTGCTGGGGCCGGTCGAACTGGCGGTGACCACCAACCTGTCGATCAACTTCCTGCGCAAGCCGGCGCCGGGGGACGTGGTGGCCGAGGCCCATGCCCTGAAGGGGGGCAAGCGGCTGATCGTGGTCGAGGTCGAGCTGTACGCCGACGACCCGGACCACGAGGGGGAGCGGATGCTGGTGGCGCACACCGTGGGCACCTATTCGGCCCCGCCGCTGCCCGACGCGGCCGCGGTCGGACGCGCCATCGAGGCCGGGAGCTGGGCTCAGGTATCCTGATACCTTAATGGCAGTCGGCTGGAATTGCAGCCGTTTTGGCGTTGACAGGGGCATTTCCGGTGGCATAGTGCGCGCCTCGACCGGCGCGGCGACGGCCCCTGTCTGCCAGGCGCCGGGTCCTCGCGACACCCGCCGACCTTTCGCGGACGGAGAGCCGAATGAAAACCTATTCCGCCAAGCCCAGCGAGGTGGAGCGCAAGTGGTACGTGATCGACGCCGACGGCGTTGTTCTCGGCCGCCTCGCCGCCACCGTCGCCACCATCCTGCGCGGCAAGCACAAGACCATGTACACGCCGCACATCGACACCGGTGACCACGTGGTGATCGTCAACGCCGACAAGGTGCGCCTGACCGGCCGCAAGCTGACCCAGAAGCGGTTCTACTGGCACACCGGCTACCCCGGCGGCATCAAGAGCCGGACCATGGAGCAGATCCTCGGCGGCAGGCACCCGCAGCGGGTGGTCGAAAAGGCCATCGAGCGCATGGTGCCCAAGGGCCCGCTGGGCCGCGCCCAGCTCCGCAAGCTGCGCGTCTATGCCGGCGCCGAGCATCCGCACGCGGCGCAGCAGCCGGAGGTCCTGGACCTCGCCGAACGCAACCCGAAGAACAAGAGGAGTGTCTAATCCATGGCCGAGGAACGCGTGGGCCTGGACGGCCTCAAGGACGCCATGCGCGGTCAGGCCGCGGCGGCGACGGGAAGCGCGGCGACGACCGTGACGCAGGCGGCCGAGGCCGAGGCCCCGCAGCCGCTGCGCGATGCCTTCGGCCGTGCCTATGCCACCGGCCGGCGCAAGAACGCCGTGGCCCGGGTGTGGGTCAAGGCCGGCAGCGGCCGCATCACGGTCAACGGCCGTGACATCACCACCTATTTTCCGCGCCCGGTGCTGC
This sequence comes from Roseospira goensis, assembly GCF_014197795.1. Classification (GTDB taxonomy): domain Bacteria; phylum Pseudomonadota; class Alphaproteobacteria; order Rhodospirillales; family Rhodospirillaceae; genus Rhodospira; species Rhodospira goensis. Next base: position 29,423 of record NZ_JACIGI010000003.1, read on the forward strand.
GCATGGTCATCAACCAGCCCTTCGTGGTCACCCAGACCATGGGCCAGTTCGACGTCATCTGCACCGTCAAGGGCGGCGGGCTGTCGGGCCAGGCCGGCGCCGTGCGCCACGGTCTCAGCCACGCCATGGGGCGTTGGGATCCGCAGCTGCGGCCGCCGTTGAAGGCACAGGGCTTCCTGACCCGCGACTCCCGCGTGGTGGAGCGTAAGAAGTACGGCAAGGCCAAGGCCCGCCGCAGCTTCCAGTTCTCCAAGCGCTGACCGGACGTACGGCCGTCTGCGTCCAACGAGGCCGGATCGCCGGGACCCGCACGTGCAGACGTGCGGGTCCCGCCCGTTTTGGGCGGGCACGGCAGGGACCTTGACCCCGGCGGGCGGCTGCGCCACTGTCCTGCGCTCTCCGGCGCGCCGCGCGCGGCCGGGTGTCGCCGCCGTCCGCAGGGGCCGAGACCGCCATGCTCCAGACCGAATTCTACCGCGTCAAGCGGTTGCCACCATACGTTTTCGCCGAGGTCAACGCGATGAAGGCGCGCGCCCGCGCCGCCGGCGAGGACATCATCGACCTGGGCATGGGCAACCCGGACCAGCCGACCCCCCAGCACATCGTGGACAAGCTGGCCGAGGCCGCCGCCAACCCGCGCGCCCACCGCTATTCCACCTCGCGCGGGATTCCGGGGCTGCGCCGCGCGCTGGCCGCCTATTACGATCGGCGCTTCAACGTCACCCTGGATCCCGAGACCGAGGTCATCGCCACGCTCGGGTCGAAGGAGGGCCTCGCCAACCTGGCCCAGGCCATCACCAGCCCGGGCGACATCGTGCTGGCGCCCAACCCGAGCTACCCGATCCACGCCTTCGGCTTCATCATCGCCGGCGGCTCGGTGCGGCACATTCCGTGCGAGCCCGACCACACCTTCCTGGAGGCGCTGGAGCGGGGCGTGCGCCATTCGGTGCCGAAGCCGATTGCGGTGCTGCTGAACTACCCTTCCAACCCCACGGCGCTGGTGGCCGATCTCGACTTCTACGGCCAGGTGGTGGAGTTCTGCCGCCATCACGGCATCTGGATCCTGTCGGACCTGGCCTATTCGGAGATCTATTTCAACGACCAGCCGCCGCCCTCCATCCTGGAGGTGCCGGGCGCCCGCGAGGTGGCGGTGGAGTTCACCTCACTGTCCAAGAGCTACAACATGCCCGGGTGGCGCATCGGCTTCGCGGCCGGCAACCGCCACCTGATCGGGGCACTGACCCGGATCAAGTCCTACCTGGACTACGGCGCCTTCACCCCGGTGCAGGTGGCGGCAACCGCGGCCCTCAACGGCCCGCAGGACTGCGTCGCGGAAGTCCGCGCCCTCTATAAGGAGCGCCGCGACGCCATGGTGGAGGCGTTCGAGCAGGCCGGTTGGCCCATCCCGTCGCCCCCGGCCACCATGTTCGCCTGGGCCCCCGTGCCGCCGGCGTTCGCCCACCTGGGGTCGCTGGAGTTCTCCAAGCTGCTGTTGCAGGAGGCCAAGGTGGCGGTCTCGCCCGGCGTGGGCTTCGGCGAGCACGGCGACCAGCACGTCCGCATCGCGCTGGTCGAGAACCGGCAGCGGATCCGCCAGGCAGCCAGAAATATCAAGGCGTTCCTGTCGAATTATGACAGTGCGCTCGAAGTCTCGGAACGAAAACGCGCGGAGGTCTGAACAGCATGTCGGCGCCCCTCAGGATTGCCATTGCCGGCCTGGGAACGGTCGGAGTCGGAACGGTGCGGTTGCTGGCGGAGCACGCGCCGACCGTCGCCGCCCGGTGCGGGCGCCCGATCGAGATCGTCGCGGTGAGCGCGCGCGACCGCTTGCGCAACCGGGGCTGCGACGTCTCCATGGCGACGTGGTACGACGACCCGGTCACGATGGCGCGCGAGGCCGACGCGGACGTGGTGGTGGAACTGATCGGCGGCTCCGACGGCGTGGCGCGCGACACCGTGCTGGCCGCGATCGGCGCCGGCCGTCACGTGGTCACCGCTAACAAGGCGCTGCTGGCGATTCACGGGGTCGATCTGGCCCGGGCGGCCGAGGCCCAGAGCGTGCACCTCGCCTACGAGGCCGCGGTGGCCGGCGGCATCCCGATCGTCAAGGCCCTGCGCGAGGGGCTGGCCGGCAACCAGGTGCGGCGCGTCTACGGCATCCTCAACGGGACCTGCAACTACATCCTGACCGCCATGGGCGAGACCGGGCGCGACTTCGAGGACGTGCTGGGCGAGGCCCAGCACCTGGGCTACGCCGAGGCTGACCCGTCGTTCGACGTCGACGGCATCGACACCGGCCACAAGCTCGCCCTGCTGGCCAGTGTGGCCTTCGGCCGCCCGGTGGATTTCGGCGCGGTCTACATGGAGGGCATCCGCCGTATCACGGCGATGGACATTACCTTCGCCGAGGAGTTGGGCTATCGCATCAAGCTGCTCGGCGTCGCCGAGGAGACCGAGCACGGCATCCTCCAGCGGGTCCACCCCTGCATGGTGTCGCAGGGCCGTCCGATCGCCGCCGTCGACGGGGTGTTCAACGCCGTGGTGGTCGAGGGCGACTACGTGGACCGCTCCATGCTGGAGGGACGCGGGGCCGGCGCGGGTCCCACTGCCTCGGCCGTGGTGGCGGACCTGATGGATCTGGCGGCGGGGCGCGGCGCGCCCACCTTCGGGGTGCCCGCCGACCGCCTGGTCGGCAGTCCCGCCGCCACCATCGACACGCATGTGGGCGCCTACTACGTGCGGCTGATGGTCGTCGACCGTCCGGGGGTGTTCGCGGACATCGCGACCGCGTTGCGCGATGCCCAGGTGTCGATGGAGTCGATCCTCCAGCGCGGCCACGATCCCGGCGAGACCGTGCCGGTGGTCATGACCTTCCATCGGACGGTGGAGGCGGCGGCCAAGCGCGCGCTGGAGCGGATCGCCCGCATCGACGCGGTGGTGGAACCGCCTTGCATGATCCGCATTGAAGCCTTCTGATTTCGGCATTGGGCTTCCGCCCCGGACCGCACCCGGCCTGTGGTATCGTCATGTGGTATCCTCAGGGATGGTCCGGCGGACCGCCATGGGCGTCGCGTGCCGGGCCGTCCGGTTCTCCCCATCCAGGTCTTTTCCGCTATGTCTCCGCTCGAACCCTACCATGTCCTGGAACGCAACCTCGCGTTGGAAATGGCCCGCGTCACCGAGGCCGCGGCCCTGGCCGCCTCGCGCCATATGGGGCGGGGCGACGAACGGGCGGCGGTGCGCGCGGCCAGCCGGGCGATGCGGGCGGCCCTGAACGGCGTCGGCATCACCGGGCGGGTCGTGATCGGCGACCATGACCCGGGGTGCGACGCTGACACGGACCCCGACTGCGGGCTCGGCGACGGCATGCCCGTGGGCACGCGCAGCGGCCCCAGCGTCGAGATCGCGGCCCAGCCGCTTGAGGGGGCCACCATCTGCGCCACCGGCATGCCGAACTCGCTGTCGCTGCTGGCGCTGGCCGAGGCCGGCGGCTTCGCCCCCATGCCGCCGGGACTCTACATGGACAAGATCGCCGTCGGGTCGGGCGTGCCGGACGGTGCGCTGGGCCTGGACCGCGCGCCCGGCGACAATGTGCGCGCTCTGGCCGAGGTGCGCGGCGTGCGCCCCGCCGATCTGGTGGTGTGCATCCTGGAGCGGCCGCGCAACGAGGGCATCATCACCGCCGTGCGCGAGGCGGGCGCGCGCATTCAGCTTATTCAGGATGGTGATGTCTCCGGCATCATCGCCACCACCGACCCCGAGAGCGGCGTGGACATGCTGATGGGCAGCGGCGGGGCGCGCGAGGGCATCCTGTCCGCCGCCGCCATGGCCTGTCTGGGGGGCTGGATGCAGGGCCGTCCGCTGGCCCGGACCGAAGCCGAGCGGTCGGCCCTCCGGGAGGCCGGCCTTGACCCCAGGGCGCCGATCCTGGCGCTGTCGGACATGGTACGCGGCGACGTTATGTTCGCCGCCACGGGTGTGACCGACAGTGCGGTGCTGCGCGGGGTGCGGCGCTGGCCGGACGGCGCCACCACCCACTCCCTGGTGGCGCGCACCAAGTCGGGCACGGTGCGGCGCATCGAGGCCCGGCACGATCTGCGCCGCAAGGCCGCCGTCGCCGGCGCGGACGATCCTGCATGACGGTCGCGCCGACCGCGACCCCCACCACCAGCCTGCTGGGCGTCGAGCGGTCGGTGCTGGGGCGCCGCTGGACGGCGCGCCCGGTGGACGATCGCCTGGTCGCCGCCCTGTCGCAGCGCCACGACCTGCCGGATGTGGTCGCCCGCATCCTGGCCGGGCGCGGGGTGTCCCTGGAGACCGCGCCCGACTTCCTGCATCCGACCATGCGCGCGCAGTTGCCCGATCCCAGCCATCTGCGGGATCTGGACACTGCGGTGGCACGCCTCGCGGCCGCCGTGCAGCGCGGCGAGCCCATTGCCGTGTTCGGCGACTACGACGTGGACGGGGCGACGTCCAGCGCCCTGCTGCGCCGCCTCCTGGAGGGGATCGGGGCGCGGGTGCTGGTGCACATTCCGGACCGCATGACCGAGGGCTACGGTCCGAATGCGCCGGCCCTGTTGGCGCTGAAGGGTCAGGGGGCCGGGGTCTGCGTCTGCGTCGACTGCGGCATGACCGCGCACGGTCCGCTGGCGGAAGCGCGCGCGGCCGGTCTCGACGTCATCGTGGTCGATCATCACGCACCCGGCGAGACGCTGCCGGCGGCGGTCGCCGTCATCAACCCCAAGCGGCGCGACGAGACGACCCCACACCGTGACCTGGCAGCCGTGGGGGTCACCTTCCTGCTGGTTGTCGGACTCAATCGCGCCCTGCGGAGCGCCGGCTGGTACGCTGCCGCCGGGCGCCGGGAGCCGGACCTCATGGCCCTGCTGGACCTCGTGGCCCTCGGTACGGTGTGCGACGTGGTACCGCTGGCCGGGCTCAACCGCGCGTTCGTGACCGCCGGGCTGAAGAGCATGGCGCGGCGCGGCAATCCCGGCCTGGCGGCGCTGGCCGACGTTGCCGGCCTGACGACCCCCCCGACGGCCTTCCACCTGGGGTATGTCCTGGGGCCGCGCATCAATGCCGGGGGCCGGGTCGGCGAGGCCCCGGCCGGCATGCGCCTGCTCAGCACCGACGACGCCGCGGAGGCGCGCGATCTGGCCGCCCGGCTGGACGGCTTCAACGCCGACCGCCGCGAGATCGAGGCCCAGGTCCTGCTGGAGGCGATCGAGCAGGTGGAGGGAGCGCCGGCGCCGGACGCGGGACCGCTGGTGATGGCAGCCGGGGAGGGCTGGCACCCCGGGGTGATCGGCATCGTCGCGAGTCGGCTGAAGGAACGCTACGGTCTGCCGGCCTGCGTGCTCGCGGTCGAGGGCAACCAGGCCAAGGGGTCGGGACGCTCGGTGCCCGGCCTGGACCTCGGCCGAGCGGTGATCGAGGCCCGCGAGGCCGGCCTCCTGACCCTGGGCGGTGGCCACGCCATGGCGGCGGGGTTCAGCCTCGATCCCGACCACATCCCGGCCCTGCGCGCCTTCCTCGCCGCGCGGCTGGCGGCGCAGCTCGGTGACGGCATCCTGGATCCGCGCCTCGATCTGGACGGCACGCTCGCCGTGGAGGGCGTCTCGGCCACGCTGCTGGAGCATCTGGAGCGCGTCGCCCCCTACGGCGCCGGCAATCCCGAACCCACCTTCGCGCTCGCCGATGCCCGAATTCTCTACGCCGATGTGGTCGGCATGGGCCACGTCCGGTGCCAGGTGCAGGGGCGGGGCGGGGGGCCGCTCAAGGCCATCGCCTTCAAGGTCGCGGACAACGAACTGGGCCAGGCGCTGTTGACGGCGCGGGGTACCGTGGCCCATCTGGCGGGCACGCTGCGGCTCGATCACTGGCAGGGCCGCGTCCAGCCGCAGTTTGTCATCGAGGACATGGCGCGTCCGGGCTGATCGGGGGCGTCGGTCCCTTTCGGACGGGCGGGGGATCAGCTAAGGTCTGCGGCCCCATCGGCGCACGCGACGAACGGCGCGGTCCGAACCCGGACCGGAGCATGGGATGGAGCGCTGTCATGGCCACCAAACCCGCCGGCCCCAAGGGGGCGCGCGCCGGCAAGGCAGGGTCGACCGGGACGCCGCGCGCGGCGGCCGCGGCGGAGCGTCGGCGTGCCGCGCAGGCGAAGGCCATTCACGACATCAACGAGCAGCTCAGCGGCCCGGTTCTGGCGGTCTACCGAACCTTGCTGCCCGACCTTCAGACGCTGTCGTACGAGGACATTCTGACCTCGCCCGACCTGGTGAACGGCTGCATGCTGATCTTCGAGAAGCAACGGTCGCTGTTCCAGCATCTGCTGGTGAGCGAGGCCGGCCTGCCGGTCACCGACGACGACGAACCGCTGTGGTGTGGCCGCTCCATCGACGACATCCGCATCCTGGTCATCCGCACCACGGCCAAGAAGTACCTGCGCACCCACGGCGACCGCTTCCGGGACGTCAAGGAGCACAGCAACCGCGCCGACAGCAAGGTGAACGTGGGCCTGCTGGAGCGTCTGTTCGACCTGGTGACGCGGCTCTGGCAGGGCGGGCCGGCCCAGAAGCCGAAGCCGTCGGCCGAAAAGACCCGGAGCGGGGCGGACGTGTTCTACGAGACCATCGCCCCGTTCCTGCGGCACCGCTGGCAGGTGCCGCTGATCCCATACTATGCGGCCCTGCCGCGCTCGCTGATCCGCGAGGTGGGCGAGGGGCTGTTGAGCCTGCGCCGGCCCGAGGATCTGGAGTTCCTGTTGCGCATCGGCCGCAACGATTTCAACGAGGCACAGACCATCGCCGGTGACCTGACCCGCGAAATGCTGGATACCGACCCGCGCGCCGCCTCCGGCGTCACGCACGCCGGCCGCCAGGAATACGAACGCCTGCTCACCAGCCTGCATCACCGCATGGGGCCGCGATTCTGGAAGGTCTTCACCGGAACCGAGCTGCTGGACAGCCTCAGCACCAAAAGCACGGCCGATATCATCGAGATGGCCACCCACCTGGACCGTGTCGGCCCGGAGACGGTCGACAGCCTGGTCACCTTCCTGCAGCGTCCGCAGATCGCCCCGTTCCTGCGGGTTGCGGAGGACACCCTGCCGCGCGAGGACTTCGACGCCATCTTCGGCATGCCCGGCAACCCGCGCCTGGCCCGCGTGTTCGCGCAGAAGGCCGCCCAGTTGCGCGTGGAGCCCGCCAAGCTCGAGGACTTCGAGACCCAGCTTCCGTTCATTTTCCAGGCGTATCGCACCGCGCCCGAGGACTTCACCCGGACCCTGTAGGCCATGGCCGGGTCGTTGCGCCGGGCGGCGAAACGTGGCAGGTGGGGTTGCTCATTTGGCGGAGGAACCCACGATGTCGCTGTCCGGTTCGTTTGGTGGCAGGGGCCTGCGGGCGTCCGGTCTCGGGATTGGGGGCGCGCTCGCGGTCGCGCTGGTGCCGGCGGCCCTGCTGGCCGCCGAGCCGTCGGCGCCAACCCGTATCCTTCAGACCCCGGCGGGCGCCGAGTCCGCCCAGACTCAGGTTGCCCAGACTCAGGATTTCCAAAGCTGGTTGGACGGCGTCCGGTCGGAGGCTGTGCGGCGCGGCATCGCCGCCGCCACGGTGAACCGGGCGTTTCAGGGGGTTGCACCCAATGACCGGGTCATCGACCTCGACCGCCGCCAGCCCGAGTTCACGCAAACGTTCTGGGGCTACTTCGATCGCGCGGTGTCGGAAACACGGGTGGAGGAGGGGCGGGCGATGCTGGCCCGCCATGGCCCGCTGCTTCGGCGGGTGGCCGCCGAGACCGGTGTGCCGGCTCACGTGCTGGTCGCCTTCTGGGGTTTGGAAACCAACTACGGCGGCAACCTGGGCGGGTTCAATGTCATTGAGGCTCTCGCCACCCTGGCCTGGGACGGCCGGCGCGGTGCGTTCTTCCGCGAGCAGCTCCTGACGGCGCTGGAGATCATCGACCAGGGGCACATCGACCCGGCCCGCATGCTGGGATCCTGGGCCGGGGCGATGGGGCAGATGCAGTTCATGCCCACCACCTTCCGCGATCATGCCGTGGACTACGACGGCGACGGCCGCAAGGATATCTGGGGCACGCTGGCGGACGCCTTCGGCTCGGCCGGCCGCTTCCTGTCCAACCTGGGCTGGCGCCAGGGCGAGCTGTGGGGGCGCCAGGTTCGCCTGCCGGCCGGGTTCGACCATGCCCAGTCCGATCTGGGGCTGCGGCAACCGCTGGCCGCCTGGGCCGCCCTGGGCGTGCGCCGGGCCGACGGCGGGCCGCTGCCGGTGGTCGAGGGCATGAGCGCCGCGCTGCTGCTGCCGGCCGGGCACGAGGGGCCCGCCTTCCTGGTCTACGACAACTTCCGCATCATCATGCGCTGGAACAATTCCAGCGTGTACGCTCTGGCGGTGGGTCGGCTGGCCGATCGCATCGGAGGAGACGGGCCGCTGGTGGGCACCTTCGACCGCACGCCCGAGCCGTTGCGACACACCGAGGTGCGCGCGTTGCAGGGACTGCTCAATCGGCTCGGCTACGACGCCGGTCCGGTCGACGGCCTAGTGGGCCCGGGGACGCGCGGCGCCATCCGGCGTTTCCAGGCCGCCCAGGGGCTGCCGGCCGACGGCCACGCCGACCCGGACCTTCTGCGGCGGGTCCAGGGCGCGGTGGGGCGCCTCGACTAGCGGGGTCGGCTGTCGAACCCGGCCGCCGACCGGCCGGCCGGCGGGTGCGGTAAGGTTCCGATACCCTAACCGGTTCCCGCCATGGTCAGCGCAGGATGGTGCCTTTGTCTTGCAGACGGCGACTCGGGCCGGTACAGTGTGCGGGCTTGATTCAAGATGTCGGCGCTATGCCTGCCTTGTTCCCTTTATCTGGGGGGTGTGGACGTCGCGGGGCGTGCCTTGGCGGTCGGCACCGGGGGGAGCCCGGATGCCGCGCGGGATCCAGGGCGCGGGATGCAAGGAGGCGGACGACCCATGACACGACGCGCCGTTGCGGTCGGAACCGTGATGCTGGCCGGACTTCTGGGTCTGGGGGGCTGTGCCGAGACCACCCTGACGGTGGACACCGCCAAGTCGGTTGCCGCGGCGGTCAGTCCGGATCCACAACGCGAGGGGTCCTACAAGGTCGGCGCGCCCTATGAGATCGGGGGCCGCCGCTATACGCCGGCCGAGGACTTCGCCTACGACGAGGTCGGGGTGGCCTCGTGGTACGGACCGAAGTTCCATGGCCGCAGGACCGCCAACGGCGAACGCTTCGACCAGAACGCCATGACGGCGGCGCACCCGACCCTGCCGATGCCGTCCGTCGTGCAGGTGACGAACCTGGAGAACGGTCGTCGCGTGACCGTGCGGGTCAACGATCGCGGCCCCTTTGCGGACAACCGGATCATCGACGTCTCCAAGAAGGCCGCCGACCTGCTCGGGTTCCGGCACCAGGGCACGGCCCGGGTCCGGATTCGGATCCTGGCCGAGGAGAGCCTCGCCCTGCGCGACGGCCTGACCGGCGCGGGACCGGGCGCGGTTCGCATCGCGTCCGCCGATCCCGGCTTCGTGCCGACCGGCGCCCCGGCGGTCGACGGCTGGTTCATTCAGGCCGGCGCATTCTCCGACTCGCGCAACGCCCGGCGCGTCGTCTCTGATCTGGCGTCGGTCGCGCCGGCGCACCTGGCGCCCGTGACCCGCGACGGGCGCGATCTCGTGCGGGTCCGCATCGGCCCGTTGCCCGACGGCCGCGCGGCCGCCCGTCTGTTGCAGGCGGTGCAGGCCTCGGGCTATCCTGAGGCCCGGCTGATCGGTCGCTGAGACACGTCACGGGCGACGTAATAGGCCGGCTTTTTACAAAAAAGTCAGTGGGTTGCCTATGTTTTTTCAGGTTCGGCGTGGGGTTCTGCCGGCGTGGTCTGCGGGGGCCGCACGGATGGTCGCCGTCGTCCTCGTCATGGCCGCCGTTGTCGTCGCGACGCCGGCCCGGGCCATTGAGACCACCGCCCGCGAGGCATTGCTGGTGGACTTCGACACCGGCACGGTGATGCTGGAGAAGGACTCCGACACGCCGATGCCGCCGTCCTCCATGAGCAAGCTCATGACCGTGTTCATGGTGTTCGAGCAGCTCAAGGCCGGACGGCTGTCGCTGGACGACACCTTCACCGTCAGCGAGAACGCCTGGCGGACCGGTGGAGCGGCCAGCGGCGGGTCGACGATGTTCCTGGAGCCGAACACGTCCGTGCGCCTGGAGGACCTGCTGCGCGGCATCATCGTCCAGTCCGGCAACGATGCCTGCATCGTGGTGGCCGAGCATCTGGCCGGCACCGAGGAGGCGTTCGCGGAGGCGATGAATCGGCGCGCGCGCGAGATCGGCCTGACCGACAGCGTGTTCCGGAACTCCACCGGGTTGCCCCATCCCGAGCACGTGATGACGGCCCGCGATCTGGCGACGCTGGCCAAGCGCATCATCACCGATTTCCCCGAGTACTACCCGTACTACTCGGAGAAGGAGTTCACCTACAACGGCATCACCCAGCACAACCGCAACCCGCTGCTTTATAAGAACATCGGCGCCGACGGGCTCAAGACCGGCCACACCAGCGTGGCCGGCTACGGGCTCACGGCCTCGGCCAAGCGCAACGGGCGGCGCCTGATCCTGGTCCTCAACGGCCTGGACAGCACGCGTGCCCGGACCGAAGAAGCCGACCGGCTGATGTCCTGGGGGTTCCGGACCTTCGAGAACGTCGAGATGTTCAAGCCGGGGGCCACCGTCACGGAGGCCGAGGTCTGGCTCGGACAGACGGCGGCGGTGCCGCTGGTTCTGCCGGACGGTCTGACCGTGACGCTGCCGCGGAACGCGCGGCGGACGATGACGGTGATGGTGCGGTACGACGGTCCGATCCCGGCGCCGATCGCGCGCGGCGACGAGATCGCCACCCTGGTGATCGAGGCGCCCGACATGCAGCCCTTGCAGTTCCCCTTGCAGGCCGGCACCAGCGTGGAGCGCATGGGCATGGTCAATCGCATGTTCGCGGCGCTGCGCCACATCGTGCTCGGCCTGGCGCTGCCGGACGCGACGCCGGAGAGCGACGAGGCGGCGGCGCAGGGCGCGTCCTAGCGGGGGCAGCAGCCCGCCGGTAGACGGGCAGGGCAAGCGAGGCAACGGAGGATCCCGGTGAGCGGGCGAGGACGGTTCATCACCCTGGAGGGCGGCGAGGGCACCGGCAAGTCGACCCAGGCGCGCCGGCTGGCGCAGGCGCTGCGTCGGCGCGGCCTGAGCGTGGTCGAGACCCGGGAGCCCGGGGGCTCGCCCGGCGCCGAGTTGCTGCGCGCCGTGCTGCTGGAGGCCCCCGCGGAGTGCTGGGATGCCATGAGCGAGGCGCTGATCCTGTCGGCGGCGCGGCGCGACCATCTCGCCACCACCATCCGGCCGGCGCTGGCGCGGGGCGACTGGGTGGTGTGCGACCGCTTCGCGGACTCCACGCTGGCCTACCAGGGGTTCGGTCACGGCGTCGATCCGGCGACCCTGGAGCAGCTCTATGACCTGGCCGTCGGACCCTTCGGTCCCGACCTGACCCTGGTCCTCGACCTCGATCCCCAGGTCGGGCTGGAGCGCGCCAAAGCCCGTGGTGCCGAAACCCGGTTCGAACACCTGGACATCGGCTATCACCACCGCGTCCACATGGGGTTCATCGACATCGTCGCGCGTGAACCCGAGCGGTGCGCGATGATCAGCGCGGCCGGCGATGAGGAAACCGTAGAGGGCCGGATTCTGGCGGCCGTAGAGGCGCGCATGGCCGAGTGGTCCGCCGATGCCGACGCGGTCGAGGGCGCCGACGGCCCGGTGGCGGACTGAGGCCCGGATGGCGCGCGCGTCGTCGCGGGGCAGGGGCCGCACCCTCGATCCGGCCGACCTCGATCCGGCCCCGCGGGCCAATCCGCACCTGGCCGGCCAGGCGGCGGCCGAGGGCGAGGTGCTGCGGGCCTGGACCGGCGGGCGCATGAGCCACGCGTGGCTGATCTCCGGTCCACGCGGCATCGGCAAGGCGACGCTGGCGTTCCGCATGGCCCGCTTCGTCCTGGCCGACGGAGGCGGAGCCGGGCAGGGGGGCGACGGCCCCGGCCTGTTCGGCGACGCCACGCCGGCACCGACCAGTCTGACGATGGCCCCGGACCACCCGGTGTTCCACCGCGTCCAGGCCGCCAGCCACGCCGATCTGCGGGTGATCCAGCGCGCACCCGTCGACGAGACCGAGGCCGCCGCCGCCCTGGGCGCGGGCCGGGAGCCGCGCCGGCGCGGCGAGATCGGCGTGGACAGCGTGCGCGGCCTGGGGGCGTTCCTGTCCTTGACCCCGGCCGAGGGCGGTTGGCGGGTGGTGGTGATCGACGCCGCCGACGAGATGAACCGCAACGCCGCCAACGCGGTCCTGAAGGTCCTGGAAGAGCCGCCGCGCCGGGCCATTTTGCTGCTGGTGGCCCACAATCCGGCCCGGTTGCCGTCCACGATCGCCTCGCGCTGCCGCCGCCTGACCCTGCGGCCGCTGGCGCCCGACGTGATGACGGACCTGCTGATGCACTACCGGCCCGACCTGGACGAGTCGGCCCGGGCAACCCTGGTCCGGCTCGCCGGTGGCAGCATCGGCCGGGCGTTGGGCCTGGCGCGGCAGGGCGGGCTCGACCTGCATGGCGAGCTGCTGGCGGTGCTGGGGCAGGCGCCGCACATGGATGTGGCGCGCTGCCATGCCCTGGGTGATGCCGTGGCGCGCGACGATGCCGCCTGGCAGCTCCTGCGCGATCTTCTGCCCGGGTGGCTGGCGGGCCTGGCGCGCTTCGGCGCGACCGGGCAGGGGGCGGCGGACGGCGAGACGGCCGCCGAGGACCGCGCCCTCATGACCCGGTTGTGCCGGGCGGCGCCCCTTGATCGGTGGGTCGCGGTATGGGAAAAGACGGTCCACCTGCTGGGCCGGACCGAGGCCGTCAATCTGGACCGCAAACAGGCCGTGCTGGCCGTCCTGCTGCTGATCGAGCGGGCCGCCGCCCGCGCCTGACGGCGCGGATCGACGCCCCCGGACCGTTCCGGCCCGTTCCACCGTTCAGCGCCGGAGCATGTCCCCCATGTCGGGCCGCCCCCCGTTCTACATCACGACGCCGATCTACTACGTGAACGACAGCCCGCACATCGGGCATGCCTACACGACGCTGGCGTGCGACGTGATGGCGCGCTTCAAGCGCCTCGACGGGTTCGACGTCAAGTTCCTGACCGGCACCGACGAGCACGGCCAGAAGGTGGAGAAGTCGGCCCAGGCCCGCGGCATGGACCCGCAGGCCTTCACCGACATGGTCTCGGGCAACTTCCGGGACCTGGCCAAGGCCCTGAACTTCTCCAATGACGACTTCATCCGCACCACCGAGGCGCGGCATGCCCGGGCCTGTCAGGCGCTGTGGCAGGAGCTGGTGGCGCGCGACGAGATCTACCTGGGCAGCTATGCCGGCTGGTACGCCGTGCGCGACGAGGCGTTCTACGGCGAAGACGAACTGACGGTCGGTCCCGACGGCGTGCGGCGGGCGCCCAGCGGCGCCGAGGTGGACTGGGTCGAGGAGCCGAGCTACTTCTTCCGGCTGTCCAAGTGGGCGGAGCCCCTGCTGGATCTGTACGCGCGCCGCCCGGACTTCGTGGCGCCCGAGAGCCGGCGCAACGAGGTCATGAGCTTCGTGCGCGGCGGCCTGAACGACCTGTCAGTGTCGCGCACGACGTTCCAATGGGGCGTGCCGGTGCCGGGCGATGACGCGCACATCATGTACGTGTGGCTGGACGCCCTCACGAACTACATCACCGCCGTGGGCTACCCGGAGACTGAGACGGGTGAATATGCCACCCACTGGCCGGCGGACCTGCACATGGTCGGCAAGGACATTCTGCGCTTCCACGCCGTCTACTGGCCGGCGTTCCTGATGGCCGCCGGGCTGGAGCCGCCCAAGCGGGTGTTCGCCCACGGCTGGTGGACCAACGAGGGGCAGAAGATCTCCAAGTCGCTGGGCAACGTCATCGACCCCTACGACCTGGTGGACCGCTATGGCCTCGACCCGGTGCGTTACTTCCTGCTGCGTGAGGTGCCGTTCGGCAATGATGGGGACTTCTCGCACCGGGCCATGGTCGGCCGTATGAACGGCGACCTGGCCAACGATCTGGGCAATCTGGCCCAGCGCGTGCTGTCCATGATCGCGAAGAACTGCGGCGGGTCCGTGCCCACGCCGGGGCCGCTCACCGAGGACGACACGGTGCTGCTGGCGCAGGCGTACGGTCTGCTCCCGCAGGTGCGGGCGGCGGTCGACCGCCAGGCCTTCCACGAGGCGCTGGAGGCCGTCTGGGTTGTCGTCCGCGCGGCCAATGCCTATGTCGACCGCCAGGCGCCGTGGGCGCTGCGCAAGACCGACCCGGGGCGCATGGCGACCGTATTGTACGTCTTGGCGGAAACCATCCGCCATGTCGCCATCCTGGTGCAGCCGGTGGTGCCGGACTCCGCGGCGCGCATGCTGGATCAGCTCGGCGTGGCCGCCGACGCCCGCGGATTCGAGGCCCTGGGCGAGGGCGGCGCCCTGACGCCCGGCTCACCACTGCCGAAGCCGCAAGGCGTCTTCCCGCGCTACGTCGAGGACGACGCGGCCTCCTGAACGAAGCGAGAGCAAACATGCTGGTGGACAGCCATTGCCATCTGGACTTCCCCGACCTCGCCGATGATCTCGACGAAGTGGTGGCACGCGCCCATCGGGCCGGCGTCGGCCATATGCTGACCATCTGCACCCATGTGACGCGGTTCGAGCAGGTGCTGGCGGTGGCGCGCCGGTTCGAGACCGTGGACTGTACGGTCGGTATCCACCCGCACGAGGCGGGCAGCGAGCCCGAGACCTCGGCGGAGACTCTGATGGCGCTGGCGCGCGATCCGAAGGTCATCGGCTTCGGCGAGACCGGGCTGGACTTCTTCTATGAGCACAGCCCGCGCGATGCCCAGGAGCGCAGCTTCCGGGAACACATCCGCGCCGCCCGGGACACCGGGCTGCCGGTCGTCATCCATACCCGGGATGCCGATGCGGACATGATCCGCATCCTGGAGGAAGAACACCGGGCGGGACCGTTTCCCGGCCTGATCCACTGCTTCAGTTCCGGTCCCGAGCTGGCCCACAGGGCCGTCGCCCTCGGTCTGATGATCTCCATCTCCGGGATCGTGACCTTCAAGAAGGCCGATGCCCTGCGCGAGACCGTCCGCGAGATCCCGCTGAGCCATCTACTAGTGGAAACTGACGCCCCGTACCTGGCGCCGGTCCCGAAGCGCGGCAAGCGCAACGAGCCGGCCTTTACCGCGTTCACCGCGGACGTGGTGGCCCAGGTGAAGGGGATCCCGCCAGCCGACCTGGCGGCCGCGACGACAGACACCTTTTTCCGGCTGTTCACCAAGGCACGGCGTCCCGCCGCCGCGGCGGCGGAATAAGCCCCGGCGCATGACCACCCCTCTGCGCGTCACCATCCTCGGCTGCGGGGCCGCGCCGGGCGTTCCCAGCATCGCCACCGGCTGGGGCCGCTGCGACCCCGCCAATCCCCGCAACCGACGCCGCCGCGCGTCGATCCTGGTATCGCCGGCCGGGCCGGGCGACACCCCGGCGCCGGCGCCGATCCTGGTCGACACGGCGCCGGACTTGCGCGACCAGTTGCTGGATGCCGGAACGAACGCCCTGTCCGCAGTCCTCTATACCCACGCCCATGCCGACCATCTGCACGGTCTCGACGACCTGCGCGAGGTCAACCGGGCCATGGGCGGTCCGCTGGACGTCTACGCCGACGCCGAGACCCTGGCGGTGTTGGAGAAACGCTTCCACTACGCCATCACGCCGCAGCCGGAGGGGGTCCGCTGGATCTTCAAGCCGCTGCTGGTGCCGCATCGGATCGACGGGCCGTTCGAGGTCGCCGGGCTACCGATCACGCCGTTCGCCCAGGATCACAAGGTCATGACCACGCTGGGCTTCCGGTTCGGCGACGGCTTCGCCTACAGCACCGACGTGGTCCATCTCGATGACGACGCGTTCGCGGCCCTCGCGGGCGTCGATACCTGGGTGGTGGGCTGTATCGGCTGGGAGCCGCATCCGACCCATGCCCATGTGGAGCGCGTGCTGGAGTGGGCGAACCGGGTCGGACCGCGCCGCCTTGTGCTGACGCATTTGGGGCTGGGTCTGGACTACGACGCCCTGGTGCGGGTGCTGCCGGCCGGTGCCGAGCCGGCCTATGACGGCATGGTGCTGGAGGTCCCGTCGGCCTGACGGCCCGGCCCATCCACCCCACCGTCGCGCTCGATATCGTTCTATTCATAATATACATTATGCGACAAATAGACCGACGGCGCCCTGGAAAACCTTGATCCGCAACGACGGTCTTAGCGGCCGACAACCGCGGGATCGGTGACGCAACGAAACGAGCGGCTGTCGGCTGTAACGCGGTTTCACCGAACCTTTTCACCGAACCTTGATTTGCACCATGCCGGCGCGCCGCTACCCTCTGCCCGGCGCTGGAATGCCGGTTGGCTGCAAGGCCCGACCGCGGCCGCGCCCCACCCCGCCCCCATCCCGATTCCCATCCGTATCCGAGGAGAGTTTCGCGGCATGACCGCATCGTTCGTCTATCGTCGCAGTTACCGCGGGCCGGTCGTGGCCTGCGTGTTCGATTGGGCCGGCACCATGGTCGATCACGGCAGCCTCGCCCCCACGAGCGCGTTTCGGGAGGCCTTTGCGGCCTTCGGGGTCGCGATCAGCGAAGCCGAGGCCCGCGGACCCATGGGCCGTGCGAAACTGGACCATGTGCGCGACATCGGCGCCCTGCCGGCGGTGGCCGAACGCTGGCAGGCAGCCCGGGGCCGCCCGTTCGACGAAAACGAGGTCCAGGCGGTGTACGCCGATTTCATCCCGCGCCAGGTCGCCACCGCCGGGGCCCATGCCGATCTGATCCCGGGCGCGGCCGACGCCGCGGCCGCCCTGCGCGCCCGCGGCGTCCGCATCGGGGCCACCACCGGCTATACGCGCGCGATCATGGCCGCCGTGGCCCCCCGCGCCGAGGCGCAAGGCTATGCGCCCGATGTGACCGTTTGCGCCGACGACATCGCCGGACGGGGCCGGCCCGCGCCTGGTCTGCTGTTCCAGGCCATGACCGCGCTCGACGCGTGGCCGCCGGCCGCGGTGGTGAAGGTCGGCGATACCGTGGCCGACGTCGAGGAAGGCCTGAACGCCGGCGTCTGGAGCGTCGCCGTCACCGAGACGGGCAGCGAGATGGGCCTGTCGCTGGCGGAACTGGAGGCTTTGACACCGGAGGACCGGGCCGCCCGTCGGTTGGCGGCGGCCGACCGCCTGACCCGGGCCGGCGCCCATTTCACTATTCCCGGCGTGGCCGACCTGCCGGAGGTTATCGACGCCGTCGAGGCGCATCTGGCCCGCGGAGAAACGCCATGAGTGGTGCGGTCGTGCCGTCCACGGCGGACGTGGTGGTCATCGGCGGCGGCATCTGGGGATCGGCCACCGCCGAGGCCCTGTGCCGGTACCACGGTGCCGACGTTGTGGTGCTGGAGCGCGAGAGCCTGTCCGCCGCCACCACCAGCCGCGGCGCGGCCCTGATGCCGCGCGCCCGCTCGACCGCCACCCTGCGGGCCATGGTCTGCGAGACCTATGCCGCCATCGAGAGCCTGGAGGCGCAGCTTGGCGAGGACCTGCAACTCCATCGGGTCGGCGCGCTCCATATCGCGACATCGGAGGCCACGCGGGCGACCCAGGACGCCCAGGTGACGGCGGCGCGGGCCGAGGGGGACCGGGTCGAGCATCCGGATTCCGACACGGTGGCCGCGATGGTGCCGTGGCTGAGGCCCGATGCCGACCGGGCCTATGCCTTCTTTCCCGACGACGGCTTCATTGACCCTTACAAGCTCGGCATGGCCTATGCCCAGGCGGCCCGACGGCATGGCGCCACCCTGTGCCAGGGTGTGGAGGTCACCGGCATCCTGCGCGCGGGGCGCCGGGTGGTCGGCGTCGAGACCACCGCCGGGCGCATCGCCTGCGCCACCGTGGTGTGCGCCGCCGGTCCCTGGTCGGCGCTGGTCGGCCTGTGGTCCGGCGCCCGCCTGCCGCTGGCCCCGGTGCGGAGCCATTACTGGATCACCGCGCCGAACGAGACCCTGTTCCCGCGCGACCAGGTGATGGTGTTCGCGCCCGACGGCCGGTTCTACGCCCGCCCCGAGGTCGGCGGCCTGCTGTACGGCTTCCGTGACCGGGTGTGCGTGGCCGCGGATCCACGCGACTACCCACCGGACCCGTCCGGTTTCGCGTTCGGCCACGATGATGCCGGCTGGGAGTCGCTCAACGACGCCCTGAAGGGCTTCCGGTCGTTCTGGGACGGCCTCGGCGACGTGCCGGTGGCGCATTATATTGCCGCCGCGTCGGCCTATACCCCGGACGGGCAGTTCGTCATCGGGCCTTGGCCGGAGATCGAGGGCTTCGTGGCCGTCACCGGCTGTTCCGGCGCCGGCATCGCCACCAGCGGCGGTGTCGGCCGCGCGGCCGCAGCGTTGGCGGTGGGCGCGGAACCGCCCTGGGACCTGTCGGCCTTCCGGCCCGACCGCTTCGGGGCCGTCGACCCGCTCGATCGGGCCTTCCTGGATCGCTGCGCCGCCGCGCGCGCCAATAAGCGGTCCGGATAGGCGACGCGGCGGCGGCCGCCTGCCCGACCCCTGGCCCGCCGGGTGCCCGGCGCGCTACACTCGCGCGCGAGGGCGGGGGCGTCGCAGTGACCCAGAACGGTCATTTGCCCCCACGACCGCGACGCTCCTAGAGAGGGGGGTTCTCCGCCCCTCGACCGGAGGGGCACGACCCGCTATGACCCGTGCGAGGTTGCGTGTGCTCGGTTTGATGGCTGACAGCCTGACGCGTTATGGCGCCGTGGTGCGGGCCGCCCTGCGTGCGCCCGCCGGGCGGCGCTGGCCGTCCGCGCGGCGAGTGGTGGTGATGCTCGGCTTCCTGCCCCTGTTCACCCTGGTGCAGGTCGGCCACTGGGTCGCTCTGCTGCTGGACGAGGTGCTGTTCCCGGGGTACCGCCGCGTCCCGGTGCGGGCGCCGCTGTTCGTGCTCGGCGTGCCGCGCAGCGGGACCACGTTGCTGCATCGGGTGCTGTCCCGGGATCCCAACCTGACCACCTTCCGGACCTGGGAATGCCTGCTGGCCCCGTCGATCACCCAGCGCATGGTGATTCGGGGGCTGGCCCGCGTCGACCGAGCGGTCGGCCGTCCCTGCGGCCGCTTGCTGGCCGCGCTCGAACGGGGCGTGTTCGGCACCTTGGACGATGTCCACGCCATGGACCTGTCGGCCCCCGAGGAGGACTACCTCGCGCTGCTGCCGGCCATGGCCTGTTTCATCCTGGTGGTGCCCTTCCCCGCTGCCGCGCCGCTGTGGCGCCTGGGCACCGCGGACCGCGACATGCCGGCGGGCGAACGCGACCGCTTGATGGCCTTCTATCGGGGTCTGCTGCAACGGCATCTCTACGTGCACGGCGCGGACCGGCGCCTGCTGTCGAAGAACGCGGCGTTTGCCGGGCTGGCCGGGAGTCTGGCCACCACCTTCCCCGACGGCATGTTCATCCGCTGCGACCGCGACGCGCGGGCGGTGGTGCCGTCGCAGCTCTCCGCGATCCAGGGCGGTGTTCGGCTGTTCGCGAGCGACCCGGAGAACCAGGTGTTCACGCCGCGCATGACCGAACTGCTGCGGTTCTACTACGCCAACCTGGCACGCACCCTGCCGGCCGGCGGCGGCCCCCGCCACGTCACCCTGGACATGAACAGCCTGAAGGAAGACCTGGCGGGAACGGTGCAGGGCGTCTACCGCACGCTCGACTTGCCCCTGGATCCGACCTTCGCGGACGCCCTGGCCGAAGAGGCCGCGGCGGCGCGGGCCTACCGCTCGCGTCATCGCTACACGGCCAACGCGTTCGGGTTGGACGAGACGGCCATTGCGGCAACCTTCGCGCCGGTTCAGGATCGTAACGGACCCGCTAGCGGGACTCAGAGTCCGGACCGCGGGGCCGATGCGCCACATCATCCGACGGGACGCCGCGGGGCCGCGCCCGCCCCGTCGGCGCTCGCGGGACAGCAGGGATCGTGACCATGTCGAACGTATCCTCGCCCCAGGGACCGCCGCGCGCCGATCGCACCGGAGAGCAGGCCGGCGACCGAACCGCCTGGCGGATCGCCGTGATCTCGGACGCGGTGGCCGAACGCAACGGCGTCGGCGCCTATTACAGCGATCTGGCCGAGCACCTGCGCGACCACGTGGCGGCTGTGGCGGTGCTGGGGCCGGGCGGCGACGGCAGCCTTGGCAGCGTGGCCCTGCCCCTGCCCGGCGACTCCACGCAGAAGCTGTCCCTCCCCAACCTCGTGACCGTGCGCCGCCGGCTCCTCGACCTGCGCCCGCATGCCATCGTGGTCCCGACACCGGGCCCCTGGGGCCTGCTGGGGGCGCGCATGGCGGGCAGCCTGGGTGCGGCCCTGGTGGTGGGCTTCCATACGCACTACGAGCGGCTGGCCGATCTGTACTGGAGCACCACCCTGGGCATGATCCCGCGCTCCTACATGCGCATGGCCAATCGCTTCCTGTTCGACCGCGGCGCCGTGGTGCTGGCGAACTCCCACGCCATGGCGGATGCGGCCCGCGACCTGGGCGCGGCCAGCGTCGACCTGATGGGCACGCCGATTCCGCGCTCGTTCATCGACCCGGCCCCCCTGCCCCTCCCGGACGGCGTGAGCCGGGTGCTGTTCGCGGGTCGGCTGGCCCCGGAGAAGAACGTGCAGGCGGTGGTCGATGCCGCGCGCGCACTCCCGGACATCGCGTTCACCATCGTCGGCGACGGGCCGATGCGCGCAAGCCTGGAGGATCAGGCCCACGCGCTGCCGAACCTGACGCTTCCGGGCTGGCTGCCGCGCAGCCACTTGCCGGCGCTGCTGGACGCCACCGACGTGCTGGTGCTGCCGTCGCACGTCGAGTCCCTCGGCACCATCGCCCTGGAGGCCCTGGCCCGCGGGCGCAACGTGCTGGTGTCGGCCCAATGCGGCATCACGGAATGGCCGATGCTCGACCGCGCCCTATTCCGGATCGGCGACGGCGAGACGGTCGCCCATGCGCTGGCCCGGGTCGCCAGCCTGGATCCCACCATCCGCCGCCGCAAGGCCGCCCTGGGCGCCGACGGCGCCCGCGAGATGAACGCATGGGCCATCCAGGGTTGGCTGAACGTCCTGGCCGCCCATGCCACGCCCGACGCCACGCCCGATACCACCGATGCATGACGCGGCCCCAGATCCGGAGCCGACCACGACCGGGCGCGTCCCGGCGCCCGTTCTGGTCTCGATCCACGACGTGATGCCGGCCACCCTGCCCCAGGTCGCGACGCTGCTGGATCTGCTCGACCGTGCCGGCGCCGGACCGGTCGATCTGCTGGTCGTGCCGGGCCTGGACTGGCCGGCGTCCGACCTGGCCACGCTGCGCGACTGGAGCCGTGCCGGGCACCGGCTCGCCGGGCACGGCTGGCGGCATCGCGCCGACCGCATCCGGGGACCGTGGCACCGGCTGCACAGCCTCTTGATCTCGCGCGACGTGGCGGAGCACCTGGCCCTCGACGGTGACGGCATCGCCGACCTGATCGCCCGCTGCCACGCCTGGTTTGCCGCCCACGACCTGCCCGCGCCCCGCCTGTACGTCCCGCCGGCCTGGGCGCTGGGGGCGATCCCGCGGGACCGGCTCGCCACCCTGCCCTTCGCGCGGTACGAGGTCTTCACCGGCCTCATCGACGCCGCGACGGGACGTTGGCGGCCGGTGCCCATGGTGGGCTTCGAGGCCGATACGGTCGCGCGGGTCTGGCCCGTGCGGCTCTGGAACGCGCTCAATCGCGGCCACGCCCGGGCCTGGCGCACCCCCCTGCGGATCGCCATCCACCCCCACGACCTGTCGTATCGGCTGGGGGACGACCTGCGCCGCACCATCGCCACCCTGCCCGTCCGGCCGGCCCCGGCGTAGAGCGGAACGCCCGAATACGGACTCGCATGGTGATTTCGAATTCGGGCGTTCCGCTCTGAAACCAACAGATCGCGCCGAGTCACGCTCGAAATCGGCCCCACCCCGGTGGTTCCGATTTCGAGCGATCGGCGCTAGTGCACTTTCGATCCAGACAAAAGATGCAACCTGCATTCTTTTGTCTGGATCGAAAGTGCACTAGAAACAGTGTTTTGTGCAGCGACATTTGCTTTCAAAGGGAATCCCTTGAAAGCGTCGCTGCCCTAGGCCGCGGCCGGCGCCGTCCTCAGCGGCCCGGGTCGTACTTGGCGCAGAAGGCCGCGATCTCCAGGTGCCGGAAGTCGTCCAGCGCCGCGCCAAGGGCATCGTGCGACCAGTCCCACCAGCGGATGCGCGCCAGGGCGGCGGCGATATCCTCCGAAAAGCGGCGACGCACGGGCCGGGCGGGAACACCGGCCACGATGGTGTAGGCCGGCACATCGCGGGAGACCACCGCGCCCGCGGCCAGCACGGCCCCGTCACCCACGGCCACCCCCGGCAGCACGGTCACGCCGTGCCCGATCCACACGTCGTGCCCGATGGTCACGGGCGATGCCCGCCGCCAGGCGAAGAACGCCGCCTCCGCCGCCCCCAGGCCGTACTGGTCGGCGCGGTAGGTGACATGGTGCTGGGTGGCCCGCTGCATCGGATGATTGCCCGGATTGAGGCGACAGTGGGCGGCGATGGAACAGAACTTCCCGATGGTCGTGTGGTCGGCCTGGCCGTCGTTACAGATGTAGCTGTAGTCGCCCAGCGTGACGCCGCTCAGGGTGACCCGCGCCTGCACCTCCGTCCATCGGCCCAAGACGCAGTCGTGAAGCCGTGCCGTGGCGTCGACGGTGGGTGTTTCGGACAACGTCATCGGCGTGGGCCTCCTGTCGGTCTCCATGATGCTCTCCGGCGATACGCGAAGCAAAGGGGCATGAAAAGGCCGGTACTATACGCCGGAATACAGTACGGCAAGTCGTGGTGGCCATGACAATTGTATGACCGACGCGTTACACGACGGTTTCACGTTCGTGTCGGGAGCATGAAGTTACGGTCACGCCTTCTGCCCAGTCTTTATTTTCAGAGGCGCCTTGCTAGTCTCGCGGCGGTCGGGAGGCGTCGGGTTCGCGCCGCTCCTCGACTGCTCGCCCGCGACCCGGACAGACTCGAGGACAGGCATGCGCGTCATCGACCTCAACAAGACATTCGGATCCGTCATGGCCGTCAAATCGGCCAGCTTCGACGTTCCGGGCGCGCAGATGATTGGCGTGATCGGACGCTCCGGTGCCGGCAAGTCGACCCTGCTGCGCATGATCAACCACCTGACGCCGGCGACATCGGGCAGCATCCTGATCGACGGTCGCGATATCCTGGCGTTGCGCGGCGCCGCCCGTCATGCCTGGCAGCGCGACTGCGCGATGATCTTTCAGCAGTTCAATCTGGTGCCGCGCCTGGACGTGCTGACCAACGTCATGCTGGGGCGCCTGAACCGTCACGGCACCCTGCGCAGCCTGCTCAAGGTGTTCGGCCGCGAGGACATCGCCCGCGGCCTGCATGCCCTGGAGCGGCTCGGCATCGCCGACCAAGCCCTGAAGCGGGCCGAGGACCTGTCGGGCGGACAGCAACAGCGTGTCGCGATCGCCCGCGCGCTGACCCAGGACCCGCGCATGATCCTGGCGGACGAGCCCATCGCCTCGCTGGATCCGATGAGCGCCCAGGTCGTGATGGACTCCCTGCGCCAGATCCACGAGCGCGACGGCCTCACGGTCATCTGCAATCTGCACACCCTGGACACCGCCCGCACCTACTGTGACCGCGTCATCGGCATGCGCGACGGCGCGATCGTCTACGACGGCCCGGCGCACGCCGTGACCACGGACGTGGCCCGCGACATCTACGGCGCAGACGACTCGTTCAACGAAGGCGTGACCTCGACCGTGCTGGAGCCCGACGACCGGCGCGCGGCCGAGGTCGCCTACCTGCGCGCGGCCGAGGCCGGCGCCTGACCCCTCTTCCACGCGGTCCCGGGCAGCGCGACGCGGGACCGCTTCCTCCGAACCCCGTCGAGACTTCCAAGGAGGCTCCCGTGACCCTGACCCTGTCCCTGAAGGCGGCCGCCGCGTCGACCGCCGTTCTGCTGGCCACCACCGCCCTGGTGCCGGCGTCCGCCGTCGCCCAGGACGCGACCATCGACGAGTTCCGCATCGGCATCATGGGCGGCGAGAACGCCTCGGACCGCCTGCGCTCCAACGAATGCCTGCGCACCAAGATCGAAGACCTGCTGGGGGTCGAGACCAAGCTGTTCGCGCCGGCCGACTACAACGGCGTGATCGAGGGTCTGATCGGCGGCAACCTCGACCTGGCCTGGCTGGGCGCCTCGGGCTACGCCAAGACCTACCTGGAGGACCCGGAGGCGGTCGAGCCCGTGCTGGTGAAGATCAACACCGACGGCAGCTACGGCTACCACTCGATCGGCTTCGCCCGCGCCGACAGCGGCATCACGGCGCTGGAGGACATGGAGGGCAAGGTGTTCGCCTTCGGCGACCCGAACTCCACCTCGGGCTACCTCATCCCGTCCATCGAGATCCCGCAGGCCGGCTACGCCATGGAACCCGGCGAATACTTCGGCGACGTGGTCTTCTCGGGTGGCCATGAGCAGACCATCGTCGGTGTGTACAACGGCGACTACGACGCCGGCGTCACCTGGGCCGACGGCCTGGGCGAGTGGGAGGACGGCTTCAACAGCGGCGCCTTCCGCAAGGCCGTGGACGCCGGCCTTGTCGACATGACCGAGCTGGTCGAGATCTGGCGCTCCAACGTGATCCCCGAGGGGCCGATCGTGCTACGCAAGAGCCTGCCGGCGGACGTGAAGGAGAAGGTCACGGCAATGATCGACGACCTCGTCAACACCGACGCCGAATGCGCGTACCAGTTCATGGCCGGCGAGATCAAGGACATCGACCCGATCGGCCACGACGCCTACGTCAGCGTCATCGAGGCCCGCAAGGCAAAGATGGGCAACTGATCACCGCGACACCGACCGGCCGGGGAGTGGGCGCCGACCGCTCCCCGGTCGTGTCACGGTCGCCCTCCCCCTGGTCCGGACACGCCCCGTCCCGCATGGTCGCCCCCGCATGGTCGCCGTTTCCCAACATGAAAGCATCGTCCAGCTTGAACAGCGCCGCCGCGCCTATTCGCTGCTGACGATCCTCGTCGTTGTCCTGATCCTGGTCACCGGATACACGCAGGCGGAGTCGATGAACTCCGGCGGGTTCCTGACCGGCTTGCGCCAGTTCTTCGACTATCCCGGTGACATCCTGGAGGAGGCCTGGGCCGAGGGCTGGGCCTTCTGGGGCATCGTCTGGGGGTTCCTGCCGGCGCTGGTCGAGACGCTCAACATCGCCGCCACCGCCACCATCCTGGGCGGCGTGCTGGCGATGGTGTTTGCGTTTCTCAGCACCCGTTCCCTGGACGTCTGGCCGCCCCTGATCCCGGTTTCGCGCCGCCTGATGGACGTGATGCGGGCCTTCCCGGAGCTGATCCTCGCGCTGTTCCTGATCTTCGTGCTGGGCGCCAGTTCGGTGCCGGCGATGATCGCGGTCGCGTTTCACACCATCGGCGCGCTCGGCAAGCTGTTCTCGGAGGTCAACGAGAACATCGACCGCCGCCCGGTGGAGGGCCTCCAGGCGGTCGGCGCCAGCTGGCTGCAACGGCTGCGCTTCGGCGTGCTGCCCCAGGTGCTCCCCAACTACACCAGTTATTTTCTGATGCGGTTCGAAATCAATGTGCGGGCCTCCGCCATCCTCGGTTTTGTCGGGGCTGGTGGCCTGGGGGCCGAGCTACGCCGGACCATCGGCTGGGGCAGCGGTGAGGAGACCGCCGCCCTGTTGCTGCTGCTGTTCGCGTCCATCATGGTGATCGATCAGGTCTCCGGCATGGTCCGGCGGGGCCTCGTGACCGGCACCCTGCGGGCCAAACGGGTGCCGGCATGAGCACTCCACCGGCCCCCCTGGCCTTCCCCCTGGCCTTCCCCCTGGCCTTCGACGCCGACGCCGTCATGGCGCGCCACGTCGACGCCGTGCGCCACGTCCGGCGCGGCAGCTTGATCGGCCTCGCGGGCCTGCTCGCGGTGCTGGCCTACCTGGTCTATGCGTGGTTCGCCTTCGACATCCCGCGCCTGATCGCCACCGCCGAGCCGCAGCGCGCCGTCCTGCTGGCCACCGACGCGGTGGCGCACAAGGTTCACGTGACCAAGGGCCTGCGCAATCCCGGCTTCGAGGTCGCCGTGGAGGGCGAGCGCACGGCGACCTACGACACCCCGCCCGCCTGGGTCGAGGCCGATACCGCCGGCGACCGGGTCATCGTCGATCTGGGCGACGGCTACAGCGCCCGCATTGATGGCGCCGTTCTGACCCTGACCGGACCCGACACGGCGCCGATCCGCGTGGAAGCGACCGACCGAGGGGTGCGCATCGACTATCGCGGCGCGCGGCCGGACTGGGTGACCGAGGGCGTCAACGTCAAGACCGGCAGCCTTGTGAAGTTCGAGGCCCGTCCCAGCATCGACAAGCGGGTGCAGGTGACCCGATCCAAGATCGAGATCCACCGCTATTTCTTCGGCTGGGAGAATTTCTGGTTCCCGTTCGACTCGCCGCTGCACGGCCTCTCGCTCGGGGCGCTGGTCGAGCTGGCCCTGTCCGGGGACCGTATCGACCCGGACCGCTCCAACGTGGCCACCATCTTCGACACCTTCTGGTCGAACCCGGAATGGCAGCACCGCACGGTCTTCATCGCTTTGCTGGAAACCGTGCTGATGGCGGTGCTGGGCACCCTGACCGCGGCCTTCGTGGGCCTGCCGCTGGCCTTCGCCGCCGCCCACACGTTCAACCGGATCGCGGTGATCCGGTTCGCGCTGCGCCGGCTGTTCGATTTCCTGCGCGGCATCGACATGCTGATCTGGTCGCTGATCTTCATCCGCGCCTTCGGCCTGGGGCCGCTCACGGGGGCGCTGGCGATCGCCTTCACCGACACCGGCACGCTGGGCAAGCTGTTCTCCGAGACCCTGGAGAACATCGACAGGAAGCAGGTGGAGGGCGTCCAGGCCACCGGCGCCAACCGCTGGCAGCGCTACCGGTTCGGCGTGATCCCCCAGATCCTGCCGGTGTTCGTCTCCCAGGGCCTGTACTACCTGGAATCCAACATGCGCTCGGCCACCGTGATCGGCGCCCTTGGCGCCGGCGGCATCGGGCTCGTGCTGGTGGAGACCATGCGCACCTCCCGCGACTGGGAGAACACGCTCTACATCATCATCCTGACCATCCTCCTGGTGGTGGCCATGGATGCGCTGTCCGGCTGGCTGCGCCGCCGCCTGATCCAGGGCTGACGCCCCGGTGGCGGCCCCGCTCCCCTGGGTGGGGTCGTCAGCCGGGCTCGGTGCGGACCGGCACGCCCCAGATGTCGGCGGCGTAGTCGGCCACGGTCACGTCACTGGAGAAGCGCCCCATGCGGGCCACGTTGATGATGGCCTTGCGGGTCCAGTCGTCGCTGTCCCGATAGGCCAGCCCCACGCGGTCCTGGCAGGCGATGTAGTCGGCGTAGTCGGCCAGCAGCAGGTAGTAGTCGCCGTGCCGGGTGAGGCTGTCCACGATCAGGCGGTAGCGGTCCGGCTCGCCCTGGCTGAACCCGCCCTGCCCGATCATGTCGAGCACCGCCCGCAGCTCCGGGTCGCCGGTGTAGTACCGCCACGGGTCGTGGCCGCCGCGGTGCCGCAGCGCCTCCGCCTCGGCGGCCGGCAGACCGAAGAAGAAGATGTTCTCCTCCCCCACCTCCTGGCCGATCTCCACGTTGGCGCCGTCGCGCGTGCCGATGGTCAGCGCACCGTTCAAGGCCAGCTTCATGTTGCCGGTGCCGGACGCCTCGGTGCCGGCGGTGCTGATCTGCTGCGACAGCTCGGCCGCCGGAATGATGTGCTCGGCCACCGAAACATTGTAGTCCGGGATGAACACCACGCGCAGACGGCCGCTCACCAGGGGATCGGCGTTGACCACCCGGGCCACGTCGTGGATCAGGCGGATGATGAGCTTGGCCATGTGATAGCCGGGCGCCGCCTTGCCGGCCAGGATCACCGTGCGGGGCGGCTGGTCGGCGGCGCGCCCCTCGCGCAGGCGCAGGTACAGGGTCACCACGTGCAGAATGTTCAGGAGCTGGCGCTTGTACTCGTGGATGCGCTTGACCTGCACGTCGAACAGGCTGGCGGGGTCGAGCTCGATACCGAGGCGGCCATCCACGTAGCGGCACAGGGCCTCCTTGTTGAGGCGCTTGACGGCGCGGACGTCGGCCTGGAACCCGGGGTCCTCGGCCAACGGCAGCAGGCCGCGCAGCTCTTCCAGGTTGGCGATCCAGGTCTCGCCGATGTGCCGGCTGATGAGTGCCGCCAGCGGTCGGTTGGCGGCCTGCACCCAGCGTCGCGGGGTGATGCCGTTGGTCTTGTTGACGATGCGGTCGGGGAACGTGCGGTGCAGGTCGGCGAAGATGCCGGCCCGCATCAGCTCGGTGTGCAGCGCGGCGACGCCGTTGACGCGATGGCTGCCGACGAACGCCAGATGGGCCATGCGCACCCGCCGCTCGCCCGCCTCGTCGATCATCGACAGGCGGCGGATGCGCGCGTCGTCCGGCTGTGCGGCGCGGCGGCGCACCCCTTCCAGGAACTGGTGGTTGATGTCGTAGATGATCTCCAGGTGGCGCGGCAGCATGTCGCCGATCAGGCCCACCGGCCAGGTCTCCAGCGCCTCCGGCAGCAGGGTGTGGTTGGTGTAGGCGAAGGTGCCGGTGCAGATGGCCCAGGCCTCGTCACAGCCCACCCCGTGCTCGTCCACCAGCAGCCGCATCAGCTCCGGCACGGCCAGGGCCGGATGGGTGTCGTTGAGCTGGATCGCCACCTTGTTCGGAAAACGCGTGAAGTCGTCGTGGGTCTGCAGGAAGCGGCGCACGATATCGCGCAGCGAGGCGGCGACGAAAAAGTACTCCTGCTTGAGGCGCAGGGCCTTGCCCATGCTGGTGGAATCGTCCGGATAGAGGACATGCGACAGGCTTTCCGAGAAGCTCTGTTCGGCCACCGCGTTGATGTAGTCGCCCTGGTTGAAGCGGCGCAGGTCGAACTCCCGGCTCGCCTGGGCGGACCATAGCCGGATGGCGTTCACGGTCCAGCAGCCGTGCCCGGCCACCATCAGGTCGTGCGCCTGCGCCAGGACCTCCTCGCCGTCCACCCAGCGCCGGCGCGGGCGGCCGCGGTCGTCCAGCCTGGCCTCGGTGCGGCCGTGGAAGCGCACCGGCTCGGTGACGTCCGGCCGGTCGAAGGCCCAGACGTTGCCATAGCGCAGCCAGCGTTCCGGCATCTCCACCTGCTGGCCGCCCTCGATGTACTGCGAGAACATGCCGTAGTCGTAGTAGATGCCGTAGCCGCGCGCGGCGATGCCGAGCGTGGTCATGCTCTCCATCAGGCAGGCCGCGAGCCGTCCCAGGCCGCCGTTGCCCAGCGCCGCCTCGGGCTCGCAGTCGCGGATCGCCTCGAAGTCGAGGCCCATGTCGTCCAGGGTCTGGCGCGCCAGATCGAGCGACCCCGTCGCCAGCAGGTTGGCGACCAGGGAGCGCCCGATCAGGAACTCCATCGACAGGTAGTACACCCGCTTGGCGTCGGTCTTGTAGGCTTGGCGCGTGCTGTCCATCCAGGTCTCGACCATCAGGTCGCGGGTGGCCAGCGCCAGCGCCAGGTACCAGTCGAGATGGGTACTGCCGACCGGCCCCTTTCCGAGCGAATGGCGCAAGTGGTCGTGCAGCCGCCGCTTGAGACCGTCGATCTCGGCGCGGGCGGCGGCGGGACCGCTGCCGTCCAGGGCCGTGCGCGCGGGGCGCTCCGCCGTCAGATCCGCCATGTCTGTCCGCTCCTCCCCAATCCCGACGGGACGCCGTCGTCGCCGGCCCTCTCACCCTACTCCCGACGGCGCCGGCGTTCAGCCAAAACGTGGCCCGGCCCCCTCAAAGCCGGGGCGCGCCCGGGACATGGTAGGCGTCCAGCGCCGCGCGCACATCCGCCGGCAGCGGCTGGGAGCGACCAGCGTTGGTGTCGGCCCAGACGCACACGCTCTCGGCGGCCCCGAAGCAGCGTTCACCGATGAACAGGCCCTGGCCGATGATGCAGGAGGTGCGCCCGATATGCACGATCCGCGAGCCGATCTCCACATCGGCCGGATAGCGCGCCTCGGCGACGAAATCGAGCACCAGCCGGGCGATCACCCAGCCGACGCCGGCGCCGGCCGTGGCGCCGGGGTTGAGGGTCTCCAGGAAGTCCACCCGTCCGGACTCGAGGTAGATCGCGAACGAGACGTTGTTGACGTGACCCAGCCGGTCGAGGTCCTGGAACCGCACGATGTCACGGGTCCAGAACCGGTAGGCCGACCGCTCGCGCGCCCCGGGACTTGCGGCGGCGGGCGTGCCGTCCCCGGTCTCCATGCCCTCGGGGGCGCACGGCAGGGGACGGCGGCAGGGGAGACGGCTCGG
The DNA here is from genome assembly GCF_014197795.1 of Roseospira goensis. Taxonomy (GTDB): domain Bacteria; phylum Pseudomonadota; class Alphaproteobacteria; order Rhodospirillales; family Rhodospirillaceae; genus Rhodospira; species Rhodospira goensis. Next base: position 60,082 of record NZ_JACIGI010000003.1, read on the forward strand.
CATCGCAGACCCTCGGCGATTGGGGTTGTCGGGCCGGTGCTTCCGCTCTAGACCGGCGCCCGATCATTACCCCCGGATCGGGAGGCCCCGCAACGTGCTCCTGCACCTGTCCACGTGGCCCGAGGTGGACCGCTACCTCGCGCACCGTCAGTCCATCATCCTGCCCATCGGTTCCACCGAGCAGCACGGCCCCACCGGCCTGATCGGCACCGACGCCATCACCGCCGAAGCCATCGCCAAGGTCGTCGGCGAGCAGACCGGCACCCTGGTCGGCCCGACCATCCCGGTCGGGATGGCGCACCACCACATGGGCTTTCCCGGCAGCATGACGCTGCGGCCGAGCACGCTGATCCAGGTGATCCGCGACTCCGTGCTGTCCCTGGCCGCGCACGGCTTCCGGTCGGTGCTGTTCATCAACGGCCACGGCGGCAACATCAACACCGTCAACGCCGCCTTCTACGAGATCTACGAAGAGGCCCGCGCCACCCTCGGCGACGCGGCGCCGGCGCTGCGCTGCGCCCTGTGTAGCTGGTTTGCGCTGCCCGGCGTCGGTGCCCTCCAGGCCGAGCTGTTCGGCGACCGCGAGGGCCTGCATGCCACCCCCAGCGAGGTGTCCGTCACCCAGGCCGTCCATCCCGACCACATCAAGACGGCGTCGCTGGATCCGATCGCGCCCACGGCCGGTGCCTTCCACGACTCGCGCGACTTCCGGGCCCGGTTCCCCGACGGCCGGATGGGCGCGGATCCGTCGCTGGCGACTCCGGAGCACGGCCATCGCTTCATTGCGGCCGCGGCGGCCGAGATCGCCGAGCGCTATGGCGAGTTCCTGGCCGGCGCGTGACCGTCATGCGGGAGGTGACGCTCCAGGACGGCCCTGACGGCTACGGAACGCGCGGCGCCGCCCTGAGGGCCGGCGCGCGCGCGGCCGTGGGGGCGCCCGCCGTCGTGCTGGCGGCCAGCTACCTGGGGTTCGGTGCCCTGGTGCGCTCCGCGGACTGGAGCCTGCCCCTGGGCCTGATGTCGACCGCGCTCGGCTTCGCGCTGCCCGGCCAGATCGTGGTGGTCGAGATGGCGGCGGCGGGCGCCTCGCTGGCCCTGATCGCGGCGGCGGTGGCGTTGACAAACTTCCGGCTCATGCCGATGACGCTGGTGCTGATGGGCCGGCTGCGGGCGCCGGACACCCCGCGCTGGTGGCTGTACGCGCTGGCCCACGTGATCGCGGTGACGAGCTGGCTGGTGGCGTTGCAGCGGGCGCCGCGCCTGCCGCTGGCCGAGCGGCTGCCGTTCGTGGCCGGGTTCTCCGTCGTCATCTGGGCCGTCACGCTGACCGCCACGGCGGTTGGCTTCTGGCTGCACGAGCAGGTCCCGCCGCTGGTGTCGCTGGCGCTGGTGTTCCTGACGCCGCTGTACTTCCTTCTGATGATGGTGGCCGACCTGCGCCAGCGGGCGCGGGTCTACGCCATGGTCGCGGGGACGCTGGCGGGACCACCGCTCCACCTGCTGACGCCGGAGTGGGGCCTAGTGCTGACCGGGGTTCTGGCCGGCACCCTGGCCTTCGGGCTCGATCGCCGGGCGGCACGGCGCGCCGCCCCCACCGACGCGGACCCTGGCGATGTCTGAGGGTCTGGCGACCGGCGGGGCGGTGGCGGCAATCCTGGTCGGCGCGGCCGTGACCTATGGCTGGCGGGCACTCGGGACAGCCCTGGCCGGACGGCTGCGCGCCGACAGCGCGGTCATGCAGTGGGCGGGCTGCGTCGCCCATGCCCTGCTCGCCGGACTGCTGGCGCGCATGGTCGTGCTGCCGGTCGGACCGCTGGAAGAGACCGCGGTGTGGGCGCGGCTGGCCGGGGTGGCGGTCGGCGTCGCCGTGTTCTTCGCCCTGCGGCGCAACGTGCTGCTGGGCGTGGGCGCCGGCGCCGCCACTCTGATGGCGGCGACCTGGGCCACGGGCTGAGTCCGCGCCAGAGCGGGAAATCGGGCGGCCTGTGGTCTTCACCGGCCGCGCCGGCGTTCCCATATGCGCGTCATGAACAGGATCATGCCCCACACCCGCCCCGCCGGTTCCCGTGCCTCCGACGGCGGGCCGGCCCTGACGACCTACTACAACGGGGCCTGTCCGATCTGCCGGACAGAGATCGAGCACTACCAGGGCGTGGACCAGCGTCACGACGTCGGCCTGGCCTGGCAGGACGTGAGTCAGGGTGTCGGCGGCCTCGCCATTCACGGCATCGACCCCGACACCGCGACCCGGCGCCTGTACGCGATCGACGCCCACGGCCACCTCCACGCCGGCGTCGATGCCTTCATTCTGGTGTGGTCGCAGTTGCCGGGCTATCGCTGGCTGGCCCGGGTGGTGGCCCTGCCCGGGGTGCGGCAACTGGCCGGGGTCGTCTACGAGGGTGTGCTGGCGCCCTTGCTTTACCGCTGGAACCGCTGGCGGCGTCACCGGGCTGCCGGGAACGGGCGATAGCGCCGATCGCTCGAAATCGGAACCCCCGGGGTGGGGCCGATTTCGAGCGTGACTCGGCGCGATCTGTTGGTTTCAGACTGTTGGTTTCAGAGCGGAACGCCCGAATTCGAAATCACCATGCGAGTCCGTATTCGGGCGTTCCGTTCTAAGGCCACTTTACAGCCGTATAATTTGACATTTCCACCATTTTTCGCTGCATTAAGGCAACGCGAGTCGGGACGGCAACGATCCGGCGCCGCGGCCCTGTCCATCCCGCAAGGTTCCGCGAAACGGAGGCACCCGTGCCCATCCATTCCAAGCACCCCGAGACGCTGGCGGTCCACGCCGGCTTCCGCACCGCGCCCGGCACCCACAGCGTGGCGGTGCCGATCCATCAGACCACCTCGTACCAGTTCGAGAGCACCGAGCACGCCGCGAACCTGTTCGCCCTGAAGGAACTGGGCAACATCTACACCCGCATCATGAACCCGACGTGGGACGCCTTCGAGCAGCGCGTCGCCGCGATGGAGGGCGGCGTGGCCGCCCTGGCCGTGGCCTCCGGCCAGGCGGCGAGCACCTACAGTGTTCTCAACCTGTGTGAAGCAGGCGACAACTTCGTCACGTCCACGGACCTTTACGGCGGCACGTGGAACCTGTTTGCGAACACGATCCGGCAGATGGGCATCGAGGCCCGCTTCGTCGACCCCACCGACCCGGAGGCCTTCCGCCGCGCCGTGGACGATCGCACCCGCCTGTTCTATGCGGAAACGCTGCCCAACCCGAAACTCCAGGTGTTCCCCATCGCCGAGGTGGCCGCGATCGGCCGTGAGCTGGGCATCCCGCTGATCGTCGACAACACCGCCGCGCCGGTGATCTGCAAGCCGCTGGAGATGGGCGCGGCGGCCGTGATGTACTCGGCCACCAAATACATGGGCGGGCACGGCACCACCATCGGCGGCGTCGTCGTGGACGGGGGCAATTTCGACTGGGCGGCCTGGGGCGACCGGTTCCCGACCCTGAACAAGCCGGATCAGAGCTATCACGGCGCGGTCTGGACCGAGGCCGTCAAGCCGCTCGGCCCCATCGCCTTCATCATCCGCATGCGCGTCATCCTGCTGCGCGACCTGGGCGCGGCGCTCAGTCCGTTCAACGCCTTCCAGCTCATCCAGGGGGTCGAGACCCTGCCCCTGCGCATGCGCCAGCACTGCGAAAACGCCATCCTGACGGCCCGCTTCCTGCGCGATCACCCCAAGGTCACCCGGGTGATCCATCCCAGCCTGATGGAGGGCGAGATGCGCCGGCGTGCCGACACGGCCTTCCGCGGCGGTTACGGCGCCCTGTTGGGCTTCGAACTGGAGGGCGGGGCGGAGGCCGGCCGCCGCTTCATCGAGGCGCTGGAGTTGTTCTACCATGTTGCCAACATCGGCGACGCGCGCAGCCTCGCCATCCATCCTGCGACCACGACGCACTCGCAATTGTCGCCGGAGGACCAGCTTGCATCCGGCGTGTCGCCGGGCTATGTCCGACTGTCGATCGGGATCGAGCATCCCGATGACATCATTGCGGACCTGAGCCAGGCATTGGAGAAGGTGTGAGCGGACTGACCGTCGTCAACGGCCTCGGACGGTACCCGAGGACCCGGCCGCGGCGCCTGAGGGGCGCCGCCTGGTCGCGAAACCTGGTCGCGGAAACCCATCTCAGCGTGACCGATCTGGTCTGGCCGGTCTTCGTCATCGAGGGCGAAGGCCAGACCGAGGCGGTGGCCTCCATGCCCGGGGTGACCCGCCTGTCCATCGACCTGCTGGTCGAGGCCGTGGGCGAAGCCTCGGCGCTGGGCGTTAAGGCGGTGGCACTGTTCCCCAAGGTGGACCCGTCGCTGAAGACCCCGGAGGGACGCGAGGCCGCCAACCCCGACAGCCTGATGTGTCGGGCCATCCGGGCGCTGAAGGCGGCCCACCCCGAGGTCGGCCTGTTCTGCGACGTGGCCCTGGACCCGTACAACAGCGACGGCCACGACGGCATCGTCAGGGATGGCGTCATCCTCAATGACGAGACCATCGAGGTCCTGGTGCGCCAGAGCCTGGTTCAGGCCGCCGCCGGCGCCGACGTCATCGCCCCGTCCGACATGATGGACGGCCGCATCGGCACCATCCGCGACGCGCTCGATCAGGCCGGCTTCGCCCATGTCCAGATCATGAGCTACGCTGCCAAGTACGCCTCGGCCTTCTACGGCCCGTTCCGCGATGCGGTCGGCTCGGGTGGGGCCCTGAAGGGCGACAAGCAGACCTACCAGATGAACCCGGCCAACACCGACGAGGCCTTGCGCGAGGTCGCGATGGACCTGGACGAGGGGGCCGACTCGGTGATGGTCAAGCCCGGCCTGCCCTACCTGGACATCGTGCAGCGGGTGCGCGAGACGTTCGCCGTCCCGACGCTGGTCTACCAGGTCAGCGGCGAGTACGCGATGATGAAGGCGGCGGCGGCCAACGGCTGGCTCGACAACGACAAGGCCGTGCTGGAAAGCCTGCTGGCCTTCAAGCGGGCGGGCGCCAACGGGATCTTCACCTACGCCGCGGTCGAGGCGGCCCGCCTGCTCAAGAGCTGCTGAAGAGCGGCTGACCGCCCGGACCGGGCAGCCGGCGCCGTCTGGTTCCGTGCCGTCATCGAGCCCCTGGTCAAGGCGCGCCGAAGACCGTAGGGTTCTGGCGCGCCAGGGACCATGTGACGGACGGCACCGGACCGGCGCGCGGGTCAACCTGACGACGCCGGACCGGCGGCCATGCGCATCGACATCGTCTTCGATACGGTCTGCCCGTGGTGCTTCGTCGGCAAGCGCCGGCTGACCGATGCGCTCGCGCTGCGGCCCGGGGTGCCGGTGGCGGTGCACTACCATCCCTTCCTGCTCAATCCCGACATGCCGGCCGGGGGCATCGACCGGACCGTGTACCTGGAGCGCAAGTTTGGCGGCGCCCATCGGGCGCGGCGGGTGCTGGAGGCGGTCAGCATGGCGGCCCAGGGCACCGGGGTGACCTTCCGGTTCGACGCCATCCGCCGCATGCCCAGTTCGGTGGACAGCCACCGCCTGTTGCGGGTGGCCCAGGAGCAGGGCGTCATCGGACCCGCCATGGACCGGGTGTTCGCCGCCTTCTTCCAGGACGGGCGGGACATCGGGGACCGGGCCGTTCTGTATGCGGTCGCGCGCGAGGTCGGCCTGTCGGAGGCCCTGCTGGACGCCGAGTTCGCCCGCACCGCCGGCATCGCCGAGATCATGGCGGCGAACGGACGCGCCCACGCCATGGGCATCAGCGGCGTGCCCAGCTTCATCTTCAACGGCAGTTATGCCATCGCCGGCGCCCAGGAGCCGGACGTGCTGCTGCGGCTGATCGACCTGGCGCTGGAGACCGAGGTGCGCGACCCGGTCACGGTGCGCTGAGCCGGCGGCGGCGGGCGTTCAGGGGCGCGCCTCTTCCATCCGCTCCAGGCCGGCGGGCAACGGCCCGAGCGCGGCAATCAGCGCCGCCAGCGGGCGACCGTCGACCGGATGACGCCAGTCGGGCGCCACCTCCGCCAGAGGGTACAGGACGAAGGCCCGCCCGGTCATGCGGGGGTGCGGCAAGGTTGGCTCGCGCGCCCGCACCACCCCGGCCATGTCGAGCAGGTCCAGGTCAAGGGTACGGGCGGCGTTGCGCAGGCCGTCGCGGCGACGCCCGAAGGTGGCCTCGACGCTGTGCAGCCGGGCCATCAGATCGGCCGGATCGGTGCCCTCGAACGCCACCGCCGCGACCCCGTTGACGAACCACGGCTGATCCGACGGCGGCACGGGCGCGCTGCGGTACCAGGCGGAGCGCGTCAGCACCCGTACGCCGACCTCCGGCAGCGCGGCCAGAGCCCCTTCCACCGTCTCGCGCGGCGAGCCCGCCCGACCGGGCAGGTTGGATCCGAGCGCGATCAGGATCATGGGTGGGACCCGGCGGGAGAGGACCACCTTTCGCCCTTGCACCGGGGCATCGGAGTCCATAATTTGAGCCTGTCAAAGCCGGGCCATGTCGTGACCCGGCGCATTTCTGATCGATATTTCGCGAACATTGTCGGCAAGATCATTGTCGTCAGGTCGTGCATTAGGGATCCCACCGTATGATATTCTATCCTCAGGAGCGCATCGGCCTGTTCATCGACGGGTCGAACCTGTATGCCGCGGCGCGAGCCCTGGGCTTCGACATCGACTACAAACGCCTGCTCGATCTGTTCAGCGCCAAGGGCCACCTGATTCGGGCCTTCTACTACACGGCACTGCTGGAGGACCAGGAGTATTCGCCGATCCGGCCGCTCGTCGACTGGCTGGACTACAACGGCTATACGATGGTCACCAAGCCGACCAAGGAATTCACCGATGCCATGGGGCGCCGCAAGATCAAAGGCAACATGGACATCGAACTGGCCATCGACGTCATGGAGATGGCCCCGCACCTGGACCACATCGTGCTGTTCTCCGGGGACGGCGATTTCCGGCGCCTGGTGGAGGCCGTGCAGCGCAAGGGCCGGCGCGTGACCGTGGTCAGCACGGTGCGCTCCCAGCCCCCGATGGTGGCCGATGAGTTGCGCCGGCAGGCCGACAATTTCCAGGAACTCCAGGACCTGGAGCCGACGATCAGCCGCAGCCAGGTTCAGCGTGAGCCGCGCGAATCCCGCGAGTCCAGGGAACCCAGGGAACCCCGCGACGGCCGCGAGACTCGGGATACCCGGGACAGCCGGGAGGCCGGCCCGGTCATGAGCAGCCAGGACGTCGACACCACGCCGCGCTGAGGGTGTGGCGATGGTCGATGGACCGGCACCACCGGCGGCGCCGCGACAGCCGCCCCCCGACTGTGCCCTGTGTCCCCGGCTGGCGGCCTTCCGGGCCGCCAACGTGGCGGCGCATGCGGACTGGTTCAATGCCCCCGTGCCCGCCTTCGGCCCGGTCGGCGCCCGCCTATTGGTTGTCGGGTTGGCCCCGGGGCTGCGCGGCGCCAACCGGACCGGCCGACCGTTCACGGGGGACGTCGCGGGCGTACTGCTGTACGAGACGCTGATCGCGGCGGGCGTCGCCGAGGGCCCCTACGCGGAACGGGCCGACGATGGCCTGACGCTCACGGACTGCCGCATCGTCAACGCCGTACGGTGCGTGCCGCCGGAGAACAAGCCGACGCCGGCGGAGATCCGCACCTGTCGTCCGTTCCTGGAGGGGGAGCTGGAGGGCTTGGACGCGGTGCGGGCGATCCTGGCCTTGGGGAAGGTGGCCCACGATGCCGTCGTGCGCGGCCTGGGCCTGCGCCTCGCCGCCCATCCGTTCGGACATGGTGCCCGGCACCCCCTGCCCGATGGTCGGACCCTGTTCGACAGCTACCACTGCTCGCGTTACAACCAGAACACAGGCCGCCTCACACCCTCCATGTTCCGGGAGGTGGTGGCGGCCTGTGTCCGCGCCGTTGGCGACCGGCACGACGCGGCGCGCCCGGGGTGACCGGCAGCGCACGCGTCCGCCTCGCGTTCAGTTGGTCGGCGGCGGCAGCGCCTTCTCGATCGCGGCCACCAGGCGGTCCGACTGCGGGCCGGTCATCGACGAGAACCAGTCCACCAGGGCACCGTCCGGCCCGATCAGGTACTTGTGGAAGTTCCACTTGGGCGAGCCGACAAACCCGACCTGGTCCCGAGCCCATTGATAGAACGGGTGGGCGCCGCCGCCGGTGACCCTAACCTTTTCCGTCATCGGGAAGTCGATGCTGAAGTTGACGGTGCAGAATTCCTTGATCTGCTCTTCGCTGCCCGGCTCCTGACCGCCGAAGTCGTTGGAGGGCACGCCCAGAACCACCAGGCCGCGCTCCCGGTACTGCTCCCAGAGGCTTTGCAGCCCCTCGTACTGGGGCGTGAACCCGCACCGCGAGGCCGTATTGACGACCAGCACGGCCTTGCCAGCGAACTGCTCCAGCGGCAGCGGCGCACCGTCGATGCTGGTGAAGCTGAAGGCGTGTGCGCTGGCGGGCGCGGCCGAGGCCCCATCCGCGGGCGCCGGCGCCAACCCGACGGCTGTAACCGCCGCAGCGGCCAATCCCCCGAGACCTTTGAGGGCCTGTCCTGTCATCCCGTCCCACTCCTATTCGTGACGCCCGATGCCGACGGGCACCGGGCTGTGCGTGACTCCCGGAGGGCTACGGTCAGGGTCGCGCCGTGGATCGCCGGCCCCGCAGAAAGACCGGGCGGCTATCCCTTTTCGCGCAGCAGCCGCTGCTTCTGACGGTTCCAGTCGCGGGCCTTGGCCGTCTCGCGCTTGTCCACGAGCCGTTTGCCCTGGCCCAGGCCGATCTGGATCTTGGCGATGCCGCGAGCGTTGAAGTACAGGCTCAGGGGCACCAGCGCCATGCCCTTGCGGCTGACCGCGCCCAGAAGCTTGCGCACCTCGCGCTTGTGCATCAGCAGCTTGCGCGGGCGCCGGGCCTCGTGGCCGAAATGGGTGGCCTTGCCGTACTCGGGGATGTGGAGGTTGAACAGGTACAGTTCATCGTCCTTGGCGCCGGCATAGGCGTCCTGGAGGTTTGCCCGCCCCAGCCGCAGCGACTTGACCTCAGTGCCCTGCAGCACCAGGCCGGCCTCGTGCGTCTCCTGGATGGCGTATTCGTGGCGCGCGCGCCGGTTCTCCGCCACCCGTCCGGTGGAGATCAGCCCCGAGCCCTTGGTGTTCGACTTCTTCTTATCTGCCATGGTCGCGCCCATATGGGACGGCGGGCGGTGCCGGCGCAAGCCCCGGCGCGACACCGCCGCCGCCCGATCCGTCCTGCGGCCGGAGCGGAGATCCGTCGATCAGTCGAGCAGACCGACGGTCCGCATCGCCGCCTCGACCACCACCTTGGTCTGTTCCGCCACCGGCACCAACGGCAACCGCGTGGCGGGCGAACTCTTGCCCAGCAGCGCGGCCGCGTACTTGACCGGCCCCGGGCTGGTCTCGGCGAACAGAGCGGCATGCAACGGCATCAGCCGATCGCGCATCGCCGCGAACGTGGCCAGATCGCCGTCCCGCCATGCCCGGTGCAGCGCCGCGCACTGGGCCGGGGCCACGTTCGCGGTCACCGAGATGCAGCCGTGTCCACCCTGCCCCAGGAAGGCCCCGATGGTGGCATCCTCGCCCGACAGCAGGCAGAAGCCGTCACCGAGCGCCAGCCGGGTCGCGAGCGGACGGGCCAGATCGTTGGTGGCGTCCTTGACGCCAACGATGTTGGGCAGGGCGGCCAGGCGCACCATGGTCTCGATCGTCATGTCGACGATGCAGCGGCCGGGAATGTTGTAGATGACGATTGGCAGGTCGACCGCGTCGTGAATCGCCTTGTAGTGCTGGTACAGCCCCTCCTGGGTGGGCTTGTTGTAGTACGGGGTGACCACAAGCGCGGCGTCGGCGCCGGCCTCCTTGGCGTGGCGGGTGAAGTCGATGGCCTCGTGGGTCGAGTTGGACCCGGTGCCCGCGATCACCGGCACGCGTCCGGCAGCGGCCTCCACACTCAGGGCCACGACGCGTTTGTGCTCGTCGTGCGTCAGGGTCGGCGACTCGCCCGTGGTGCCGACCGGGATGACCCCCTCCGTTCCCTGTTTGATCTGCCAGTCCACGAACGCCTGAAAGGCCGCGTCGTCGATGGCGCCGGTGGCGGTGAACGGCGTGATGAGGGCGGTCAACGAGCCCTGGAACATGGGTCTCACTCTCCTGGAAACGCGCCGCCAGCGCGGCGCGGCAGACGGGGGTTGGGACAGTCATTGGGACAGTCACGGGACACAAAACACCCCACTGTCGGTCCCCGGAGCCGGGCGACCGAAGCAGGGAGGGGCGCGGTCCCGCCGCGGGGCGAGGCGGCACGAGTCGCCAAGCGTCTCGCGCCCCCGCAGCGGGACCCTCCCTTTGTATCACAGCGCCTTGCGCGAACAAGGGCCGGACCCGGCGAAAAACCATGCCCGCACGCGGGGTTCCCGGGCTTGCGCGCGGGACTTGCCCCGGCGTCGCGGCGGCCTCAGGATGGGCGCCGCGGGGGCGTCGCGGCCGGCCTGATGGCCGGCCCGCACTGCGTTTTTCAGTCGAAGGAGCCGCACCATGCGTGTGACCCTGGCCATTGCCGGCGGCGGTCGCGGTCGCCCGGTTCGATCCCCGGCGCACTGGCGGGGGCCTGTCGCCGCCGTCCTGCTGTTGATCGGGCTCCTTGCGTCGGCGGCGCCGGCCGGAGCGCAATCGGGCGCCTTCGGCGCGGCGCTGGAGGCCATCGAGGCCCGTGATTTCGACGCCGCCCTGGCGCATGTCGGGCGCATTCCCGACCCGCTGGCGCGCAAGGTGGTGCAGTGGGCCCGGCTCAAGGAGGGGCTGGGCTCGTTCGATGCCATCGCCGGCTTCCTCGACGCCAATCCCGACTGGCCCCATACGCACGCCCTGCGCCGCGCCGCCGAGCGCGCCCTCACCGGCCTGGAGGCGCCGGCCCGCGTGGCCGAGTGGTTCGCGCGCCATCCGCCGCTGACCACCGTGGGCCTGGAAGCGCACGCCCGCGTTCTGCTGGTCCTGGGCCGCGAGGCCGAGGCCGCGCGGGCCGCCCGCACGGCGTGGGTGGACGGTCGTTTCTCGGCGACCCAGGAACGGGCGTTCCTGCAAACCTTCGGGCGTTTCCTGCGCGACGAGGACCACCTGCGGCGGCTGTCGTCGCTGCTCTGGGACGACCGCGTGACCGAGGCCCGCCGCACCGTGCCGCGGGTGGACACCGGCCATCAGCGGCTGGCGGAGGCCCGCATCGCCCTCATCACCGATGCCCCAGGGGTCGACGCGGCCATCGCGCGGGTGCCCGACGCGCTGCTGAACGACCCCGGGCTGGTCTACGACCGCCTGGTCTGGCGGCGCAAACGCGACCTGCTCGACCGCGCCATGGACCTGTTGTCGCACCCGTCGGCCAATCGCGGCCGCCCGGACGCCTGGGCCCGCGAGCGCGCCTATCTGGGGCGCGAGGCGCTCCAGGCCGGCCACATCACCCGCGCCTACGGCATCTTCGCCAACCATGGCCAGGACAGCGGCCTCGGCTTCGCGACCGGGGAGTGGACGGCCGGCTGGATTGCCTTGCGGTTCCTGCGCGAGCCGGCCCGTGCCCTGCCCCATTTCGAGACCATGTACGCCGGCGTGTCCTATCCGCAGAGCCGCGCCCGCGGCGCCTACTGGGCCGGCCGGGCCGCGGCCGCGCTGGGCCGGGATGCGGACGCCGCCGCCTGGTACCGCAAGGCGGCGGCGCACGCCGAGACGTTCTACGGGCAGCTCGCGGTCGAGGCCCTGGACGAGTCCCTGGCCGACCACCTGGCCCGCGCCCCGGCCGTGACGGCGGCGGACAAGGCCCGGTTCGCGCGCGACGACCGCGTCCGCGTCATCGACCTCATGGACCGCGCCGGCCGGGCCGACCTCGCCTTGCCGTTCGTGCTGGCCCTGAACGATGACCAGGCCACGCCCGGCTACCGGGCGCTCGCGGTGGACTTCGTGGCCGGCACCGACCGCCCTGACATGGCGGTGTTCCTGGCCCGGCGCGCTGCGCTGGCGGGCACCACGCTGCTGAACGCGGGCTATCCCGTGCCGCCGGCGGTGTTGGATGGACTGCGCCGCGCGCCCGCCACCGGGCCGCGTCCGGAACCCGCCCTGATGCTGTCGCTGATCCGCCAGGAGAGCAATTTCAACGCCGAGGCCGTCAGCCGTGCCGGGGCCCGCGGCCTCATGCAGCTCATGCCGCGCACGGCCCAGAAGATGGCCCTGCGCCTGGGCGAGACCTCGTCGCGGCTGCGGCTGGTCAACGATCCCGCCCACAATGCCCGGCTCGGCACGGCATACTATGCCGGCCTGCTGGACGCCTTCCGCGGCTCCTACGTGCTGGCGACCGCGGCCTACAACGCCGGTCCCAGCAACGCCCGGCGCTGGATGGCCGAAAACGGCGATCCCCGGCGCATGGACACCGAAGGCGTCATCGACTGGATCGAACAGATCTCGTTCGCGGAAACGCGCAACTACGTGCAACGCGTGCTGGAAGGAACGCAGGTCTACCGCTACCGTCTGGGGGAGCGCCCGTCCCGCACCGCGCTGAGCGCGGATCTGCGACGCTGATCCCTGTCCGAGAGTCGGAGGCCGTGTCCGTGTCCGCCGTTCAGCACCCGGTCGTCGCCTGCCTGTTCGACGCCTATGGCACCCTGTTCGACGTCAATGCTGCGGCCCGGCGGCTGCGCGACGAGATCGGTCCCTCGTGGGAGGATCTGGCCCGCATCTGGCGCACCCGTCAGATCGAATACACGTGGCTGCGCAGCCTCATGGACCGCTACGTGGACTTCCGCACCGTCACGGCGGAGGCGCTGGATTACGCCTTCACCAGCCTGGGCCAGGCGCCGGCGCCGGGCCTGCGCGCGCGGCTCATGGACCTCTACATGACCCTGGATGCCTATCCGGAGGTCCCGGAGACGCTGGCGGCGCTGCGGGCGCACGGGATCGCCACCGCGATCCTGTCCAACGGCGCGCCCGACATGCTGCGGTCGGCCACCGACAGCGCCGGACTGACCGGGCTGCTCGACGACGTGCTGTCGGTGGACACCGTGAAGGTGTTCAAGCCCGCCGCCGCGGCCTACTCCCTCGGCTGTGTGCGGTTCGCGACCACGCCCGAGCGGCTCGCCTTCGTCTCCTCCAATGGCTGGGACGTGGCCGGGGCCGCCACCTTCGGCTTCCGGACCCTGTGGGTGAACCGCGCCAATGCCCCCTCGGAGCGTCTGCCGGGATCGCCGGCGGCCGAGCTGGACAGCCTGGCGGGCCTGCCCGACCTGCTCAGCGCATCCGCCAGTGTTTGAAAGGAGCCAGCCCCATGACCGCCGTCCGGATGCGCCCCATGCGCCCCACCCCGCCCCGCCGCTGGGCCGGCGTGGCCCTGCTTCTGGGCGCCCTCGGCGCGCTGGCCGCCTGCACCGGCGTACCGCGCGGGGTGACCCCGGTGGACGGCTTCGAGGCCGATCGCTTCACCGGCACCTGGTACGAGATCATGCGCCTCGACCACCCCTTCGAGGCCGGGTTGACCAACGTGCGGGCCACCTATCGCCTGCGCGACGACGGCACCGTGGCGGTCTTCAACCGCGGCTGGGACCCGGCGGCCTGCGCCTGGAAGACCATCGGCGGCACGGCGCGGTTCCGCGAGGGACCGCAGACCGGCAGCTTCGCGGTCACGCTGACGTCGCCGATCCCGGGCGCCCTGCATGTCGTGGCGCTGGATCGCGAGGACTATCGCTGGGCCATGACCAGCGGCCCAACGCGCGACTTCCTGTGGATCCTGGCACGCGAGCGGACGCTGCCGCGTGAGACCCGGGTGGCGCTGATGCGACAGGCCCGCGACCTCGGTTATCCGGTCGAGGACCTGCGGCTGGTGGACCAGTCCGGCCCCGTCTGCCGGGAGCGTTGAGGCGCACCGCGACCGGACTCAGGACGCCAGCACGTCGCGGGACCGGGCCGGCCGACAAGAGCCGGCGGAGACCGCCCGCCCGCCGTCCGACGGGGCCGTCGCCGGCGCCGACGCCGCTCCGTCGTCGGGGGCGTGGCGGTCCGGCCCCGGGCCACGGGGGCGCCACCACGGCGGCAGGAACGACCAGCCGCGCCGCGCCATCGCGTTGGCCAGGGCATTCTCGCCGGCGGCGGCCTCGTCGCGCAGGACCAGGCCCCAGCGGTCCACCACCAGATCGGCGAGCGCCGCCCCCACCCACATGCAGAACAGCGCCGTCCACGCCGTCAGCGCGAACACCGCGCCGCCGGTCACACCGGCGCCAACGGCGCAGCCGCCGGCCAGCATGCCGCCGAAGCCCATGAAGACCGCGCCCACGATGTACCGGCGCATGGCGTAGCCGCCCTGGAAGCCTTCCAGCTTCAGGTCGCGGCACAGCAGGGCGGCCAGGAAGGAGCCCAGGAACACGCCCGGCACCAGGCCGACGTCGAAGTCCAGCGCGGACCCGGGCGGGTTCAGAACCAACATCAAGGTATCGGCGGACGGCCCTGTAAAGCTGAGACTTTCCACCTGCACCGGATCGAACGCCTGGTACGACAGGCTATAGGTCAGGAGCCATCCCGCCGCGATCGTGCCGCCCACGCCGAGCCCGCCGATCCAGACCCAAGGCGACAGCCGGTTGCGCACGGCGACGAAGACCGCGAACCCCGTGAGCGCCAGCGCCAGCACGACGCCGCCCCGGGACTCCAGGCCGATCAGCGTGAGGGCATTGAGCACGGACGGGGCCTCGACCACCCACAGTCCGGCCAGGGCATCGCGCGCCGGCGACAGCGCCCCGTGCAACGACGCCTGGGCGGTCACCGCGAAGATCAGCCCCGACAGCAGGGCGCGCAGATTGCCATTGGCGGACAAGACCAGCAGCCGGCCCGAACACCCCCGGGTCAGGATCATGCCGACCCCGAACATCAGGCCGCCGATGATCGCGCCCGACAGGCTGCCGGCGGCGGCCAGTTGGCGGGATTCGGAGACATCCAGGAGCCCGCTCAGGATCAGCGCCTGCGTGCCCAGCACGGCCATCGAAAAGGCGATGAGCCAGAGCGACACCTTGGGCCCCAGGGACCCGCGCGCGAACTCGACCACCGCCGCGCGCAGGCAGAACCGGCTGCGCTGCGCGAAGGCCCCGAACAGCATGCCGATGACGAGGCCGCCGAGAACGATCGTCCCCGGCTCGCCAAGGGTGTCGAGGACACCGGTCAAGTCCATGATGAAGCCTTTTTCTGCCTCGGGTCCTCAGCCCGGACCCGTGGGGCGCGCCGAACCCCGGTCTGGTGGCGCGGCCGTCGGGTGGACCGGGTCCGCGGGCGGTGGACGCCGCACCCGATCCGAACCCGCAACGGTGCCGGGGGGCGCGCGTCCTGTCCTTGATGTGTATCAAGCCTGGGGCGTGGATCCGTGGGTCGCCATCCCTGCCCTGCGCGAGGAAGGGGGCGGCTGTGCCGCCCGGCGGCGTCGGCTCGCGTTCTTGGTCATGCCTGCCTTGCGTACGGCGCAGGGCGGCCGCGGCGCCGGCCGTCGGGGCACCGCGGCTGACTGGAACCGACCGCGGCGGTTCCCATATCCTGTGTGCACCCGCGAACGGCGGCGTCGGCCCCCGACGGCCGCCCCTGGACCCGAGGAGGTTCGCCACCCCATGGTCGCCGATATCGACCCCGTGCTGCTGGCCCGCGTCCAGTTCGGCTTCACGGTCGCCTTCCACATCCTGTTCCCCACCCTGACCATTGGCCTGGCTTGGTTCCTGGTCACGGTCGAGGCGCTGTGGCTGCGCACCCGCAACCCCGTCTACAAGTCCGTCTATCGCCTGTGGGCCAAGCTGTTCGCCCTGGCCTTCGGGATGGGCGTCGTATCGGGGCTGGTGTTGTCCTACCAGTTCGGCACCAACTTCAGCCGCTTTTCCGAGGCGACCGGTCCGGTGCTCGGCCCGCTGCTGTCGGTGGAAGTGCTGACCGCGTTCTTCGTCGAGGCCGGCTTTATCGGGGTCATGCTGTTCGGCTGGCAGAAGGTGGGTGACCGCCTGCACTTCCTGGCCACCGTGCTGGTCGGGCTCGGCACGCTCAACTCGGCGTTCTGGGTGCTGGCGGCCAATTCCTGGATGCATACCCCGGCCGGGGTGGAGTGGGTCGACGGCCGCGCGCTGGTCACCGACTGGTGGGCGGTGATCTTCAACCCCTCCATGCCCTACCGGGTGACCCACATGGTCATGGCCTCGTTCCTGACCGGGGCGTTCGTGGTTGCCGCCGTCTCCGCCTGGTACCTGCTGCGCGACCGCCACGTGGCGGTGGCGCGTAAGGGCCTGGCGCTCGGCGTCGTGCTGGCGGCGATCCTGGCGCCGGCCCAACTCGTCGTCGGCGACATGCACGGCCTGAACACCAAGGAGCACCAGCCGATGAAGGTGGCGGCCATGGAGGGTCTGTGGGAGACCCAGCAAGGGGCGCCGCTGCTGCTGTTCGCCGTGCCGGATCAGGAGGCGCAGGAGAACCGCTTGGCGGTCGGCATTCCCAACATGGCCAGCCTGATCCTCACCCACGAGTGGGACGGCGAGGTCAAGGGTCTGAACGAGGTCGCCCGCGAGGACCAGCCGCCCGTCGCCACCGTGTTCTACTCGTTCCGCCTCATGATCGGCCTGGGTCTGTGGATGATCGCTCTGGCAGCGGTCGGCGTGTGGCTGCTGTGGCGCGGCCGCCTGTTCACGAACCGGTCGGTACAGTGGGCGTTCGTCCTGACCGGCCCGGCCGGCTTCGTCGCCACCATCGCCGGCTGGATGGTGGCGGAGGTGGGGCGCCAGCCCTTCACCGTCTACGGCATCCTGCGCACGGCGGACAGCGTCTCGCCGGTGGTGCCGGCGGCGGTAGCCACCACGCTGACGGCGTTCGTCGTGGTCTACACCCTGCTGCTGATCGCCTTCCTGTGGTACGCGGCCCGGGTGGTCCGCCAGGGGCCGCCGCCCAGCGACATGGACGCCGACGGGCCGGTGCGGACGCCCCGCACCGCCGTGGGAGCGACCGGCACCGTGCAGCCGGCGGAATAGGGAGGATCACGGCATGGACTTGGATCTGGCGCTGATCCTGGCCGGGGTCATCGGCGTGGGGGTGATCATCTACGTCGTCCTCGACGGCTTCGACCTCGGGGTGGGCATCCTGTTCCCGCTGGCGCCCGACGAGGACGCGCAGGATACCATGATCGCCTCCATTGCCCCGGTGTGGGACGGCAACGAGACCTGGCTCATCCTGGGCGGCGCGGTGCTGTTCGCGGCCTTTCCCACCGCCTATGCGGTGGCCCTGCCGGCGTTCTACGTCCCCCTGATGGCGATGCTGTTCGCCCTCATCTTCCGCGGGGTGGCGTTCGAGTTCCGTATGAAGGCGCGCACCTCGAAACAGCTCTGGTCGTGGTCCTTCACCCTCGGCTCGGCGGTGGCGGCGTTCTGTCAGGGCGCCATGCTGGGCGGCCTGATCGAGGGGGTTCGGGTCGAGGACGGCGCCTTCGCCGGCGGACCGCTGGACTGGTTCACCGGCCTGTCGGTGGTCGCGGGCGTCGGCGTCATGGCGGGCTACGCCCTGCTGGGCGCCACCTGGCTGATCTTCAAGACCGAAGGCCCGTTGCAGGCGGCAGCGCGGCGCTGGGCGCTGGCGGCGCTGGCGGCGGTGCTGTTCGCCATGGCGGTGGTCAGCGGCATGACCCCCCTGCTCTACCCGCACATCGCCGAGCGCTGGTTCGGCGGCATGAACTTCATCTATCTGGCCCCGGTGCCGCTCATGACGGCGCTGGTGGCCGCCATGCTGTGGCGCGGGCTGTCCCAGCACTGGACATGGGAGCCGTTCGTGCTTGCCGTCGGGCTGTTCCTGCTCGGCTACTGCGGCATCGGCATCAGCCTGTGGCCGCATATCGTGCCGCCCACGCTGACCATCGCCAGCGCGGCCGCCCCGCCCAGCAGCCTGACCTTCACGTTGGTCGCCGTGGCCGCCACGCTGCCGATCGTGCTCGGGTACACGGCCTATGCCTACTGGGTGTTCCGGGGCAAGGTTACGGCCAAGGACGGTTACCATGGCTGAGCGCACGGACCCGGCACCCCCGCTTTGGCGCCGGCTGGCTTGGTTCATCGGTCTGTGGGCGGCGGGTGTCGCGACCGTCGCGGCCGTGGCCTACGGCTGGCGCCTGCTGGTGGCGGGCGTGGGGTGAGCGCGGCCGCAGGCAGGGCGGCCGCGTCGCCGGTCACTGCATGATGGCGCGGTGCAAGTTCTGAAGGAAGTCGTCCACCTTGGTGCGCAGGTCGTCGGCCTGCTTCGTCAGGTCGCGGGCCGCGCTGAGGACCTCTTCGGCCGCCCCGCCGGTCTCGGTGGCCCGGGCGGTGACCTGCGTGATCGTGTCCGACACCTCGATGGTGGCGCCGCTCGCCTCCTGGGCGTTGCGAGCGATCTCCTGGGTGGCCGCCCCCTGCTGCTCCACGGCCGCGGCGATCGCGGCGGCGATCTCATTGAGGTGCGAGATGGTGCCGCCGATGCCCTGAATGGCGTCGACGGCCTCCCGGGTGGCGGCCTGAACCGTGCCGACCTGGGCGCTGATGTCTTCGGTGGCCCGTGACGTCTGATTGGCGAGGGTCTTGACCTCGTTGGCGACCACGGCGAAGCCCTTGCCGGCGTCGCCGGCGCGCGCCGCCTCGATCGTGGCGTTCAGGGCCAGCAGGTTGGTCTGGCTGGCGATATCGTTGATGAGCTTGATCACCTCACCGATCTTGTCGGCGGCCGCCGCCAGAGAGCGGACCCGTTCGTTGGTGCGCGTCGCCTCGTCGACGGCGGTGGTGGAAATGGCCGTCGATTCGGCGACCTGGCGGGCGATCTCGGCGATCGAGGCGTGCAGCTCCTCGGTGGCCGAGGCGGCCGTCTGCACGTTCATCGACGCCGTGTCGGCCGCCGCCGCGACCACCTCGACCTGCTGGGAGGTCGCGGCGGCGTTGTTCGACATCAGGCCGGCCGCCGTCTCCAGTTGGGTTGCCGCGCTGGCGACGACCTCGGACATGGCGTGCACGTCCTCCTCGAACCGCGCGGCATGCTCCTTCAACACGGCCGCAGCACCCTTGCGCGCCAGCGTGGCCCGCAGGTAGACGGAGATCGCGATGTCCATGTCCAGGAACAGGGCCTTCGTCACCGCCGCCATGACCGCCGCCCCCTTCTTGGGGTTCCACCGGTAGGACGTGATGACGGCCGGGTACATGTGGCTGATGACGAACGAATAGCCGCCGAGATACCAGCGCGGCTCCAGTCCGACCCGCTCGTGGACTTCGCCGATGCGGTTGGCGGTCGCAAAGTAGGCTTCATCGAACCGGCCGCTCAGGACGTTTTCCATCCAGTGTTTCCGCTGCATCTCGCGCGCATGCGTCATCCGCGCCGGAGAGGCGAACATGCTCGCCATCTCCGGCGTGCGCTGGATCATGGCGTAGAAGTTGTCAAGAATGCTGTCGATATGTGGTTCGAGGATGCGGCGGCCCTCTTCAAGCAGCGGCGCAATATCGTCGTCGATCTGAAGAAACTGCAACCGTGCCTTTCGATCGAAGTCCATAGCCATTCTTGTTCGCTCCGATGCGACCGAGGAGCCGGGACTGCCCCTTTTGCCGACATTGAGGGCGGATCGCATCGCATCCGACCCATCGGGTCTCTGATGCGACGCCATCCGCCCTCACGCTTTGATTTCAGGCAGAGTGTGATCAACCGGCGGCACGGCGTGGTTCAGATACATTACACCTGCTTGAGCCGGCCCCAGTGGGTAAGGAACACTGAACATCAAACAAATCTGCAATGCCGGCGCAGCCTTTGCAATATGAATGTAGGCTTAAAGATCTGCGCGTTCATTTGCTGCGCGTAGCCCGTGACACGGGCTCGATTACCGGGAAGCTGCATGCGCGCGCGCCGTGAAGCCGGCCCGGACGGTGCGCGCACTGGTGGGACCTCGCCCCGGCATCGGGCGCCGGGGCTGATGCCGCAGGGCGAACCTGAGGGGCGCACGGCGCACGCTCGCCGTTCACAGCCCTGCCCGGCCGCCCGTTTTCGACGGGCAACAGCCGTCGCGGACCCGGCAAAACGGGTATTGCCCTGCACCGGACCGATTGTCTATGAGTTACGCCAATCGAGGGGTCCGACCGGCGCGCCGCGGGCGTGGTGGAATTGGTAGACACGCCAGATTTAGGTTCTGGTGGCTTTCAGCCGTGGGGGTTCAAGTCCCTTCGCCCGCACCACGCCGGGCCGGCCGGCCCGGTCAGGGACCGGGCGGTGCCAGTCGTTATCGACATCGACTCGGATATCGACTCGGATCCGGCTCCCCGTCCCGTGCCCCACTCTCTTGCCCCACCCCATTGCCAGGACATGCCATGCAGGTGACCGAGACCCTCAGCGAGGAGCTGAAGCGCGAATTCAAGGTTGTCGTTCCCGCCGACAGTCTCAACGAGAAGGTTGAAAGCCGCCTCACGGAAGTCGGGTCGCAAGTGCGCATTCCTGGGTTTCGTCCCGGCAAGGTGCCGATGGCGATGCTGAAGAAGCGCTTCGGCGGCCACATCATGGGCGAGGTTCTGGAGCAGGCGGCACAGGAGGCCGTCGACACGGTCGTCAAGGACCACAGTCTGCGCCCGGCGCTGCAGCCGAAGGTGGAGATTTCCGCGTACGAGCCCGAGGGCGACCTCAACCTGACCATCGGCGTCGAACTGCTGCCGGAGATCGGCACGCCGGACTTCTCCGACATCGCCGTCGAGCGCGACGTGGCCGACGTCTCGGACGAAGAGGTTGATAACGCGTTGAACCGGCTGGCCGCGTCGCGTCGCGGCTCGGAGCCCGTGACGGACGACCGGCCCGCGCAGAACGGCGACATCGTCGTCATCGACTTCGTGGGCAAGAAGGCGGGCGAGCCCTTCCCCGGCGGTGCGGCCGAGGACTATTCCCTGGAACTGGGCTCCAATACCTTCATTCCCGGCTTCGAGGACGCCATGATCGGCGTCACGGTGGGCGAGGAGAAGGAAGTGGCGCTGACCTTCCCGGAGGACTACGGCGCCGAGGACCTTGCCGGCCAGCCGGTGACCTTCGACGTCACCGTCAAGGAGCTGCGCCAGCCCAGCGACGTGGCGATCGACGATGATTTCGCCCAGTCGTTCGGCCGCGACACCCTCGACGAGCTGAAGCAGGCGATCCGCGACCAGATCGCGCAGGAGTACCAGAAGGCCAGCCGCGAGAAGACCAAGCGGCGCCTGCTGGACAAGCTGGCCGAGAAGTTCACGCATCCGGTGCCCGAAGGTCTGGTCGACGTCGAGTTCGAGGGTATCTGGAAGCAGCTCATGGAGGCCAAGGAGCGTGACCAGCTCGAAGAGGACGACAAGGCCAAGAGCGAGGACGAGCTGCGGGCCGAGTACCGCGCCATCGCCGAGCGCCGTGTCCGCCTGGGCCTGCTGCTGGCCCGGGTCGGCGAGACCAACAACGTCCAGGTCACCCAGGACGACATGAACACCGCCCTGGCCGAGCAGGTGCGGGCCTTCCCGGGCCAGGAACAGGCGGTGCTGAACTACTACCGCCAAAATCCCGACGCCATGGAGGAACTGCGCCCGCCGATCTTCGAGAACAAGGTCGTGGACTACATCCTTGAGCTGGCCCAGGTCACCGAAAAGACCGTCACCCCCGAGGCCCTGATGATGCCGGACGCCGACGGCTCCGAAGAGTCCCCCGCAACGGACGCCGCCACCGAGTGACCGGGGTCCGCCCGGGCGGTCACGTTTCGCGATCGGATCGGGGCGACGGGTGGGCTCGACAGCCGGCGGGCCGTGCACTAGGTCTAGGGCGGATCGCGCGGCATTGGACCTGCTCCCGGGCTCCAATGCCGGGCGTGAGTCCGCCCTAACTCTATGCCTCAGGGCAGAGTCACGTGACCAATCCGAACCACGGCGTGAATCAGATTGATCACGATCTGCCCGCGACGCCCCGCCCGGCCCCTCGTGCCCGACCCGCCCGCCGGGCGCCGATGCCCACCCGATCCGCAGAGCGAGAGATACCCACATGATCGACCGTGATCCGATGGAGGTGTACGCGAACACTCTGGTCCCGATGGTGGTCGAACAGACCAACCGGGGCGAGCGGTCCTACGACATCTACTCGCGCCTCCTCAAGGAGCGCATCATCTTCCTGACCGGCCCGGTCAACGACCATGTGGCCAGCCTGATCTCGGCCCAGCTTCTGTTCCTGGAGTCCGAGAACCCGACCAAGGACATCGCGTTCTACATTAACTCCCCGGGCGGCGTCGTCACCTCCGGCCTGGGTATCTACGACACCATGAACTACATCCGGTGCGACGTCTCGACCGTCTGCGTCGGCCAGGCCGCGTCCATGGGCTCCCTGTTGCTGACCGCCGGCGCCGCGGGCAAGCGGTTCGCCCTGCCCAATGCCCGGATCATGGTGCATCAGCCCTCCGGGGGCTTCCAGGGCCAGGCCACGGATATCGAAATCCACGCCAAGGAAATCCTGGCGGTGCGCGAACGGCTCAACCGGATCTTCGCCCATCATACCGGTCAGCCGATGGATGTCGTCGAGCAGGCCATGGAGCGCGACAAGTTCATGCCGCCGGAGGAGGCCCTGGCGTTCGGCCTCATCGACGAAGTGGTCGTCAGCCGCCAGGTGCCCGACGAGGGCGATGGCGGGTCGGCGGCGCCCTGACGCCGGACCCCGGGGCGCCGGCGCCCCCGGTCTTCCGGCCGTTGTTTTTGGCGTTGTGCGCCCGCCGGGTCGGCAGTTAGTATGAAGGCGTTGTAAAAAGAAGCGGATGCGGACGGGCCCCGACGACCCAGTCCGGGCCGAGACGGAGACGGTGGCACGGTGGGGAGCCGCGCCAGACGGATTCGGCCGGGTGATGCGCGGAAGTGGAGTAGTTATGAGCAAGTCTTCTGGCGGCGATTCCAAGAACACCCTGTACTGTTCTTTCTGTGGAAAGAGTCAGCACGAGGTGCGCAAGCTCATTGCCGGCCCGACCGTGTTCATCTGCGACGAATGCGTCGAACTCTGCATGGACATCATTCGCGAGGAGAACAAGACCCAGCTGGTCAAGTCTCGCGACGGCGTGCCGACCCCGCGCGACATCCTCGCGGTCCTCGATGACTATGTGATCGGCCAGCAGCATGCCAAACGCGTCCTGTCCGTGGCCGTGCACAATCATTACAAGCGCCTGGGCCAGGGCGGGAAGAACAGCGAGGTCGAGCTGGCGAAGTCCAACATCCTGCTGATGGGGCCGACGGGCTGCGGCAAGACGTTGCTCGCGCAGACCCTGGCCCGCATCCTGGATGTCCCCTTCACGATGGCGGACGCCACGACGCTGACCGAGGCCGGCTACGTCGGCGAGGATGTCGAGAACATCATCCTCAAGCTGCTGCAGGCGTCGGACTACAACGTCGAGCGGGCACAGCGCGGCATTGTCTACATCGACGAGATCGACAAGATTTCGCGCAAGTCGGACAACCCGTCGATCACCCGCGACGTCTCCGGCGAGGGCGTGCAGCAGGCCCTGCTCAAGATCATGGAAGGCACCGTAGCCTCGGTGCCGCCGCAGGGCGGGCGCAAGCACCCGCAGCAGGAGTTCCTGCAGGTCGACACCACCAATATCCTGTTCATCTGCGGGGGCGCGTTCGCCGGTCTTGACAAGATCATCGCGCAACGCGGGCGCGGCACGTCGATCGGGTTCGGCGCCGACGTGCGGGCGCCGGAGGAGAAGCGCACCGGCGAGATCCTGCGCCAGGTGGAGCCTGAAGATCTGCTCAAGTACGGGCTGATCCCGGAGTTCGTCGGTCGCTTGCCGGTGCTGGCGACGCTGGACGACCTCGACGAAGAGGCCCTGATCGAGATCCTCACCAAACCCAAGAACGCCCTGGTCAAGCAGTACCAGCGGCTGTTCGAGATGGAGAACACGCAACTCACCTTCGCCGACGATGCCCTGGAAGCCATCGCCAAGAAGGGAATTGCGCGCAAGACCGGCGCGCGTGGCCTGCGCTCCATCATGGAGGGCATCCTCCTGGAGACCATGTTTGATCTGCCGAGCATGGAGGGCGTCAGCGAGGTGGTCGTGAACCGCGAGGTCTCGGAAGGGCGGGCCAAGCCACTGTTCATCTACGCGGACCGACGCGAGGACGTCGGCAGTTCCGCCTAGGGGCAGGTCCGCCGAGGGGCCGTTCCCGCCGAACACATGCGGGCGGGGTCGCGAGGGAGTGGTGCCGGGCAGCCGGGTCTTGGATGAAGGCTTGATTGCCCCGCGCGCGTGGCCCACATCTGCCGCACCAAGGTGTCGCGTTGGCCGTCTCATGGGGCCGGCGCGGGGCCTGCGGTCCTTCGTACCCGACCACATGAGGGCAACACGTGGAAACCGGCTCGACTCACACCTACCCCGTCCTGCCCTTGCGGGACATCGTCGTCTTCCCGCACATGATCGTGCCACTGTTCGTGGGACGGGAGAAGTCCGTCCGGGCGCTCGAGAACGTCATGACGGACGACAAGGAGATCCTCCTGGTGGCGCAGCGCAACGCGTCGCAGGACGATCCGGGCCCAGAGGATATCTACGACGTCGGGACGGTCAGTACCGTGTTGCAGTTGCTGCGCCTGCCCGATGGCACCGTGAAGGTGTTGGTCGAGGGCAATCGGCGCGCCCGCATCACCCGCTACAACGAGAACGAAGCCTTCTTCGAGGCCGAGGCCACCGTCCTGGACCTGGGCGACGGCGACCCGCAGGAGGTCGAGGCGCTGCAGCGCTCGGTGGTCGGCCAGTTCGAACAGTACGTCAAGCTGAACAAGAAGATCCCGCCGGAGGTCCTGGTTTCGGTCAACCAGATCGAGGATCCGGCCAAGCTGGCCGACACGGTAGCGTCGCATCTGTCGCTGAAGATCCCCGACAAGCAGGAAGTGCTCGAGACGACGTCCGTGGCCGAGCGCCTGGAGCGCCTGTACGGCTTCATGGAGTCGGAGATCGGGGTCCTCCAGGTCGAGAAGAAGATCCGCGGCCGCGTCAAGCGTCAGATGGAGAAGACTCAGCGCGAGTACTACCTCAACGAGCAGCTCAAGGCGATCCAGAAGGAACTGGGCGAAGGCGAGGATGGCCGCGACGAGCTCCAGGAGCTTGAGGACAAGATCAAAAAGACGCGGCTGTGCAAGGAAGCCCGGGACAAGTGCCAGGCGGAGCTGAAGAAGCTGCGCAACATGAGCCCGATGTCGGCCGAGGCCACGGTCGTTCGCAACTACCTGGACTGGATGCTGTCGATCCCGTGGAAGAAGCGGTCGCGCACCAAGCGCGACCTGCGCGAGGCCGAACGCATCCTCAACGCCGATCATCACGGCCTCGAGAAGGTC
Organism: Roseospira goensis; assembly: GCF_014197795.1. Classification (GTDB taxonomy): domain Bacteria; phylum Pseudomonadota; class Alphaproteobacteria; order Rhodospirillales; family Rhodospirillaceae; genus Rhodospira; species Rhodospira goensis. Next base: position 85,434 of record NZ_JACIGI010000003.1, read on the forward strand.
AAGGAACGCATCCTGGAGTACCTGGCGGTTCAGGTGCGCACCAACAATCTCCGGGGCCCGATTCTGTGTCTGGTGGGGCCGCCGGGTGTGGGCAAGACGTCGTTGGGCAAGTCGATCGCCCGGGCCACCGGGCGGAACTTCGTGCGCATGTCGCTCGGCGGCGTGCGCGACGAGTCCGAGATTCGCGGCCATCGGCGGACCTACATCGGCTCGATGCCCGGCAAGATCATTCAGGGCATGAAGAAGGCCAAGACCTCCAATCCGCTCTTCCTGCTCGACGAGGTCGACAAGCTGGGCAGCGATTGGCGCGGCGATCCGTCGTCGGCGCTGCTGGAGGTGCTCGACCCGGAACAGAACAGCACCTTCAACGACCACTACCTTGAGGTCGATTACGACCTGTCCGATGTTCTCTTCGTGACCACGGCCAACAGCCTGCGCATGCCGCAACCGCTGCTGGACCGGCTGGAGATCATCCGGCTGTCGGGCTACACAGAGGATGAAAAGGTCGGTATCGCCACCCGGCACCTGATTCCCAAGCAGATGAAGGCCCACGGGCTGCGCAAGGGGGAGTGGTCGATTTCCGAGGACGCCTTGCGCGACCTGATCCGCTACTACACGCGCGAGGCCGGCGTGCGGAACCTGGAGCGGGAACTGGCCACCCTGACCCGCAAGGCGGCCAAGGAGCTGCTGCTGCGCAAGGCACAGAAGCGGGTGAGCGTCACCCGGCGCAATGTCGAGAAATACGCCGGCGTTCGGCGGTACCGGTACGGTGAGGCCGAGTCCGAGGATCTGGTGGGCGTGACCACCGGCCTGGCGTGGACCGAGGTGGGCGGCGAACTGCTGTCGATCGAGGCCCTGACCATGCCCGGCAAGGGCGGCATCACGCTGACGGGGCATCTGGGCGACGTGATGAAGGAGTCGGTGCAGGCCGCCCGCTCCTACATCCGGTCGCGGGCGGTGAGCTTCGGCATCCGCCCGACCCTGTTCGAGACCCGGGAGATCCATGTGCATGTGCCCGAAGGCGCGACCCCGAAGGACGGGCCGTCCGCCGGCATCGCCATGTGCACGTCCATGGTGTCGGCGCTGACCGGGATCGCGGTCCGCAAGGATATCGCCATGACCGGCGAGATCACGCTGCGCGGCCGTGTGCTGCCGATCGGCGGCCTCAAGGAGAAGCTGCTGGCGGCGCTGCGGGGCGGCCTGACCACGGTCCTGATCCCCAAGGAGAACGAGAAGGATCTTGTGGAGATTCCGGACAACGTGAAGAAGGGGCTGACGATCATCCCCGTCACCACCGCGGACGAAGTGCTGGCGAATGCCCTGGTCAAGCCGTTGACGCCGATCGAGTGGAGCGAAGCCGACCAGGCGGCCGCCGAGGCGGCGCTGCGGAAGGCCGCGGAAGGCAAGGACGCCGACGGGACGGTACTGACGCACTGAGGCGCTCACACGACTGCGCCGGCACAATCCGGCAACAGCGGGCCGGCCCCACACGGGGCCGGCCCGTTGGTGTTGGTCACCGGGGGCTGAGACCGGCCGACGGAAGGGCGGACCGCTCTGTCGGCCCCCCGGCGCGACTCTGGCATCGCTCTGCGATGCCAGCTTGACCCGATGAGCGGGCCGGCGCGGCGAAGCCGCGTATGACCTTGATCCTGACGAGTCAGGATCGAGGCCGGCCAGTATGACGGGACCTGTTGCCAATACTTCGACGCCGGACCGTTTCATTTGCGCTCCCCTTTCCCACATGACGCCCCACAAATCGCGCGCATGAGTGGAAAGGCGACCGGCGCCATCTGCATGAAGATGGAGGGGGCCGGCCGGCGCCGCGCTGCGGGCCGACCGACAGAGGCGGGGACGGCGCCTGCGCCCTTGCATTCGGGCGCCATGCCGGCAAAAGTGGGGAACCGCAGGCGCGCGGGGACCTTTCTGGGGGCGGCCGTTTCCCACATTGACGCCCGCAAAACGGACGTTCTAGAGTTTTGGCGGTTTTCTTATGCTGGCCGCCAGCGGGTCCACGCCGTGCAATGGTTTTCCCAACAAAGGGGGTTTCACCAGTGAACAAGAACGATCTCGTCGCCGCCGTTGCCGAAAGTACGGACCTGTCAAAGGCGGACGCGACCAAGGCGGTCGACAGCGTCTTCGAGACCATCACCGAGGCTCTCAAAGGCGGGGAAGAGGTGCGCCTCGTTGGGTTCGGCACGTTCGCGATTACGGAACGTGCTGAATCGGAGGGACGCAATCCCCGGACCGGCGAGAAGATCACCATCCCCGCCTCGCGTCAGCCGAAGTTCAAGCCGGGCAAGGCCCTCAAGGACTCCGTGAACTGACAAGGGGGTACTGATTCAGGGACCCGACAAAAGGACCTGACAAAAGAACCTGATAAAAGAACTTGACACGGGGCACGGTGCCCGGTTGGCCAGAGCCGCGTGGCGAATATCTTTGGTGCGACCGTCTTTGGTGCGACCGTCTTTGGTGCGACCGTCTTTGTTGAGATTGTCGTCGGGGGGCGATCAGGCGACGGGCATCGGTCGGACGGGGCGGGTGAGTCCGGGTCGGAGACGATATCAGACGAGAGGGGCGTGCGGCGAATGCGCCGCGGGTACCGCCGAAGGCCAGGCCGAACACCCCGGGGGGAGGTGTCGGCCGCGACGGTCTAACGCGCACCGCGGTGCGGGCCGCGCCCGTCTCAACAGGTCGTCTCGACACTCTGTCCCCACGCCCCGTCCCATCACACGGACGACCACATCAGGGGCGATTAGCTCAGCCGGTAGAGCATCTCGTTTACACCGAGAGGGTCGGCGGTTCGAATCCGTCATCGCCCACCAACGCGGATCCGACGGCGAACACTCGGATGTGGGAGCCGGCGGCCCCACCCCACAGCGGTCCTGACCGACAGGATCGTGGAACGGGTGTGAACGCCCCTCCCCCCCCCCCGCACACTCCCGACGCGGGACGCCCGGTGGTGGCCCTTAGCGCCGATCGCTCGAAATCGGAACCACCCGGGTGGGGCCGATGTCGAGCGTGACTCGGCGCGATCTGTTTGGTTTCAGAGCAGAGCGCCCGAATTCGAAATCACCATGCGAGTCCGTATTCGGGCGTTCCGCTCTATGGGGCGCACCCACCGGACGCCGGCGGCGCCAGATGGGATCAGCCGGCCGCCTCGGAGGTGGCCGTGGTATCACCCATCTGCTGATTGGCGGCTTGCCCGGCCTGGCAATAGCAGGTGCACCGGCAGCTCGATCCCGGGTCCTCCATCATCTCGCCCATTCCCATGCCCGTGGCCTGCGCGACGGCGTCACTGTTCCAGCAGACGCAGTTGCACCTCACGGTACCGGCCTTGTTGACCCGGGACGCCTGAAACTTTTCCTGTGCCATGTCGCCATCCCCCTCATTGCAGCTCCACATCGTCGGCCCAGCGGAAGGCCTCGTCGGTCTGCTCGCGAATGGCGCAGTACCGGGTCAGCTTGTCCACCAGACCTCTTCGCATACCGCGACAGACGTCGCCCAGCCGCGCCTCGGACAACCGATCGCCGTCGCGGATCGAGTTGAAGCACTTCTGGCATAGGCGGATCGCCCAGCAGTTCCGGCAGTGTTCACCTAGAAACGTGCTGTAGTCGCGCAAAAAGGCCGCGATTTCGTCCTCATCAAGTCCGGCGCCGATCCGCCCGATCGCGCGGTTCTGCACCTTCTCGCACATATACAATTGTCCGTCCGTATCGACGAAGCATTTGCGTTGACCCGGAATACACTGGCCGTGACTCGGCGTGCGCGCGCCCAGTTTCCGCGAGTCGCGCTTGTGAATGGCCAGCAGGCCATCGCCGATCAGGGCGTGGAGGAACGGGCCGCTACCGCCCGCACGCCGCAGGTCGGCATCGAAGTGACACATGGCGCGGCCCATCTCGGCGCGGTCGTCGGCGGTGGGGACCGATGGAATCCCCAGAGCCGCGTGGACGGCCGAGGGGTCGCCCGCCAACGGCGCGATCTGCAGCTTGCCCCGGCTGAACAACGCTGCGTTCTCCGTGATGAACGCGTGAATCTCGGCGAACCGGAACGGAGGCGCCACCACCATGTTGAACAGGACATGGTCCCGGTACCACTCCGGATAATTCTCCTGGAGCCACCTCACGCGCTGGAAGACGGTGGAGAACGTCCCGTCATTGCCGGCAGTGACCCGGTAGCGGTCATGGACCGTCTGGGGCCCGTCGAGGCTGATGGTCAGCACGACGTCGTGGGCGACGCACCAGTCGACAAAGGCGGCGTCGAGCAAGGTGCCGTTCGTCGTCATGTTGACGCTGACGGGCCGGTCAGTCTGCTGCTTGATGTATTGCAGAAGCTGGGCGATCCTGTCGCGGACCAAGAGCGGCTCGCCACCGTAAAAGGCAAAGCCGTACTTCGGCCTGTCGAATGACAGATACCAGTCGGCGGCTTTCTTGGCCATCGCCAGCGTCATCGACCGCGTGCCATGGCGACGATTGTGCGGATACGCGCCGGAGAAGGAGCAATACCGGCAGCGCAGGTTGCAGGCTTCGGTCGCGTTGAGGATCAGAAGGTCCGGGCCGGACTGCCGCAGGACATGTCGCACGCGGTCGATCTCGGCCTCCGAGAACGTGACCACGTCATAGCGCACCGGATCGAACGCCCCGAACGACCGGTAGGCGTCGTACAGCTCCGCGAGAAGACCGTCGTTCTGCCAACCGCCGGCGGGCACCAGGAGATCACCGTGCTTCGGGTCACCGGCTGGCCCGTCCGCGGACGCGGACTCGTCGAGCGGAGAGTCCAGGAGGAGAATCTTGTTGGTGCCGGTGTCGTAGATATAAGGACGACCGTTCGGCGTGCTTGGCGTCCTCAGGCGCTTCACCAGCGGCGGCGTCTGGCGCAGCTTGGCCACGTAGGCCGGGTACGAGAGGATGTGCTGTGAGGCATGCACGTCCCACCCCCCTGCCCGCGGTGCGGGCGGGCGACGCACGATGGGGCCCGGACTGGCCACCGACCGTCGCCGCGACGATCGCGCGCGTAGCGCACCGCGATCCTCTCTATCCTCGCTCGTTTATTGCCGCAGTGCAACAGTGCATCCGACTGGCTGGCACGGCGCGGCGCTGTCGGGAGCGGAACGGGCCGCTCGGTGCCGGGCCCCCTCGCCCCACGACCGCCGTCCCTGTCCGACCGAATCGCGGGCGGATCGCGATCCTACGCCTCGGAGTCCGACCGGCCGTAGCCGTCGTCGAACCGGACAATGTCGTCTTCGGCCAGATAGGCGCCGGATTGCACCTCGATCAGGTGCACGGGAACCTTGCCGGGGTTCTCCAGCCGGTGCACCTCTCCGGCGGGAATATAGGTGGACTGGTTCTCGCCGAGCAGGAAGGTTTCGCCGCCCCGGGTCACCCGGGCGGTGCCGTGCACCACCACCCAGTGTTCGGCCCGGTGGTAATGCATCTGGAGCGACAGCCGCTCGCCCGGCTGAACGACGATGCGCTTGACCTGATAGCGGTCGCCCTTGTCGATCCCGCGGTAGCTGCCCCAGGGCCGATGCACCGTGGTGTGCCGGCTGTATTCCTCGCGACCTTCGGTCTTGAAGCGTTCGACCAGCGCCTTGACGTCCTGCGCCGCGTCGCGGCCCGCGACCAGCACGGCGTCGTCGGTCGCAACGACGACCAGATCGTCGACCCCCGTCACCGCCACCAGGCCGCTGTCGGCGCGGACGTAGCTGTTGCGGGTCCGGTTCAGGACCACCTCGCCGTGGGTCACGTTGCCGGCGGCATCCTTGGCCCCCAGATCCCACAGCGACGACCACGCCCCCAGGTCGCTCCATCCCATGTCGACCGGCACCACGGCGCCGCAGCGGGTGTGCTCCATGACGGCGTAGTCGATGGACTGCGCCGGCGCGGCCGCAAACGCCGCGGCGTCCAGGCGCCGGAACGTGAGGTCGCGCGCGCTGCGGGCCACGGCCTCGCGGCACGCGGCGACCGTCTCCGGCGCCAGGCGGGTCAACTCGTCCAGGTATAGGCGCGCCGGGAACAGGAACAGGCCGCTGTTCCAGGCGTACGATCCATCGGCCACATAGGCGGCCGCGGTCTCGCGATCGGGCTTCTCGACGAACCGCGCCAGGGCCCGCACCCCCACCAGGCCATCGAGGGTCGGTCCCACCTGGAGATAGCCGTAGCCGGTCTCCGGATGGTCGGGGGTAATGCCGAAGGTCACCATGTGCCCGGCCAGGGCGGCGACACGGCCCAGGTCGACGGCGGCATGAAAGGCCGCCGTGTCGCGCACGACATGGTCGGAGGGCATCACCAGCATCAGGGCGTCGTCGCCCTGTTCCAGCAGATGCAGGGCGGCCACGGCCGCCGCCGGCGCGGTGTTGCGGCCGACGGGCTCCAGCAGGATGTCGGCCGGCCGCATGTCGGCCAGCCGCAGTTGTTCGGCCGCCAGGAAGCGGTGTTCGTCGCTGCAGATCACCAAGGGCGGCGCGAAGGCGCCGGTCGATACGCGCGTCAGCGCCTCCTGGAACAGCGAGCGGTCGCTGGCCAGCGGCAGAAACTGCTTGGGGTAGCCGGCGCGCGACAGCGGCCACAGGCGGGTGCCGGACCCGCCGGACAGGATCACCGGCGTCACCGGCGGGCCGCTGGATGGGGGCGGGAGCACAGGATGAGGCGGGGACTGGGGCAAGCCGCTGAGTTCCTCTCGTGACAGACGAAGGGGATCACCCGGCGCCGGTCAGCCGCGGCGCACCACGTCCGGCACCCCGAGGATGCCGATCAGGCGGTCAATCTCGCGTGCAACGAGTTCGAGGTCGCTGTCCCGCACCGTCGGCAACAGGTAGCGCGCCCGCCGCAGGTCGGCATAGTCCAGGTCCGCCACCAGCAGCGTCTCCTCGCTCCCCGCCTCGGCCAGCACGGCACCGAACGGGTCGAGGATGCGCGACTGACCGTAGAAGTGCAGGCCGCTCTCGACCCCGATGCGGTTGCAGATCGCGACCGGCATGCCATAGGTCATGGCATAGAAGCGCGCGTTCAGCGACCAGCCGGCCGGATTGTCGAACTCCGCCCCCACCGCCTCCACCGCCGAGCTGATCGGCCCCAGCAGCAGCGTGGCGCCGTGCAGCGCGGCCAGGTGCACCAGGGCGGGGTTCCACATGTCGGCGCAGATCTGGACGCTGGCGATCCACGGGTCGGCAACGGCGAAGGTTTCCACATAGCGTCCGTCGGCGAAGTGCTTGCCCTCTTCCAGCGCGCCGTAGCTGGGCAGGTTGATCTTGCGGTGCAGGAACACGATGTCGCCGTCGCGTACGGCGATGGCGCAGTTGTAGAACTGGGCCGCCGGTCCCTCCTCGATCAGGCCGAAGACCACTGTCATCGGGCCGGCGGCCTCGGCCAGTCGCCCGATGATCGGGTCGCGACGATGCAGGGCGAGCGCCAATGTGCGCTCGCCGATGGCGTAGCCGACCAGGGACAGCTCAGGGAACAGCAGCAGATCGACGCCACGACCGCGCGCCTCGTCGATCACGGCCAAATGGCGGGCCACGTTGGCGTCGCGGTCACCCGGGACGGTCTCGATCTGGGCGCAGGCGACGCGCAGGGGATGAAGGGCGGAGGTCATCGCGCGGGTATCCGGGTCAGGGAACGTGGATCAGGGACCGGAGACGGCAAACGGGGCGCCCGCCAGAGCGCCCCGCCTCGGCCCCGGTCCGCCTCCAGGTATGGACGGCCCGCGGCCGGCCGTCCAGGTCAGATCAGGCCCTGCTCCGTCAGGAAGCTCTCGGAGACCGCTTCGATGGTCTCCTTCTCGACGTCGACGCGGGCATTCAGCGACGCCATGGTGGAATCGTCGAGCTTGGCCGACAGCGCGTTGAGCAGGTCGCCCAGGTCCGGGTTTGCCTCCAGCACCTCGGCGCGGATGGTGGGTGCCAGGGCGTAGTTCGGGAAGTAGCCCTTGTCGTCGTCCAGCACGACGAAGTCGAAGGCCGCGATGCGGCCGTCGGTGGCGAAGCCAAGGGCCACGTCCACCTGATCCTCGTCCAGCGCCTTGTAGGTCAGGCCGGAGTCCATCTTCTTGAGGTTGGCGCGGCCGAACCGGAAGCCGTATTCCTCCTGAAGCGGGCGCAACCCGTCGGGCCGTTCCGCGAACTCGGCGTTGGAGGCGAAGGTCATCTCATCACCGCCGTTGATCTTGGCCGCCAGGTCGCTGATGGACTCGATGCCCATCGCCTCGGCGTCCTCGCGTTCCATCATCAGGGCGTAGGTGTTGTTCGCCGCCGACGGCTCCAGCCAGACGATGCCCTTCTCGGCGTCCAGGTCCTTGACACGCTGGTAGGTCTCCTCGGGGCTCAGTTGCTCGTCGACCTTGTTGTAGGTGATCAGGGAGGTGCCGGTGTACTCCCAGTAGACGTCGATCTGGTCGTTCTCCATCGCCGAGCGCAGGACCGTCGAGCCCATCCCGGCGTTCTTGTCGACGTCGTAGCCCTTGGCGGCCAGGTACTGGGCGGTCATCTCCGCCATCAACTGCTGCTCGGTGAAGTTCTTGCCGCCGACGACGATGGTCTCGGCAGCCGCACCGCCGGCCAGGCCCCCGCCGGCCAGCAGCAGGGTGGCCGCCCCGACGGCCCCCAGGAAAGTCCGTCTGACGAACATGGTCGTTCTCCCGTTCACGGTTGTTGGTGGTCGCCGCCGGCCCCGTCTCGAGCCAAACTCAGCGGGCCAGCGGGTTGACGCCCCTCGGCACGGTGAACCGCGCCACGGTCGCGACAAGGAAATCGGTCAGCACCGCCAGGATCGCGGTGGGAATCGCGCCCGCCAGCATCATCCCGGTTTCCGCCAGGGCGATGCCGGTGAAGATCAACTCGCCGAGACCGCCACCGCCGATCAGAAAGGCCAGCGGCACGGTGCCGACGTTGATGGCCAGGGCGGTGCGGATACCGGCGAAGATGACCCAGAGCGCATTGGGCAGCTCGACCCGCCACAGCATCTGGAGGTTCGTCATGCCCATGCCCTGCGCCGCCTCGCGGAGCGCGGCCGGCACCTCCAGGATGCCGATATAGGTGTTGCGCACGATCGGCAGCAGCGAGGCGATCCACAGGGCGAAGATGGCCGGAACGGTGCCGATACCCAGGAAGGTCATCGACAGTGCCAGCACCGCCAGCGTGGGGATGGTGGTGCCGACATTGAGCCCCTGCATGAGGGTCTCGGCCATCCGGCGCATGGCCGGCCGGCTCAGCAGGATCCCGAGCGGCACCCCGACCAGGATGGCCAGGCCGCCGGAGATGGCGACGAGTTGCATGTGCTGGCGCGCCAGGAAGACGATGTCCTCCCAGCGCCACAGGATATCCGCGATCAGCCCGGCGCTCTGCGCCCAGGCGCCAAGCGCGAAGGCGCCGACCACCAGGACCCACATCCAGACGCTGCGCGGAACGGCCATGCCCATGCTCATGCTCATGCCGGCGCCCCCGGGATCGGTCCGGTCTCGGGTTCCAGCACCGCCTCGCCGCGCTGGCGACGGGTGTCGGGGACCACGCCCTCGTTGGGGTGGCGGTAGGTCTCGCCCAGCAGGTGGGTGATGGCCCGTTGCGTGATGTGGCCCTTGAAGCGGCCGTCACTGTCCACGCAGGCGAGCCAGGTGGTGTCCTGGGTGAACATCTCCGAGACGGCGCGGCGCAGGTCGGCGTCCACATGCACGCGTCCGGGCAGCCGCATGGCGTGCTCGCCGCAGCTCCCACGGGCCTCTTCAACCTCCGCCAGCCGGATCAGCCCGGTCGGCGTCATGTCCTCCCGGTTCAGGACGACAATGCTGCGATGGCCGTACTCGTGCATGCGCGCCACCGCGTCACCGATGCGGTCCTCCGGGAACACGTAGGGCGCGCCCGGGTGCATGGCATCGCCGACCCGGACCAGACGCAGGCGCTTCAGCGTGCGGTCGCCACCGACGAACTCGCGCACGAAGCTGTTCGTGGGGTGGGCCAGCACGGTGTCGGGCCTGTCGTACTGCTCCAGCCGGCCCTCGCGGAAGATGGCGATGCGGTCGCCCATCTTCACCGCCTCGTCGATGTCATGGCTGACGAACATGATGGTCTTCTTGAGGTTCGCCTGCATCTTCAGGAATTCGTCCTGAATCGTCTCGCGGTTGATCGGGTCGATTGCGCCGAAGGGCTCGTCCATGATTAGCACCGGCGGGTCCGCGGCCAGGGCCCGCGCCACCCCTACCCGCTGCTGCTGCCCGCCGGACAGCTCGCGCGGGAACCGCTTCAGGAAGATTCCGGGGTCGAGGGCGACCATGCCCAGCAACTCGGCGGCGCGCTTGCGGGCCTTGGCGTCCGGGGTCCCGACCAGGCGCGGCACCACCATGATGTTCTCCTCGACCGTCATGTTCGGGAACAGGCCGATCTGTTGGATCACGTAGCCCATGGTGCGGCGCAAAGTGACCGGGTCGTAGTCGTCGATGTCCTTGCCGTCGACGAAGATTTTGCCGCCGGTCTTCTCGATCAGCCGGTTGACCATCTTCATGGTGGTGGTCTTGCCGCAGCCGGACGGCCCCAGCAGGATGCAGATCTCGCCTTCCGGAACCTCGAACGAGACGTGATCGACCGCCGTTATGGCGCCCGACGGGCTCTCGAAGATCTTGGTGACGTTCTCCAGCGTGATCATGGCACCCCCGGTCTCTCGCCGCGTCAGACCTGTAGCCCGCGCGGGGTGAGTTTCTTCTGCAGGGCCAGCAGCCCGTAGTCCGCAATGATGGCGAGCAGGCTGACCGCGAGGGCGCCGGCGATGAGCTGGCGGTCGTCGGTCTGCGAGATGCCGCGCGAGATCAACGTGCCCAGCCCGCCCGCGCCGATGTAGGCGGCGATCGCGGTCACGCCGATGTTGATGACCACCGCCACCCGCACACCGGCCATGATGACCGGCACGGCCAACGGGATCTCGACCCGCCACAACCGTTGCAGCGGGCGCATGCCCATGCCGCGGGCGGCCTCCCGCAGCGCCGGATCCACGTTGTTGATGGCTGTGTAAGTGTTGCGGATGATCGGCAGTTGCGAATAGAGCAGGACGGCAATCACCGCCGGCACGTAGCCGATACCCTGCCCGACCAGTGACAGGATGGGAATCATCAGGCCGAACAGCGCGATGGAAGGAATGGTCATCACCATCGCCGCGACATAGAGCACGGTATCCGCGACCTGGCGGTTCTGGGTGATGGCGATTCCGATCGGCACCCCCGTCAGGACCGCCAGGCCGACCGCCACGGCCACGATCGACAGGTGCTCCACCGCCAGTTCGACAATGACATCAATGTTCTGGACGATGAAACTCACGGTTTCCACGGCGGACCCTCTGGCTCGGACAGCGGACGGATGCGGCGTGCCCCATGACGCTCCCCGAAGCCGGCCGCCATGCATTCGTTGCGGGGCCGACCCCGAGAAAATGCCGATCCCACGTATAGGGTCAGGGGGCCGCGGGAACAATCCCCGACGGCCCGGAGGGCCGTGGAATTCGGTCCAAATGCTTGCATACGAAGCGGAAATTCACGGTTGCGGAGTCGGCGCGATGGCGCTGTCCCCGGTCGCCTGACCACACAGGATATCGACCATGGCTTGCATCGCGGGGTCGAACTGCGCCGGAGCGCGGTGCAGTTCGACCTGGGCCGGGGCCAGGGCGGGAAACCCTTCGGATCGCTCAAGAATCCGGCAGCCGTCGGGCACCGAGCGGCGGGCCTTCACGGTCACCCCGAGCCCGAGTCGCACCGCGACGTTGATCCCGGTCGGACTCTGGCTGGTGTAAGCGATGCGCCACCCGCGGCCGAGCCCGGACAGCACCGCCAGGGCCTGCGCGCGGTAGACGCAGCCCTCCGGGTTCAGCGCCAGCGGAACCGGGGCGCCCGGCGTCGGCCGCCAGGTCTCGCCCGCCACCCACACCAGGGCCTCGTCCGCCAGCACGGCCCCGGTCGGCGTCGGGTGATGCCGCACCGTCAGCGCCAGGTCGAGCCGTCCGCCGGCCACCATGTCGATCAACAGCGGCGACAGCCCGCAGGTCACCGCGACCGGCACGTCGGGATACGCCGCCGTGAACGCCGGGAGCGCCCGGGGCAGGAACGCCTCGGCCTGTTCGTCGGTCAGGCCGATCCGCAAGGGGCGACGCCGTCGCGTGTCGGCGGCCGCGGCCAGCGCCTGCTCCTGAAGCACCAGCATCTGGCGGGCATGCGGCAGAACCCGGCCGCCGGCTTCGGTCAGGCTCACCCGGCGCGAGGTGCGGCTGAAGACCGGAACGCCCAGGTGCTCCTCCAGCCGCCGGATCTGCAGGCTGACCGCCGACTGCGTCCGGTGCAGGGCGCGGGCGGCGGCGGAGAACCCGCCGTGTTCCGCGACAGCGACGAAGGCACGCAGCAGGTCGGTGTCCATGCCAGTTCCCCGGCCCCATCAACAACACACGCTCATTGATCCGATCAGAATAACTCGTTTCCGCGATCGTTTCCCAGTCTGTACCGTTTCGAACGTGCAGCAACCGACTTCACCCCCACCAGCCACCGGAGGACGGCATGCCGGCCGATCCCGCCGCCGACGTCTCGCCCACACCCGCGCCCACTGCCCACCTCGCCGACCCCATCGCCCTTGACCGCTACCCGATCGCCGACCTCGCCACCACCGCCGCGCAGGCCCTGGTCGCGGACTGCCGCCGCCAGCTCGCGGCCGACGGCTGTGTGGTCCTGGAGGGGTTCGTGCGGCCCGAGGCCCGCGCCGCGCTGGCGGCGGAGAGCGCGCGCCTGGCACCACGGGCGCATTTCAACAGCACCGAGACGAACCCCTACAACTCCGCCGGCGATCCGACGCTGCCCCCCACCCATCCGCGCAACATCTTCGGCCGTCGCGACAACGGCTTCGTCGCCGGTGACCGTATCCCGGCCGAGACTCTGGTCCGGCGGCTGTACCACGACACCCGGCTGCAGCGGTTCGTGGCGGCCTGCGTCGGCGTGGAGACCATCCACGAATACGCCGACCCCCTCGCCGGCCTGGTCATCAACGTGCTGCGGCCGGGCTGCCAGCATCCCTGGCACTACGATACCAACGAGTTCATCGTCTCCCTGATGACACGGCGCGCCGACGGCGGCGGCCGCTTCGAGTACTGCCCCGGGATCCGCGCGCCGGGCGACGAGAACGAGGCGGCGGTCGGGGCCGTCCTGCACGGCGACCGGACCCCGGTCCGATCCCTCGACCTGCGCGTGGGCGACCTCCAGATCTTCCATGGTCGCTATGCGCTGCACCGGGTGGCCCCGGTCGAGGGCGAGCGCGAGCGTCACACCCTGATCCTGGGCTACGCCACGGAGCCGGGCGTGGTCGGCCGGGCGGCCCGGACCCGCGCCATCTTCGGCCGCGTCACCCAGGCCCACCTGGACGCCGAGCGGTCGCGCGTGCGGGCCGACACCCTGGCCGACTGACACCAGACACCACCGGTGGCGGCCCCTGCCCTGACCAGCCCCTGCCAAGCGCCCGCGCGGAGACCTCGCCCATGTCCCCTTTGGACCCCACGTCCCGTCCCGACAGCACGGACAGCGATCGCGCGGCCGTGATCGACACCGTGGGCGCACCTGGCCTGTCGGACAGCCTGGCCGGTGCCTTCGATCCGGTCCGGCTGCGGGCCGAGCGCCTGTCCCGGGTGCGGGCCGCGATGGCGGCGGCCGGGCTGGCGGCCGTGGTGCTGTTCGACCCCAACAACCAGCGTTACGCGACCGGTTCGCGCAACATGTTCGGCTACTTCCTGCGCAACTCGACGCGCTACATCTATGTACCGCTGTCCGGCCCGGTCATCCTGTTCGAGTACCCCGGCAGCGCCCATACCTCGACCTGGCTGGAGACGATCGACGAGAACCGGGTCTCCAAGGTGGTCTGGTCGGCGGTCAACCAGCGTGACGGCGACACCGCCCGCCCCTTCGCCGTCGACATCGCCGATCTGGTGCGTGCCGCCGGTCACGGCCGGCGGGTCGGTCTCGACCGGTGCAGCCACCTGCACGCCCTGGCCCTGGAGGCGGAGGGCCTGGAGGTGGTGGACTGCCAGCAGGACCTGTTGCATGCCCGCCGCCTCAAGAGCCGCGACGAGATCGCCTGCCTGGCCCTGAGTTGCGCCGCCAGCGAGTCCGCGGTGGCGGCGGTCGAGCGCGCCATCCGGCCGGGGGTGCGCGAGACCGACCTGTTCGCGACCCTGTACCACGAGACCATCGCCCAGGGTGGGGAGTTCATCGAGACCCGGCTGCTGACCGCCGGACCGCGCACCAACCCGTGGTTCCAGGAGGCCTCGGACCGGCGGGTGCGGCCGGGCGAACTGGTCTGCCTGGACACCGACACCATCGGCTGCAACGGCTACTACTCGGACTTCTCGCGGACGTTCTTCTGCGGTCCCGGCCGGCCCAGTGGGGCGCAGCGGTCGCTCTACCGCATGGCCTGGGAGCAGGTGCAGCACAACACCGCGCTGCTGCGGCCCGGCCTGAGCTATCGGGAGCTGGCGGAGCGAGCCTGGCCGATCCCCGAGCGGGTCTACGACCGGCGCTATCCGTCCATCATCCATGGCGTCGGTCTGCACGGCGAGACGCCCCTGGTCGCGCACAAGGGCGACTTCGACGCCTATTCCAGCGACGGCGTGCTGGAGCCCGGCATGGTCGTCAGTGTGGAGAGCTATATTGGTGAGCCCGGGGCGCCGGACGGTGTCAAGCTGGAGGACGAAGTGCTCATCACCGAGACCGGTGCGGCGCTGATCTCCCGCTATCCCTATGACGACACGCTGCTGGAGCGGATGATCTAACCGCGCGGATGGTGACCCCGGCAGGGCTTGAACCTGCAACCCCCGGTTTAGGAAACCGGTGCTCTATCCAGTTGAGCTACGGGGCCATGCACGGGAGCATGCCATGCGTGGCGCGTTGTTTACCAGATCGCCGCCGGCCTGACCACCCTGACCGGCGGCGCGCGGATCAGCGGGCGCGGCTGCAACCTGGCGGCGCCAATGTCGCGTCACATTCGCGATTCCAACCGGTGCCAGAGTGCTCTAGGATGCTCCCCAGGGCGGTAGCGGATCGGTGCGAGGTCGCTGTCGACCCGACCGTTTCACCGCAGCCGTTGCATCGAGAGCGTCCGTGCCCTTCGAACCCCCGCCCAGGCCCACGGTCCAGTCCGCCGCGCACAGTCCGGTGTCCGCGCTGACGGTGGATCCGCTCCCCGACGACGCCGGCCGCGACACGGGCCGCGACACGGGCCGCGACACCGGGCCGGCGGGTCCGGGCGCCCGCCCCGGACACGGCGTGCGTGCCACCGTTCGGGTGCCGCGCACGGACCGGCCCATCTTCGTGGCGCTCGACCTGGGCACCAACAACTGCCGCATGCTGGCCGCCCGCCCGGACCCGCGGGGTGGCTTCCGGGTGGTGGACTCGTTTTCCCGCATCACCCGGCTCGGCGAGGGTCTGCACGACAGCGGGCGTCTCTCCGAAGCGGCCATGGCCCGCACCATCGACGCCCTCAGGGCCTGTGCACGCAAGATGGCCCGGCACCGCGTCGTCGGGGCCCGCATGGTGGCCACCGCGGCCTGTCGGCACGCCAGCAACAGCGATGTGTTCCTGCGCCGGGTCGAAGCGGAAACCGGCCTGCGCCTGGAGGTCATCCCGGCCGCCGAGGAGGCCCGCCTCGCGCTCGCCGGCTGTGCCCCGCTGCTGCGCCCGGACAGTCGGGGCGCGGTGGTGTTCGATATCGGCGGCGGCAGCACCGAACTGATGTGGGTCGCGTCGGACCCGGACGACGACGGCCGCCCCGGCCTGCCCCGCATCGTCGACATGGCCTCGCTCCCGCTGGGTGTGGTGACGGTCGCCGAGGCGCGCGGCGGTGACCTGTGCGACCAGGCGTACGGGTCGGTCAAGGATGCGGTGCGCGCCGCGCTCGGGGTGTTCGACCGTCGGCACGGCATCGCCGCACGCCTCGCCGCCGGCGACGCCATCCAGATGCTGGGCACATCGGGCACGGTCACCACCCTGGGCGGCGTGATGCTCGACCTGCCGCGCTACGACCGCGACAGCGTCGACGGCCTGGAGGTCGACTTCATTTCCATCGCCGCCGTCAGCCGGCGGCTACGCCACATGAGTTGTGCCCAGCGTGCCCGCCATCCCTGCATCGGCAGCGAGCGCGCCGACCTGGTGGTTTCGGGATGCGCCATCCTGGAGGCGATCTGCGACCTGTGGCCGGTCGGGCGCCTGCGCATCGCCGATCGCGGCATCCGCGAGGGGGTGTTGATGGACCTGATGCGCGCCGCCGGGGTGCTGGCATGAGTGCTGGGGGACGCGGATCCGGCGGCAAGGGCAAGGGAAAGGGCGGTCGCGGCGGCGGCGGGGGTGGTGGCGGCAAACCGGTCGGCTCGGCGCGCCAGCTTCATACGCGGGTGCGCACCGCACGCGGGCGCAAGCCGTCCTCGACACGGTGGCTGCAACGCCAGTTCAACGACCCCTACGTCCTGGAGGCCCGCCGCCAGGGCTTCCGGTCCCGGGCTGCCTTCAAGCTGATCGAACTCGACGACCGCTTCCAGATCCTGCGGCCCGGCCTGCGGGTGGTGGACCTGGGGGCTGCGCCGGGTGGCTGGACTCAGGTGGCGGTGGCGCGCGTGCGCGCCGGGCAACCACCGACGGACGGCCCCGCCGGCATGGTGGTCGGGGTGGACATCCTGGATTGGGGCGAGGTTCCCGGCGCGCTCTGCCTGACCCTGGATTTCATGGACCCAGACGCGCCGGCGATCCTTCAGCGGCATTGCGGCGGGCCGGTGGACGTGGTGCTGTCCGACATGGCGGCGCCGGCCACCGGCCACCAGCAGACCGACCACCTGCGCATCATGGCCCTGGCGGAGGCCGCCTGGGCCTTCGCCGAAGAGACCCTGGCGCCGGGCGGGGCCTTCGTCTGCAAGGTGTTCCAGGGCGGCACCGAAGGCGCGCTGCTGACGCGCATGAAGGCGCTGTGCGCCAGCGTCAAGCACGCCAAGCCGCCGGCCAGCCGCAAGGACTCGGCGGAGGTCTACGTGGTGGCCCAGGGCTTCCGCGGCCGGCCCGAAGACGCGCCGCGCGACCCGGCTGCGCCGTAGCGCCGCCATCGCGCCGTCGCGCCCGCCGACACCCGCGGCCCGGCCCGGCCCCATGCGGTGACCGGGACCGGCCCATGCGCCCGCCTCCCCTTGGCGAAGCGGGCTCGGCATGGCATATCCCCGGCACCGCCGCGAGTTCCCCGTAGGAGACGAGTCCCATGTCCTTCCCCGAGGCCCTGACCTTCGACGATGTCCTGCTGGTGCCGGGGGCATCGGAGGTCCTGCCCGCGGCCGCCCGCACGCGGACCCGCGTGACGCGCTCGATCGAGCTGGCCATTCCCCTGATCTCCTCGGCCATGGACACGGTGACCGAGAGCACGATGGCGATCGTCATGGCGCAGTCCGGCGGCATCGGGGTGGTCCACAAGAACATGGACATCGAGGCCCAGGCCGAGGAGGTGCGCAAGGTCAAGCGCTACGAATCGGGCATGGTGGTCAACCCGGTGACCATCCACCCGGACCAGCACCTGGCCGAGGCGCTGGCGATGATGGCCCGCTACAAGATCTCCGGCATCCCGGTGGTCGAGCGCGGCGACGGCCGCCTGGTCGGCATCCTGACCCATCGCGACGTCCGCTTCGCCACCGACATGGATCAGGCGGTGAGCGACCTTATGACCAAGGACCGGCTGGTGACGGTGACCGAAGACGTCACCCACGACGAGGCCAAGCGCCTGCTGCACCGCCACCGCATCGAAAAGCTGATCGTGGTCGACGAGACCTTCCGCTGCGTCGGGCTCATCACCGTCAAGGACATCGAGAAGGCCATCACCTTCCCGCACGCCGCCAAGGATGAACGCGGCCGCCTGCGCGTCGCGGCCGCCACCGGCGTGGGTCCCGATGGCGTGGCCCGCGCCGAGGCCCTGCTGGAGGCGGGCGCCGACGTCATCGTGGTCGACACCGCGCACGGCCACTCCAAGGGCGTCATGGATGCCGTGACCCGCATCAAGACGATCTCCAACTATGCCCAGGTGATCGGCGGCAACGTGGCGACGGCCGACGGCGCCCGGGCGCTGATCGACGCCGGCGCCGACGGCGTCAAGGTCGGGATCGGCCCGGGCTCGATCTGCACCACCCGGGTCGTCGCGGGCGTGGGCGTGCCCCAGTTCACCGCCATCCTGGAGACGGCGGAGGTCTGCCGCGCCACCGGGGTGCCGCTGATTGCGGACGGTGGCATCAAGTACTCCGGCGACCTCGCCAAGGCGATCGCCGCCGGGGCCAACGTGTGCATGATCGGCTCGCTGCTGGCCGGCACCGACGAGGCCCCGGGCGAGGTGTTTCTGTACCAGGGCCGGTCCTACAAGGCCTATCGTGGCATGGGCTCGGTCGGGGCGATGGCGCGCGGTTCCGCCGACCGCTACTTCCAGCAGGAGGTGACCGACACCCTGAAGCTGGTGCCGGAGGGCATCGAGGGCCGGGTGCCCTACAAGGGGCCGGCCGGGACGGTGATCCACCAGCTCGTCGGCGGCCTCAAGGCGGCCATGGGCTACACCGGCAACCCCACCATCGCCGACATGCACGCCAACGCGCAGTTCCGCCGCATCACCGCGTCCGGCTGGCGCGAGAGCCATGTGCACGACGTCGCCATCACCCGCGAGGCGCCGAACTACCGCGAGACGATGTAGCGCGTTCGCTTGAGCGGCGATCCCTCGGACGCCTGCGCTATCGCCCCCCGCCGCGGCCGCGCCGCCGTCCGCCCGACGCCGCCAAGGCCGGTGTCCCGGCCCCGGCCCCGGCGCCGGATCCGGCCGGACTGACCTGGCGGTAGCTCAGCGCCTCCGCGATGTGCACCCGTCCCACCCCGTCGTGGCCGTCCAGGTCCGCCAGGGTGCGCGCCACCCGCAGCAGCCGGTGATAGGCCCGCGCCGACAGGCGCAGACGCTCGGCGGCCTCGGCCATCAGGGCATGGCCGGCCGCGTCCGGGCTGGCGATTGTCTCCAGCGGCGCTCCGGACAGGTGCGCGTTCACGCGGGCCGCCGGCCCCTGCCCGTCCCTGGAGCACGCCGCCGCCCGCTCCGCCTGGGCCTCGCGCGCGGCCCGTACCCGCGCCGCCACAGCCGCGGATCCTTCGGCCGTCGTCGCGGGGGCCAGCGCAAAGGGATCCACCGGCGGCACCGTCACGTGCAGGTCGATGCGGTCCAGCAGGGGGCCGGACAGGCGGTTGCGGTAGTCGATGCCGCAGCCGGGCGCCTTGGTGCAGGCCAATGCCGGGTCGTCCAGATGGCCGCACTTGCACGGGTTCATGGCGGCGATCAACTGGAACCGGGCCGGATAGGTGACGTGGCCGTTGGCCCGGGCGATGCTCACATGGCCGGTCTCCAGCGGCTGGCGCAGCGCCTCCAGCGCCGGGCGCGAGAACTCGGGCAGTTCGTCCAGGAACAGCACGCCATGGTGGGCCAGGCTGATTTCGCCCGGCTTGGCGCGCAGCCCGCCCCCCACCAGGGCCGGCATGCTGGCCGAGTGGTGCGGATCGCGGAACGGCCGCCGGGTCAGCAGGCGCCCGTCCGCCAGGTGGCCGGCGACCGAATGGATCATCGACACCTCCAGCGCCTCGTCCGGCGCCAGCGGCGGCAGCAGGCCGGGCAGGCGCGCCGCCAGCATCGACTTGCCGGCGCCCGGCGGGCCGGTCATCAGCAGATTGTGACCGCCGGCGGCGGCGACCTCCAGGGCGCGGCGGGCGCTCTCCTGGCCCTTGACGTCGGCCAGGTCCAGGCGCGGCCCGCCGTCGGCGCGGGCCTCGGGGTGCGGCCGGGCGAGCGTCTGGCTGCCCTTGAAGTGGTTGATCAGCGCCAGCAGGCCGGCCGGGGCGAGCACGTCCACGTCGCCGGCCCAGGCCGCCTCGCCGCCCTGTGTCTCGGGGCAGATCAGGCCGCGCTCCGTCCGCACCGCCGCCAGCGCCGCCGGCAGCACGCCGGCCACCGCGGCCAGGGAGCCGTCCAGGCCCAGCTCGCCCAGGATCACGAAGCCGTCCATCTCCTCCGCCGGCAGCACCCCCATGGCGGCAAGCACGCCGCAGGCCACGGGCAGATCGTAATGACTGCCCTCCTTCTGAAGGTCGGCGGGGGCCAGGTTGACGATGATGCGCTTGGGCGGCAGGGCGAGGCCAATGGCGGTGAGTGCTGCGCGCACCCGCTCGCGGCTCTCGGCCACCGCCTTGTCGGGCAGCCCGACGATGGTGAAGGCCGGCAGCCCGCCGGTGAGCGAGACCTGCACCTGCACGTCCAGGACCTCGATCCCGGAGAAGGCGACGGTGTGGACGCGGGCGACCATGGGCGCGGCCGGACGGTGGAGCGGGCTGACCCTGTATCATAATGCGGGTATGCCCGCGCGCCCACACGTTTTTGCCGGGGCGGTTGTTAGCCCGCCTGGGCCGCCTGTCGCGCCCGCTTGCGCCGCGCCAGCATGTTCAGCCCCTCGACGAACGCCGCGAAGGCCATGGCGGCGTAGATGTAGCCCTTGGGCACGTGCGTCCCGAAGCCGTCGGCGATCAGCACCATGCCGATGACCAGCAGGAACGCCAGCGCCAGCATCACCACGGTGGGGTTCTCGCCGACGAACCGCGAGATCGGGCCGGCGGCCAGGAACATGACCGCGACGGCCACCACCACCGCCGCCACCATGATCGGCACGTGGTTGGTCATGCCGATGGCGGTCAGGATGCTGTCGATGGAGAAGACCACATCCAGGGCCACGATCTGGCCGATCACGGCGGCCAGGCTCACCGTGGCGCGGTCGGCGTTGAACATGCCGTGGGCCGTGCCGGGCTGCACCTTCTCGTGGATCTCGCTGGTGGCCTTCCAGACCAGGAACAGGCCGCCGCCGATCAGGATCAGGTCGCGCCAGGAGAAGGCCGTTTCCAGCACCGGTGCGCCGTGGTCGCCGCCGGCGATCTCGATCCCCAGGTCGAAGACCGGCGCGGTCAGCCCCACGATCCAGGCGATCACCGACAAGAGCGCGAGCCGCAGCACCAGCGCCAGCCCGATGCCGACTCGGCGCGCGGCCGGCTGCTGGTGGTCCGGCAGCTTGTTGGTGACGATGGAGATGAAAATCAGGTTGTCGATGCCCAGGACGATTTCCATCGTCACCAGGGCAAGGAAGGCGACCCAGGCTTCGGGCGCCAGCAGCAGGTCCAGCATGTCCCCCTCGCTCCCCTTCTGATCTCGGCGGCGCATGCCGGTGCGGCATCCGCCGGATTGGCGGCGATTCAGTACGGGATGGTCTCGGACTCCCGCCACAGCGCGAACGCGTCCCGCGCGCCGGGGGTCACGGCGCGGCGCACCACCATGCCCGGGCGGTCGCGGTAGGGCCGGGCCACGGCGTCGTGCAGCGCCGCATCCAGGAAGTCCACACCGTCCCCGGCGGCGTCGAAGCGGGTGGCGGCGAACACCAGCACCGGGATGCGTGCCCAGGCGATGGCGCCGTAGCACATCGGGCAGGGTTCGGTACTGGCGTAGAGCACACCGTGCGACGTCGGGCCAGGCTGGGGCAGCCGCGCCGCGCCCTGGTCGATCCGGCCCAGGTGGACCACGCCCAGGTTGCGGGCGGCGGCGCGGATGGCGCAGATCTCGGCGTGGGCCGTCGGATCGCTCCACTGGGTGACGTGGTTGCGCTCCACCCAGTGGCGCACGATGGCGCCGCTGGCGTCGTCGACCTGGAGCAGCACGGCCGCGAACGGGCCGCCGCCGGCGCGCACCGACTCCACCGCCTCCGCACAGGCCAGCCGGATCCACGGGTCGTCGCCGGCCTCGATGCCGGCATACGGATCGTCCGGCGCGGCCCGCGTCGGGCCGGCGTCCGGCCGGACCGGCCTGCGCACCGGCGGTGGTCCCGGGTAGATCGCAGTCGGCGCACGGCGGGGATCGGTCAACGGACGGCTCCGGATTGGCAACGGGCGCGGCACGGTCACGGTACACCGCCGCCGCGCGCACGCAAGCGCCGTCTGGCCTGGTGCCTTGAGGCCGGACGCCGCTTGGGGCATGCTCCCGGGCCTGCTTCTTCCTGCGGACACGGAGGGTCCCGTCCCATGAGCGAGACGGTCAAGGTCGCCATCCTGGGCGCCAGCGGCTACACCGGCGCGGAGTTGATCCGCCTGCTGGACACCGACCCCGGTGTCGAACTCGCGGTGCTGACCGCCGACCGCCGCGCGGGCCAGTCGCTGGGCGCGGTGTTCCCCCATCTGGCCGGGGTCAAGGCGCCGCCGCTGGTGGCGATCGACGACGTCACCGACTGGTCCGGCATCGACGTCGTCTTCTGCGCCCTGCCCCACGCCACCACCCAGCCCGTGATCGCAGGGCTGCCGGACCACCTGAAGGTCGTCGATCTGTCGGCCGACTTTCGTCTGCATGACGTGGACGTTTACGCTGACTGGTATGGCGGCCCGCACCAAGCGCCGGACCTGCAGAAGACCGCGGTCTACGGCCTCACCGAACTGGCCCGCGACGCCATCGCCCGGGCGCGCCTGGTCGCCAACCCGGGCTGTTATCCGACCGGGCCGCTGCTGGCCCTGATGCCGCTGATCGAGTCCGGGCTGATCGAGCCCGGCGATATCATCATCGACGCCAAGTCGGGCGTCAGCGGGGCCGGTCGCAGCGCCAAGGAAGGGCTGCTGCACGGCGAGGTCTCGGAGGGCATCCACGCCTACAGCGTTGCCGCGCACCGCCACAGCCCGGAGATCGAACAGGAGCTATCGCGGGCCGCCGGTCACGCCGTGCCGACCACCTTCACGCCGCACCTGGTGCCGATGAACCGCGGCATCCTGTCCACCATCTATGTCCGCACCCACGCCAACGCGGATGCCGCCACCCTGCTGTCGGCGCTGACGGTGCGCTACAAGGGCGAACCGTTCGTCCGGGTTCTGCACGGCGGCGCGCTGCCCCACACCCGGCACGTGCGCGGATCCAACCTGTGCCTGATCGGCGCCGTCGACGACCGCCGGCCCGGTCACGCCATCCTGGTGACGGCCATCGACAACCTGGTCAAGGGGGCGGCCGGGCAGGCGATCCAGAACATGAACGTCATGCTGGGACGCCCGGAGACCGCTGGCCTGGCCCTGCAACCGGTGTTCCCGTAAGGCACGATCGGAGACAGGAGGAACGGACGTGAGCATGGATCCCATCATCCTGCCCTGGCGCGGCGTCTGGCCGACACTGTCGCCCGATGCCTTCGTCGCCCCCGGCGCCACCGTCATCGGCGACGTCGTGGTCGGCGCCGGCAGCAGCATCTGGTTCGGCTGCGTGGTGCGCGGCGACGTGCACGAAATCCGCATCGGCGCCAACACCAACATCCAGGACGGCACGGTGGTGCACGTCACCAAGGGCCGGTTCGGCACCTACATCGGCGACGGCATCACCATCGGCCACAAGGCGCTGATCCACGCCTGCACGCTGCAGGACGGGTGCTTCATCGGCATGGGCGCCACCGTCATGGACGGGTGCGTGATCGAGAGTGGCGCCATGGTCGCCGCCGGTGCCCTGGTGCCGCCCGGCAAGCGGGTTCCGGCCGGCGAGCTGTGGGCCGGCAGCCCGGCCAAGCCGAAGCGCGCCCTGACCGCCGAGGACACCGCCGGCTGGCCGGCCCAGGCCGCGCACTACGCCGAGCTGGGCCGGACCTATCGCGCGGATCTGGCGCGCCGCGCCGCCGAGTAGGCCGTGCCCGGTCTCCTGGTCCTGCAATCGCACGCGCCGGCGCCGCCGGCCTGGATGGCCCGGTGCGTCGCCAGCGTCCGCGCCTGGGCCGCGGCCGGCGGGCATGCCTACCGGTGCACCGGCGATGCCCTGTTCGACCGCTTGCCGGCGCCCCTGCGGGCCAAGACCGCCGGCTGCGGCGCCATGGCCGCCGACCTGGCCCGCCTGCTGTGGATCCGCGAAGCCCTGGCCGAGGGGACCTGGGACCGGGTGGCGTGGCTGGATGCCGACGTGTTCGTGTTCGCCGGCCAGCGGCTGGACCTGCGCGTTGAGACGACGCATGCCTTCGGCCGCGAGGTCTGGGTGGAACCGGCCGGGTCGGGGCTGCGGGTACGGCGCCACGTCCACAACGCGGTGTGCGTGTTCGGCCCCGACGACCCCGTGCTGCCGTTCCTGATCCATGCGGTGACCGGCCTGCTGACCCGGGCGGAAGTGGGCTGCGTCTCGCCCCAACTCGTGGGGCCGAAGCTGCTCAGCCACCTCAACGGCGTGGCCGCGTTCGCGCTGGTGGAGTCGGTCGGCATGGCGAGCCCGCTGGTGCTGCGGGATCTGGCGGCCGGCGGCGGGCCGGCCTGGGACGCGCTGGTCGGGGCGCATGCCGCGCCGCTGGCGGCGCTGAACCTGTGCGCGTCGCTGGCCGGCCGCACGGTCGATGGCGTGGCGGTCACCGACGCGCTGCTGACCACGGCGATGGACCGCCTCGCGCGACCCGCCTGAACCGGGCGTCGTGGACCGGTCAGCCCTCGGCGCGCGGGGCCGTGGCCTGACCGTCGCCCAGCGCGCGTTGCATGTACAGCGTGCCCAGCCAGCGGCCGAACTTGCGGCCCACGCCCGGCAACACCCCGATGGTCTCGAACCCGAGCCGGCGGTGCAGGGCCTCGGACGCCTCGGAGCCGGGGGTGGTGATGACGGCGACCATCTGGCGGACGTCCGCGGCGGCGCAGCGGTCGATGACCGCGCGCAGCAGGGTAGTGCCAACCCCCCGGCCGGCCGCCGCCGGGTCGACATAGACGCTGTCCTCGACGGTATGGCGATAGGCCGGCCGCGCCCGGAACGGGCCGGCATAGGCATAGCCGAGCAGGCGCCCGTCGCCGCCGTCGCGCGCCAGCAGCCAGGGCAGCCCGGCCTCGCGCACGGCGGCAATGCGTCGCGCCATGTCGTCGCGTGACGGCGGGACAAGCTCGAAGGTCGCGGTGCCGGTCAGCACATGAGGGGCGTACAGGGCCTGGACGGCATTGGCGTCGTCGGGGTCGGCCTCGACGATGGCGACCGGGTCGGAGGGACGCATGGGGGCTCTCACCGGGAACGGACAGACGCGGCTCGGGATGCCGCCGGCTATCCCATAACCCAACGCGCCCGGCCGCGCCAAGGGCGCTGACCGATCGGCCTCACCGCCCCCCCCGGCCTGCGCGCCGGCTGCCTCAGGCCGACTCGCGCGGTGGCTCTGGCGCGCGGGAGCGCGACGGCCCTCTCGAGTCGCGCCACGGGCCGTCCTCTTCCCAGTCCGGAACCGTGGTCGACATGGCATCGCCCAGCATCTGCGCCACGCGGTCGCGAGCCTGGGCCTCGGACACGCCCGGCCACAGGCGCCGATACACCATGACGGCCGCGTCGAACGCAATGGCGTCGGACCCGACCTGCCCGCCCTGGACGGACGCGTAGGCCCGGACGACCGCCGCGCGGGTGCTCTCCGTGTTGGTCCCCCGATCCATGGTCCGTGCTCCGTTCTGCCCCTCGTGCGGACAATCTGCCCCTCGTGCGGACAATCTGTCCCTCGTGCGGACAAAGAGTGTCCGACGGCCGGTCCATTCCGAGGCAGTATGCCGCAAAACGCGGTGGTCACGAAGCATCTGTTGCAGGCGGTGGGGACCAAATCAGGCCGGATCACGCCCCCGGGAGGTCTGACGCCCGCCCAGCGGTCCGGGTCTCTCTATCAAATGGTTCCGAGTCTCAGCTTTGGCCATCGCGGTTGCGTCAGAACCGAGCGGTCGCCACGTGTGTCAGGGTCGGACCCCGACTCCGGCAGACCCCAGACAAGACACGCGGCACCAACCATGGGAGGTCCTCACGTCATGATCCGGATGTCCACCGCCTGCGCGGCCGCGCTTCTGGCCGCCCTGCCCTGGGCTGCGGCCGAGGCCCAGAGCGGGAAGCCAGAAGCGCAGGTCAAGCCCGACGCCATCACCTGCGACCAGATGTACACCAGCCAGCCCGGCGACTATCTGGCCAGCATCGCCGAGCGCGCCTACGGGCACGCCAGCGCCTATCACATTCTCTATCAGTACAACCCCGGCAAGCTCGGCAACCCGAGCGAACTCGATGTCGGGGTGGACCTCTGGGTGCCGTGCCTGGGCGGCGACGGGCCGACGGAGGCGGCCCTCCCGGCCGTGGCCGAGTCCACGTCGGCCGACATTCGCCTGGTGACGGGTGCCGACTATCCGCCCTACGTCGATGCCGGCCTGCCCGGCGGCGGCTTCAGCTTCGAACTGGTCGAACGCGCCCTGCAACGGGGCGGCGACGGCGCCGCCGATTACCGCATCGACGTCATCAAGGACTGGGGCTCCCATCTCCAGACCCTGCTCGCCAACGGCGCCTATGACCTGGGGTTCCCCTGGTTTCGGCCGGACTGCGAGCAGGCCGACCGGCTGAGCGAGGCCTCGCGCTGGCGGTGCGACAACCTGCGCTTCTCCGAACCCCTGCACGAGGTGGTCATCACGTTCTACGGCGCGGCCGGCAGCGAGGCCACGTTGACCAGCTACGACGCGCTGCAAGGCAAGACGCTGTGCCGCCCCGAAGGTTACTTCACCTTCGACCTGGAGGTGGAAGGGCTCGCCCCGCCGGCCATCGTGCGGGTCGCCGGCGACAGCCCCACGGACTGCTTCGAGCGGCTGGCGGCGGGCGAGGTGGACGTGGTGACCCTGAACGCCGACACCAGCGAATCGGTGGTGCAGAGCCTCGGCATCGGCGATCAGGTCAGTGAACTGATCGCCCTGGCCACCGTGCAGACCCTGCATGTCGTGGGCATGAAGACCGATCCGCAGACGCGCATCAACCTGCTGCGCATCAACAAGGGCCTGATCGGGATGCGACAGGACGGCACCTATCAGTCCGTAGCCGCCAAGCACCTGTAGGGCGGGTCCCTGAGGGGTCGGACGGGACCGGCCGGCCCCTCGATGCCGCGACCCGGACCAGCGCGTGCGGGATCAGGCCGGGTGATATAGTACGTATTTACTTTGTGGAACACATAAATAACACTATATTTATGTGTTATTTATGTGTTGACCACACCCCTCCAGCGTGGAAACGTTCTCGCATTCGGCCCACGGGGCACCCGCGAGGACAGCCATGCTCGTTTCCCTGGATTTCACCGCGCGTCCGGCCCTGGTGGTGGGCGGCGACGCGGCCGCCGCCGCCAAGGCCCGCCTGCTCGTCGAGGCCGGCGCCCTGGTTACGGTCGTGGCCGCCGAGCCCGCGGCCGACCTGATCGCGCTCGCCGCCGCCGGCGCCGTGCGCCTGGACCGACGGGCCGCCGCGCCCTGCGACGTCCTGGGCTGCGCGGTGGTGATCGTGGCGCTCGAGGACGAAGGCGAGGCCCGGCGTGTCGTCGGCTGGGCGCGCGCCGCCCGGGTCTGGGTCAATGCCGTCGACCGCCCCGCCCTGTCGGATTTCTCCGTCCCCGCCATGGTGCGGCGCGGCCCGCTGGAGGTCGGCATCGCCACCGGCGGCGCCGCGCCCGCCCTGGCCCGGCTGGTACGCGCGCGAATCGACGCCGTGCTGCCGGACCGCCTGGGTACCCTGGCCGCTTTCGCGCGCCGGTTCCGGGACGCGGTCAAGGCCACGGTGCCGGCCGGACGGGCGCGCCGGCTGTTGTGGGACCGCGTGTTCCAGGGCGAGATCGGCGAGCGTGTCCTGGCCGGCGACGAGGCCGGGGCGGCCGAGCGCATGATCGCCCTGATCAACCGGTCACCGACCGGCGCCGATGAGCCGGCTTCGGGAGTGGTCCACCTCGTCGGCGCCGGCCCCGGCGATCCCGAGCTGCTGACCCTGAAGGCGCAACGGCTGCTCCAGGCGGCCGACGTCATCTTTTACGACAGCCTCGTTGATGCGCGCGTGCTCGACCTGGCCCGACGCGACGCCACCCGCGTCCCGGTCGGCAAGCGATACGGCGCCCCGGGCATCGGACAGGACGCCATCCACGGCGTGATGGTGGAGGCCGCCACGGCCGGCCAGCGGGTGGTGCGCCTGAAGGGCGGCGATCCGTTCGTCTTCGGACGCGGCGGCGAGGAGGTGGCGGCCCTGGCGGCCGCCGGTGTCGACGTCCACGTCGTGCCCGGCGTGACCGCCGCCCTGGGCTGCGCGGCCGCCGCCGGGATTCCCCTGACGCACCGCGACCACGCCTCCGCCGTCACCCTGGTGACCGGACAGGCGAAGGCGGGGGACGCGGAGACCGACGCCGCCGCCCTGGCGGGGGACGACCGCACCCTGGTCGTCTACATGGGCCGCGCCCGCGCCGCACGGCTGGCCCGCCGGCTGATCCAGGCGGGCGTTCCCGCCGGTCTGCCCGTCGCCGTGATCGAGAACGGCACCCGGCCGGACCAGCACGTCCACGTCGGCCCGCTGACCGCCCTGCCCGCGCTGGCCCATCGGGTCGCCGATGGTCCGGCCCTGATCGTCATTGGCGAGGTGGTCCGTCAGGCGCCGGCCTGGCACGCCCGCATCGCGCCGCCCGCCCCCGTGGCCGCATCCTCGGCCGCGTCCGACCGCCGCCCCGCCATCGGAGGTGCCTGACCATGGCCCGCAAGCTCCGCGCCGACGCGCCCCGCGTCGTCACCGCCAACCGCCTGCTCGACGGCGTCGTCGTCTACCGCACCGCCGCCGGCACCTGGTCGCCGCACCTGGCCCGCGCCCTGGTCGTGGGGTCCGACCCCGCCGTCGAGGCCCTGCTGGCCGTGTGCGAGCGCGACGTGGCGGGCTGCGAGGTGGTGGGCCTGGATGTCATTGAGGTCCGGCCTGACGCCCTGGCGGCGAGGGGCGACGGCCCCCGCGCCATCACGCAACGCGAGGCCATCCGGGCCACGGGACCGACGATCGCCCTGCCGGTCGACCGGCCGGTGACCCGTCCTGCGTCGCTCCCCTGACCCGCCCGCCGGAGAGTGTCCATGTACCAGTACGACACCCATGACCAGACGCTGGTCGACCAGCGCGTGGCCCAGTTCCGCGACCAGGTCGCGCGCCGCCTGTCCGGTGCCCTGACCGAGGAGCAGTTCAAGCCGCTGCGCCTGATGAACGGCCTCTATCTCCAGCTTCACGCCTACATGCTGCGGGTGGCAATCCCCTACGGCACGCTGTCGGCCGCACAGATGCGCATGCTGGCGCAGATTGCGCGGCGCTACGACCGCGGCTACGGCCACTTCACGACCCGCCAGAACATCCAGTTCAACTGGATCACGCTGGCCGAGGCGCCGGACATCCTGGCCGATCTGTCGCGGGTGCAGATGCACGCCCTGCAGACCAGCGGCAACTGCATCCGCAACGTCACGTCGGACCCCTGGGCCGGGGTGGCGCCGGACGAGATCGAGGACCCGCGCATCACCGCCGAGATCCTGCGCCAGTGGTCGACGCTGCACCCGGAGTTCAGCTACCTGCCGCGCAAGTTCAAGATCGCCATCACCGGTGCGCCCAGCGACCGCGCGGCGGTCAGGGTGCACGACATCGGCCTGCGCATGCACCGCGACGACCGCGGCGAGGCGGGCTACGAGGTGATTGTCGGTGGCGGCCTGGGGCGCACCCCGGTGATCGGCAAGACCATCCGGCCGTTCGTGCCGAAACGGCACCTGCTGAGCTACCTCGAAGCCATCATGCGCGTCTACAACAGCTTCGGCCGGCGCGACAACATGTACAAGGCGCGCATCAAGATCCTGGTGGACGCCATTGGGATCACTGAATTCCGGGACCTTGTGGAGGCCGAGTGGACGACCCTGCGCGAGACCGAGCTGGACGTCGCACCGGAGACCTACGCCGCCATCGCGGCCCACTTCGCGCCGCCGGCCTACGAGGCGCTGACGGGCACCGTGGCCGAGGCTGCCGACGGGGCATCGGACGCGGTGCTGGCGCGCTGGATCCGGGCCAACGTGGCGCCGCACCGGGTTCCGGGGCACGGCATCGTCAACGTCTCGCTCAAGGGCACCGACCAGCCGCCCGGCGACGCCACCGCCAGCCAGATGGACCTGCTGGCCGACCTGGCGGAGCACTACAGCCACGGCGAGATCCGGGTCACGCATGAACAGAACCTGGTCCTGCCCCACGTGCGCCTGTCGGATCTGCCCGCCCTGTGGGCGGCGCTGGAGGCCGCCGGGCTGGGCACCCCCAACGTCGGGCTGGTCAGCGACATCATCGCCTGCCCCGGCCTGGACTACTGCGCGCTCGCCAACGCCCGCTCGATCCCGCTCGCCCAGGCGCTCACCCGGCGTTTCGCCGACATGGACCGCGCCCAGGAGATCGGCGAACTGCACATCAACATCTCGGGCTGCATCAACGCCTGCGCCCATCATCACGTGGGCCACATCGGCATCCTAGGCGTGGACCGCCACGGCGAGGAACTCTACCAGGTCACCCTGGGCGGGCGCTCGGACGAGCAGGCGGCCCTCGGCAAGGTTGTGGGGCCGGCGGTCCCGGCCGACCGCGCCGTCGACCTGATCGCCGGGTTCGTGGACACCTACCTCGCCATCCGCCAGCCAGGCGAACGCTTCATCGACACGGTGGCCCGCGTCGGCACCACCCCGTTCAAGGAGACGCTCCATGCCGCTGCTTGAAGCCGGTGTCCGCATCGCGGACCCCTGGGTCGTCGTGACCGAACCTCAGGCGGTACCGGCGGACGGCCCCGTTCTGGTGCCGCTGGCGCGCCTGACCACGGAGAGGGACACCCTGGTGATGCGCCGCGCCCCGCTTGGCGTGCTCCTGCCCAACGACGCCGCGGTTGCCGACCTGACGGTCCTGGTGGACGGCGACCTGAACCGCCTGGGCCTGATCGTCCTCGCCTTCCCCGCCTTCAAGGACGGTCGGGCCTATACCCAGGCGCGCCAGATCCGGGAGACCCACGGCTACCGCGGCCGGCTGCGGGCCACAGGCGAGGTGCTGCGCGACCAACTCCTGTTCATGGTGCGCTGCGGCTTCGACCAGGTGGTGCTGGACAGCGCCGACCCCGAGGGCGACTGGCAGACCGCGGTCACGGAAATCGCCGGCGTCTACCAGCCCACCGGCGACGGCCGTCCGACCATTCCGGCGCTACGGCGCCATACCCTGCGACGCAAGGGACTGGCGGCATGACGACCCACCCCATCGTGTTCCCCGGCCGCCTGCCGCTGACGTCCGCGCGGCCCGGGTCGGTCCCGGAGATCCTGCGCGCCGCCCAAGGGCTGTCCACCCGCGCCCTGCTGGCCCGGGCCATCCGGGACTGGTTCCCGGGCGAGATCGCCGTGGTGTCCTCCTTCGGCACGGAATCGGCGGTGCTGCTGCATCTGGTCGCCGAGGTGGATCCGGCGACGCCGGTGCTGTTCCTGGAGACCGGCAAGCTGTTCGGGGAAACCCTGCGCTACCGCGACCGGCTGGTCGAGCGCCTGGGGCTGCGCGACGTGCGCAGCCTGCGGCCGGACCCGGCGGCGCTGGCCCAGGCCGACCCGGACGGCGAGCTGTGGGCGCGCACCCCGGACGCCTGCTGCCACCTGCGCAAGGTGGAGCCGCTGGAGCGCGGCCTGGGCGGGTTCGCGGCCTGGATCAACGGTCGCAAGCGCCATCACGGCGGCGACCGCTCCACCCTGCCGATGGCCGAGACCGTGGACGGCCGGGTCAAGCTGAACCCGCTGGCGGGCTGGTCGCGCGCCGACATCGACCGCCATTTCGCGGCCCACGACCTGCCGCGCCATCCGCTGCAGGCGGACGGGTTCGCCTCGATCGGCTGCTGGCCGTGCTCGGACCGGGTGGCGGCGGGCGAGGACCCACGGGCCGGACGCTGGCGCGGCCGCGCCAAGACCGAATGCGGCATCCACGGACGGCCACCCGCCGCCGTCTCCGCCGGCGGCTGCGGGTGACGGCCCGCGGTCCCACGCGGAAGCGTGGGACCGAGAAAGGTGGTCCCGTGGTCCCACGCGGGAGCGTGAGACCGAGAACGGTGGTCCCGCGGTCCCACGCGGGAGCGTGGGACCGAGAACGGTGGTCCCGCGGTCCCACGCGGAAGCGTGGGACCGAGGAAGAAAGGGGCTCTTGCGCCCACGCTCCTGCGTGGGCGCCGCGGCGTCCGCTGCCGTCAGGCGGTCTTGGGGGCGATGGCGCACACTGCGCCCTCGTCCTGCATGCGCAGCACTAGGCTTTCGTTGACGAACAGCTCGCAATGGATGCCGTCGTTGCCGATGTAGCCGCACATCAGGTCCTGGCCGATCTCCAGGCTGCCCACGCGGGGGTCGATGACGGCGGCCCCCTCGATGCTGGTCTTGAAGATGCCCCGGGTGCACAGCCGCCGCAGGTGGTTGATCAGCACCATGTCGCTGTCCGGATAGCGCCGGAACAGGGCGTTGTAGTACTTCGGCGCCAGCACCAGGGCGTGCGGCCCCCGGAATCCACCGTCGTCCAGGCGGGTGACGGCGGCCAACACGTCCTCCAGCGCGTCCTCCGGCTTGGTCCAGTCGCCGCCGTCCATGCGGCACAGGCCGTCGCTCTCCAGCAGGCCCGGCAACCCGAACTCGGGGCGGCCGTAGTAGACGATCTGTTCTTCCAGACGGGCCACCGCCTCGGCGGCGTCCTCGACCGGCGACAGGTCCAGCGGCTGCCCGTTCGACAGGGCGGCCGCCAGGCGGCGCAGCGACAGCTTGAAGGTCCGGCGCAGCATCGGCACCGAGACGGCCCGGCTCATCACCGCCCCGGCCTCGCCCGGCGCCGGCTGGCGGCAGTAGTCGTCGTTCGACAGCTCGATGGCGGTCAGCCCGGGTCCGTAGGGGCCGCCCACCTCCAGGAAGCGGCGCGCCGTCATCAGTTCGCGCGCGGCGCCGGCGGCGGCCTCGTCGATCCGGTCCCAGATGCCATCACCGAACGGGGCCTGGCTGCGGTTCAGGAAATCCATGGTGCTAGCCCTCCTCGCCGTCACGGATGGCGCCGATGGTGAAGCCGTGGCCGGGCCGGCCCGATGGAGCCTCGGCCCCACCCTCTGGACCCGCCTCGGCCCCGCCGCCGGTTTCCTCTTCCTCGACCTCGGTGATCGGCGCCTCGGTGAACAGATAGGTCTGGATGTACTCGGCCCAGTCCGCGTTGTTACGGCGCAGCCATTCCAGCACCATGCAGGCGTGCTCCATCTCCTCGCGCATGTTGTGCAGCAGGATGTCACGCAGCGGCGCGTCCTCGCAGTCGTCGGCGCGCTGGCGGTACCAGTCCACCGCGTCCAGTTCCTCCTTCAGCGAGACGATGGCGTGATGCAGGGAGAGGGTCTCCCGGGACAGGCGTTCTCGCGGCGCGTGAAGTCCCTCGCTGGACATGTCGGTTGGCCTCCTGGGATGTGAACGGTGGAGCCGGAACGGGGCGCCCGGCGGCCGCGTGGGTGGCGGGTCCGCTTGGTGGGTGGGCGCCCCCCGGATACTGGGACCCGGCGGGCCGGGTTTCCAGGGAAAACGGCCAATCGCCTCATGGGTTCCGCGTGGCGCTCAGATCACCCCGTCGGCGCGCAGTGTGGCGCGTTCGTCGGCCGCAACCCCGAGCACGTGCTCCAGAACGGCGTCCGTGTCCGCGCCCAGGGCCGGGCCGGCGTGGTCGATATGCCCGGGGGTGCGCGACAGACGGGGCAGCACGTTGGGCAGGGTCAGCGAGCCCACGCCCTCGGCCAGCACCTCCACGAGGTTGCCGCGGGCGGCGAAGTGCGGGTCGGCGAAGATGTCGGCGATGGTGTTGATGGGGCCGCAGGGCACATGGCCCGCGGTGCAGACCTCCACCACCCGGTCGCGCGGCATGGTGCGGGTCCAGCCCTCGACCAGGCCGTCCACCGTCTCGCGCGCCGCCAGCCGCTGTGCCGTGGTGCCGTAGTCGCGGACCAGATCCGGCCGCGCCATGACCTCGGCCAGGCGCGCGAACATCTTGTCGCTGGTGCAGGCGATCGCCACCCAGGCGCCGTCCTGGCACACGAAATGTCCATGGGGGCAGGCGTTCAGGGTCCCCGCGCCCTCGCGACCGCGCACCGTGCCGTCGCGGGCGTAGCGCGGGGCGATTTCGTCGAGCACCCGGAACACCGACTCGTAGAGCGCGATGTCCACGACCTGGCCTTCGCCGGTGCGCTCGGCGTGGCGCAGGGCCATCAGCACGCCCACCGCCCCGAACAGGCCCGACATGTAGTCTCCGAGCGACGTCGACCCCGGCGTGACGGGCGGCCCGTCCGGCATGCCGGCCAGATGGGTCAGCCCCCCTACCGCATGGGCGATGCGGGCGAAGCCCGGCCGGTCCGCATACGGGCCGTCCTGGCCGTAACCGCTGACCCGCAGCATCACCAGGGCGGGGTTGAGGGCGGACAGGTCGTCCCAGCCCAACCCCCACCGCTCCATCGTCCCCGGTCGGAAATTCTCGCAGACCACATGGGACTTCGCGGCCAGGGCCTTGAAGAGACGCGCCCCCGCCGGCTTCCGCAGGTCCAGGGTCACGGACCGCTTGTTCCGTGCCTCACTCAGGAACGCGAGGCTGTCGCCGCGCTCGGTCGCGGTGCCGAAGCGACGGAACGGATCGCCGGTCCCCGGCTGCTCGACCTTGATGATCTCGGCGCCGAACTCGCCCAGGATGGCGGTGGTGAACGGGCCGGCGATGAAACTGGCGGCGTCGAGGATCCGGATGCCGTCGAGCGGACGGGGGGCGGCGGGCGACGCGGTCTCCATGAACGAACGGACTCCTTGGCGCGGGACAGAGGCCCTACAGCCGATTGCGACAAACCGGATCGGCTGAGAATCAGATCGGTCGCGCGGAGTCACGCAATCAATTCGAACCACATCGTGGTTCCGATTGATCGCGATCCGCGCTATGCGGGACCGTCATCATGCCCGCCCGCCTCCGGAGCGACAAGGGAGGCCCGGGACAGCAGCCGGGGCAGGTACAGCAACAGCGCAAACGCCTCGCGAACGGCCAGGCTGCGGGCGGCGCGCCGGTCGGGGATCGGCACCCCGACGCCCTCGATGTGCACGGGCAGACCACGCGCCCGCGCCACCGCCCGGAAGCACCACAGCGCCCGGCGCAGGTGCGGCCGGTCGGTCACCACGACGACCCGGTCCGGCAGACCGTGGCGCGCCAGTACGGCCAGGCTGTGGGCGGCGTTGCCGAGCGTGTTGGACGACCGCTCCTCCAGCAGCAGACACGCGGGCGTCGCCCCGACCTGCACGGCCAGCGCGGCCATCAGGCGGGCCTCGCTGGGCACCCCGGCGGGGTGACGCTTGCCGGCGCCGCCCGACAGGACGAGCCGGGCCCCCGGCGTCGCCTGCGCCAGCGCGGCCGCGGCGCGCACCCGCCGGCGCATCGCCGCGCTGGCCTGGCCGTCGGCACGAACGGCGGCCCCGAGGGCGACGACGGCCACATCGGCCCCGGTGCACCACTCCGGGGCTGTGTGTGAGTCCCTTTCCATTGCGCCCGCGCTCCTGTAGGAAGAGTGGACACCCGGGCCATAAGCCCCGATCATGGCGCGTGACACTGGCCGGCGCCGGTTTACCGCATCCCTCGGACCCACAAACGAAGCCAGGTTCCATGGCCTCGATCGGCCCCATCACCCTCTACCGCGAGAAGTCCGTCATTCATCGGTTCGACGGCCAGTCCGGCTCCGATGTCCCCCAGGATCCCAGCTTCGTGTTGAAGAGCAACCGGTTGACCATGGAGGTCTCGGCGCACTCCCACACGGCGCCGATCGTGGTCCGGGGGCACAACATCGCGGGCACCTTGCGCATGGCCGCCATCGTCGCGGAACGCTTCACCCGCGACCCGGAAACCTTCAGCCCCCACAATCCCTATCCGCCGGACTGGGGCGACCTGTGGGAGCGCAAGGTGTCCGGATACGAGCGCCAGTTCAACCGCGACAACTGGACCTCGCTGCATGTGGGCGGCGCCACCATCTTCACCACCCGTGACTCGCCGCCTGTCGTGGCCATCGAACGTCTCGCCCAGGGTGCCGATCTTGACGAGCGCACCGTGCGCCAGGCCGTGGCCAGCGTGTTCGGATGTTCCGCCGACAGCGACATGGTGGTGCAGCATGACAGTCAGACCGCGGTCGTGGTCACGCCGTTTTCCGCCTACCTGCGGGCAGCGATCCTGGAGCGCAAGAGCGGCCGGACCGGCTCGTTCTCCGTCTCGGTGTACCACACGGAGACGCGGCGGGCGCGCACCAGCAGCCTGCTGAACTTCTGCGCTGACCTGATCGAAAGCTACAACCTGCGCCAGTTCCTGGAACGCGCCCCCGGCGCCAGCGACGTCGGCGCCACGGCGCCGGCCCACCTGCGCCAGCAGATTGACGCCGTTGTCAAGCGCCGCCGCGAGCTGGCGCAGTACATCGAAGGCTTCGAGCACGCCAACCGGGTGCAGTACCGCCCCGAGCGCCCGGACCTCTGACCCCGCCCCTCTCGCCCCGTTCCCGGACCCGCCCGCATGTTCGAGCCCGCCCTTCCCGAGACCCTCACACACGGCCTGCCGGTGCGCGGCAGCCGGGCCATGGTGCTGGAAACCCTGGAGCCACTGGAGGGCCTGCGGGTCGCCGACATTGGCTGCGGCGACGGCACCTGGACCCGCTTTCTGACGCAGGCCGGCGCCCATGTCGTCGGCCTGGATCCCAACCCGCGCCAACTCGACCAAGCCCGCGCGGCGGCCGCGGTGGCCGACGAAGCCTTCATCCAGGCTGGCGCCGAGGCCCTGCCCCTACCCGACGGCAGCCAGGACATCGCGCTGTTCTTCAACAGCCTGCACCATGTGCTGACCGACCTGATGGCCGCCGCGGTCGCCGAGGCGGTCCGCATCACGCGGGCCGGCGGCCGGGTGGTGGCGTTCGAGCCGGTGGCCGGGGGGGCCAATTACCGGCTCAACCGGCCGGTCGACGACGAGGCCGAGGTCCGCGCCCTGGCCCATCGCCGGCTGCACGAGGCCGCCGACGGCCCCGCCCCGCTCGTGCTGGAACGCGAGTTCGAGTACGTCACGATCTCGAAGAAGCGCGACTTCGAGAGCTGGCGCGCGTGGCAGGAGCGCATCAGCCCGGCGCGGGCGGCCATCTTCGCTGCCGACGCGACCGGCCTGCGGGCGCACTTCGACGCCGTGCTGGCCGAGATGCCGAGGGACGAGGAAGGGGCCGCATTGCTCGACCAGCCGATGCGGGCGACGGTGCTCCGGAGAGTGTAGTGCCAGACCGGCCCCTGCGGTCACGGGGCATCGGTGATCGCGACATGCCCCGGCTGGGCGGCCACGCGGTCGATCCACGCCCGCACATGCGGAAACGGATCCAGCTCGATGCCGCCTTCGGGCGCCACGTGGGTGTAGGCGAACAGCGCGATGTCGGCGAGCCCGAAGCGGTCGCCGACGAAGAACGGCTGGTCCGCGAGGTGCCGCTCCATGAGCCCGATGGCGTCGCGTCCCTGCTGCTGCCGGTTCGGAAGTGCGCGGCGCTGATCCTCGGTCATCTCGGGCTGCTCCGTTAGCCAGAAGCGGGCCACGGCAACGTTCGGTTCGTGGCTGTACTGCTCGAAGAACATCCACTGCAGGGTCCGCGCCCGGTCGAGCGGGCTGTCGGGCAGCAGGCTGTTGGTGTCCGCCAGATACCAGAGGATGGCGTTGCTCTCCGCCAGCGCGGTGCCGTCATCCAGAACCAGCACCGGAACCCGGCCGTTCGGGTTGAGGGCCAGGAACTCGGGCGTCCGGCTCTCGCGCTTGAGGATGTCGACGTCGCGACGCGTGTAGCGCAGGCCGAGCCGCGCCAGCAGCAGGCGGATCTTGTAGCAGTTCCCGGACGGCAGGAAGTCATACAGGATCATGGCGGGACCCTCCGGTCGGGCGGGACGGGAGCGGCAGTGTGCCAGAAACGCCCACCGCCGCAACCGTCCTTGGTCTCACCGGGGGCATGACCGCAGCCGATGCGGCGTCGGGCCGGCGCACGGCCGCGCCCGCCCGCGCCACGCAGCGGGTCCCGCGCCGGGCCTCAGGCGTTCTCCAGCATCGCCTTGCGGCGGTCCACCACCTGCTCGGCCTCACGGCCGCTCAGTTCCTGGAGGTGGTCGAACGCCCACGAGAAGGTGCCGACACCCATGGTGGCGGAGCGGATCTCGACGATCAGGTCATGCATCTCCGACTGCGGCAGCATACCGTAGACCACGTCCCAGCCGTCCCAGCCCTCCTTCTGGTCGAAGCCCAGGATCTGGCCACGGCGCGTCGACAGGGCGCGCTGGGCCTTGCTGGTGGCGTCGTTGGGCACGCTGATCTCGACCTTCAGGATCGGCTCCAGCAGCACCGGATCGCAAGCTGGCACACCCTCGCGCATGGCCAGTTGGGCGGCGGTCTTGAACGCCTGCTCGGAGCTGTCGACGGTGTGATAGGAGCCGTCGTACAGCGTCACCTCGAAGTCCACCACCGGGAAGCCGAGCGGCCCCTGGCGCGACCACTCGCGCACGCCCTGCTCGACGGCCGGGATGTACTGGCGCGGCACCACACCGCCGGTGATCTGGTCATGGAAGGCGAAGCCCGCCCCGCGCGGCAGCGGCTTGATCTCGATGTGGACATCGCCGAACTGGCCGTGGCCGCCGGTCTGGCGCTTGAAGCGGCCCTGCTTCTTGGTCGGTTTCTTGATCGTCTCCTGATACGGCACCAGCGGCTTCTCGGCCTTGACCTCGACGTTGTACTGACGGGCCAGGCGGGCCAGCGCCACCTGAAGGTGGATATCGCCCTGACCCCACAGCAGGAGCTCGTTGGTCTCGGTGTTCTGATCCACCTTGAGGCCGCGGTCCTCCTCGCTCAGTTTGGCGAGGGCCCCAGTCAGCTTGACGTCGTCGCCGTGCTTGGCGGGCCGGACCGCCACAGCGGCCAGCGGCGACAGCGGCGCCGGCCAGTCGGCCTCGCGGGTGCCCTTGGCGTCCAGCAGATCGCCGGTGCTGACCCCCTCCAGGCGGCCCAGACCGACGACGCGCCCGGCCTCGGCCTGGGCGGCCTTGCTCGGCTGGCCCGGAGTGGAGAAGGTGTAGATGCCGTTGATCTTCTCACCGCCGATCGGCGTGCTGTCCTTGACCGGGCCGCGCCAGACGCGCGCCAGCGACATCTTGCCGGTGTGGGCGGCATGCACGGTCTTGAACACCTGGGCCAGCGGGGCGCTGTCACCGGTGTCGACCAGACGGCGCTCCAGGGTCTCGTCGACGCCCGGAGTCTCGTGGCGCAACGCCTTCAGCAGGCGCACCACCCCGTTGTCTTCCAGGGCGCCGCCGAAGAACACGGGGACGACACGGTCCTCGGCCAGGTCGCGGGTGAGGGTGTCGTAGACCTCGTCCTTGGGCGGCACGACGTCCTCAAGCAGCTCCTCCAGCATGTGATCGTTGGTGTCGGCCAGGCTTTCCAGCAGGTCCTGGCGCGCCTCCTTCTCGCGGTCACGCACCTGATCGGGGATCTGGATCAGGTCGGATCGTTCGCCAGGGCGGTAGCGGTAGGCCCGCTCGCTGACCAGGTCGACGTACCCGGTCACCTTCCCGTCCTCACGGATCGGCACTTCGCGCAACACCAGGGGTCGGTCCGACACCCCCTGCAGGGCCTCCATGAGTTCGCGCAGGGTGACCTGGGCGGTCTCGATCTTGTTGATGAAGATCATGTGCGGAATGCTGCGCTGATCGAGGAACTTGAGCAGCGGCATTGCCATCCGCACCCGGGCCGGGTCGGGATCGCAGACCACGACGGCGACGTCCGCCACCATCAGGGCGTTGAGCGCATCCTGCTGGAACTCGACCGACCCCGGGCAGTCCAGGAACGTCCAGGCGTCGCCCAGATAGTCCGCCTCGATCACGTTGATCTCGGTGGTCATCGCCCGGTCGCGGGCCTCCTGGCTGGCGTCGCCCACCGTGTTGCTGTCCTCCACGCGCCCCTTGCGATGGATCACCCCGCAGGCCATCAGCATGCTCTCCAGCAGGCTGGTCTTGCCGGACAGGTAGGGGCCGACCAGGGCAGCCACCCGGGGCGATGTGGCGCGTTCGGGCATGGTTCAGGTCCTCTTTGATCTTGGTTCGATGAAAGTGGCACGGCACCGCGGGACCGTGCGACCGGACCGACGGCACACCATGAGTGCACGGCGGCGCCCGACGGGGCGCCGCGGCCGGTGGGTCCATGTCCGCATGGTCACCAGGGGCTGGGAGCGTTGCAAGGGCAAAGCGACCCGAAGACAGGCAGGTTCGCATCGAAACCGTCCGGTAGCACAGACCGGGGCGCGGCCTCAAGCCATCCAAAGGAGGCCCCAGGGCTCCGAACTCGGATTACGGGATGTCCCTGTTCAGGATTTGGGCGAGGTCGTTTGGGTCCCATGCGGCGCGTTTGCGTCTGGTCTTGCGGGGGCGCTTGTCGGACATGGCGCGCCCAAGGTTGAAGGCGAAGGGCCTGACGACGGCCATGTTTTTGGCGCCGTAGCCGGTCCGGACGCGGGACAGGTCGTCCTTGAAGGTGACATCGCCGACCCAGTGGCGGCTGTTTTCGATGGCCCAGTGGCTGCGCACGGCCGCTACTGAGGACCTTGAGACTGTGACCGACGACGACAAGGGACACGGCCGCCCCGAAGAGCGCACCGTCACCGTCTGCCGCGCGGTCGCCGGGTGGGCCGGGGACCGCCGCTTTCCAGGCGAACTGCGCCTGCCCGACGCGGCCCCCCGCCTCCAGGTCGACCGCCCTACCGAGGTGAAGGACCAGACCTGACCTCACCGCCCGGCCCGAAACGGCCGGACACCGACGCGCGTCCCCAGCCGATCCCGAAAGGAGTCCGCCACCCAAACGCCAAGCGGACACCGTCCGGTGAGACCTGCGGGCTAGCGTCGATTGCGACAAACCGGAATCGCGGCGCGGGTCCGGCTTGTCGCAATCGGCTGCAATGGGCGAACCGGGCGAGGACTTACCGATGGTGGAAAACAAACCAAAAGAAATATATATTAATATTCAGGTTTCGTTACGGCCCTGTCGAATATTGTCCTGATACAATAATAATCATGGCCGTCATGCGGAATTTTTATTTGACCCGGATGCGCGCCAAGCGATATTCAAACCGGAACGGTTAGCGCGTCGGGCGAGTCGACGCGAGCACGCCCCGGCGCATCGCACCGCCGCATCTTCGCCCGAAAGGCGCGTTTTATGGATCCATATTATAGTATAGGTCAATAAAAATGAAGTTATAGATGTAAATATACACCTTAAAATCCCTCATTCGTCGTACTTCGTCCCGCCCAACCTGGGTATCGCGATCGCGCCCTCGATCCGTTGCCGGAGACCCCGCCATGACCACCCCGTCCCAGTCCGCGTCCCAGTCCTCGTCCATCCCGTCGGGCACCGCCGCCCCGGGTCGCACCGTCTACGTCCTCGACGCTGCCGTGCCCGATCTTGAGACGCTCCTCCAAGGTGTGCCGGATCAGGCCGAAACCGTGCTCCTGTCCGGGGGACGCGACGGCGTGGCCGACCTGGCCGCCCGCCTGGCCGGCCACACGGGGATCGCGGCGCTGCACATCGTCTGCCACGGCCGCGACGGGGCGCTCATGCTGGGCAACGCCGTGCTGTCCACCGACACGCTGGACGCCTACGCGCCCGAACTGCGGGCCGTCGCCCGGGCGCTGCGCGACGGCGCCGACATCCTGCTGTATGGCTGCGCGGTCGCGAGGACCGAGACGGGCGCGGCCTTCGTGGCGGCCCTGGCCGCCGCCACCGGCGCCAACGTGGCCGCGTCGCGCACGCCCACCGGCGCGGCCGACCAGGGCGGCGACTGGGCGCTGGACGTCCGGGTCGGAGCGGTGACGACGGCGGTGGGGTTTTCGGCGGGAGCGCGGGCCCGCTTCGCGGCCGTTCTGGGCCCCTCGGACGAGAACTTCGACGGGAGGGAGTCGGGTACATACAATGACTACAGACCCATTGGCGACTGGGTGTTCAAGGCCATCGGCTTTACTTCTTATTCGGTGCCGGGCAGGGTCGCTGACAGCACCGAGTTGCCCGGAAGGAATCTAAACCAGGACGAAGAAGACAATGATGGTGACAAGCTCTTCATGTGGAATGAATACAAAGTAGATGACCTATATGATTTTTATTTTGCTACTACTAATCAATCTGACTTTAGGCTGGAATCTTTCGATTTTGGCGCAAGCAGCGACTCTGTAAAAAAATTTATGATCGGGGCATATCGGGACAACAAAGTGGCTGTTGAATGGGAAGTCGTGAATCTGGAATCCTCTGATAATGATGGGAACATTACTTATACTCTTTCTGGAGGCAATGAACACGGCGTATACGGAACATTGACCTTCGGCTCGGCCTTCAACTGCGTTGACAAGATCTTGTTTCGACCTCTTTATGAAGAGGGCGTTGTCACTACGCCCGCCATCGACAACATCGATGTCTCCGCGGCGATCGAGCCCAACACCGCGCCGGTGTTCCACGACCTGGGCGGCGAGGGCGTCTCGGTCTCCTATACCCCGGGCGGTGATGCGGTGATCCTGGACGCCGACGTCACCGTCACCGACGCCGAGCTGGATGCCCTCGCCGAGGGTGCCGGAAGCTACGACAACGCCACCCTGACCATCGCCCGCAGTGACGGCGCGAACACGGACGATGTGTTCGCGTTTCAGCTTCCGGACTCTTACTCTTTCGGCTTCGAATACGGTTACCATACAATTACTAAGGATGAGTCTACTGTTGTGGCACTCTACAAAACGACGGATGGGACATTTGAGCTC
Organism: Roseospira goensis; assembly: GCF_014197795.1. Taxonomy (GTDB): domain Bacteria; phylum Pseudomonadota; class Alphaproteobacteria; order Rhodospirillales; family Rhodospirillaceae; genus Rhodospira; species Rhodospira goensis. The sequence continues at coordinate 128,121 of NZ_JACIGI010000003.1, forward strand.
TCTTTCGATCCGGGCGCCACAACGGATGACGTGAATGCGATCCTCCAGGTCATCCAGTACGAAACCACCGACACATCGTCGGGTGATATCGAACTGACCTGGACGTTCGACGACGGCAGCGGCGCGGACAACGCCACCACCACCGG